>JAGLBD010000038.1:2900-37184 GCA_018260425.1 Pseudogulbenkiania sp. | reverse complement strand
GTTGCATGTCGCCAAGCCTACTCGCTATTGCCACCCGTTGACGTTGCCGACGGTTGCGGCGGTGCGCCCATCGAACTCATTCGCCACGATCTCAAGCAGCAGATGCCACACTGAACGGCAAAGGCAAGGACGGCTTGGCCATCCGTGCTATCCTTCCCCGCCCTGAAGGGCAAGGTTTGCCGCGCAATGGATCAAGGCATACAGCTAACCTTGATCATTGCCCTGCTGATGACCGGATTGGCTGTCTGGGCCTACCGCAGCATCGCCCGCCCGCTTAAACAGTTGGAGCAGCGCATCGTGGAGATCGGTGGATCGCAGGACTTCAGCGGCCGCATCGACCGCATGACCCGCAATGAAGTGAGAAATACCACCGATGCCTTGAACCTGTTACTGGACCGGGTACAGACCAGCATGGCCGAAATCCGTGCCCAGCGTGACCAGATCGCTTTCCTGGCCAATCATGACCATCTCACCGGGCTGCCGGTATGGCGACTGACCAGCGACCGGCTACGCCAGATCATCGAAGCCGCTCGCCGGCACAACGAGTCGGTCGCGCTACTGTTTATCGATCTGGATGGGTTCAAGCAGATCAACGACAGTTACGGACACGATGCCGGCGACCACGTCCTGAAAAGTGTCGCGAACCGGCTGACCTGCACCATTCGCTGTGAAGATACCGCTGCGCGGATGGGGGGCGATGAGTTCATCGTGATTTTGGCACGGCAAAAAGACCTGCTCGCCGCCGAACGGGTCTCCCGTACCATACTGACGCAGTTGCAACCCCCCTTCCCGTACGGACAACTGTCGCTCACCATCGGCGCCAGCATCGGCATTGCCGGTTGGCCCCGGCATGGCGACACCATCGACGCTCTGGTCAAGGCGGCCGACCGCGCCATATCAAGCCAAGCAAGCCGGCAAGAACAATCATGTCATTGCAACACCCGTGCAGCAACCGCCTTCCTGCGAGCAACTCTCTCCCTGAGTACGCTTCAGTCCTCTATAATGCAGTTTTTGGTGAGCCACATTTCATGCTGTTTGATATAGACAAAGCACAACCCGGCGCGCTACGCCGCGAAGCCCTCGCCATTGCCAGATTGTCATTGCCCATGATGATTGCCCAGATGGCTCAGGTCGCGACAGGCTTTGTCGATACAGTCATGTCCGGCCGCGTCTCCACGGATGATCTGGCGGCCGTCTCGATCGGCTCGAGCATCTTTATTACCGTTTACTGTACCTTGATGGGCGTGGTGACCGCGCTCAACCCGATCATTGCGCATCAATTCGGCTCGGGAGAGCGAAGCGGGATTGGTGAAACCGGCCGTCAAGGCATCTGGTTCGGCTTGTTTGCCGGTATTATCGGCATGTTGCTGATGCTGGCGTGCGAGCCGCTGCTGTATCGCTGGCTGGATCTCCCCTATGAAGTCCGCGACAAAGTCCTGTTATTCATCACCGGTGCGGCACTTGGCATGCCCGGGGCGATGATGCACCGGGCATTGCATGCCTACGCCTCCAGCTTAAACAAACCCCGCCTGATCATGGTGGTCAGCGTGGCCGCCCTGTTGCTCAACATCCCGCTGAACTACATTCTGATTCACGGTTTGTTCGGCCTGCCGCGCATGGGCGGCGCAGGCTGCGGCTGGGCCACCGGGGCCGTTTTCTGGTTTGCCTTTTTTGCCTTGCTGGCTTACCTGAAGTTCAACCGCTACTTCGCCCCGTTCGGCTTGTTCGAGCGCATGAGCTGGCCCGACTTCCGTCGTTTCCGCACCTTTCTCAAGCTGGGCATTCCCATCGGACTGTCGTTTTTCGTCGAAGTCAGCCTGTTTTCCTTCATTGCCCTGCTGGTAACACCACTGGGCACCGTCGTTGTCGCCAGCCATCAAGCGGTGCTGAATTTTTCCAGCCTGATCTATATGCTTCCTTCCAGCATTGCGACGGCACTCTCGGTCCGCGTGGGCCAATACATCGGCGCCGGCAACGCCTCGGGCGCCCGGTTCTCGGCCGGCGTCGGACTATTGAGTGGTCTTGTGCTGGCCTTGTTCACCATGGTACTGGTTCTACTGTTACGCGCCGAGATCATCGGCATGTACACATCCGACTCCCGACTGATCGAAATCGGCATGACGCTGCTGCTGTTTGCCGCCGTGTATCAGCTGACCGATGCGGCACAAACCATTGCCTCAGGCGCCTTGCGGGGTTACAAACTGACCACGATACCGATGGCCATCCACATCAGCGCGTTCTGGGGAGTGGGCCTCGGTTTGGGGATTATGCTGGGCTTGACCGACTGGCTGGTTTCCCGGCCCATGGGAATTTATGGTTTCTGGCTCGCCCTGGTGATCAGTCTCACTACGGCAGCTGTCTTTCTGGTCTGGTATCTCGCCCGCGCAAGCCGACGTCACCAGACACTTCATCCGAACAAGGTTTGATATCGTGACGTTTGCCCTTCAACCCCACTACCCGCTTCAGGCTCTCAATACCTTCGGCATCGCCGCCCGGGCGGATTTCTTTGCAGAACTCGATGCGCTGGCCGACTTGCCCGACCTGCTGGCAACACCCCAGGCCCAACAGGGGCCGGTCGTCTGGCTGGGAGGCGGCAGCAACCTGCTATTGACCGGCGACGTTGCCGGGCTGGTGGTCAGGATGGCACTCAAAGGCATCCGCTTGCTGAAAGAGGAACACGACAGTGTTATCGTCGAAGCTGCCGCCGGTGAAAACTGGCACAGCTTCGTGCGCCACACCCTCGAAGCCGGCTGGTACGGACTGGAGAACCTCAGCCTGATCCCCGGCACGGTCGGTGCCAGCCCGGTACAGAACATCGGCGCCTATGGCGTTGAAGTCAAAGACTGCATCGAGGAAGTGGTGACCGCCGAACTGGACCATGGCGGCCGGGAACGCATCCTGACCAACGCCGAGTGCCGGTTTGGCTATCGTGACAGTGTCTTCAAACACGAAGCGGCCGGGCGACTGCTGGTCACTGCGGTGCGCTTCAAGCTGTCCAGAACACCCCGCCTCATTACCGCGTATGGTGATATTGATGGCGAGCTTTCCCGCATGGGCATTAGCCATCCGACACCGCTGGATGTCAGCGCCGCCGTCATGCGCATCCGCTCAAGCAAACTGCCAGACCCGGCAAAGCTGGGCAACGCCGGCAGTTTCTTCAAAAACCCGATTGTCGACAGCGACGTGGCAGAAGCGCTGCTGCAACGTTACCCGAAACTGGTCAATTACCCGGCAGGCGCAGGCAAAACCAAGCTGGCCGCCGGGTGGATGATCGATCAGGCGGGTCTCAAAGGCTATCGTGACGGCGATGCCGCCGTGCATGAACGTCAGGCACTGGTACTGGTCAATCACGGCAGTGCCAGCGGCGCAGACATTGTCCGGCTCGCCGAACATATCCGCTCGGTAGTGCGCGAGCGTTACGGCGTGGAACTGGAGTGCGAGCCGGTCGTTCTCTGACTCAGAGTCCGGCGGCTTTGACAAACAAGGCAATCACCACGCCATAGCCGCCGAGCCAGGCCAGGGACCGCAACGCGGCTTTATCCGCCAGATACAGCAGGCCATGCGCGAGGCGCAGCACGATAAACGCGCCGGCCAGACCATCCAGCAAGGCCACCGGCACGTGCTGCACCCAGGCAATCACCATGGCGGCCGCGTAAGGGGAAAACGCCTCCCAGGCGTTCATCTGGGCCCAATTGGCGCGTTGCCGGTACCCGGACAACTGCGCCATCCCGACCCGCGGGGCACGATTATCGATACGGCCTCCGACCTTGGCCACCAGCGCCCACACCAGAGGCAGGCAGGCGGCAATCAAGACACTCCACAGCGCAAAAGGCACGGCAACTCCCTTCAAGGTTTAGCGGGGTTTATCATCAAGATACAATGCGTCATCGAAACTGGCCACCCATTCCGGCCGGTACACCACCAGCACGGCCATGACCAGCCCCGTGGTAAACGCCTCAGACCACGAGAAGAGGAACTGAAAGGGCAAGACATCTTCCAGCAGGTAATCCCAGGGGTAACTTCCGACCGCACCCATCAGCAGCATGCCGGTCAGGTTCGCTGCCGCATAGGCCGCACCGCCGGCCATAAAGGCATTGACAAAGACATACACAAACAGGTTACGCGGTAGAGTGTGCCGGGCGATCCGCAACACCAGCGACGTCAACGCCACCGGCACCACCCCCGACACCATAAAATTCATGCCGATGGCCAACCACTCACCCTGGCCATCCATCACCAGTCCCAGCAACACAATGCCGACCGCGATCAACGCAAGCCACGGTCCCATCATCAGCGTCAACACCGAGACACCCAGCAAATGGAAGCTGACCCCCGGCTTGAAGCCGCCCTTGAGCAACCACACCACCATCACCAGCACGACAGCCCCGATCCACGCATTCGCCGCCGGGCCTTGCAAGGTCCGCCACGGCGCGCGCAAGGCGGCAACGGCCAACACCGCCAGTGCCAGTACACTGGTCAGTCCTATCATCCAGAAAGGAAACAACGAAACCGGGTAGTTCATACTAAACTCATATGTCAATACAAGTATGGCATGATAACAGACGGCAATAACCCAAGTGGATCGGGTCAGCATCGCACCAAGACGCAAGTACCGCTACAATAGCGCTTTTCCCGGAGAGACACACGTATGCCCGCGTTGCCGAAACAGCATGAAATTTCACTCAATGTCGCCCATGCATTGGCAGAAGACATTGGCGAAGGCGACTGGACGGCGCAACTGATCCCGGAACACCGGCAAGGAGAGGCGACCGTCATCGCCCGCGAGTCGGCCATCCTCTGTGGCCAGGCCTGGTTCGATGACTGTTTCCGGCAAGTCGATGCCGCATGCCGCGTCGACTGGCTGGTTGCCGAAGGCAGCCGTGTCGAACCCGACACCGTCATTTGCCGGATTTCCGGCCCGGCGCGTGCCCTGCTGACCGCCGAACGCTCGGCCCTGAATTTCCTGCAAATGCTCTCGGCCGTCGCCACCGAAACACGCCGCCATGTCGATCTCGTGGCCGGCACCGCCGCGCGGATTCACGACACCCGCAAGACCCTGCCGGGACTACGTCTTGCCCAAAAATATGCGGTGACGGTCGGCGGTGGCTGCAACCAGCGCACCGGGCTGTACGACGGTATTCTGATCAAGGAAAACCATATCATGGCAGCCGGCTCCATTACCGCCGCGCTGCAGGAAGCACAACGCATTGCGCCACCGCACGTCACCCTGCAGGTCGAAGTGGAAACCCTTGCCGAATTGCAGGAAGCGCTGGATGCCGGAGCCACGCTGGTGCTGCTGGACAATATGGACAACGCCACCCTGCGCGCCGCCGTTGCCATGACCCAGGGGCGTGCCAGCCTGGAGGCATCGGGCGGCATCGATCTCGCCAGCTTGCGTGCTGTCGCGGAAACCGGTGTGGACCGCATTTCCATTGGCAAATTGACCAAAGACGTCAGGGCCATTGACTTGTCCATGCGTTTTTCCCTGTAACACTGAAAGCTTCCGCAATGCCTGCCGCCTTCACCAATCAGCGCCGCACCTCATCGGCACTCTACGCCAAACTGTCCTCAGCCGGTTTTTTGATCGTGCTGCTGGCGCTGATGGGCCTGGAGCTCTGGCACACCTACCGGCTAAGCGCGCAGGAAGCCCAGTCGCAAGCCTCCGCACTCTCCGAACTATTGTCCGAGCGCTTGATGTCCGGCGTCCGCGAAGGAAGCCTGATTCTGGGCAATCTGGACGACAACCCGCAAGTAGGGCAGTTGCTGCACAGCGGCACCCTGAAACCGGATGACTATGAAAAGCTGAATCAAGCCCTGCGCGCCAAATTGCGCAGCATGGACTATCTGTCGCGCATCGACATTCTGGATACCGGCTGTCAGGTCATGTACAGCACCCAGGAAAACACCCATTTTTACCAAAACCGCACCGACTACTGCCGCTGGCTGCACCGCAACGGCACGGAGACTGACAATAGCTTCGTCACGGTGCGCCATGAACAAAACGGTGCGCGCATCATCACCGCCGCCAAACTGGTCAACGAAAAAGGGGTTACCATCGGACTGGCGGTCGGAGAAGTATCGCCCAAGTTTTTCCGGCACGAAGTCGGCCGGGTCTCGGTGGGTGAGCACGGGGAAGTGCTGGTGACGGACTTGCGGCACGAGTTGATCTCGCGCTGGCCGGAGTTCCCCAAGGACAGCGGACTCGCCCTGCCGGTGGACCCGCAGCCCGAACAGATTTTCTCGCGCGACGATAATCAGCTGCTGTTCTCGGCGCAATCGCCGGTGGATCAAAAAGAGCGCATCTACAGCCTGCGCTCGACGGCCAACTATCCCTTGCAGATTGCCGTCGGGATCGCCCGGCAAGACTTCACGGTCTCGATGCGGCAAAAAATCATTTTCTACACACTGTCATGGTGCCTGCTGGCCTTGCTGACGCTGACGGCACTGCGCAGCCACCTGGCCAATCTGGCCCAGACCGACTTGTTGCTGACCAGTGCCCGCAAGATCAAGGAAAGTGAAGCACAGGCCAGACTGACCCTGGACACCGCGCCGGTGGCACTGATGCTGGTCAGCAATCTCAACCAGTTCATCCTCTACGCCAACACCCCTGCACGCCAGATGCTGCATCTGGCGACCCATCTCAATGACGACAGCGCCATGGATGGCGCACCGCTGGATCTTCCCTTGCATTTGTCGCCAATCAATGACTGGCTCAGGAATGGCGAAGTGGTCAGTGACCAGGAAGTCGAGATCGAACGCGAGGACCGCAGTCGCTTGTGGGTCATGGTATCGATGAAGTCGACGCGTTTCAGCGAGCAGCCCGCCACCCTGATCGGTTTGTACGACATTAGCGAGCGCAAGGCCCTGGAACAGGAAATCGAGCGTAAAAACGAGCAACTGAACCTGATGGCAGTCACCGACCCGCTCACGCGACTGTACAACCGCCGCTTTGCCGATCAGTCACTACGCGACGAGATGGCCCGCTGTGAACGGTATGGCCAGCCCTTGAGCATCGCCATTTTCGACGTCGATCACTTCAAACAGTTCAACGACCTGTATGGCCATCAGGTCGGTGACAACATCCTCATTGCGCTCTCCAACGAGTTGATCGATGCCACCCGCAGCACCGATGTCTGCGCACGGGTCGGGGGCGAAGAGTTTCTGGTGATTTTCCCGTGCACCCGCCTCAAGGACGCGCACACGGTCATGGAGCGGGTAAGAAGCAAAATGGAAAGCACGGTATTCCCCTTTGCCCAGGAACCCGTGACCTTCAGCGGAGGGATGACCGATTGGCGTCCGGGCGATAGCGTGGCGACCATACAGGCGCGTGCCGACAAATTCCTGTATCTCGCCAAGGTCAATGGCCGGAACCGCCTGGAAATCGACGATCAGTCAGTGTGAGACGTCAGGGAGTCCGGGGAGAGCGTGGCGCATAGCATGCGCAGCATGGCGGCGGTTGCACCCCAGATCCACCAGGATTGATAGTGAAAGCCCAGGTAAAACCCTTCACGCCCCTCCAGGGTATAGCGGTAGCGCTGATAGCGCTCTTCGTCCAACGCCCATGACAGCGGCAACTCGAACACTGACGCGACCTCGCCAGGCTCCGGTGCTAGCGTCAGGCCGGGAGGAATCAGGCCAACCACCGGCGTCACGACAAAACCACTGATGGTGGCATAGCGTGGCAAGGTACCCAACACCGTGACACAGGACGGGTCGAGCCCCACTTCTTCCCGGGCCTCGCGCAAGGCCGTCGCCACCAGATCGGTATCGGACGGATCTTTCTTCCCCCCCGGAAAACTTACCTGTCCGGCGTGGGTCGGCAAGGTTTCCGTGCGCTGCGTCAACAACACGGCAGGATGATCATCATGCCAGACCAGCGCCAGCAGCACCGCCGCCTCGCGCATGCCCTCGCTCTCCGGCGTATACGGCAACACCGACTCCCAGCCCGGAGCCGGGCCTTGAGCCAGTTCATTGCGCAGCCGCTCGACCACGACCTGCCAATCCGCCATGACGATTCCTAAACAGGTTTGCCACCCTCGCCGATTTTGGGCAGGGCAAGCTCGCGCCAGTGCGCCAGCAAACGGATGGCAACACCGACCACAAACAAGCAGTGCAGGCTGAACAGGCTCAACCAGACGCACTGATCCATCACAAACAATGCCGCCGCCACCAAAATGGCCACCGTGCCGTAAAAGTCCTGATGCAGGATGAAGGGGATGTCGTTGACCATCATGTCGCGCACTACCCCGCCACCCACTGCCGTCACAAAACCCAACATTACCACGCCAAAGGCATTGAGATCGAACATCAGCCCGACCTGGGCCCCCGTCAGGCTGAAGGCCACCAGACCCAGCGAGTCCGCCACGATGAACAATTTGTCGAAGGTTTCGCTTTGGCGCCGATGCAGCCCGGCCAGCCAGGACAATACCAGCGTCACGGCAATAATGATGATATTGGTGTAGTCATAGAACACCAATGGAACACGATGCACCATCATGTCCCGCACAATCCCCCCGCCCACCGCCGTCAACAAGGCGACGATGATGATACCGAGCAGATCAAGCCGCTTCTTGACGCCGACCAGATAGCCGGACAAGGCGAACGCGACCGTCCCGATGGCGGAAATGAGATCCATATTGATGAGGCGAGAGGTATCCATCATTGCAGTTGTCTTACCAATAAAAACGCCAGGCTGAGTCGCCTGGCGTTGTGGATCACTGTGCGGTTAAACTGCCTCAGCGACGCATCGAATCGAAGAAGGCCAGATTGGACTTGGTGGCGCGGATCTTGTCCTGCAGGAACTCCATCGCATCCAGATCATCCATCGGATAAAGCAGCTTGCGCAATACCCAGATGCGTTGCAGCTGGTCTTGCGGAATCAACAGTTCTTCGCGACGGGTACCCGAGCGATTGATGTTGAGTGCCGGGAAAATCCGTTTTTCCGCCATACGGCGATCAAGGTGGATTTCCATATTGCCGGTACCCTTGAACTCTTCATAGATCACATCGTCCATGCGCGAGCCGGTATCGATCAGCGCGGTGGCGATAATGGTCAGGGAACCGCCCTCTTCCACATTACGCGCCGCACCGAAGAACCGTTTCGGACGTTGCAGGGCATTGGCGTCGACACCACCGGTCAGCACCTTGCCGGAAGCCGGCACCACGGTGTTGTAGGCACGGGCCAGACGGGTGATCGAATCCAGCAGGATAACCACGTCTTTCTTGTGCTCGACCAGTCGCTTGGCCTTCTCGATGACCATTTCAGCCACTTGCACGTGACGGGTCGCCGGCTCGTCGAAGGTCGATGAAACGACTTCGCCGCGTACCGAGCGTTGCATTTCCGTCACTTCTTCCGGACGTTCGTCGATCAACAGCACGATCATCTCGACTTCCGGGTGGTTGGAGGTAATGGCGTGGGCAATGTGCTGCAGCATCACGGTTTTGCCGGATTTCGGCGGGGCCACCAGCAAACCGCGCTGTCCCTTGCCGATCGGCGCCACCAGATCAATGATGCGGCTGGTGATATTCTCTTCGGCGCGGATCTCGCGCTCGAGATGCAGCTGTTCGGTCGGGAACAGCGGCGTCAGGTTTTCGAAGAGGATCTTGTGTTTGGAATTCTCCGGAGCATCGCCATTGACCTTGTCGACCTTCACCAGGGCAAAGTAGCGTTCACCGTCTTTGGGCGTACGGATTTCGCCCTCGATGGAATCGCCGGTATGCAGGTTGAAGCGCCGGATCTGGCTCGGGCTCACGTAGATATCGTCAGGGCCGGCAAGATACGACGTGTCCGGGCTGCGCAAAAAACCAAAACCGTCGGGCAACACTTCCAGCGTGCCTTCGCCGAAGATGCTTTCGCCCTTCTTGGCCTGGTTCTTGAGAAGCGCAAAGATCAGGTCTTGCTTGCGCAGTCGGTTCGCACCATCAATCTCGTTGGCAATGGCCATTTCGACGAGTTGGGTTACGGGCAGATGTTTCAGGTCAGATAAGTGCATAGCGGCCGGTGTCGACTCGATAATTCGATGTGGCGGAGATGCCAATCAGGAGTGTGGGAGCAGATACGAAACGGGCGACAGATTGCGGAGTCGCCCGGCTTTTTGAAGATTCAATTGAGGATAAACGTTTTACAGATGACTGTCAATAAACGCGGTGAGTTGTCCCTTGGCTTGCGCGCCGACCTTGGTGCCAACCACTTGACCATCCTTGAAGATCATCAGGGTCGGGATGCCGCGGATACCGTATTTCGGTGCCGTCTGTTCGTTTTGATCGATGTTCAGTTTGACGATCTTCAGCTTGCCATCGTATTCACGGGCAATTTCGTCGAGGATCGGGGCGATCATTTTGCACGGACCACACCATTCGGCCCAATAGTCGACCAGAACCGGGCCTTCCGCTTTCAAAACGTCTTGTTCAAAGGAGTCGTCGGTTACGTGCAGAATCAGATCGCTCATGGCTTCCTCTTGAGAGTGTTATTTATCTGTTGATGTGTGGATGGTAGCAAGGCCGTTTGCAAGGGGCAACCCTGCCAGCCCTCTAGCAACAGATGGGGCACGCGTGGCGTACTTCAAGTCATCCCTACTATGGCAGATCATGATATTTTACTGTCATTGCAAGATAAACTATTTCAATCTGTCAGACAATCCAGCACTGCCATCCCCCGCAAACAACGGTTATAATGGCCGGCTGTAATCTATCGAGAAGGACGCAAGATGGGCTTTCTGCAAGGCAAAAAAATTCTGATCACCGGGATGATCTCCAACCGCTCCATCGCCTATGGCATCGCACAGGCCTGTCACCGCGAAGGCGCTGAACTCGCCTTCACCTATGTGGTCGACAAACTGGAAGACCGGGTACGCGACATGGCCAAGGACTTCGGCAGCGAGCTGGTTTACCGTTGCGATGTTCAGAACGATGCCGAAATTGCACAATTGTTCGTCGATCTGGGTCGCGACTGGGACGGTCTGGACGGACTGGTGCACGCCATCGGCTTTGCCCCGCGCGAGGCACTGGCCGGAGACTTTCTCGATTCGATCAGCCGCGAAGCATTCCAGATCGCCCATGACGTGTCGGCCTACAGCTTCCCGGCCCTCGCCAAGGCCGCCCGTCCGATGATGCAGGGCCGCAAGGCTGCCTTGCTGACCCTGACCTACCTCGGCGCCGTCCGCTCGATCCCGAACTACAATGTAATGGGTCTCGCCAAGGCCAGCCTGGAGGCTTCGGTACGCTTCATGGCAAGCTCGCTGGGCCGCGAAGGCATTCGCGTCAACGGCATTTCCGCCGGTCCGATCAAGACCCTGGCGGCTTCCGGCATCAGCGGCTTTTCCAAGCTGCTGCACCATGTTGCCGACCATGCTCCGCTGCGTCGCAATGTCACCATCGAAGAAGTGGGCAATACCTCGGCCTTCCTGCTGTCCGACCTGTCGTCGGGCATCACCGGCGAGATCACCTACGTCGACGCGGGTTACAACATCAATGCACTGAACGTCAGCGAAGACTAACCGTCTTCACGACCCCAGTACGTAAGACCCCGCCACACCGGCGGGGTTTTTTACGTCTCGACCATGCCTTGATTGCCCGCATGACGACTCTGGCGCATCATGCAGACGTGTTCGTTCTGTTCAGGGTCCACCGTAATGCACCTCCCCGTTGAACTGTCCAAAGCCTACCGCCTGCTGAATCACGGCCCGACCGTATTGGTGACCAGCGCTCACGGGCAAGCCCGCAATATCATGGCCGCCGCCTGGAGCATGCCGGTTGACTTTGATCCCCCGAAAATCGCCATTGTCATCGACAAAAGCACCTACACCCGAGAACTGATTGACGCCTCGGGAGAATTTGCCTTGAACATTCCCGGCAAACAGCTGGCGGAGGCAACAGTGGGGGTTGGCACAGACAGTGGGCGTGATCAGGACAAGTTTGCCCGCTTCGACCTGCGGACCTTTCCGGCGCACACGATTGCCGCCCCGTTGGTCGACGGGTGCCTGGGCTGGCTGGAATGCCGGGTGATCGATGAGCCGGAAATACAACAGCGCCACGATATCTTCGTCGCCGAAGTGCTGGCAGCCTGGGCGGACCCGGACGCGTTCAGCGACGGTCACTGGCGCATTGATGGCAGAGCGGAACGCTCCATCCACTACATCGCCGGCGGGACATTCTTCGAAACCGGCGATGCGTTCAGTATCGGGCAAGCCGATCCGGCATCAGGGAAAATGGATCGCACCTGAGCCATAGCGACTGACATTGCGCCGGGCCGGATTACCACTCACGGTAATATCGCCCGAGCCATAACTCTGGGCACTGGCACTGTCGCGGGCATGCAGATAAATATTGCCGGTACCGGCCACTTTGGCAGACACCGACTGGGCATGCAGCGAGGTCAGGTTGACATCCCCGGACCCGTGCACCACGGTATCCACCTTATCCACCTCGCCACTGGCCCACACCGACCCCGAGCCCTTGACGGTGACAACGACCCGTTTGGCATTGACTTTACGAGCTTTCCAGTCGCCACTGCCTCCCAGCGATGCCTGAATCTCATGCGCACGAATATCGTCCAGTTGCATGGCCCCGGACCCCGTGATCCTGGCCGCCAGACGCTCGGCACTGCCCGAGGCCTTGAGCTGCCCCGAGCCCTTGACCTCAAGGTCGACGTATTTACCGCCAACACCTTTCAACACCATGTTTCCCGACCCTGTCAGCACCGCACCATCCAGTGCCGGACCGCTCGCGACAACCCTGATCGGCTGGCTCACGGACAGCAACACATTCTTGAGCGATACCCTCAACACCCCGTCAACGACACGGACGTCGACCCGGGGCAACACTTCTGACTGGGCCATCACCACCACGCGCCGGACCGGAGCAAGCTGATAACTGAAATCACAGCTTCCCGCCAACTGCACCGCGTGGAAAGGCGGGACCTGGCGCTCTTCGGACAACACCGCACCACTGCCCCGCACCGGTTGTTCTTCGCCCAGCAGGCTGAACACCCAGCCAAAAAATCCACTCGACTCCGGACGTGTTTCTTGGGCCAACACGGGAGACATCAACAACGACATGCTCAACATGACCGGGATCATTCGTTTCACGACAGCCCCTTTTTACCACGAGTGATTTTATGCCAGACAAACCAAAATGATTATTGCATATATCAAACAGGTATTTGCAACTGATTTCAGCACCCGAGCGCCCGGTCAAAAGGACAGTCTGGCTAACGTGCGGGGAAGTGGGAGGCAGGAAGAGGAGAACAGCATCAGGCCGCCGGTGATGCCGATGGGGCGGTCTCGGCAAGGCCGCTCCATCGGGTGTACACGCGGTATTCGATCGGTCAGCCGAGTAAAGCAACCCGGCGGCGACGCAGCAACAAGGCGGCAATGCCGAGCCCCATCATGGCGAACGTTTCCGGCTCGGGAACGGCTGTAATGGACAACTGGTAGAGGTATGACCCGGTGTAATTGGTGTTGGGATAAATGGACCCCGCCAGAGACAGGCGGTAGTTGCCTCCCGACGCGACCAGATCGTCAAAGCTGAATTGCCAGCTGCCTTTTTTCTGAGCCTGGGCAAAATTCACCGAATCGCTCCACACCGTTTGCCATCCGCCCGGGCTGGCCTCATAGGACAAGGAGGCAAAGACATCCTTAAGCGCAACCGTGATTCCGGCTTTTTTGAGCAACTGCAATTGCCCGCTGATCAGGCTGGTGCCGGCAACAGAAAAGTCAAAGATATTGGAAAAACCGGGTGATGCTGTTGATGCGTTGAAAGCTATCGGTTGAGACGGCGCAAGCACCGTGGCACTGACGACCGCAGGGGCCGAGATGGCCAACAATGATGCAGTAAGTATCGACACGCGCATGGTTCACTCCTGTTTTTCCCGGAGCTCGACCGGCAGGCCGGGACGGGAAGGTTTCAACACTGCTTGAGCAATATCTCCATTTATTTAAATAGTTTTAAGTACTGCACGAACATGCTATCACGCATCCGGAAACTTCCGTAATTTTTGATTGAGATCAATAACTTGACTGTTGCAAAATTTGGCACGACGTGGCAGACAGCCGCGACTGGCAAGCCTTGCCGTCATTGTCATAATTGGCCGTGCCAAGCAGAAAACATCAGCGGTTGCCCCATGAGTATCCGCTCCAGGCACTGCACGTAATCGCGAAACGCGGCGCGGCTGACGCTATCCTGATAACGCCCCTCTCCGCCCTCCCAACTCGCAAACGCCTGCTGTATCTCGGCAAGCGCCAGACGCAGGTCCTTGTCCGGCTCGGATGACTGCCCCGCTTGCACGGCCATGGCGACCGTGAGGCAGCGGCTCCACAGCGAGAGACGGGTCAATCCTCCCGGATCGGAAACGCGCCCGGCACCCAGCGCGCAAAGCAGCAGAACCGGGTCGGACTCCGCCATGGCGCGGGCAGGATGCGCTTCAGCCTGAGCGCTGCGGTAGTGACGTGCAATGGCGTATGCCCGGTGCTGCGCCAACGGCGTGACAGCCCCCGGTGCCCGGCTATCCCTGCGGAAAGCGCGCGCCGCTGCCATCCATGACTCATCCATCCAGCGCGGCAACCATCAATTCGTACTCTTTGCGCAGCTCGCCGGCCGCCTGCATATCGCCGGTTGCCGCCACGCGTGCGGCGTAATCGTCATGGATCGCCTTCAAGCGGAGACGGGCCGCCGCCAATCGATCGGCCGTGGTCAGCCCCGATGGCAAACGTTGCCGTGACGCACCTTCCATGGCAGCGACTTCGTCGAGCACGATACGACAGCGCTCCACCAACTGGCGTTTGCCTTTCTCCAGCAGCGCGCGTCCCGGGACGGAGGGACATACCGGCGGGGAAGACATTCCGACACGGGAAGTAAAATGCGGCGTAACCATCATGACTCACATCGATCCAGAGTAATTCAATGCGCAAACTGTAGTCCGCTGTCTGGCACGACGCTCTAGGATGACTCCGAAATCCGCTCACGGCGCTCAGACACGCCACTGTCAAAGACGGTGCCATGGTGCTAGGGTGACAATACCTTTGTCATGAACGGAGCACCGAGAATGAACCGAAAGAACCCGAACCAGCGCAAACGCATCGCATTGATACTCGGAGGAGGAGCGCCCAATGCCACCTTGATGGCAGGGACGCTGGAGGCGTTTATCGAGCATGGCGTCAGCTTCGACGTGATCTCGACGGCCGGCGCCGGGGCTCTGGTCGGTCTGCTCTATGCCGCGCCCAAGGGAGGGGATGCCATACCGGCACTGCGCGGACTGGTCGACAGCGGCGTCGAGGACAGTCTCTATCAGTATTTTCCGGTCAACTTCAAGGTATTCAACAAACCCGGTGATCTGGCCGACGCCTGGCGCCGGCTGTGGAGCAGCAACCCGCTGCTGCACCAGCTGGAACAGACCCCCGGCGCACCGGCACGCTTGATGGCGGACTGGCTGCGGCTGGGCATTGCCACGCTGTCGCCCAGTGACCTGACCCCGGCCAGTACCGGATTGTGCGCGCACGTGCCTTTTATCGACGAGCTGGTCGACTTCAGCGCCCTGCCGGCGCTGGACGCCGAGTTTTATCTCAATGCCTACAATCTGAGTCGCCATGCCATGCGCAGCTGGAACAAACAGCAGATCACCAAAGACGCTTTTCTGGCGGCCCTGTCCTTCCCGTTGATTTACCCCCCTTACCTGCTGGAGGGGGACTACTACATCGAAGGCGCCGCCATCGATACCTTGAACTTCAAGGGCGTACTGGAAAGCGAGCAGTCCATCGATACCATCGTGGTCTTCGATGTACTGGGCTGCGAACGTATCCTGCACCCGCCACGCGACCTCTACGATGCCTGGGTGCAATCGATCATCACCCCGCTGGTGGAGTTGGCGCGCGACGATCTGAAATTATTCGAGTACCACTACAATCTGGACCCGGTCACCCACCAGCCACTGCGCGAACTGCTCAGGGTGCGTTACGAAGACTATCTGGACCCGCAAACCGCTCAAACCGAACTGGATTGGAGTCGCTCTAATCTGGCGCGACTCTATGAAGTGGGCAAGCGGGCCGGCACGGCCTTTTGTCAGGAGCATGCCGCAGCATTAGGAATATAAATCGGCATATGTCATGCGAAATTAAGGCAACTACGTTAGGATGCTCACCCGTAAACCAATGAACCTGCGAAACAGGACGTTCATATGTCGGAAGAATTTGAAGTTCATGGTCCTCACGACCATGCAGTCCACCACAGTGCCAGCCATGACAGTGATCCGCTGTCGGGCCGAATTGCCGTCATGACCGCCGTACTGGCGACCATCGGGGCGATTTATGCTTATCAGAGCGGCACCACCGAGAATCTGGCGCTGTACTACAAAAACGAGGCCGCCATCAAAAAAACCGAGGCGGCCAATCAATGGGCGTATTTTCAGGCCAAGGGGGCCAAACAGAATATTGCCGAACTCGGCGCCACGTTGACACCACCGGGCAGCAAAACCCAAAGCACCTTCCTCTCCGACATCGACAAGTACAAAAGTCAGAAGGACGAGATCCGTGCCAAGGCCGAGGCCCTGGAAAAGGAGGTGCTCAAAGCCAATGAAGAAAGCGAAGCCCAGTTGCACCACCATCATCGCTGGGCACAGGCAACGACCCTGATTCAGGTCTCGATCGCCATGGCCGCCATTACCCTGCTGACCCGGCGCCGCTGGTTGCAGCATATGGCATTAGGCACCGCCGGTGCGGCATTGCTGGTGGGGCTTGCCGCTTTCCTGGGCGTCTGAGCCAAAGGCCGGGCACTCTGTCCCGGCCCTGGCATGACGACTTAACGCGCCTGTTCGATACCGCCCTCCCGCACCGCGTCCTCGGTATGGCGCCCGGCCCGGATCAACGGCGCTTTGCCCGACAGGATGTCTTTGCCGGCCTGCTCGACGATGGCCGCCACGGAATCATCCAGTGTCACGCCACCGGACCCCTGATAATGATGGGTCACAATGCGGCTTTGTGTCACCGCTCCCTCACCCAGCCGGACCTTGCCCTCCGAACGGAGGCTGGCACCGTCAAGGCGGGTATCGCCGCCCACCGCCAGATCGACCCCCTCCCTGCCGGACAGCACCGTCGGACTGACCACGGCATCATTGCGCTCGACGTTCACATCGATTTTGGCCTTGGCCCGCACACCTGCCGCCCGGGACTTGAGCAAACGGTCTTTCAGAAAATTGCCGGTGGTTTTGGCCGCAGAGTCCACGGGGGCCGGCAAGCCCATACCCTCGCCGGCATTGGCGACACGTTCCGAGACGCGGTTGACCAGATTACTGCCTGCAGCTTCGACGCGCGCCTTGAACGGTCCGGTCAGTTTTGCACCTTGTTTGACCAGGCCCGGGTCCATGGCGGACGACTGCGACGCGCCAACATCGATATCGACCTTCGCGCTGGACTGCAGGTCTTGCCGGCTGCCAAGCTGTAAATTACCCGCCACGTTTCCCCGCACCGTGCGTGCCGTCACTTCGGCACCGGACAGGGTCAGATTGCTGTCACTGTCCAGCACCACCTGATCGGCGGTGATGACGCTATTGTGGTGGGTCACCGAGTCCAGTTGGTCCACCGCGACCTTGACGCCCCCCTTGATACCGGCGGCAGGCGCGGCATCGCTCTGCCCGGGAACGGGTGTGCTGCGGGAACCGGACACGGACAGGCCGGCGCTCCAGTTATTGCGCTGCTGGGTGGTGGCGGCCGACTCCAGCACCGTGCCGCCACTGTCGGAGGCCAGCTGAACCTCTGCCGGAGTGCTGATCGTGGTGCCTCTGAGATGAATGGCATCCTCGGCGTTCGCCCCGGACTGCAAGCGAACCGTATTCTGGGCGGTCATGCGGGTACCCTGTCGGGTGGTGAGGGTATCGGAAACCTGACCGATGCCGCCGCCACCTCCCGCCGACACCGCATTGATCGCGCCGCGTTTGCCACCCAGTGCAGCGTCAACGTCCAGATGATGGCCACTGGCGGCTACCGTGCCGTCAGCGCTGTTCAGGTCAATACGCCCTTCGGCACGCACATCGATGCCGGCACGGCTGTCGATCGAACCGCCTTGCATCACCACCCCGGCCCCCGAGCGGATCGTGACCCCGTTTCCTGCCAACGCAGCCCCTTGCGCGCTGGACTGCTTCGCCGTGCCATCATCCACTTGCACCTTGGCGCGCCCCGACACCGCACCACCGCGCGAGGCGGCAAACGGGGTGGTATTGATGCCCAACCCGACCTCGATGGCCAGGGCATCGCTACCCGAGGCCGAGTCCTGACTGACCTGCCCCATGCTCAGCGCCCCCCCGGACGTGACCGCCAAGGCCCCGTTGCCGGCATTCATCTCGGTTCCCCGGTAACTCCCCTCACCGCGAACCGTGACGGCAATGCCCTCACTCGCACGGATGCTGCCCGCCCTGGCATCGGTGGTCTCCTGGTGACGGGCATCGCGACGGCCTTTGCCTTTGCCGTTGGCATTGATATCTTCGCCGGTGGTGGTGTCCACCCGCAGTGAAGCGCTGCCCTGACTGGCCAGCGAGTGTCCCGAGCCGGATGACACCGCGGCATCGAAGCGGTGACTGTCGGCGGTGATATCCACGCGGCCCTTGTCGGCCTGATAGCGGGTTCCCTGATCACTCAGTGCCCCATTGGCCGTGATGGCGACCGAACCTCCCGACACACGGCTAGCCTCGGCGCTGCGGCTCCCGGTACTGTTCGTCGCGCTGGACCCCGCCACCAGCAGGTCCCCGCCGAGGCTGATCGGGGTCATGCCCAGCGCCTGCTGAAGCGATGTCACCACATTGCCCTGCCCCATTGACCTGCCGGCCTTTTCCAGGGGACGGGTGATGCCGCTGTAATCAACATTCAGTCCGAGATCGCCCGAAAGACCGCTGGTATCGGTGGTGGTGTTGACCTGGCTGATGGCCGCCTGATTGTCGATCGTGCCAGCCACCACCGACACCGTGCCGGTCGCCTTGATGACACTCCCTTCGTTGCGCATCTCACCGTGTCCGCCTCCCGCTATCACCGAGAGCGCTCCGCCGGCCTCCAGCGAGCTCACCCGTGCCTTACGGCTGTCCGTCGTGGTATTGCGATTCTGCATGCCAATCTCGAGACCCAGGCCGGTTTTTTCAGCGCCGGCCGTCACATACATGCCCCCACCCGCCACCTGCAGGCTGTCGCTGCGCTGCTCGCTGTCCTGCTGCGCCGTTACCGCCACAGACTGGCCGCTGACATCCAGCCGGTCGCGCGACTTGATGCGAGCCCCTTGCACCGCCACGCTTCCGACGGCTTTGATCTCCACCGAACCGCCAGCGACGTCGGAGCCGACACTGTCATGGCCACGGCGCTCGATACCGGTCGTGGTCTGTTCAAGCCTGAAGCCCCCCCGGTATTGCTCGGGGGACGATTCTTCGCCCACCCCGCGGAAGGCCAGTTCGCTCGAAACACCCCGCTCGTCGTACTGCTGCACGCTACTGCCGATACGAATCGCGCCGACCGCCTCCAGCCCGAGCCGCCCGGCGGCCTTGAGCATGCTGCCCTCGACCGCGAGGTCTTTGGCGGAATGGACGGTCAGATCCACCTCGGACACCAATTCGGACCCGACCGACTGTTGTTTGCGGCTATCGTTGTGATCGGTATACCGGCTGATATTGAATACGGTCCGGTCGTTTTCATCGATATGACTGACGGTCTGGTCAAGAGCCGCATCGATCACCACCCCGCCGGTGACGGTACGCGCCTGACTCCCGCCCTTGCTGGCCACCTTGCTGGCGGTAATACGTATGCCTTCATCGCCATTCAGCATGATCCGGCCGCCGGCCTGAATACGACTGCCGGTATTTTCCGTGTGAAGATCGGAGGTCTCGCTATTGAGGCCACCCGCCAGCCCCCCCCAGTTCGAGTGGTCATCGAGGCGGGATACCGTGGAAAGCGTTGCGATGCGGTCCAGCGTCAGTGTCGACTTTGCCGCCAGCAGCACGTCCCCCTCCCGACTGCTGATCTCGGCAGCCCGGCTGGTGATACCGGCCCCGGCGCTGACTCCCACGCCACCTGCGCCGGCAATCAGGGTTTTCTCGAGCCGCTCCCGGCTCGACCCGGTCGACCAGCTCCCGGTTTCCAGCCCCGGTCCGTCGTTCTTGCCATTGCCTCGCTCATAGCGGCTGGTGGTCTCGCGCAAGGCCTCCAGACCAATGGCACCACTGGCGCTGATGCGGATCACGCCGGCAGACTCTAGCCGTGCGCCCTGCAGCACCATGTCGCCGGCGCCCGCGTCGAGCGACATGCTCCGTGCGGCGTCAATCCGGACACCGTGCTGCTGCTCGGAACGCTCTCCCGACGTGCGGTTACGCTCCCAGGAGTTCAGCCATGCCGTCGAGGCGCTTTCGTTGGACTGTTTGGTCAGTTGCCCGGAGAAGCGAACGGTCGCACCCCGGATAGTCACGGCACCGCCCTGAATATCCGTTCCGGCCAGATGCGCCTCTCCACTGGCAACAATGCCGACCTGATCGGCGTCCAGTAGCGTATGACGGGCAGCTTCTTTGGTGACCATATCCACCTGGCGCGTTTCACCGGTCTTCCAGATGAACCAGCTTTCCGTTTTGTTTTCATCGACGTGACTCTCCGACTCCAGCCGGGCACGGCTTGCCACCGAGCTCCCTTTGATGTCGATGGAGCGTCCGCTGAGTGCCGCGCCCTCCAGCACGACCTCTCCCGCGCTGGCCACCCGTATGTCCTCTTTCGCCCTCACCTCGCCGGACAGATTGATGCCGGCCCCCGCCGTGGTAGCAATCAGGGAAATACGCCCGGCCTGCATCCCCCCCAGAAACACACTGTCCAGCGATCCGGTGCCTTCCGGCACGGCACTGGACGCCACAATTGCACCTGTTACATAATCGATACTATTTGACCCGCTGAATGCGTTGATGGCCCGTGTCGCCGCGACCTCCCCGGCGGTTTCGATGCGCGGAGCGATCAGATCAAGCACTTCCATGCCGCGGATGCCATTCACCTGCAAACTGTTGCGATTGTTGGCCGACACCAGCCCCTGCAACGAGCCATTCTCGACTAACGGGGTGCCCACCAACAACGAAACCCTGGGGGTATTGATAAAGCCGCAACCGGAACAACTGATTCCATTGGGATTAGCCAACACGTAATCGGCGGCATGTCCGAGCACTTCCTGTCGCCCCAGCAACAAAGAAGGATTGCGGCTCACCACTTCGTTGAGAATGATGTTGGCCTCTCTCCCCGCCAACTGCCGGTTGCCTGCCAGACTACCGGCCAACACCGAATCCCCACCATTCAACGAGTTATTGAATACCACGCCATTCTTGTCGACGTTGAAATCCCGATAACGGTTGTGCGACAGCCCGGACTGGCTGGGCGCAACGATATCGATGACCGTAGCACCGCCGGGGGCCGACCCGATACGCGGCGCAGCCCCTCCTTCCGCCGCGGCAATGCCGTCTGCGCGGGCTATTTCGCCAAGCAGGAACGCCAGAGTGACAACGGCAGCCAGTTTCCCGGCCCCGGTGAGACAATATTTCTTATGCAGAGTCATTTCGCATTTCCCTCTTAATGTATTATGTTTTTGTTAATAATTACATATTCATACCAAAACGAAACTAATATACCGTGTGAATTCAAACAAGTGGCCCCGAGGACAGGGGTTAGAACTGGCAGGAAAGACGCGCCAGAACCGTATGGGACTCGGCACGAAAACCGGCAGGACGATGCAGGGGACGTGCGTAATCCAGATCAAGCGACCAAGGCCTCCAGCCCAGCGATACCCCGATACCGGCTCCCGCCAGAGTACGCCAGCGCGGGACATCGTCCCGGCTCAGGACACGACCGGCATCCAGTGCGATGCGGGGCTGCCATGTCACCGTGCCCGTGACCCACCTTGCACTGAATGTATTGCGCCAGTAGCCACCGGTTGCCGCCGCCAGCGAGTTGGCACGAAATCCCCGCACCGCACTGCTGTCGGCAATATCCAGCATTTCCACACCCGGAAGTACCGCGTGGCTGGCCTGAGCGCCCAACACGCCTTGCCATGCCATGACCCCGCCGGCCATGCCGAAGCCCTGGTTCGCCAGAAGATCGGCACGGAATTTACGAAAACGGGCCGTCGGCAGTCCGGGATCCGGGCGCTGATCATCACGATCGGCCCCAAACCAGCCCAAGCCCTGATCGACGCCGAGGGTCAACGTGAGGTTGCCGCGCGGCACTACCTGCAAGCGGGTCACGGCAAATCCGGCCTCGCTCAAGGTCGGGCTGCTGACTTCCAGCAACGCCCCGCCCGCCGCGTTGCGGCTACGTTTGTGGGTGAATTGCACACTGGCGGACGTGACCGATGCCGCATCCCGATCGACCACCCGTTCCAGACGCGCGCCCCCCTGCATGACGCTGCCACTCAGGGGCAGCACACGGCTTTGCAGTTTGAGAGGATTCAGATAACTGGAGTGACTTAAAAAGACACTCCCGGTCCAATAGCCGTAAGGCAGCGAATAAAACAGTGATTGACTGCGGCTGTGACGGCTGGCGCGCCGGTCAAGATTCTCCCGGACGGAGAGGTTCAGATAATCGGACAGCCCCAGCGGACTGATGACGGAGGCTTGCAGACCAGCCAGCCAGCGACCGGTGCTGTCGCGCCCGCTATTGTCCAGCGACAGGCCCGCCTGCCAGCGTGGCCCGGCCGGCATGGACAGCCGCAGCCGGGAGCCTCCTGCCGTCGTGCCCGGCAGGATCGCCAGCGTTGCCGCTCCGACACCGAGCCGGTCGGCCTGATCCATGCCCTGATCCAGATCGTGAATATTGAGCGGACGCCCCAGGTGTCCCGGAAACAGGGTGGCCGGATTCAAACGGGAATCCTGGCTCTCGATGGCTTCAAGATGCCCCTCTTCGACCCGCAAGCTCAGTACGCCGCCGGCAACGACTTTATCCGGCACCACCCGGGCCAGCAGATAACCCCGCTCGATATAACGCGCCGTCAAGGCACGAATGAAGCGATTGACCTCGTCGCCCGGCAAACACCCGGCGGCGGCAGACAAGGGCGGGATCTCGCTGTGCGCCAGCAAGGCGATGCCACTCAGCCGCAAGCCGGTGACGGGCAGACAGCGTCCGGCAAAACCGGTGGGATGGCGAGCGGAGTCCTGGGGGGCGACCGGGGGTGTTCGGCCACGCGGCATCCGGCGCTGATCATCGATCAGGCTATCGACGCGACGGCTGTCATCTTGCAGCAATCGGCGGGCATCGCTCTCGATCGGTAAGGTTTGGGCCAGTGACTGGCCAAGCCAGCATACCCCGAGCAACGCTCTGCAACGCGACGAAAGAGGTGTCATGGCGGTCAACAGTAGGGGAAACGTGGGGTCACGCTAAGGCGGGGAGCCCCTACTGTCAAACAACCAAAAGGTCAGCTTTAGGTAAGTTTTCTTACACAGAAACGGGGTCGCCAGACCGGGTTATCGACAACGGTCTGGCGTTCCTCATTAGACTTTCTTCAGGTAGCACGCCTTGAGCATAAAGCTGCCGGTATCCAGGCGGCAATCCACTTCATGGTCGCCATCCACCAGACGAATACTCTTGGCCTTGCTGCCCATTTTCAGGGTGATGGAGGTGCCTTTGACCTTCAGATCCTTGATGAGCACCACCGAGTCACCGTCTTGCAGCACGGTGCCGTTGGCATCTTTGACCACGCGGGACTCTTCTTCGGCGGTTTCACCGGCCATCGACCATTCGTGGCCACAATCGGCACACACGAAGTTGTCGCCATCCGGGTAGGTATTTTCCATTGCACATTGCGGGCAGGCGGGAATCGTCGACATGGTTGTATCCAATGCAAAATAAAAAAGTGCGGCATTATACCCTATTCGCTGTAGGGGAAACCGGTCCGACACCCTCCGGGTCGAAAGACCCGGCCTTTTCCCGGCGCAACCCGGGACGTTGCAGCGAGGGACCGCGCGGCGAGTGGCATTCGAAATGGAGCAGATCAAACCAACGTCCCGCCAAATGGAAACTGTCTCTGCTCTGTCCGTACGCTTTGAAGCCGTTGTGCTCCAACACCCGCACCGACGCCAGGTTACCGGCGCGCACATTGGCTTCGATGCGCCATAGACCCAAGGTATCGAACGCGATTTCCAGTACCTGGCCAATCGCCTTCGTCGCGATACCGCGTCCCTGAAAGGCCTGACCGATCCGGTAACCCAGCACCGCCCGATTGAAATAGGCACGGGTCACCGCCGTCAGATTGACACGTCCGGCGATGCACTCGCCCTGCCACACCAGCCATGAATAGGCCTGATCACGCTCGCGCGCCTGCATGGCGGCTAGGATTGAATTCCTGACGGCGGTTTCTACATAACCATACTGACCACGCGCAGTGATCCATTGCTCGAATTGAGCACGGTTTTCCCGCTCGAAACGTGCCAGGGCAGCGACATCGTCAAGCGTCGGGTGGCGAAGGACAAGATCTTCGGTGGCAGAAAGCATGGTGCTCCGGTCGGTGCGCAAAGTCGGAAAACCTTGACCTTGCTGTCCTGACGATGTTCAGTCACTTCGCCATACAGTGTCAATCCGCAGGCAGGTTTCTGTTGCCGATGCTGCGGTGCATGAGCCGCAGGACGCAACAGCAGCGACTCGTTTTACACGCCCGTTTCCATACACAAATGGCATTATGCGATTTATTGATGTAACACCGTATGCTGTTTAGCGACTTTTTCTACAATGGTCATCATAAAATAATCAAACTCTTATTTACGTGAGGCGATCATGTTGGAACTTCTCGCTGGCGGCATCATCACAGTCATGGTCGGTCGCCTGATTTTCAAAGGCTACTCGGCGACCAGCGTCTTGTTGGTGGGCGGCTTGGTGCTGCTGGCCATCGCGGCCCTGATGGGCCACCCGGTCTTGCCGGCCAAAGTGCACGGCACCGGCAGTCTGATCAGTGACATTCCGGAATTCGTCAGTTATCTGCTGGCCAGTCGCGCGGCCGATCTGGGCATGATGATCATGATGCTGGTCGGTTTCGCTGCCTATATGACCCGGATCGGGGCAAACGATATGGTGGTCAAGCTGGCCGCCCGGCCTCTCAAGGCCATCCGCTCCCCCTACCTGTTGATGCTGGCGACCTATCTGGTGGCGTGCGTGATGTCGCTGGCGGTCTCCTCGGCAACCGGTCTTGGCGTACTATTGATGGCGACCCTGTTTCCGTTGATGGTGAATATGGGCATCAGCCGGGGTGCCGCGGCGGCCATCTGCGCCTCGCCGGCCGCGGTGATTCTCTCGCCGACCTCCGGTGACGTGGTGCTGGCCGCCGAAGCCTCCGGCATGCCCTTGATTAACTTCGCCTTTCACACCACCCTGCCGATTTCCATTGCCGCCATTTTGGCCATGGGCCTCACCCACGTCGTCTGGCAGCGCTTTCTCGACCGCCGGGCCGGATTTGCCGCCGGCGCTGAAGACGCTACGGAAATCACCACCAGCGCACCGGTCGGCTATGTTCTGCTGCCCTTCCTGCCGATTGCCGGCGTGTTGCTGTTCGATGGCATGCTGGCCCCCAAACTGTCGATTGTCACGGTGCTGGTGATTTGCCTGCTGCTGGCGGCGGCCCTCGAACTGCTGCGCACCCGCAATGCCCGCGAGGTATTCGCCGGGCTCGACGTGGCCTACAAGGCCATGGGGGATTGCTTCAGCAGTGTCGTCATGTTGCTGGTCGGCGCCGGCGTATTTGCACAGGGGCTGTCCTGCGTCGGTTTCATCGCCACCCTGATCGGCATGGCGCAAAGCGCCAGTGCCGGGGCGTTTGTCCTCATGCTGGTATTGGTCACGATCACTACCCTGGCGGCCATTACCACTGGTTCGGGCAATGCCCCTTTCTATGCTTTTGTCGAACTGATCCCCAAGCTGGCCAGCCATGCCGGCATCAATCCCGCCTTTCTGGCCATTCCGATGCTGCAAGCATCCAATCTCGGACGCACCGTGTCACCGGTGGCCGGCGTGGTAGTGGCCTGTTCGGGCATGGCCGAGCTCTCCCCCTTTGAAATCGTCAAACGCACGTCAGTGCCGATTGCCGTCGGCCTGGTAGTGGTGATCGTCGGGACCGTGGTGCTGGTACCGGCTTGATGGACTTACATCGCATAGACAATATTGGAATAACAATTAAATTTACTGAACTTTTTAATAATATGTAAACTTGTTACCCTCACGTCATTCCATTTCGGAATGCAGCCTGAATCGTCATGGCAGTCAGCGGCGATGCGTGGCTGACACTGAGCCCGCCACGCCTGTCGGGCCCCAACCAAAGAGTGACGTGATGAGAAATGACTCGCTACTGAAAATCAGTGCCCTCAGTGCTGCACTGCTGACTCTGCCATCCTGGGCGCGGGCGGATGATGCGCCCGTTGCGGCAGAATCCCTGGAAAAAGTGGTGGTGACCGGTTCGCGCATTGCCCGTGCCGCCAAGGAGGGGCCAACGGCGGTCACGGTCATCACCAGCAAGGATCTGGAAACGCTGGGGTATAAAAATGTCTACGATGCCCTGAACCAGCAAACCCAGAACACCGGTTTTACCCAAGGCGCCGATTTTGGCAATACCTTCACCCCCGCCGCCAATGCCGTCAGTCTGCGTGGTCTGGGTCCCAACCATACTCTGGTATTGATCAACGGCCGCCGCGTCGCCGATTATCCGATTGCTTACGAGGGCAGCATCAATTTCGTCAATCTGGCGAATATTCCTTCAGCCCTGGTCGAACGCATCGAGATACTCAACAGTGGCGCCTCGGCGGTCTACGGGTCCGATGCCATTGCCGGCGTGATCAACATCATTCTCAAGAAACACGCGGACGGCATTGACGTCAACGCCAAGATCGGCGCCACCCAGCATGGCGGTGGCAAGGACTGGCGGCTGCAGGTGAGTGGCGGCAAGGACTTTGGTGCGTTGTCCACCGTGTTTGCGGCAGAGATCAGCCAACGTGATCCGCTGTGGTCCCGTGACCGGGATTTCATGGCGTCGACGACAGCACAAGGAGAAGCACCCACGGTGGTGTGGGGACGCAAGGACGTGGCGACCGGCCGCTACCTGTCACCCGGCAATGCCTGCCAGAACCTGGCCGGCAACTTCAGCGGCAGCGTGACCCCCTATGCCAGCAAGAAAGGCACCTATTGCGGCTCGGGGAGTGCCACCCCCTCCTTCTGGACCATCCAGACCAAGAATGCCAGCCAGAATTTCTACGGCGGCGCCACCTACGCGCTGACCGACAAGACCGACCTGTTCGCTGACTTCATGCTGGCGTTGAATACCACAGAAAACAATACCCGCGGTCCAAGCTGGACGTCGGCATCCGGCCGCGGCGGCTACTTCTTCAACCAGAACACCGGACGGAATGAAGTCTGGACACGACGCTTTGCGCCGGAGGAGATCGGCGGTGCCTCACGTTACAATCGCAAGTGGGAAGACAGCGCCAACAACCTGACCTTCGGCATTCGCGGCCAGTTCGGCGACAGCAGCTGGAACTATGAAGCCGCCTACAATGCCTCCTCTTACCTGAGTTACAGCTTTAGCCGTGCTTTCCTCAATGGACTGGACAGTGCCTTCCTCGGCCCGCAACTGGGCACGACCGCCAGCGGCGTCCCGATTTACGCCCCCGACGCCAATCAGTTCGGTCAGCCAGTGTCCCAACAACAATTCGACGCACTGACCGGCGTCAGCAAAAACCGCAACAAGGCCTGGACCCAGAACCTGAGTTTCAGCGCCAATGGTGAACTGGTCGACTTGCCGAGCGGACCGCTCAAACTGGCCACCACTGTTGAATTGGGCAGTCAGGGTTTCAGCAATACTCCTGATGCCCAAATCAATCAGGGGGTGTTCTACAATTCGTCCAGCTCGCAACGCGTCGCCGGCAGTCGCTCGCGCTACGCCCTCGGTGGGGAACTGGCCATTCCGGTTCTCAAACAATTGAATGCCACACTGGCCGCCCGCTATGACTCGTTCGAGTTTGCCGATCGCAGCATCAGCAAACTGACCTACAATGCCGGCCTCGAGTTCCGCCCGGTCAAGACCCTGTTGCTGCGCGGTAACTACGCCACCAGTTTCCGTGCGCCGGACATGAACTACATCTTCGCCTCGGAAACCAAAGGCTATTACGCGTCGTCCACCGATTACTATCGTTGCCAGAAAGCCGGACAGCCGCTGGCCGATTGCGAGTACGCAAACATGTCGCCGGGCGCCAATTACGTTCAGACCGGCAGCAAGGATCTCAAACCGGAAAACGGTAAATCCTTTGGCTATGGTGTGGTCTGGTCACCCAGCCAAACCTTTGACATCTCGGTGGATTACTGGAATATCCGTCTGTCCGACGAGGTGACCAATCTGTCAGCCGACGGGGTTCTGCGCGACGAAGCCGCCTGCCGCAGCGGTCAGAATGATATCAATTCGGCACTGTGCGTCGACGCGCTGTCCCGGGTCAAACGCAATGCCGCGAATGCGCCACTGAACCCGGATGCGATCCAGTCGATCCGCGTCAATCCGATCAATGCGGCCAGCGAGCGCACCAGTGGTGTCGATCTTGCGGCAAAACTGGCATGGAAGGTTCCGGTGCTTGGCGATTTCACCTGGCATGTCAACTACACCAAGGTACTGAGCCATCGCTACAAACAGTTCGCCAACGACCCGGAAACCAATTCACTCAAGGACCCGGGCAATACCGATTGGCCGAGCAAGCTTGGCACCTCGCTGGACTGGAAACTGGGCAATCTGACCAGCACCTTGTCGGCCAACCGCTATGGCCGCATTCCGAGCGCCGACCAGAAGAGCTACCTCAGCCCGACCTGGCTGGCTAATCTGAGCGTGGGCTACCGCTTCGGCAAGAAAGCCTCGGCGCAGATCATCATCAACAATCTGTTCGACAAAGTAAAAAGGGATGACAGTGGTGGCTGGCCGTACTACCCGGTCGGCAACTACACCCCTTACGGTCGTCAAGCCTGGCTGGAATTCAACTACCACTTCGACAAATAAGCGGGTACGGCTTTGACATCGGCCCGCCGGCAGCTTCCGGCGGGGCGATGTCATTCACGCACCGCCTCGTCCAGCCGGCAGGCCAGTTGGCCGACCCGGGCAATGGCCGCCCGGTAACGGTCATCCAGCTCATGACAGCAAGACAGCCGCAACGCATTGCGATACCGGCCGCTTGGCGAACTGAGCAGGCCGGGAATCACGCTGATCTTTTCCGCCATGGCCAAGTGGAACAAGGCTTCGCCGTCGACCGTGGCCGGCATTTCCACCCAGACCAGAAAGCCGCCACTCGGTGCAGTGGTGCGGGTTCCTTCCGGAAAATGTCGTGCCACCAACAAACGCACCTGTGCCACCTGTGTCGCATAGCGTCGTCGCAGTACCCGCAGATGGTGGTCATAGCCCCCCGACTCCAGAAACACCCCGACCGCCTCGGACAGTACGGCGGGTTCGGCTACCGAGGAGGTGAATTTGAGAGTGCGGATCGCCTCGCCAAAACGCCCCCCCTCCAGCCAGCCGATCCGGAAGTCCGGCGCCAGCGTCTTGGTATAGCTGGCGCACAAGATCACCCACCCCTCGCGGTCAAACGCCTTGACGACCGGCTCCGGCGTGGCCGCAAACTGCAGCTCGGCATACAGCGCGTCCTCGATCAATGGCACCCGGTAGTGGTTGACCAGCGCAGCCAGCCGTTGTTTGGCCGCACGCGGCATGGTGGAGCCCAAGGGATTCTGCACGGTCGGCATCGCCACGATGGCCTGCAGGCGACCGGTCTCGAGCAAGGCCTCGACCGCATCGATGGACAGACCGCTGACCGGATCGGTCGGGATTTCCACCACCGACAGCCCCAGGCTGGTCAATTGCGGCAACAAATTGAAATAGGTCGGCGACTCCAGTCCCACCGTGTCGCCGGGTCGGGTCACCGCACGCAAGGCCAGCAGGATCGCTTCAAGGCAGCCATGGGTCAGCACGATCGACGCGGGTTCCAGCGTGACGCCCAAGGCCAATCCGCGCCGGGCGATCTGGTTACGCAGGCGCAACGACCCGGGAGGCATGGCATAGGTACTGATCAAATGCGGGTCACGCCGTAATAACTGGTTAAGGATTTTCGCCAGACGGGCAACCGGATAAAAATGGCTGCCGCGCGGGCAGGCCAAGCCCAGGTCAACGTAGTCGGGACTGGCCTGGGCATGCAGCACCGTGCCAATCAGATCCAGCACACCCGGCTGGGTAACACGAGGCTCGGTGGCCGGGAGCGGTGCGGAACGTGCCGGCACCGGTAGTTGGTCCCGGACGAAATAGCCGGAACGCGGCCGTGCTTCCACCAGCCCGCGGTCTTCCAGCAAGCGATACGCCGCCACCACCGTGTTGCGCGATAGCTGTCGCGCCGCCTCCACCTCGCGTACCGAAGGCAGGCGTGCACCGGGCAGCAAGACACCACGCTCAATGGCACGGGCCAGTTCGTCGGCAAACCTCACGTACAGGGTAGCAGTCTCATTCATCAGCCTAGCATGCCTCGCAACGTCACAAACGGACAGTGACAGACGTCATCTCAACAAAGGGTGACAGCAACAAAATCATCGTCACTGTCACCAATACAATAGCCCATTTCTGATGCTGTCACCTAAACAGCGAACCTCTTAGCATTGAGTCAACGTTTACCACTCGAGGTGTCCCATGTTCGACCCTGCCCTGATTTCCTATATCGCCGTCATGTCGATCACGCCAGGCCCCAACAATCTGATGCTGGCCAGTTCCGGGGTGCGTTTCGGCATGCGCCCGACCTGGCCCCATGTGCTGGGGATCAGTGCCGGACTGGCCATTCAGGTGTTCATTGCCACCACCCTGTTGGCACTGGTGCTGGAGAGTCTGGCACGAATCCGCCTGCCGCTGGCCATGGCCGGCTGCACCTATTTGCTGTGGTTGTCATGGCAGATCGCCCGCTCCGGCACCCCCGACGAGCGCCGGGTGGCCCGGCCGATGAGTTTTATCGGTGCCGCACTATTCCAGTGGCTGAACCCCAAGGCCTGGGTCATGGTGATCAACACCGCCGTGCTGTTCATGCCCGCCGGTGGCAGCACGACCCCACACCTTGAACTGGTGGCGCTGGCGCTGATCTGCGCCGTAGTCAACCTTCCGTGCATTGCGGTCTGGGCCATCACCGGCGACCGGCTGCGACACTGGCTCTCCAGTCCGCGCGGGCTGCTGCTGTTCAACGGAGTGATGAGTGTGTTAATGGCGGGAACGGCCATTGCCTTGCTACTGGACGAATGGCGCCACTGGCCTGGCGCCCTGTAAGACCTTGCCGTGAGTTGCCGTCCCTTTGCCCGGTGTCCACCGGGCTTTTTTTCGTCATCTCGGCAACGGGGCGTCCGGGTGATAGGCGTACAGATAGATATCGATGGCCTGATTGACGTGCGCTTCGATCTCCGCCGGATCCGGCTCGCCAAGCACCCCCAGCAAAGCGCGATGCGGCAGGTCGCCTTCGATGAGACACATCAGGTGAATGGTCGCTTGCCAGGCATCATGGCGACGCATGCGCCCGGCGGCCATTTGCCCGGCGATGAAATCCGCCAGTCGTTGCAAACCGATCCGGGGACCACGCTGGTAAAACAGTTTGCCGACATCCGAGCGGGCACCTTCGGCAATGGCGGTACGCCGGATGGCCAACAGATCGGGAGCCAGTTGCGTCACTAGCAGGGACGTGCCAAACGATTTCAGGGTCGAACTCAGATCCCCGTCGAACTGCAGGGCTTCAAAGGTTTTTTCGAAACGCTCCGAGCACCGCGTATCCATCACCTCCGCGAACAACTCGTCCTTGGAAGAAAAGTAGCCATACAGCGTAGCTTTGGAGCCTCCGGCACGTTTGGAAATATCCGCCATCGAGGTGGCTTCATAGCCTTTTTCCAGAAAGATTTCCATTGCCGCTTCGGCAATGCTGCTGCGCCGGGCTTCGCTTTTTACCCTCATGGCCATTCCTTAATTGAACCCATGCGTACAGTTTTGCTTGACAGCGACACTCTGTCAAGAATATAACTGTACCGTTCAGTTTAGTTATGACGATACTCATGAAACCACTCACCCCTCCCTCCCGACCTGCCAGGCGTGCATTCGTCGTCCTGCTGCTGGCCGGCACCCTCCCCGGCTGCGCCGTTTTGCCCGACTTGCCGGCGGCGGCAACGCCGCGTCAGGCACTCCAGACTCCGCAGCTTGCGAGTGGCACCGCCAGTTGGATCGCCGACCACTGGTGGCGGGATTACCACGATGCCCAGTTGACTACCCTGATGGACGAAGCGCTCGAAGGCTCTCCGGATCTGGCCGCCGCGCGCGCCCGACTGCTGGCCGCCGATGGCGCCTTGCGCCAAAGCGGAGCGGCACTGGAGCCCACTGCCGACCTGAATGCGTCGGTCAGCCATGCCAAACAAAGCTACAACAATGGCGTTCCTGCCGAGGCGGTACCGCACGGGTTCAATAATAGTGGTCGCCTGTCCCTGGATTTCAACTATCAACTGGACGCCTTCGGACGCAACCACGCCGCCCTGGCCGCCGCCCGTTCCAGCCGGGATGCCGTGGCCGCCGAATTGGCCGAAGCCCGGTTGGTGCTGACCACCTCGCTGGCCTCCTCCTACGTCGAGCTGGCGCATTTGTACCTGCTACGCGATACCGCACAGGCAACGCTGAAACTCCGCGAGCAAAGCGCCGCGATTTTTGCCGCTCGTCACGCCAATGGTCTGGAAACCCTTGGCAGCCTGCGCGTGGCGCAAAGCCGTCTGGCAACGGCCCGGGCCGATCTGGTGAGCGCGGAAGAAGCCATCCAGCACCAAGCCCATGCATTGGCCGCCTTGCTGGGCAAAACACCTGACCGGGCCAACGCGATCACCCGTCCCGACCTCAACCTCGCCCAGCTGCGCGAACTGCCGGCGAATATCAGTGCCAACCTGCTGGGACGCCGGCCCGACATCGTGGTGTCCCGACTGCGTGTCGAAGCGGCCCGCGGGCGCGTCGACGAAGCGCATGCGGCGTTTTATCCGGACATCAACCTCAGCGCGTCGGTGGGTTTACAGGCACTGGGCCTCGGCTGGCTGACCAAGAACGGCTCGGAAACGGCCAGTGTCGGTCCGGCCATCTCGTTGCCGCTGTTCCGTCAGGGCGAATTGCAGGGACGCTATCAATCCAACCGTGCCGCCTATGACGAAGCCGTCGCCAATTACGACAAGACCCTCGTCAAGGCCTGGCAGGATTTTGCCGATGTCGTCACCTCGCGCCGCGCCATCTCGCCCGTGCTGCAACACCAGCAGCAGTCCGTCGCTCTGGCAGCGGAAGCCCGCTCACTGGCCGACCAACGCTATCGCGGCGGACTGGCTACCACGCTGGACGTGTTGAGCGCCGAAGACACCTTACTCGCCAGCCAGCGTCTGCTCGATGACAGCCGCGCCCGGCTGATGTCGCTGGATATCGCCTTGATCGCTGCCCTGGGCGGCGGCTATGCCACCAGCGCGCGTTGAAACCCCACACTCTACTGATGACCAAGGAAGACACCATGTCGGAAACCACCACCCTTCCGCCGCAAACCCCACCGGATACCCGTCTGCAGGAAGGCCGGACCCGTAAAAAAGCCTTTATGCTGCTCGGCAGCGTCATTGCCCTGGCCGCCATCGGCTATGGCAGCTGGTGGACCGTGTATGCGTCACATCATGTCAGCACCGACAATGCCTACGTCGCCGCCGAAACGGCACAAGTCACCGCGGCCGTGACGGGCATCGTCGCCGAGGTCAAAGCGGTCGATACCAGCACCGTCAAAGCCGGCGATCTGCTGGTGCGCCTTGACGACACCGATGCACGACTGGCACTGGCTCAGGCCGAAGCCGAACTGGGACGTGCCGAACGCCGGGTCGCCGGTTACCTCGCCACCAATGACAGCCTCGCTGCGCAATTGGCCGCCCGGGAAGCCGAGCTTGAACGCTCGGCCGCCGAACTGGCGCGCCGCAAGGCACTGGCCGGCAGCGGTGGTGTCACCGGAGAAGAAGTCGGCAATGCCCAAAGCGCCTGGCAAGCAGCCCGCGCCGCCCGCGATGCGGCACAGGCGTCCTTGAAAGCCAATCAGACGCTGACGCGTGACACCGACATCGAACACAACCCTGAAGTCGCATTGGCACGGGCCCGTGTCGCACAGGCACGCGTCGATCTGTCCCGCACCGAAATCCGTGCACCGCTGTCCGGCGTGGTCGGCAAGCGTCAGGTGCAAACCGGTCAAAGGGTACAGGCCGGCAGCGCCTTGATGTCGGTGGTCCCGGTCGGCGC
>JAGLBD010000038.1:0-2800 GCA_018260425.1 Pseudogulbenkiania sp. | reverse complement strand
CGTCTCAGGCTCCGCTGAGCGGAGGCATGTTGTGGCTGGCGGCCTTCTTGCTGGCGGCCGCCAATTTCGTGGTCGTACTGGACACCACCATCGCCAACGTCTCGGTGCCGAATATCGCCGGTGGTCTGGCAGTCTCCTCCAGTCAGGGCACCTATGTGATCACCTCCTATGCGGTGGCCGAAGCGATCTCGGTGCCGCTGACCGGCTGGCTGGCGGCACGCTTCGGCACGGTCAGGGTGTTCGTGGTCTCGATGATGTTGTTCGGGGTGTTCTCGGTGCTGTGCGGTCTGGCCGGGTCGCTGGGCACGCTGGTGGCATTCCGGGTGTTGCAGGGACTGGCCGGCGGTCCGTTGATGCCGCTGTCGCAGACCTTGTTGCTGCGTATCTTTCCGAAGGAAAAAGTCGGTGCGGCCATTGGTCTATGGAGTATGACCACCTTGATCGCGCCGATCATGGGCCCGATTCTGGGCGGTGTGCTGTGCGATCAGGTTGGCTGGCCATCGATCTTCTTCATCAATGCCCCGATTGCGCTGCTGTGCGGGTATGCCGGCTGGCAACTGCTCAAGCGTTACGAGTCGGAATTGCTGTCCATGCGCATGGACGGCATCGGCCTTGGCTTGATGGTGGTCTGGGTTGCCGCGCTGCAGATTCTGCTGGATGAGGGCAAGAATCAGGACTGGTTTGCCTCTTCGGAAATCATCCTGCTGGCCATCGTGGCGGTGATCGGCTTTATCGCCTTCCTGATCTGGGAGCTGACCGAACGCACGCCGATCGTGGATCTGCGCGTGTTCCGGCACCGTGGTTACAGCGTCAGCGTGCTGACCATTTCACTGGCCTTCGGCTCCTTCTTCGGTGCGACCGTGCTCACCCCGCTCTGGCTGCAAAGCTATATGGGCTACACCGCCACCGAGGCCGGCTACGCCACCGCCATGTCCGGCATCCTCGCCGTGATGGTGGCACCGTTGGCGGCCAAGCTGTCGTCCAGCATGGACCCGCGGCCACTGGTGTTTTGCGGGGTGATGTGGCTGGGCGGGGTGACGCTGTTCCGCAGCTTTTCCACCTCGGACATGACCTTCTGGCAGGTGGCCATACCACTGCTGATCCAGGGGATCGGCATGCCGTTCTTCTTCGTGCCGCTCACCGGCTTGGCGCTGGCCAGCGTCACCGAAGCGGAAACCGCCTCGGCAGCCGGCTTGATGAACTTCATGCGGACCCTGTCCGGCGCATTCGCCACTTCGCTGGTCAATACCGCCTGGGAAGACCGGGCCTCGCTGAATCGTTCCGATCTTGCCGGCGTGGTCGACAAGAGTGGCGAGGTGATGGCGCAGCTCTCTGCCAGCGGCATGGATCATGAACTGTCACGCAATGTCATCGACCAGTTGGTTCAGGCACAAAGCATCATGCTGTCCACCAACCAGATTTTCTGGTTATCGGGTCTGTCATTCGTGATTGCCGCCATGGTGATCTGGCTGGCTCCCCGACCGACCCGGGTGGCCGACACCTCGACGGCCCACTGATTTCCTCTGTCTCTCAACCGTTGTACCTGCGTTTGCCCGGCCTCGTGCCGGGCTTTTTTTCGTCGAGACGACATTTGGAATATAATGACAGGCTCACTCCACCGGGCACATCATGAGTCTCCCTGCGCCAGACTGTCTTGCCAGCCACATTTTCCGAGCCTGTCCATGATCCTCCACGACCTCAGTGCCATCGGCGCCGCGGCCTGTTGGGCGCTGGGCGGTTTACTGGGCGCGGCCCCCTCCCGGTATTTCGGGCCGTTTGCCTTCACCCGTTACCGACTCACGGCAATGACGCTGCTACTGGGTGCCGGCAGCCTGATGAGCGGAGGGTGGCAGACGCTGACCAGCCCCGCCCTGCTGCCGGTCGTACTGTCGGGACTCACCGGAATCTTTTTGGGCGACACTTTCATGTTCGCGGCTATGAACCGCCTTGGCCCGCGCCGCACCGGACTGATTTTTGCCACGCACTCGGTGTTTTCGGTCGGATTGGGTATGGCACTGCTCGGCGAACGCCCCGGCCTCGCAGCCCTGTTCGGCTCGTTGATGGTGTTTGGCGGTGTACTGCTGGCGGTTGCCGGGGGACGCCGCGATAGCGCCGAACCCGACCTGTCCCCCCGGAGTCTCGTGGCAGGTAGCGCCTTGCTGGGGCTGGTGGCCGCCATCTGTCAGGCCTTGGGCACCTTCTTTGCCAAACCGGCCATCGCCACCGGACTGGACCCGCTCACTGCCTCGGCACTGCGCATGGCGACCGGAGCACTGGCCCACTGGCTGCTGTTTGCCAGCGGAGTGCCGCTCGCCCGCCCAAGCAACCCGATCACCCCCCGTATGCTGGGACAGACCTTCCTTAACGGCTTTGTCGCACTGGGCCTTGGCATGACCTTGATCATGGTGGCACTGCAAGGCGGCGACGTCGGTACGGTCGGCATGCTGTCGGCACTGAGTCCGGTGCTGTTGTTGCCGATGCTATGGCTGCACCATGGCAAACGTCCGGTGGCTCGCGCCTGGGCAGGCGCTCTGGTCAGTGTCGCCGGCTCGATGCTGATCCTCGGACAGTTTCAATAGCGCGGCCAACTGATGTGGCTCAATAGCGATCCAAATAATCGCAATTAATCTACTTTTGATTTTAAAGTAAAATCGCTACCACAGACGCCATACCGGCTTGTATAACAAGGGCGTCGTGCCATCCATAAGAACAGGGAGTATTAGATGCTACGCTCATTAACTATCGCGCAACGAATCTGGTTGCTTTCCAGCATACTGCTGGCCAGTTTGCTTTTGATGGG
>JAGLBD010000088.1 GCA_018260425.1 Pseudogulbenkiania sp. | reverse complement strand
CCGGAGACTCTTCTTCCGACCGAGCCGGAGTACGATGACCTGTATGAGGTTGCCGGTGGAAGGCGGTTCGTCAAGAAAGTGTATGCCGATGAAGCGGCAAGGGTGTATGCCGCATCTCAGGAAGCGACGCGCAAGCTGAAGATCAAGTAAAGGCACTTTCTCCAAGCTATCGGGCTGAATCCTCGCTGAATGCTGCCGCAGTGTTCGACGTGACCGGTGCAGTCGATCCTTTGCCCGATAGCGTGCGTGTGCCTTGCATGCTCATTAATGACTGGGGTTTTTGCAGGGAGAAAGGTCCCGGTTTCGTTCAATGGCCATCGTGGCGAAAAAATAGCTAGTGAAAGGACTTCTACTACAGACAATATCAGCGTTTGGCAGCTTATTGTTTACGCCTTGTTGGGCTGTTGTGTGGGAGATTTGTTTTGCGATACAGCTCAGTCTACCTCTGTGCTAATTCCTGAGTTACAGGAACTATTCCCCTGAGTCGTGCTCCATCAATTCTCTGGAATCATTCCCCGAGGCCACTCTGAATGTCCATTTCTACGCGGACTTGGCATGTTTATGCAGAAGTCTTGTCGGTCAAACTTTTCTCCTCCCGTTATGGCTAGTCCATTATCATTGAGATTGTTTGTATTCCAACCCAAAATGGATTCTTGTTGGGTTTTATGGCAGGAAGTGAAACACAGCTGTCACTGAGTTTGCCGCTGTATGCGTCCGCGTGGCCGCCAATGACTTTCAGATCAACCTTGTCGTATTGCAATCACCGCACCGACACCATGCCAAATAACATTGCCCCTTCGGATTTGGAATCCATCCTTCATTCAACACGTGCCAATTTGTACTGTCAGGAGCACTGTCGTGCGTTCTGATGATGAAAACGATTGGTTGAGCGGTGAAGACATTCGCTTGCTTGCAGGTCTTGCCGCACTGTTCCACGATCTGGGTAAAGCTTGTGCGGCTTTCCAGGCTCGTCTACGTGGCAATGGTCCGTCTTCCGCCAATTTTTATCGCCACGAATGGGTGTCGCTACGATTGATTCAGGCATTTGTCGGCGACGATGATGACGCTGGCTGGTTGTCACGGTTACAAGACCCGGACGAGATGACCAGTACTGCATGGGTCGCCCGCTTGAATGCCGCCCGGTTGCGGGACGGGCTGGACGATGCCGCCAAGGACAGCAAGCCCTTTAGCCCCGGGGCATTGCCGCCACTTGCCGCCGCCATTTGCTGGCTGGTGCTGAGTCATCACCGTTTGCCGTTGCCGAAGATGGACGTCATTAACTTCGAGAGGATGAAGAAGGGCTTGCAGGATCTGACGAGTCAGTGGAACCAGCCTTTTGATAATGCGTCTGCCAAAGAGAGTCTCCCGTATTGGCAGTTCCCTTACGGTTTGCCATGTGAGGATGCGTTGTGGCAAGAGCGTGTCGCGATGCTGGCTGGCGAACTCGGCAAACGTCTGCAGCCCACCGTGTGGCTGGACGAACCGTATCCCATGCATTTGGCTCGCCTGCTGGTAATGCTGGCTGACCACCATTTTTCTAGTCAGACCGTCAAGCAGCATTGGCAACCCGGAGAAGAAGACCGTATAGCGTTTGCCAATACGGTGAAAAGTGATCCGGTTCGACGTTTCAATCAGACGCTGCCTGAGCACCTTACCGGGGTGATGCGTCATGCCCTTGTTGCCGCTCGTGCCTTGCCAGGGCTCAATGCTGGTTTGTCATCGCTGGGGCGACATCGTGTCTTGCAGCAGCGTAGTGCCGATCCCCGTTTTCGTTGGCAAGACAAGGCGTTTGATCTGGCGGGCAGTCTGCGTGAAAAAGCTCAGGTACAGGGGGCATTCATTGTCAATATGGCCTCGACAGGCTGCGGCAAGACGCTTGCCAATGCACGAATCATGTACGCATTGGCCAATGAGGCGACGGGTATGCGTTGCGCCTTCGCCCTGGGCCTGCGTTCGTTGACCCTGCAAACCGGGCTGGCCTTTCGCGATAAGCTAAAGCTGGATGATGGCGATCTGGCTATTCGCGTTGGAGGTGCGCCAAGTCGCGAATTGTTCGATCACTTTGCCAACAAGGCCGAAGCGACTGGCTCCGAGTCCAGCCAGTCGCTGCTTGATGAAGATGGCTATATCCGTTACGACGGTAATCCCGAGCACCCGCTGCTGCAACGTTTAAGTCACGACCCGCAACTCAATGCACTGTTAGCCGCGCCGGTGCTGGTGTGCACGATCGACCATCTGACTCCTGCGACGGAAAGTACTCGTGGTGGGCGACAGATCGCACCGATGCTGCGTCTGATGAGTTCTGATCTGGTGCTGGACGAACCGGATGATTTTGGGGTGGAGGACATGCCGGCTCTGGTCCGTTTAGTGTATTGGGCCGGCTTGCTGGGGAGCCGTGTACTGCTTTCTTCCGCTACCTTGCCTCCTGCTTTGATGCAAGGGTTGTTCGAGGCCTATCTGGAGGGGCGTCGCCAGTACCAGCGTCATCGGGGGCAGCCCGGTTTGCCTCTGAATATTTGTTGTTTATGGGTCGATGAGCGTGAGGCAAAGACGGCGGATTGTCGGGATGCCTCCGGTTTCAAGAGTACGCACGCTGAGTTTGCGGGTTATCGCGCAGCCTGGTTGGCTGCCCAGGCTCCTCGTCGAACAGCCGGTTTTTTGCCTCTTGCCGGTCTGCCGCGCGACCGGGATACCTTATTTCCCGCATTGGCCACCGTGTTGCGTGACCACGTTCTGCGCTTGCATGAGCTGAATCATGATGTCGATCCGCATAGTGGTAAACGCGTCAGCATCGGTTTGTTGCGTTTCGCCAATATCGACAAAATCTATTCACTTGCACAGGCTCTTTACCAGTCGGGAGCCCCATCTGGCGTGCAGATTCATCTCTGTGTCTATCATGCGCAGTTCCCTTTGCTACTGCGCTCTGCCATCGAACGTAGACTGGATGCCGCACTGATTCGGCATGACCCGATGTCCCTGTTTGTGCAACCGGATATCCGAACGCGACTCGATGCCACGGCCGCCGCCGATCAGGTGTTCATCGTACTCGGCAGTCCGGTGACCGAGGTCGGACGGGACCATTGCTACTCGTGGGCGATTGCCGAGCCTTCCTCAATGCGTTCATTGATCCAGCTGGCCGGCCGTGTTCGTCGCCATTGGCCCGAACCCTACGACTCGGTCAACCTGCTGATCCTGCAGCAGAACATCAAGAGCTGGCTGGACCCGAACCGGCATTCCTACTCACGTCCCGGCTTTGAAACGGCAAAAGAGTACAGACTGGTCACCCCGGATTTGGGCGTTTTATTGACTGAGGATGAATACCGGCATATCGATGCCAAACCAAGATTGCTCGCACGTACTGCGCTACGACCCCGGCACAGTCTGGTGGATCTCGAGCATGCACGCCTTGAAGCAGAAATCAACGGTGCAACTGTGGGTGAAGCTACGGCGACTCGCGGTGGTCGCTCAACCCGAGCCAGACTATGTGCCGCCAGTTGTTGGCAAATTAGTCAGGCCATGCTGCAGGCCGGCCTGCAGCGGGTTCAGCCATTCCGCCGGGATGATCAGGCTGAAGAGTGCGAACTGATGCTGCTTCCTGATGAGGATGAGCAAGATTTCAATTTGATGCGGCTGGAAAAAGATGAGCGAACCCAACTGAGCCACGAATTGCAGAGCGACTACCTTCTGCATCGTATCGTGGATCGGGATCTCTTCACCGCGCCGGGCATTCGTCCATGGGGTAACGACAACTATCTGAATGAACTGGCAATGCTTGCCGAGGAGCTGGATATGTCGCTGGAGGCCTGTGCACGTCGTTTTGGTCGTGTCGTGCTGAAGTTCAATGCGGACAACCATCAGGGATGGTACTTCCACCCTGCATTGGGCTTCTGTCGCAAGCAATGAGGATGCGGCCAACCAGTTGGTGTTTGCCCGGTAGATCCGGGATGTAATACAAGTTTTACCTATTGGATGATTAGAGTTTTTGGTTAGTTTGATGTCAATTGCATGATTGTTTCGGATGAATTGCCAATCGTCAACCGCTGGTAATCCGCGGTCAGATAGGCTTGTCCAAGCAAACAACTGGCAGGTGGAGGACATGAGCGAACACAATTGTAGAAGTCGTGACCTTGATGCCTTGATCAAGGCTTTTATTTACAGTCGTCGAGACGACAAGCTCGCCAAATTGGCGGATGACGACCCGAAACGGGAGGCGTTGTTGGCGCAATACCAGCCTCAGGCCTGGCTGGCGGATGCGGCTCGCCGCGCAGGGCAACTCCGTTTGGTGACACACCCATTGAAGGCCAGTCACCCTGATGCCCGTGGCAGCAGTCTGTTTGTATCCCCTGAAGAATTACCTCGGCGAGAGGTTGCTGGTAGCCACAACTTGCCCAGCCTGATCAGCGATGTGGTTGGTAATGCTGCTGCATTGGATGTCTACAAGTTTCTCAAGCTCGAGCATGAGGGGCAGAGCCTGTTGGCACTAATGCAAGCGAATGACCCAGATGTATTGGCGGCATTGAGTGACGATTTGGATATGGCAACGAGCTGGCGCGATGCCTTCTGTAGTATTGCCGAGTCACCAAGCCACTTCGCCAGTCATACTTACGCCAAGCAGATTTATTGGCCCGTGTCTCCGGATCACTCTGTGCTGCCCAATCCACATGACGACCGGCACTATCATCTGCTTGCCCCTCTTTACTCAAGCTCGTTGTCACATTGGCTGTATCTGCAGGTTCAGCATGATCGGTTCAGCGAGGAGGCCAAGGCAGCCCGCCAAGCGGCCAGAGATAAGGCTGACCACCCCCATGGGCATAGTGTCTACCCTATGCTTGCTGAAGAGAAAAAGGGTGGGACCAAACCACAGAATATCTCGCAATTAAACAGCGAACGAAAAGGTAGCAATTATCTGTTGTCTTCATTGCCTCCGGTCTGGCAGCGTAGTGATATTCGCCCGCTTCTCAAGATCGAAAGTGCATTTTCAGTATTCGGTCGGCGCGAGACAGTTCGTCATGTGTTGAGAGAATTCGAGGGCTGGCTGACAAAACTGAATCAGAGTGACAGTGCTACTAACCAGAGTACGATGCAGGTCCGTAATCGCCGTGATGCTTATCTGCAAGAGCTGTTTGAGGAACTGATTCAATTCGGAGGTGCCTTCGTCAACTTGCTGCCTCCCGGATGGAGTGCTGACAGCGCATGCGTTCTTCCTCCCGAAGAGCGATTCTGGCTTGACCCGCACCGGGCAGAGAGGGATGAAGAATTCAATCTGGCCCTTCAGAGGCAAGACTGGACCGAGCAACTCTCCGAGCGTTTTGCGCGCTGGCTGAATGCCCGCCTTGGTAATGACACGCTACAGCTGGCCGAGGCCGAGTTTCGCTACTGGTTCCGCGAGTTGTCTCACGACAGCGTTTGGCAGCGTCAACTGGACACGAGTCTGCGTAAACAAGGTACCCGTCTGTTGCCGGTCGCTCGGGCCAAAGGGGGCAAACATGCACGTTAATCCCATGCCCAATATCAGTGGTTTGCTAATCCTGCCGCGCGTGCGAGTTCAAAACGCCAATGCGATTTCCGGGCAGCATACCTGGGGGTTCCCTGCCATGTCGGCCTTTACCGGCCTGATGACGGCACTGGAACGCAAGCTGGGGCCGGGTACCGGACTGGAGTTCTATGGGGTCGGTGTCATCTGCCATGACTTTCAGGCACAAACATCAGGCGAGTATCTGCAGCGCTTCAATCTCACGCGCAACCCGGTCGATAAGAATGGCAGTACCTCGGCAATCGTTGAAGAGGGCCGCATCCATCTGGATATCACGCTGGTGTTTGGCGTCGCCGGGGATGCGTTGACTCAAGATGGTGATGTGTTAAGCGAACTGGCCATGTCGATAGCCCGCACGCTGGAAACCATGCGTATTGCTGGTGGCAGCGTTATTCCTGGCGCTTATCCGTCTCGCCCACAGTTGATCGCTTTGCCAGATGCTGAAGAGGACCTTGCTATTCTTTTTCGTCGGCTGCGTCGTCGCTGGTTGCCTGGATTTGCTCTGGTCGCGCGCGATGACCTACTGCATGCGCACCATGCAGAAATGCGCGAAAAGCGTTCTGACGCTTCCTTGCTTGACGCCTGGCTGGACAAAGCCCGTATCAATTATTGGCCACAACAGGACCCCTCCGGTCAGATCACTTGGGTACATTCCAAACCGCAGGGGAGTGGCTGGATCGTACCGCTTCCAGTGGGCTATGGCGCAATCTCGCCTCTGCAACCAGAGGGCTCCGTGAGCAATGCCCGCGATGCCTCCACGCCATTCTGTTTTGTCGAGAGTGTCTACTCGCTTGGAGAATGGTTGAGCCCGCACCGACTGACGCACTATACCGACCTGCTTTGGTACCCGAGTCATGATCCTGACACCGGGATTTACCGCTGCCGTAACGACTACTGCATTGATAACCACGCCGCACACGATAATCCGGGAGAACACGCATGAGCCAACTGAAAACTGCTACCGTCCTTGCCTTTGAACGTAAGCTCGACCCGTCTGACGCCTTGTTTTTTGCAGGAAGCTGGGAAGCGCGCGATGCCAGCCAGACATGGCCGCACATTGCCATTCAGCCGAAATCCGTGCGCGGTACCATTTCCAACCGCTTGAAAGCCAAGGGTCAGGATCCCGCCAAACTGGATGCCGCTATTGAAAACCCCAATCCGCAAACGGTGGATGTTGCCGCATTGCCCCATGATGCCGATACCTTGCAGGTACGCTTCACCCTGCGAGTGCTAGCGGGAGCTGGTACGCCTTCGGCCTGCAATGATGCTGCGTATCGTGGGAAGTTGCTGGATACGGTCGCTCACTACCGGGAAAATATCGGGTTTGGCGAACTTGCACGTCGCTATGCCGCCAATCTGGCGAATGGTCGCTTCTTGTGGCGTAACCGTATCGGTGCAGAGCAAGTAGAAGTGCATGTATCGCAACTGGTGGATGGCAAGGCGGCTCAAAAATGGACTTTTGATGCACTCGAGCTGGGGATGCGCGATTTTGATGTCGGTGGAAAGGATCTGACTGAACTTGGCGATTTGATCTCGGAAGGTTTGAACGGTAACCAGCATGTCCTGTTGCAGGTGACGGCGTTTGTACGAATCGGGGCCGGGCAGGAGGTCTTCCCGTCTCAAGAGCTGATTCTGGACCGCGGGCGTGGTGATAAAAGCAAAACCCTCTACGAAGTCAAACAAGGGTCTCTTGCCATTGCTGCCATCCATTCCCAGAAAATCGGTAATGCCATCCGGACAATTGACACTTGGTACCCGGATGCAGAAAACAACGGCCCCATTGCAGTAGAACCCTACGGTTCCGTGACGACCCAGGGCAAGGCTTACCGCCAACCAAAGCAGAAGCAGGACTTTTACACCCTGCTGGACAACTGGGTTCTGAAGGATGATACGCCAGCCAAAGAGCAGCAACACTTTGTGATTGCCACCCTGATTCGTGGTGGCGTATTCGGTGAGGCGGGCTGATGGATCATTACCTCGATATCCGGCTGCTGCCGGATGCTGATTTCGCTCCACCTGTGCTGATGAACGCGTTATACGCCAAGCTGCATCGCGTGCTGTGTACTCAGCAACGATCAGATATCGGTGTGAGCTTCCCCGGCTATACTCTTGCGGAGGGCTGCTCGGGAGGAAAAACGAGCTCTCCATCGCTTGGGCTGACACTGCGTCTGCATGGAACGGCCGCTTCATTGGATCACTTGATGGCTCAGCGCTGGCTGATGGGATTTGCTGACCACGCTATCACGGGGAATATCTTGCCCGTTCCTGCTGACGCTGGGCATATCCGTGTTCTCCGACGCCAAGTGAAAAGCAATCCGGCGAGAGAACGAGACCGGTTGATGCGCAGGATGAATATCACCCAGGAAGAAGCATTAAGACGTATTCCTGACAGCCAGGCCAAGCGGCTGGATCTTCCCTTCCTGACCGTGGACAGTTCCAGCACAGGGCAACGATTCCGTTTGTTCATCCAGCAGCAAACGGCGATTGAAATTGTAGAAGGCTATTTCAATGCCTATGGCTTAAGTGCAAGTGCAACGTTGCCACAGTGGTAGGTTTTAAAAGGGTTACCCGCCTTCCCGCGCGTAACCCTTTTTATTGGGTTCCAATCCTGTCCTTGATAATCAATGGGTTACATTGGTGTTGTCCATTAGGGTTTAAAGGCCAATATTGGCGGAAAACCATGCCTGGCATAGTTTTAGAAGGATGTGAGTCTAGTTCACTGCCGGACAGGCAGCTTAGAAATTGGCGATACGGTTCACGGCAGCGCGCAACTTGTTCACTGCCGGACAGGCAGCTTAGAAAACCTCACCCTCGGATGTGACGAAGACCGTCATGTTCACTGCCGGACAGGCAGCTTAGAAAATTTCACGATATCTGGCACCAGCGTCGCTAGCGTTCACTGCCGGACAGGCAGCTTAGAAACCGAGCAACCGGCCCCGGCGCTGACGGACGAGGTTCACTGCCGGACAGGCAGCTTAGAAAGTGGTGCAGCGTTCCACCTTGCGACCGGTCCGGTTCACTGCCGGACAGGCAGCTTAGAAATATATAGCATCGCGTGGCGAGTACAGGATTGTGTTCACTGCCGGACAGGCAGCTTAGAAACTGCGCGAGCAGTACGTAAAGGATGGTGAAGAAGTTCACTGCCGGACAGGCAGCTTAGAAAACGACGGACGCACGACACAGATTCAGTGATAAGTTCACTGCCGGACAGGCAGCTTAGAAAAGCATGTTCGCGCCGCCGGCATAGCTCTGCAGGTTCACTGCCGGACAGGCAGCTTAGAAAGCGCCAGGCGGATGGCGGCAATGCGACGCTTTGTTCACTGCCGGACAGGCAGCTTAGAAAAACACGGCTGGCGGCTGCCGGATTTCTACCGGGTTCACTGCCGGACAGGCAGCTTAGAAAGCCCGTAGCGAGACCTCGGCGTAATTCATGCCGTTCACTGCCGGACAGGCAGCTTAGAAAAACCACTTCGCAAAGTCATCTAAGTCTGACCCGTTCACTGCCGGACAGGCAGCTTAGAAAAAAGCGCAGAAACCCCTAAAACACGCGCCATCGTTCACTGCCGGACAGGCAGCTTAGAAATTAACGCAGAGGAGACGCGCAAGCGGCAGGTCGTTCACTGCCGGACAGGCAGCTTAGAAAACCGATGGTGTGCTGATCTTCAAGTGGAACGAAAGTTCACTGCCGGACAGGCAGCTTAGAAATGCTTCCATTGTGGAAAAATCCGCGACGCCCAGTTCACTGCCGGACAGGCAGCTTAGAAATACAAGGTTATTTCTGCAGAATATAAGTCTGAGTTCACTGCCGGACAGGCAGCTTAGAAAAGGATAAATCTCGACGGCACACTGCTCGAATGGTTCACTGCCGGACAGGCAGCTTAGAAACATCACGGTGCCGATAGTGTCCATGACACTGAGTTCACTGCCGGACAGGCAGCTTAGAAAATAGGCAAGGCAGGCAATCATCGACCATGCCAGTTCACTGCCGGACAGGCAGCTTAGAAATGCCGAGCAGAACTTGGCGCTGATGTGGAAGGGTTCACTGCCGGACAGGCAGCTTAGAAAAAACAAATCCTCAGCGACCCGCACGGCGTAGTGTTCACTGCCGGATAGGCAGCTTAGAAAGATCCGAAAGGACAGCATCGCGCCAAGAAGAAGTTCACTGCCGGATAGGCAGCTTAGAAATGCATGATCATTTTGATGCCAATCGGCGGGGCGTTCACTGCCGGATAGGCAGCTTAGAAAAAGTGAAACTGTAGCTCTTCGAACTCCGTCTCGTTCACTGCCGGATAGGCAGCTTAGAAAGCGCCTGCGAGTAATCCTTGCCTCTGTGGGCGACGGGTTGGCTCACGGTCTTTCATGGCCGTCCACCTGTGGTTTTTATCCTTACTACCAGATAGGATCAGGCGGGCGGCCATGAAAGCCCTCGAGCGCCTGCAGTATGCGCCTCTCTGCCTGATCTGGCTCCGTTAATATGCACATTCAGAACAGTTCGTGATCTGTCGGGGTGTGCAGCCCGCGTTCGGAGGGGGCGCGGGAGTTCTGTCCTGCGCCATGTTGTTCCTGTTTATTTGGGCAACTGGCGGATATCGCTGCCCCAGCAGTCGGAGACCGGTGCCGCT
>JAGLBD010000087.1:5669-10165 GCA_018260425.1 Pseudogulbenkiania sp. | reverse complement strand
TGGTCGGGGTGAGAGGATTCGAACCTCCGGCCTCTACGTCCCGAACGTAGCGCTCTACCAGGCTAAGCTACACCCCGATTCCGGCTTTACTCTTTATTTTTTCCAAACCGCCAGATTGTGTCGCTTATGCGTTACAATCGCGATATCAGAGGACGCGCATTATGAAACAATTATGTGGTTTAGGCAACTAACTTTTTATCGGCTGAGCGGGGATACCCTGCCCGAAGTGGCGCAACTGGCTGATGCGCTGGAGAAAAAACCGTTTACGCCTTGTGGCGGTCTCGACTGGTTCACCGAAGGTTGGGTAGCCCCTGCCCGCCATCTGGATACTCCGGTCTTTTCCGCAGGAGACTGTCTGGCCGTGGTCATTCGCCGTGAAGACAAAGTGCTTCCGGCCGGCGTGATCCGCGACCAGCTCGACAGTCGCGTCGCCGACATCGAAGCGCAGGAAATGCGCAATGTCGGCCGCAAGGAAAAACTGGCCCTCAAAGAACAGATCACCGACGATCTGCTGCCCCGCGCCTTCGTGCGCTCGCAGCGTCTCAGTGCTTATCTCGACCTCAAGCGCCGCTGGATGATGGTCGACAGTGGTACGGCCTCGCGGGCCGAAGCACTGGTCAGCCAGCTGCGCGAGGCGCTGCCGCCCTTCCCGGCGGCACTGCCACGCACCGCGATGTCACCGCATGCCGCCATGACCCAATGGCTGGCCGATGGCACCGCCCCCGGCGGTTTTGAACTGGATGCCGATTGCGAACTGAAGGACTCCGCTGAAAACGGCGCCGTGATCCGTTGCGCGCGCATCGATCTGACCGCCGAGGAAATCCGCCAGCACATCGCCACCGGCAAACAGGTGACCCGCCTTGGCCTCGTCTGGCGCGAACGCATCCGCTTCGTATTGACCGATACCCTGCAACTCAAGCGTCTGCAATTCCTCGACGTTCTGCAGGAAGAGGCCAGCCACGCCGGTGACGATATTGCCAGCTTGTACGAGGCAACCTTCACCTTGATGAGCGGCGAGCTGGGCGAATTGGTGGACGAACTGGTCGAGGCGCTGGGTGGTCTGGAAGAAAACCAGCAAGGCTTGGTGGCCAGCCATGCCGCGCCGCTGGCGACGGCGGCTGCACCGGCTCCGAAAGCCAACAGCACACACGACGACGTCGACGTGCCCTGGGATTGAGTCCCGGCAGGCCCGGACGTGACAGAGCCCGGTTTCCTCACACAGAGGACCGGGCTCTTTTCATATAGCAGGTCAGTGCTCAGCCAAACAGATGGGTCACCGTCTGGTAAAACACGAAGGACACGATCCAGGCCAACGCCACCGACCATCCCACCGTCAGCGCCGCAAAGGCCTTGCTGTGCGATTCACGGCGAATCGCCGCCACCGTCGACAGGCAAGGCACGTAGATCAGGGTGAAGAGCAGGAAGCTCATGGCCGACATCCAGTCCAGATGCTGCACCAGTGCGCCCCCCAGACCCGCTTCGGGCACACCATAGATCACCGCCAGACTGCCCAGCAGGATTTCCTTGGCTACGAAGCCAAACAGCAAGGCCACCGCCAGCTCATGGCGGATCCCGATCGGATCCAGCACCGGCGCAAACAAGGTGCCCAGAGCATCGGCCAGGGTACGGTTTTCACCAGCCGGAATATGCGTCAGCAACCAGACCATGACCACCCCCACCAAAATGAAGGTCGATGCCAGTTCCAGGAAGGCACGCACTTCGCCCACCGCACGCACCAGCAAATGACGCGCACCCGGCAAGCGATAGGGCGGCACTTCGATGAGGAAGGTTTCCCGTCCGGCAAAACGGCGGCGGAACACCCATGCGGTAAAGATCGCGATCAGCAGACTCAACACGTACATGCCGGTCAGCACCCAGGGAGCAGCTTGCGCAGAAAACAGGGTACTGGCAAAGAACACCACCACCTGCAAACGCGCCGAACACAGCGAGAACGGAATGATCAACATCGACAACAGCCGTTGCCCGCGTTCACGCATGACCCGGGTACCGAGAATGGCCGGCACATTGCAGCCGAAACCCATCAACTGCATGACAAAACCTCGACCGTCCAGACCCAGCCGCGACATCAGGGCATCGGTCAGATAGGCCGCCCGCGCCAGATAGCCACTGTCTTCCACCAGCGCCATCAACACGAAGAAAACGAAGATGATCGGCGCAAAGGTCAACACGGTGCTGACCCCTTGCCAGACACCATCCACCAACAGACTGGCGACAATGGCCGGCAGGGCACTGCTGGCGGGTGCCAGAACGTGCTCCTTGAACAGGTCAAGCCCGCCCGAGACCAGATCCTGCAGCGGCGTACCGATCATATAGGTGGCGTTGAACACCAGCGCCATGATGATGAAGAACAAGGGCACCCCCAGCCACGGATGCATCAGCCAATGATCGACCTTTTCGGTGATCTGCGGCGGCAGCACCGGCGGCACCGACCACGCCCCCGGCAACAGGGTTCTGGCCCGGGCAATGGCATCCGCCCCCGAGGGCAAGGCATCCAGCACCGCCTCGACCGGCGGATCGACCCGCGCCGCCATCCGGCCGAGCGAGCCGGTCAGTTCACCCCAGCCTTGCATGCGCCGGGCCGACACCAGCACCACGTCCACCCCGAGCCGCTCGGCCAGACGCTCCAGATCCATCTCGATCCCGAGGCTTTTTGCTTCATCGGCCATATTGAGCACCACCACGCATGGCACCTTGCTGGCAATCACCTGTATGGCCAGTGGCAGCTGCCGGTCAAGCTGGCTACTGTTCAACACCAGCACCAGACCATCGAAGGCCGTACCGGCCAGCACATCACGCACGATCGCTTCATCGTCGCTGTAACCGGTCAGGTCATTGACCCCCGGCAAATCGACCAGCTCGACCATTTTGCCGCCGAGCAGAATCTTGGCGCGCGCCAGCTCGACCGTCAGGCCGGGCCAGTTACCGACCCGTTGCGACAGACCGGTGAGGCGATTGAACAGGGTGGACTTGCCGGTGTTGGGAAAACCTATCAGGGCGAAACGTTTCATGCGGGCTTCACTTGAATCAAACGGGCGAGATTGCGACGAATCAACACGCTGGTGGTGCCGATCTGTAAAACAAAAGGACCGCCCAGCGGGGCGATGCGTTGAACACAAAAGGCCTCGCCCGGCATCAAGCCGAAAGCAGAAAGCCGGCGGGTCGCCTCTTCATCGAGGTCCAGGCAGGAAATCACGGCGCGATCTCCAGGGGAGAGAGTGTCCAGCGTCAGCATATTGTCTTAACGATAACGGGAATAGTTAGTATTTATACCTGAATAGCCCCGGCAGTGCAGTGGAAAGAGTGTTGCGATTGATTACCGTCAAACCCCCGCCCCCTTCCTTGAGGCGAGGCGAAGTGCCTCGAGTCTGCTAGAATCTCACCATCTGAAAAATCCACCATCCAACGGGACAACCCATGAGCATCAAGTCAGACAAGTGGATCCGCCGCATGGCGGAACAACACGGCATGATCGATCCTTTCGAGCCGAACCAGATCAAAAATATCAACGGCCAGAAAGTGATCTCCTACGGCACGTCCAGCTATGGCTACGACATTCGCTGTGCCGATGAATTCAAGGTATTCACCAACATCAACAGCACCATCGTCGACCCGAAAAACTTTGACCCGAAGTCGTTCGTCGAAGTCTCCGGCGACGGCTGCTGCATCATCCCGCCCAATTCCTTCGCGCTGGCCCGCACGGTGGAATATTTCCGCATCCCGCGTTCGGTGCTGACGGTTTGCCTGGGCAAATCGACCTATGCGCGCTGCGGCATCATTGTCAATGTGACCCCCTTCGAACCGGAATGGGAAGGCTATGTCACGCTGGAGTTCTCCAACACCACGCCGCTGCCGGCCAAGATCTATGCCAATGAAGGCGTGGCACAGGTCTTGTTCTTCGAGTCCGACGAAGTGTGCGACGTGTCCTACAGCGACCGCAACGGCAAATATATGGGCCAGCACGGCGTCACCCTGCCCCGCCCCTGACACGGACAGCAAAAAGCCGTGTCACCTGTACAACACGACAGGTGGCACGGCTTAATCATCTCTCGCATTTCCGGGGAGATGAACTATGGTGAAACAGGGCAACGGCGAGCTTATCCCGGCTCACCTTGCCCGGCACAGCAAGCTGTTTCTGTTGGGGCGTCGGCGGTTCCCCCTTGCCGCTGCGCCTCTTTTTTTTGTGTCAGGCGCGGTGCATCAGGCTGACTTCACCGACCTCGGCCATCACCGCACGCAGCTCGCGCGCCATCTGCGCCAGATCCTCATCCAGCCCCGCATGCAAATCATGCAATCCTGCCTTGAGAATCACCGCGGCCAATTGGTCGGGATGGGTGCCAAACACTTCAGCCAATGCTTTCAGTTCGTGGCAATCCGTATGATTCAAGGGAATCGCGACGGGGTGATGCCCGCTCAATTCAATGATATCGGAGCACGCTCCAGAACCGCAGCGGGTCTCCAGCTCGTTCAACAGCCTA
>JAGLBD010000087.1:2190-5569 GCA_018260425.1 Pseudogulbenkiania sp. | reverse complement strand
GATATCGGAGCACGCTCCAGAACCGCAGCGGGTCTCCAGCTCGTTCAACAGCCTATCGATTTCATGAGACATGATTCACTCCTCCAGTGATGGACATATCCCCCTTGTCATCAAGCATAGACCGCAAAAATCCAATGGCACATGAGGCAGATCAATAAGCTATCGGAGGAAGTCCGTAAACCTTCAGCAGAAAATCGGTAAAGACCGGCTGGGTTGACGGAGCCGGTTTGCGGGCGGTCTGCCGTAACACCTCGCGCAAATACCCTTCCATACGGGCCTGAGCATCATCCTGCCCCACTTTACCGGCCTCGCGCTCCACGGCGATCTGGCGGTAGCGGGCAAAACTGGCATCGTCCAGCGCATTGCGTCCGGCAATCTTTTGCCGATAGGCATCCAGCCGGTCTGCCGCCGCCACCCGGTCAAGCTTGCCTGATTTGACCTCGCCGGCCAGCCGGTTGGCCTCCGCCAGCAGCAAGTCCACCTTGCCTTGCGGGGCACTACGGACCGGCTCGCGACTCTTTTGCGGCAACGGGGGCGCGGTGGTACACGCCGACAGCGCCAGCACCAGACTGCTCAGCAGCATGACTCGCTTCATGACGGTTTTTCCTCGGTACGTTCCTCGTCCGCCACCGGGTCGGGCAACGGGCCGGAACAGAATTTGCAATAGCGGGCATCCAGATCATGCCCCTCGGTAAAACAATGCGGACAAAGCCGCGTGGCGGAACGCTGCCCCACCACCCGGGTCGAGCGGGCGATTTCCGCCGTGACAATACCGGTCGGCACAGCAATGATGCCATAGCCCAGAATCATCACCACACTGGCCAGCATCTGGCCCAGTGGCGTTTTGGGGGTAATGTCGCCAAACCCCACCGTGGTCAGCGTCACCACCGCCCAGTAGATGGACACCGGGATGCTGGTGAAGCCGTTTTCTTCGCCCTCCACCACATACATCAGGGTTCCGAGCAGGATCACCATCAGCACCACGCTGAACAGAAACACCATGATCTTGCGCCGGCTGGCCAGCATGGCCGAGCGCAATTCGCGTGCCTCGTCCAGATAACGCGGCATATTCAGCACGCGGAACATCCGCAACAAGCGCAGAATACGGATATCGGTCAGGAAACGTCCTTCCGGAACCACCAGCCCGATATACAAGGGCAGAATCGACAACAAATCGATGATGCCGAACAGACTGCGTGCATAGCGCAGCGGGCGCGGCACGCACAGCAAGCGCACCACGTATTCGGCGGTGAACAGCAGGGTGAAGGCCCAGTCGAGGACAAACAATAGCGTGCCATGGCTGGCACGGATCGAGGCAACGCTTTCCAGCATCACCGTCAGCAGGGAGGCCACGATGGCGATCAGCAACAGCTGATCGAAACGCCGCCCTGCCCGGGTATCCGCCTCGAAAATGATGGTATAGAGGCGCTTGCGCCAGCCCGTCTCCGGAGGAGTGGGACGATAGCCTGTCATAGTGCTGATGACTCCCGGTTCTCTGGTTATAAGCAAACAATATTAGTCTGGACGTGCCCGACTAGTTATCATAGTCGGATATAACAACGGTCTTTGTTATATCCAACAGGAGAATAAGCAATGCGTATCGCCAGTAACGTCACCGAATTGATCGGCAACACCCCATTGGTTCGCCTCAACAAGCTGACCGAGGGAACCCATGCCACCGTGGTTGCCAAACTGGAGTTCTTCAACCCTGGTCACAGTGTGAAGGACCGCATTGCCGGTGCCATGATCGAAGCCGCCGAAGCGGCGGGCAAGATCGGCCCGGGCTCCGTTATCGTCGAACCGACCTCGGGCAATACCGGCATCGGACTGGCGATGGTCTGTGCCGCAAAAGGCTACCGGCTGATCATCACCATGCCGGAAACCATGAGCCGCGAACGTCGGCTGTTGCTGAAAGCCTATGGCGCCGAACTGATTCTGACCCCGGGGCCGGACGGCATGGGCGGTGCCATCGCCAAGGCCCGCGAGCTGGTGGAAGCCCATCCCGACACCCACTTCATGCCGCAGCAGTTTGAAAACCTGGCCAACCCGGCCATTCACCGCAACACCACCGCCGAAGAGATCTGGAACGACACCGACGGCAAGGTCGACATTTTCGTGGCAGGTGTCGGCACGGGTGGCACCATTACCGGCGTGGGTGAAGTGCTCAAGGCCCGCAAGCCCGGCGTGCGCATCGTGGCGGTTGAACCGGAAGCGTCTCCGGTGTTGTCCGGTGGCCCTAAAGGCCCGCATCCGATTCAGGGCATTGGTGCCGGATTTGTTCCCCCGGTACTCAATACCGGCATCTACGACGAGATCATCCTCGCCCCGAGCGAAGCGACCCTGACCACCGCCCGCCGCATGGCCACCGAAGAAGGTCTGCTGGTCGGCATCTCCTCCGGTGCAGCGGTGTGGGCAGCACTGGAACTGGCGCGTCGCCCCGAGAACGCCGGCAAACTGATTGTGGTGGTGATTCCGTCGTTCGGCGAGCGCTATCTGAGCACCGCGCTGTTCGAACACCTCAGCGTGTGATCCTTCATGGCCGGGCGGAGTGTGCCAGTCGCGCAATCTGCCAGGCCGCATCGCGCAAGCGCTCGCGAGCTTCCTCCAGCGCTTGCTGCAACGCCATCGGGCGGTTGCATAAGGAAAAACAGCCCGCAAATTCCTCCGACAAGGCCGGCAACGCCGCCGCGTCGATCCCGCCCGAGAGCAAGGACACCGGAACCCCGGCCTCGCGCCCGAGTCGCGCCACCTCGAACGGCACCTTGCCCGACAAGGTCTGCAGATCACTGCGCCCTTCCCCGGTAATCGCCCGTTCGGCCCAACTCATGGCCTCGCTCAAGCCGCCATTGCGCGCCACTTCGCGTGCCCCGGAACAGCGCCGGCCACCGAGTGCCTGCAACACATAGCCCAGCCCGCCAGCCGCACCGGCACCGGGCAAGGAAGCACACGGAGTGCCGAGCATGGCATCCACCCGCGTCGCAAACGCAGCCAACAGCCCGTCCAGTTCCTGCACCTGTTCAGCAGCAACGCCTTTTTGTGGCCCGAACACCGCCGTTGCGCCCTGCTCGCCAAGCAGCGGATTATCGACATCGCTCCACACTTCCAGGTCGACACCGGCCAGACGCGGGCCCAGACCGGTGAGGTCGATCGCCTGCAAGGCACGCAATGCGTCCGGCGAACCGTTCAACATGGCGCCGGAACCATCCAGCAAACGCGCCCCCAGCGCGGCAAGGCAGCCCGCCCCGCCGTCATTGGTACTGGAGCCGCCCAGCGCGACCGAAATACGGCGAGCGCCAGCATCCAGACAGGCCAGAATCAACTCACCGACCCCCTGGCTATGGCGCTGCCAGACCGAGGTGCTGCCGGCATCCGGCAAACC
>JAGLBD010000087.1:0-2090 GCA_018260425.1 Pseudogulbenkiania sp. | reverse complement strand
GCTCAACTCCTCAAGAAAGACAAAAACCCTCCGGCGGAGTTCCGCAAGGAGGGTTTGGTATTCTGCACGCATCGCCTTATTCGGCGGCAGTATCCCCGGCCGGGGTTTCTACAGGTGCGGGGGCAGGTGCCGCGGCAACCGGCTTGGGTTGCGATTGCAATTCAGCGGCTTTTTTCTCTTCGGCCGTGACTTCACCGGCGGGCTTGCCCGACAGATCGAAGCGACGTCCTCCGCGAGCCAGCGACTTGGTATAACGCGGCTTGCGGCAGTGATTGGCAACAACACGCGACACCAGTTGTGGTTCAAACTGGGGCAAAGCGGCAATCAGGCTTTCGTGAATGCCGAGTGCCAGCGGACGGAATTGCCGGAACACGTCGAATTTGCTGTAGATATGCTCCGCTATCATCTCGGTCTGTTTTTTCTTGCTCAGACTCTGTACCGCGGATTTGAGCGCTGCGCCCAGTGCCGTTTCTGTTTGTGGCTTCATGAACATCAATCTAATCAGTCGTTGCATAAGGGCCGGTCGGGCCAACCCCCGGGTTACGCTCGCGCCAACCCTTGTGGAAACATGCAAGCGGCCTCTTCATAGCGCCAGCAAGCATCACAGAGGGCGTATAGTAGTCTAAAACACCCTCCAATGGAAAACCTGTGCTGCATCTTGGCGACTAATCGCCAAGTAAATTATATACTTCTGCAACAGGATTGCTAATTTTTACTCAAATCAGATAATAATCTAAAGAAAGCACTCAATGGAAGACCACTCTAGCATTTCTCTTGATCCGGAGGGCACTGGCCAACCGTTCAGTCACGAAGCCATGCTGCTGGCTCGGCAGAAATCCTGGGAGGCCATCCACGCCATTGCCGCCCGCATCGAACCGGGCATGTGCGAAGACGATGCCTTGGCGATTGCCGCCCAATGGCTGGCCGATGCCGGCATGGAGCGCTTTTGGCATGGCAGCAAGATCCGCTTCGGCAGCAACACCCTCAAGGCGTTCAGCAAACGCTCCGACCCGGATGTCCGGCTGGGCGACAACGATATTTTCTTTATTGACCTCGGCCCGGTCTGGAATGGCCATGAAGGCGATGTCGGCGATACCTTCGTGACCGGCACCGACCCGGACATGCTGGCTGCCCAACAGGCGGTCAGAAAGATTTTTGATCTGACCCGCGACGTGTGGCAAAAAGAGCAGCTCAGCGGTGCCGCGCTCTATGAGCGAGCCGAACAGTTTGCGCAAGAACTCGGTTGGGTACTGGATCGCGGCATTCCCGGCCACCGGGTCTCCGACTTTCCCCACGCGCTCTACAAAGCCGGCAGTCTGGCCCATTTCAGCAAAACCCCGGCATCAGGTTTGTGGGTACTGGAAATCCAGATCCGTCACCCCGAACGTCCCTTTGGCGCCTTCTTCGAAGACCTGCTATTGGCGTGAGCCGAGCCGCTCCCCCAGAAAATCCACAAACACCCGTAGCTTCGGGGACAATTGCCGGCTGGAGGGCCATAGCACGGAAAACCGACCCTCCAGCGGCAGAAAGTCGTCCAGTACCGCTACCAGCCGCCCATCCGCCAGCGCGTCCTTCACCAGAAAATCCGGCAGGTAAGCCAGCCCCACCCCGGCGCTCGCCGCACCGATCAAGCCTTCAATGGCATTGAAGGTCATGCTGACCGGCAGCTCCGGCGGGGCATCCGTCAGCGACCACTCCTGCAACTTGCCGGTCGAGGGAAACCGGTAGCGCAGACAGGCGTGCCCGGCGAGGTCCGTCGGACAGGACGGCCGGCCATGAGCCGCCACATAGCCCGGCGAACCGACGATGACGAACTGGAAGGCGAACAGTGGCCGGGCCATTAAACGGGAATCGTGCAGCGTGCCACTGCGAATCACCACATCCAATCCCTCTTCGATCACATCCACCAGACGATCATTGAAATCCAGATCCAGCTCGATATGCGGATAACGCGCCACGAACTCCGGCAATAGCGGCACCAGCATCCGGTAACCAATCAGCGGCAGGCTGACCCGCAAGCGTCCCTTGGGCGTTTGCAGACTCTGCGCCAGTTCGGCCTCGGCATCGGCAAGGTCACGCAACAGGCGTCG
>JAGLBD010000002.1 GCA_018260425.1 Pseudogulbenkiania sp. | reverse complement strand
GGGTATCCGACTACCAACAAGGGAAACCAGGCAGAGACTTCTGGGTGACGGGCAACCAGCAAAACGGAAATTTCTGCGATGAGAAATCCCATCAGGTACGCGCCACCATCACCGGCAAAAATGTAACCTTTGGGATAGTTTAGAAGGAAGAAGCCGGCTAATGAACCAACGGTAGCAAAGCAAAATCCAAGCAGGATAGAGTCATTTACCTTAAAGCACACGTATGCCAAAGATATTGTTATCATCATGGCAACCATTGATGAGAGGCCGTTATAGCCATCAATGATGTTGATTGCGTGAGCTACGCCACTAACCGCAATGACCGTGAAAATAATGGAAATAAGCGTGAATGATGACAATATTGTATCAATAACGGGAATGTCAACTCTGGCTAGTTGAGCGTGAAGAAGTACGACCCCAAGCAAAGCGGCGGCGACAGATGCCAGTAGTCGCATGCGCGCACTGATTTTTTTCGTAGTGTCTTCCAACATGCCCGCGACAAAGGCTGGAGTGCTGGCGCACATGATAAGTAATGGTTCAATCTGGGCGTACTTGCTGTACAGCAGTGCTACTCCAAGAGTCAGGCCCATTGCTATGGCAATACCACCGACTCTGGGGACTGGCGTGTGATGAAACTTCTGAATGCCATCAAAATCATGGTCGGCAGAATAATGCTCGTGAACATGTTGAAAACGAATGAGCAAGACGCCAACAACAAACGAACAGAGTGCCGCGCCAAATAAAATTCCAAGCATTTATTAAATCTCGTTCCACTCAAGTTTGCTTAGGATCGCGTGTAGCCTAATCATGGGGTGGTTGGAAGGGGCGCTAAGATGAGTATCTATACAATTATAGCAAGTATAAGTATGTTTGCGCGCTGAGCTGCGCGTTTATGCTTAGAGCCTCTTTTTTTAAATTTATTCATAAAGATGCCAAGTCCTTTGAAGGAAGATGGGGCTTTCATTAACAAGGTCATCTTGGCTGCTATGGCCTAATATACTCATAGCAAATCTCATAAATGGAAAAAAATGTTAAAAACTTAACGATAAAGCACAGCAGTGACTGGCAAGTGGCCGCAGATTCTCATGGCAGATTGAACGGCGCCCTCATTACGTCCACTGCCACTCTCTATTGTTACCAACAGAGAGTGGCAGTGGACGTAGGCTGAAAAGCTAACTTCTTATAGTTTTAATAGGTATGATCTCCGTATTTAATATCACGAGAACAGCGTAATAAATGACGGAGCTTCGGCATCTTTGGCCGATAGTGTTACCGAATCGATTTGAGGCCAATTGATGTTAATGCTTTCGTCGTTCCACTTAATGCAACGTTCTAGATCTCTATGCCAGTAATCTGTTGTTTTATACAAGAAGTCAGCCGTTTCACTGAGGACAAGAAATCCGTGGGCAAACCCCTCTGGTATCCAGAACATCCGTTTGTTGGCGGCTGATAGTGTTACTCCAACCCACTTGCCGAAAGTTGGTGATTCGGAACGGATATCAACAGCAACATCAAAAACCTCACCCGAGACCACTCTCACCAGTTTTCCCTGAGCATGTGGCGGGAGTTGGTAGTGCAGCCCACGCAGAACTCCCTTGGCTGATCGTGAGTGATTGTCTTGAACAAACTTGACCTCTTGACCAATAGCCTCGTTGAAGCGCTTTTCATTGAAGCTTTCCATGAAAAAGCCGCGTTCATCACCAAAGACGGCGGGCTCGATGATCTTTACGTCAGGAATGGCGGTGTCGATGACTTTCATTAGAAGGTATTCTCGTTCAGCATGTTCAACAGGTATTTGCCGTAGGCATTCTTTTTCAAAGGCTGTGCCAAACGCTCAACTTGGGCTGCATCAATGTACCCGGAGCGATAGGCAATTTCTTCCAGACAGGCGACCTTGAGACCTTGACGGTTTTCAATGGTCTGGATGAACTGACTGGCTTCCAGCATCGACTCATGTGTGCCGGTATCCAGCCAGGCAAAGCCGCGCCCCATGGTTTGCACATCGAGAGTGCCCCGGCTGAGGTACTCCGCATTGACATCGGTGATTTCCAGCTCGCCCCGTGGAGAGGGTTTAATGGATTTGGCAATATCGATGACTTGGTTGTCGTAGAAGTACAGGCCAGTAACTGCGTAGTTTGACTTCGGCTTGAGGGGTTTTTCTTCCAGGCTCAGAGCGGTGCCGTTGTTGTCAAACTCAACAACGCCGTAACGTTCCGGATCGTTGACGCGATAGGCAAACACCGTGGCGCCGTGCTCTTTGTCAGCGGCTTCTTTTAATAATGGCGAGAAGTCGTGACCATAAAAGATGTTGTCGCCCAGTACCAGCGCACTCGGGTTATTACCAATAAAGTCTTCGCCGATAATGAAGGCTTGTGCCAAGCCATCCGGTGAGGGTTGTACGGCGTACTGAATGTTGATACCCCATTGGCTGCCATCGCCAAGGAGATGCTCGAAGCGCGGGGTGTCTTGCGGAGTAGAAATCACCAGAATGTCGCGAATTCCGGCCAGCATAAGAGTACTGAGCGGATAGTAAATCATTGGCTTGTCGTAGATGGGCAGCAATTGTTTACTGACAGCCAAGGTTGCCGGGTAGAGGCGGGTGCCAGAGCCCCCGGCCAGAATAATGCCTTTGCGCTGGTTGGACATGTGGCGATTCCTCATTTATCGGTAAGCTGAATAAAAACGTGTTCAACGCCAGTCTTCCAATCCGGCAGTGTCAAACCGAATGTCTGGCTGATGCGGCGGCAATCCAGTCGCGAGTTCATCGGGCGCTTGGCCGGTAGTGGATAGCCATCAGTAGGGATGGGCTTGATATCAGCTGCGGATAGTTTTGCAGGTAATCCTGCGTTATGTGCGAGCTCCACCACGAATTGTGCATACTCATGCCAGGAGGTCACCCCCGCAGCTGTTAGATGGTAGGTGCCAAAGGGAAAGGTATCGTGCAACGCGTGCTGCCATTGGCCAATGAGTTGCGCAGTGACATCCGCCAGAAGTGCCGCAGCGGTTGGTGCACCGAACTGGTCAGCGACGATGCTGAGGGTCTCTCTCTCTTTTGCCAGACGCAAGATGGTCTTGAGAAAGTTATTGCCATGAGCTCCAACCACCCAGCTGGTGCGCAGGATCAGGTGGGTGTCGCACTCTTCGCGGATGGCATTTTCGCCGTCACGTTTACTTGATCCGTAGACAGACAGTGGATGGGTCGGCTCATCTTCGCTATAACGACCTTCTTTGGTGCCATCGAAGACATAATCGGTCGAGTAATGAATCAACAGAGCGTCGTGCTGTTTGGCCCACAGCGCTAGAATGCGTGGTGCCTTGGCGTTGATGGCGAATGCCAGCTCGTGTTCTTTTTCGGCTTGATCAACCGCCGTGTAGGCAGCCGGATTGACGATAATGTCGGGCTGGAAGGTGTCTAGTTGCTGGATAATCGATGCCGGGTCGGCAAGATCCATATGCTGACGATCAACCGCCAGCACTTCTCCAAGAGGTGCCAGAGAGCGCGCCAGTTCGAAGCCGACTTGACCGCCTGCGCCGGTTATCAGAATTCTGTGTTTCTCAGCCATAGTGCTTCTCAACCCAGTTTCGATAGTTTCCGCTGGTGACATTGCTAGTCCAGGTTATGTTCTCGAGGTACCAGGCAACCGTTTTGCGGATGCCGGACTCGAATGTTTCTGCCGGTTTCCAGCCGAGTTCGCGCTCGAGCTTGCGTGCATCAATGGCGTAACGGCGATCATGGCCGGGCCGGTCAGTCACAAAAGTAATTTGGCCTTCGTAGGATTGGCCATCCTCGCGCGGCTTCATTTGATCCAGTAGCGAGCAGATGGTCTTGACCACGTCAAGATTGGCTTTCTCATTCCAGCCTCCCACATTGTAGGTCTCGCCCAAGCGGCCAGCCTCAAGTACCCGACGGATCGCCGAGCAATGGTCCTTGACGAACAGCCAGTCGCGAATTTGTTGCCCGTCGCCATAAATCGGCAGGGGCTTCCCGGCCAATGCATTCAAAATGACCAGGGGAATCAATTTTTCCGGGAAATGGAAGGGGCCGTAGTTATTCGAGCAGTTGGTGGTCAGCACCGGTAGCCCGTAGGTATGGTGCCAGGCGCGTACCAAATGGTCGCTGGCAGCCTTGCTGGCAGAGTAGGGGCTGTTGGGTTCGTAAGGATGTTGTTCGGTGAAGGCTGGAGCATCCGCGCTCAGCGTGCCATAGACTTCATCTGTCGAGACGTGCAGGAAACGGAAAGCCTGCTTTTCCGCATCATCGAGCGACTGCCAGTAACCACGCACCGCTTCGAGTAAGGTGAAGGTGCCAACTACATTGGTCTGGATAAAGTCGCCGGGGCCATGAATGGAGCGGTCGACATGAGACTCTGCGGCAAAATTGATGACAGCGCGTGGACGGTGGGTCGCCAGCAAGGCATCAAGCAGAGTGCGATCACCGATGTCGCCTTTGACAAACACATGCTGCGGGTTGTTCTTGAGCGATGCCAGTGTCTCCAGATTGCCGGCATAGGTCAAGGCATCGAGGTTGATGACTTTCTCTTGTTGTGTCGCCACCCAGTCCAGAACAAAATTACCGCCGATAAATCCTGCACCACCCGTCACCAGTATCGTCATTACGCGTCTCGAAAGTGTGTATCAGTTGTTCATTGTTTCGGGCGAAGGGGGCCCGAAAGATTTGATTAAAGCTGGTCGCTGTATTTCAAATTATTCACAATGAATTTTTTATATTTTATTATATGTGTTTTTTTTTCGCTACTTTCCCCTGGAAGTGCTGTGTTGTCGGCTCAATCCTTTCACGTCTGACCTTGATCGGCAAGTGTAAAAATGCACCTGAATACATGAGAAATGTAGTGTTGCCAATTTTAATCTGACTCTGCTTCAGAATTGCGTGGGCGGGGGGATGATTTGTCAGGATTTATTGCGTTGTTGCGTGCCAGGTGGGCGTGAACGAAAAAAGCCCAGTCAAGTGAATGACTGGGCTTTGAATTTGGCTCCCCGAGCAGGGCTCGAACCTGCGACCTGCGGATTAACAGTCCGTCGCTCTACCAACTGAGCTATCAGGGAATCGTCCGGAACAACTTGCGTCGTTCAGCGATGGAGCGAACTATACCGATGGCTCTTGGGCCTGTCAACACCCTTGGTGATAAATTTATTGCAATAGTTATCGCGTTGTCAGGGGAATATCACTAAGTGCATGAAATAAAATGTTATATGAAATTGGCATTTAATCTTGAGAGAATGGCGGTGCGCCCCAATATAGCCTCTATACTATTCTTGCGGCCGGATAGTTCGGTCATATATTAAGAAGGAAAATGTTGATGAATGCTCAGTGGCAGGCATGGTTTGAATGCAAAGGGGGTGTCTTTGATGCACATGGGCTGCATTTTGATACGCCGGAAAACGAAATCGCTCGTCTGAACGGCCCTGCTGTCGCTTCTCCACTTGCCGCATTCCGTCTGGTGAAGGTCAGTGGTGACGATGCCCTGACATTTTTGCAGGGACAATTCTCCAGTGATGTTCGCGAGGTAAGTGCCGCCAAGGCCCAATACAGTTCTTACTCCACGGCAAAAGGCCGCATGCTGGCGAGCATGCTGATCTGGAACTATCAGTCCGACTATTATTTGATGGTATCGGCGGATATTGCCGAAGCGTTCGTACGTCGTTTATCGATGTTTATTCTCCGCTCCCAAGTGAAGGTAACTCTCGTCGATGACACGTGGTCATTGCTCGGTTTGGCTGGCGATGCCAATAGTGAATGGTTGAACACTCACTTTGAATCGTTGCCGGCGGCGGCTGGTGATGTGGTGGCGGGGCAGGGGCGGGTGTTGATTCGCTTGCGCTCCGGAGCCTTGCTGTTGGCCGAGTCTGGAGACCCTGCTGTCCTGGAGGCACTGCCGCCTCAGCTGTGGGTAGGGTCGGCCGTGTGGTCCTTGTTCGATATTCGTGCAGGGGTCGCGTGGATACGCGCTGCAACCCAAGACATGTTTGTCCCGCAAATGGCCAATATGGATCGAATCGGCGCCATCAGTTTTCGCAAGGGGTGCTATCCAGGCCAGGAAATTGTGGCCCGCACTGAATATCTGGGAAAGGTGAAACGTCGGCTTTATCGTGTCGAAATAGCGGCTAATGTTGATGACGGGGATGCATTGTATATCCCCTCAATGGGTGAGCAGGTTATTGGTAACGTAGTTAATGCTGTATGCATTGCGGAGGGTAAATCGGAATGCCTGGTTGTGGTTCAGGAAGCCGGTTGGAGTGAATCAATTCACTTGCGCAGTATCAATGGCCCGCAATTGACAGCGCTGAATTTGTCTTATAGCGACAGCGATGAGTAAGTTTTATTTAATGATTTGATTTTTCGATTAATACAGTATATTTTTCATAGGCCAGTGGCGACGTTGACGCGTTAGCCCGGTTTTCTCTAAATACACGATGCCCACAAATAAGGTGTGAATAATGGATCTCAGTAAATACGATGTCGCCGGTCTTCTTGCTCTGAAGAGCGAAGTCGAGCAGGAAATCAAGCGCCGCGAAAACGATGCCAAAGATCAGGCACGCAAACAAATTGTTGAAATTGCACGCGCACATGGTCTGACAGTAGAAGAAATCCTGGCCAAAACCACCACCACCCGCAAGCCGGTAGAGGCGAAATATCGTCACCCGGATCATCCCGAACTGACGTGGACTGGCCGTGGTCGCAAGCCGGTTTGGGTGCAGGAACTACTGGCCAGCGGCAAAGAAATGTCTGATTTGGCTATTTGAATAGATTTTGATTCGCCATTGGCATAAAGCGCCCCTCGGGGCGCTTTTGCTTTTTATACACTCCCTGACAGGGCATTGGGGCTGCGGTACACTGGGCGATATACAAGAAATATATTCGGATGCACTTTAATTATGCTGGAATTTTTGAAGCGTCGCCGTAAACAACCTGCGGATCCCTTTGCCGATGCAGCATCGGCAAATCGATGGCTGGATGAGGTTATCGAGCAGAATGGTACCGAGGCGCATGATGCGGTCGCCAGGCTGGTGCAGGGGTGGCACGAACAGGCCGTGCAGTTGTCGCCTGGTGCCCTTGACGCGGTGTTCGTCTTCCATGAGCGTACTTCCGGATTACATGAACAGTTACTCGGCAGTGTGTTGCTCAATTCCCGTATGCCCCCGGTGCTGGAAGCCGAGCTGCGTGCCCGCTGCCTTGCCTGGGTTGATGCATTTCTGACCATCATGCAGAGGTTGGGCGCATTGGCTCCTGGGGTCTTGCAAGGGCGTGATTTGCAGAAATACCTGCCGCGAGCCGAAGTCGTGCAGCTGCAGTTGCTCGGAGAAAAGGCGCGTTGGTGTTACTTGCGTCAGCAGCAGCCGGATGCTGCCTTCTGGCATGAGGTCCACGGTATTTACTCCCGTGCCGAGCAGCGTGGCACTCACGGGCAAGAGGTGGCATTGGTCTTTGAGGGAAGTAGCACGGTAGAAGATCAGTACCTGATCCTGGCCATGCTGGCTTTGCTGGCAAATGGTTCGCTGTCACCCTTGCAGTTGGATGCGGCTTGGCATGTGTTGCAGGAGCTTTCCAATCGCATGACCTTGTCCCGCTCGTCTGGCTATGGCAAGAGCTTCGCCGTGGAGCTGGACCGTGATCGTCCCCCGGGACGTGCCGGCATGATTACCTCTTCCTGTGCGCGCTACTGGTCAACCGAGGAGCTGGTCCAGCAACTGGGCGAGTGGTTGGGACAACTGGAAAGCGGGCAAGGCATTTCCGGTGGGCGGCTTTGGCGCGGGCTGGATGCCGGTTTGATTCGTCTGATGATGCGCTGCTGGGCTCCGCAGGATGTTCGCCATGAGAGAGCCGCCCGCAGTATCGTCGATGGCGAGGTGATGCTGGTACACCGGCTATCCACCATTCACCGCGTTGTTCGCGAGCATGACGAGCAGAATAGTCGCGGTGAGGCGGATGACTCGCGCGGCGGGTTCGATCAAGCGGTAGATCTACGGGTCTACGGATTTGTCACACAACGACCGGTAGAGCGTGAGTCGACGTCATTGCCTGTCGATTCGTCCCCTCCGGTATGGGTAAAGGGCAGGGTGGATAATGTCAGCGATACCGGGCTTGGCGTCTTTGTCGCGGGAGACGGTCTTGACTGGCTGGCCATCGGGCGTTTGGTGGCCTACCGCGAGAATGAAGCGGATGTCTGGCAGTTGGGAATTGTTCGACGGATGCGGCGTGACGAAGACGAACGATTTTTTCTGGGGGTTGAGTGTATCGCCAAGCAGCCGCTGGCCGCTGTACTGCGTTCGGCCAACCAGCGGATTATCGATCAAAGTATTCCAGAGGAACAGGTTTGGCGTAATGGGATGATCGCGCTCTACGCACCGACCGAGGGGCGAGAGCACCGGCTGTTAATGCCTTCTGCGTGGAGTATTCCTGATAGGGTGTTTCATATGGAAGTGCGTGGTAAAACTTTTCAGATCACGCTGGGTAAAGCGGTGGAAACCGGAAGTGACTGGTCCTGGGTGGAGATTTGCGATGCCCGGCCTCTGGATTAATTCAAAACAGGCTGGCAGCGATATTGATGGTCATGGCCAGTAGTGTGGTATTGAACATAAAAGCCAGTACGCAGTGCAGCAGCCCGGTTTTGCGCATGCTGCGCGACGTAAAGCTGACGTCAGCCGTTTGTCCTGACGTGCCGATGATGAAGGCAAAGTACATGAAATCCCAGTAGGCAGGGCTATCCTTGCCGGGGAACTCCAGTCCACCATCGCCTCCTCGGGCAATATCCATGAAGTAGTCGTGGGCGTAATGCTGTGCGAACATCAAGTGGATAAAAACCCAGGAAGCGATCACGGTGACGGCGGCCAGCCCGATATGGCTGTAACGCACCAATCCCTTCATGTCTTTCACCACGGCCAGCTCTGCCACGATGGCGGCAAGGCTGGCGACAGCGGCGATAATCACCAAAGTCAGCACGACTTTTTGTCCCTCATCCTGGCGTGCCGCGCGGCGCCGAATGGTCTCCTGACTGGCATTGACAATCATGCCCAGCGACAGCAGCAAATACAGCCATGTTCCGGCATTCCAGGCCAACAAACATTGCGTTGTGCTGCTGGACGGGTAAAACCGGTCCAGCAGAATCCCGACCGTCAGTCCGGTTAGTATCGACAGAAGCAAGCGTGGTCGTGCCAGCAATTGGCGAGTGATCAACGAGATGTGTCTGTGCATGGTCCGGGGCTTCCCTGGTGCGAAAAAAAGGCCCTGATGCACGGTGGTGCAGTTCAGGGCCTTGTCATGGTATGCAGCTTAGTCGCGCAAGTTGCCGACCACCGAATAAATCGGCGTCAGGATGGCTTCACCCAGCCTCAGGCTGCGCTGGCCGCTCCAGCCATAGTCATCATCCGGCAGGTTGGCATTGTCCTTGAAGGGCATTTCCAGCGTGTAGGCCAGACACTTGAAGGTATCGCCGACCCAGCTGGTCGCCAAAGTCATATTGGCTTGGCCGGCGGCATCTTTTTCGTAGCCCTCTTCATCCTGAAAGTCCGGGCTTGCCAGCCGGAAATGGTATTTGAAGTCGTTTTCCAGTTTGGCAATGCGCTCGTTATACGAGGGAACCCCCTCTGTGCCTGCGACAAAGACATAAGGCAGGGCTTCGTCGCCATGAATGTCCAGGAACAGGTCAACACCGGTTTCCAGCATCTTTTGCCGTACGTTGAACACTTCCGGGCTGCGCTCGCGGGTAGGTTCCGCCCACTCACGGTTCAAATTGGCACCCACCGCATTGGTTCTGAGGTTGCCGCGCACCGAACCATCCGGATTCATATTGGGAACCACATAGAAGGTGGCACGGTCGAGCAGGGCACGCGACGTGGGGTCTTGCGGATCCAGCAGGCGATTGAGGAAACCTTCGACAAACCACTCGGCCATGGTCTCGCCCGGGTGTTGGCGGGCAATGACCCAGATTTTAAGGTCGGACTCCACCTCGTGACCAATGGTCAACAGATTGAGATCACGTCCTTCGATGCTCGAACCCAGGTCGCTGACCTGACACAGACCGGAGCCTTGGGCTTGACCGATCAAGTTGAGGTGCTGTTCCCAGGAGTAAGGTTCGAAGTAGGCGTAGTAGATGCTGTTGGCCAGCGGGACGTGTTCAACGGTCATGACCTGACCATCAAAGGAAACCGGTACGCGGAACCAATTGATTCGATCGTAGGAAGCCATCATTTGATAGTCTTCCCAGCCTTGCGGATAGGCTGTTTCCCCTGCGTTGAGGAATTTCAGTACGCAGTTCTGGTAGGCCGCTCCCTGCAAACGGAAATAGAACCACTGGGCAAACTCGGCGGCGTTGTCGCGGGGGATTTTCAGCTGAATGTCGTCAAACTGCTCGAACGAGACAATTTCGATGCTGCCTGCATCAAAGTTGCTGCTGATTTTCATGTGGAAACCTGTCTGGAGGGAGGGCAAAAACGAATTGTAAACCGCCCCCGCGCCGACGCCAATCCATATCGGTACAAAACAATGCCCCTCCCGGCAGTGGCAGGGAGGGGCATCGGGCGATTAGGGTGCTTTGGATCAGCTGCGGCGCGAGGCCGTTTTGACCGCGTCAGCCGTGGCGCTGGTGGCGGCTTTCACGTTGGTGTCGGTGTATTCGACAACTTGCTGCGCAGCACGTTGCAGGGTATTGATGGCGGCAGCCGTTGCGGCGAACGATGATTTGAAGGCGTTTACCATGGCATCGGAACCGGCCGGGGCATTTTGTGCCAGCCCGTCCAGACTGCCGACCAGATTCTTGTTGAATTGATTGAGTTGTTCTTCGGCAAGGCGGGTCAGGCTGGCCTGCGTGCTGGAAACAATGTCGTACAATTCACGGGAATGGTTAACGGCTTTCTCTGCCGAGTGACCCGACAGGGCGTTGACCTGCTGCAGGGCTTCCTGCGGGTCTTTCGCCTGTGTCAATTGACGTGTGGCGTTGACCTGGTCTTCCAGAGCCTGTTTGGATAATTCGAGTTGCAGTTTGACCAGTCGCTCGGTACTGTCCAGCGAAATCTGGGCAAAACGAAGTGCGGTTTCGACGCCTGAAGCAGAAATCTTGCTGAAGCTTTCGTTGATGGCAAACATGGTTAACCCTCTCGTTGACGATGGTTTTACTGCCGGCAGCGGACTCATGATAAAATGGCGCGCTGCACAATGACGCAGGAATGTAGCATGGCCAGACAAATTTCCCCAGAACTTTTGCTCTAGTCTGTTGTATTTATGTTAGATTGCAGTCACACAACACCAACGACAATAAACCGGGAGTGTTTCATGAGTGTTGAGAAGCGGGTTATCAAGAAGTACCCGAACCGACGTTTGTACGACACGGCGACCAGTTCCTACATTACTTTAGGCGATGTGCGCCAATTGGTGCTGGATCATGTCGACTTGCAAGTTCTGGATGCCAAGACACAGGAAGACATTACGCGCAGTGTTTTGCTGCAGATCATTCTCGAGGAAGAGAATGGTGGTTCGCCAATGTTCAGTTATGAGGTGTTGACCCAATTCATTCGTTTTTATGGACAGGCCATGCAAGGAATGATGGGACCCTTCCTGGAGAAGAACCTGCAGATCTTCACGCAGCTGCAGCAACGCCTTCAAGAGCAAACCCGTGCGATGTACGGCGACAACGCCATGTTCAACAATACGCTCTGGACCGAGTTCATGTCGTTTCAGGGACCGGCCATGCAGAATATGCTTGGCAATTACCTTGAGCAAAGCACTGGAATGTATCTTGAAATGCAAAATCGCATGCAGGAACAAGCCAAGCAATTGTTTACCGGTTTCGGCTTTCCGGCAGGCTACACCGCGCCGGATCAGAACAGCGACGAAAAGTAACGACTCCTTCCCTCGGGCAGGCAAAACAATAGCCCCGCAGGCGTTGCCGGCGGGGCTATTGTTTTGCCTGCCCGTGTCCTTCTTCCTCTATGTCACAGGTATTTAAACGTGACTAACTGCTGTGCGCGGTGAAAAAAATACCTGATAGGGTTTGTTTTGTATTGTAGTTGTATGTCATTATTTGTCGGGTGTTGTCTTGGAATTTTCATCGATGAAGTGCGCGCTTTGTGTCTGAATTACTGAGAATAATCAAATGCTTTGCATGTTGTTTATGACATCATGCGTATTCTAGGTATTTATCTTGATGTCGAAAGTGATTCTTACTACTCGAATGTCGGGTGCGACACTAAAAATATTTGTTTGGCGTGAATTTTTATTGAATACCTCGTAAAATGACCGCTATTTTTCACGTTTCATAAACAAGCTGGTCGCGATGTCACCGCTGCAACAAACCGTCGAACATATTCTGACTCCGGAAATCCTGTCCTGTTCGCCAGACCTTTCTGTTGGCGAGGCCGCTACCCTCATGTCCGGGCGCGGCTGTGGCTCTATTGTGGTAATGGATGACACAGGGCTTGCCATCGGTATTTGGACCGAGAGTGACGCTCTGGATATCGACTATCGCGATCCGGCCATTCGTCAGCTCCCGGTCAGCCAATTGATGAGTCACCCTGTCGTGACCCTGCCTGCCGGCACCACGTTGCAGGAGGCCACGGCACGGTTTCGCGAGCACACCATTCGCCATGCGCTGGTGACTGGGCCAAACGGCTATCAGGGCATGGTATCGATGACTGATATCGTGCTGCATCAGGGGACGGAGTCGTTTATCGGTTTGCGGCGGGTCGAAACGGTGGATGCTCCACCTGCCTTGATGATTTCCGGAACGGCGCATCTTGCCGATGCCATTAGCTGGATGCGTGACACCGGACGCGATGCTATCGTCGTCACTCTGGACGGCCCAGGCTACGGCATCATCACCCAACGCGATGTGCTGCGTTTGCTGACCGATGGCTCGCCCGACGAGTGTCTGGCTGAACTGTGTTCCCGGCCGCTGGTGTCCGTGGACCGGCGCACCAGTCTGCTGCAGGCCCGGCAATTGTTGATCGCTCGCAAGATACGCCATCTTGGCGTGGTCAACGACGATGGCGTTGTTGAGCGCTTGTTGGGGTTCTCGGAAATTCTGCGCAGTATCGAGCAAGAATTCATGCTGGAGTTGCAACAGGTCTTGTCCGAACGTGACAAGGCATTGATGGAGACCCGGCAAAATCTGTTGTTGGCCGACAAGGTCTTCGAGTCGACGCTCGATGGCATCATCATCACTGACGGCAATGGTGTCATTCAGTCCGTCAATCCCGCCTTTTGCCGCATTACCGGTTACAGTGCCGCCGAGGTGTTGGGTAAAACGCCTGCGCTGCTCAACTCCGGTAAACAGGCTCCGGAGTTCTACGATTATTTCTGGCGCTGCCTGAAGCAGGAGGGCTTCTGGCAAGGCGAGATGATCAATCGGCGCAAAAACGGCCTGCTCTACACCGAACATCTGAGTGTGACGGCGATTTGCGAACCGGATGGTCTTTGCCAGCATTATGTGGCGGTATTCTCCGATATCACTCAGCGCAAGCAGGCCGAAGAGCGCTTACATTTTCTGGCCAATCACGATGCCCTGACCGGGCTGCCCAATCGCACCTTGTTTATGGAGCGCTTGCAATCCGCGGTGGCACGCTCGGAGGAGTTCGGTCAACGCTTGGCGCTGTTTTTTATCGACCTGGATCGTTTCAAGCTGGTCAACGATACGCTTGGGCATCAGGCCGGGGACGAGTTGCTGGTGATGGTGTCCGATGTGCTGCGAAAGTTGGCACCGCTGCACTCTACCGTGGCACGCTTGTCGGGCGACGAATTTATCTTGCTGGCAGAGAATGTCGAAAGCGTCCGTCAGGTTGCGGGCGTTGCCCAGACATTGATCGAGGCGATGTCGGCAGAAAAGCTGGTGTCGGGGCAGAATGTCTTCGTGTCCGCCAGTGTCGGGATCAGTTTGTATCCGGATGATGGCCGTGGCGCCGATATCTTGCTGGCCAATGCCGACGCGGCGATGTATCGGGCCAAGGAGCGGGGCAAGAACACCTTCCAGTTCTATACCACTGATATGAATGCCAGCGCGCTGGAGCGCCTGCGGCTCGAGTATGCCTTGCACCGTGCCCTTGCACAGCACGAAGAACTTGAGGTGTGGTACCAGCCCAAAGTGTCATTGGATGATGGCCGGATTGTCGGCGCAGAAGCGTTGGTGCGCTGGCGGCATCCGGAAATGGGGATGATCGCCCCGGACCGTTTCATCCCGATTGCCGAAGAAAGCTCCCTGATCGGTGCATTAGGTGAGTGGGTGTTGGCCACGGCTTCCCGGGCAATGCGCGATTGGCGCGCCGCAGGCTTGTTGGATGGCCGGATCGCGGTGAATATGTCGGGTCGTCAATTGAAGCTTGCCGGCATTGTCGAGTCGGTATGCCGAATTCTGGACGAGAACGGCTTGCCCCATGAAGCGCTGGAGCTTGAGGTGACCGAGAGCGTTGCGATGGAGGAGGGCAGCGGCATGATCGAAGTGCTGCATCGCTTGCAAGCCAAGGGCATCTACCTTTCGATTGACGATTTTGGTACGGGCTATTCTTCGCTGGCGTATCTCAAGCGCCTGCCGGTGAAGGGCATCAAGATCGATCGCTCGTTCATCATGGATTTGCACTGTGACAGTGATGATGCCGCGATTACCTCTGCCATCATTTCCATCTCGCAGAGTCTCGGGCTTGATCTGGTCGCCGAAGGCGTCGAGCGTGCCGAGCAACGGGATTTCCTGCGGGCACGCGGCTGCCATGTTGCACAGGGCTATTTTTTCAGTCGTCCCGTTCCGCAAGACGAGTTCCATCGCATGTTGCTGGACCAGATCGACTGTGACGCCGTTGCGCCGGTGTTGCAGTAATGTTCCACTAACAAGTCATTTAAGCGCGGCTTGCCAGTAAAACAGCCGCCATCTCTACCTGTTACGTATATGTCATGTTATACGGTTGAATAAGGTTGATGACATTAACATGTTTTCAAGCCTCACGCCGACGTAGCGTTTCATATCAGAATAGGGAGAAATGGCAGATGTTCAAAACATCGTCAAAGCAGGCTGTATCCTCAAGACTGGCTCTGGGCTTGGGTGGGGTGGTCATGACCGTCGTTGCATCCATGCCTGCCCAAGGGGCTGATGCCGGTTGGGTCAGCACCGCCACCAAAGCGTTTTCCGCCGGCCGCTCCGTCAGAACGCTGGCGGTTCAGGCCGATGCACCGGCGGGTACCGCGGTGTCGATTGCGGTTGGCCTGAAGTCGCGCGACGCGACAGGGCTGGATAGCTATATCGCGACACTGGGTCGTCCCGGTGCCAAACCCCTGAGCAGTCGCGATGTGGTCAATCGTTTTTCTCCTACCCGTGAACAGGCCGAAGCGGTTGCCGCTCACTTGCGATCAGCCGGCTTTGTCAATGTCCATATCGCCCCGAATCGTCTGCTGGTCACTGCCGACGGGAGTGCCGCCACGGTTCGAACCGCATTTCGCACTGCTCTCAAAACCACGGTGGTGAATGGTGAAAGCCGTGTGTTCAATGCCTCGGACGCTCAGGTGCCCGCTGCCTTGGGGAATACCGTGCTGGGGGTTCTGGGCCTGCAAACTGCGCATACCATGCGAACTCACTCGCGTTCATTGGGTAAGGTGTCCTTGAATCAGGCTCGCCCGTTTGCGGCAGCCGGGGTGGCCGAATGGCATCTTCCCAGTGCTTTCCCTGGTATCTACAGTATTGGCGATACCCCGAATGCGAGTAAAACCACTGTCGGGATCATCGCTGCCGGCGATATTACCCAGACCCTGATCGATCTCGATGCCTTTACCACGCGATTTGGCTTCCCTCAGGTCAACTACAATGTGATCACTGCCGGCCCGACGGGGAATAGTACGGCGGGGACTGACGAATGGAATATGGACAGCCAAACCATTGTTGGCGCGTCTGGTGGTAATTTGAAGGCGTTGAACTTCTACGTCGCCTATTCAATGGGCAATTATGCGATTGCCGAGGCCTACAATCAGGCGGTCATCGATAATGAGGCCCGGGTGATCAATGTCTCGCTCGGTGAGTGCGAGGACTGGACGATCGAGGATGGCAGTCAGGCTGTCGATGACCAGATTTTCAAATTCGCACTGGCGCAAGGGCAAACCTTTGCGGTATCTACCGGAGACTCCGGGTCCGATGAGTGTGGCGATGGCGGGGTACACCAAAGTTACCCGGCGGTGTCGCCCTATGTGGTCGCGGTAGGTGGCACCACGCTCCTGTCGCAGAATCGCAAGGTCTGGGCCGGTGAATCGGTGTGGAATCATGACGGCGGTGGCACCGGTGGCGGCATCAGTTTTACCGAGGCAATTCCTGCCTGGCAGTCTGCGCTTCCCGGTGCCGGCAAAATGCGGGCCGTGCCGGATATCTCCTTTGACGGTGATCCGTCATCCGGCGTACTGGTGATGATTGACGGTAGTTTCTATCTGATCGGCGGCACCAGTTTGTCGGCACCGATTTTCAGTGCCTTCTGGGCTCGTTTGCAAACGGCCAATAATAATCAGCTAGGGTTCCCGCTTCCGGCTCTCTATTCGCTTGCTCCACGTCATCCAGAACTGTTCCATGACGTGACGGTGGGCAACAATGGCGCATTCTCCGCCGCGCCAGGCTGGGATGCGGCGTCGGGCTGGGGCAGTATCAATATCGGTAAACTCAACGCGCTGATCAAAGCGACGCCGGGTCTCTGGTAACACCTTTACACCCCGTGACAGGGTCCGATTGGCGGCATACTCGACTGGGTCGGGTTTGCCGCCATTTTTATGTGTCATTGATTGATTTCATATTGTTTGATTGCATATTATTTAAATAATGAAAATGTCTCATTTATGACAGTTGACGAACGGTAATTGATCACGGGTGTGCGTGAAGTGGCTGACGGTGCTTTCGCAATGCTTATGTCATGTTATATCTAAAGTGGGTGGCACGACAGAGCCTGTCGTGAAGCACCTGACGCCAATGTAGCGTTTACCTCTATCCGAATGGAGCAATAGCACATGCACAACACAGACAAATCATTACCGTTTTTCCGTGGTCGTTTGCTGGTCGGCACCGTGGCCAGCGCCGTGTTTTCGATGGGTGCGCATGCCGCCGATAGCGGCTGGGTCACGACCCATACCAAAGCCTTTTCGCCCGGAAAAACGGTACAAACGCTGGCTTTTCAAACCGAAGCGGCTGCCGGTACGCCGGTTTCCATCACTGTCGGCCTGAATTTGCGCGATGCAGCCGGTCTGGATCGCTATCTGGCGACGCTGGGTAGCGCCGGCGTCAAACCGCTGAGCCATGCCGAGGTCGTGGCACGGTTTTCACCGACTCGTGCTCAGGCCGAGGCCGTTGCGGCGTATCTACGCCAATCGGGGTTTACCCGGGTGGTGATTTCCGACAACCGTTTGCTGATTCATGCGCAGGGGAGTGCCGGATCGGTCAAAACCGCATTTCGCACCGGTATCAAGACTACGGTGATCAACGGTGTCAACGCTATCTACAATACCGCGGATGTCCAGGTACCTGCAGCCCTGGCGACCACGGTTTCCGGTGTGCTCGGTCTGCAAACAGTCCATACCTTGCACACCCATCACAAGGTGCTGGCCCCTGTGGCCACGGAGACCGCCAAGACGCTTGCCGTGAAGCCGCAGGCCATCGAGTCCCACAATCCCGTTGCTTTCCCGGCCCTGTATGGTGCGGGGAGTACACCGACCGCCAGCAAGACCACGGTCGGCATCATTGCGGCCGGGGATATCAGCCAGACACTGACTGACCTGGATGATTTTACCTCGCGCAACCAGCTTGCCAGTGTTTCGGCCAATGTGATCACGGCCGGGGATGCCGGCAACGATACCGAGGGTGTTGGTGAGTGGAATCTGGATAGTCAGACGATTGTGGGAACAGCGGGCGGTGTCGTCGGTGCCTTGAATTTCTACGTTGCTACGTCGATGTCCAATCAGGATATTGCCAGTGCGTATAACAAGGCCGTGCAGGACAATAAGGCCAGGATCATCAACGTGTCGCTGGGGGAGTGCGAAGACTACGTGGTCCAGGATGGCACCCGTGATATTGTCGACCAGATTTTCAAGACGGCGGTAGCGCAGGGCCAAACGTTCGCTGTGTCGACGGGAGATTCAGGGTCTGACGAGTGCGGCGACGGCGGTGTCCATCAAAGTTACCCGGCCGTTTCGCCGTATGTCGTGGCGGTTGGCGGTACCACCGTGTCCAGCCGTAGTGGAAGCGTCTGGCTGGGCGAAACGGTCTGGAATGGCACCGGGGGCGGGGTGAGTTTCACTGAAGCCAAACCGGCCTGGCAGTCGGGCGTAAAACTGGCCGGCAAGCTGCGTTCGGTGCCGGATGTGTCGTTTGATGCCGACCCGTCCAGCGGTGCTGCCATTCTGGTCAATGGGCAGTATCAGGTGATTGGCGGCACCAGTCTGGCCGCTCCGATTTTCAGTGGCATCTGGGCTCGTCTGCAAACCGCCAACAACAACGCCTTGCATTTTCCGGCTCCGGCTTTGTACAAGCTGGCTCCGAGCCATCCGGAAATCCTGCATGACGTGACCTCGGGCAGCAATGGTGCGTTCCGTGCCGCCACGGGGTGGGATCTGGCGACGGGCTGGGGCAGTTTGGTCATCGGCAAGCTCAATAGCCTGATTACCACCACCCGTAGCAATTGGTAACACCCAGCCTCTGATGTGTTGTCTCTCACTGTATGCCTGCCCTGATCGGGGCAGGCTTTTTTTCAATGAAAAACGCCACGGTTGTTAACCGTGGCGCTGGGGTATTACCTAAAGCCTGACTTAGCCGCCAATGGTGGTTCGGCCACCGAACCACGGGCGAAGCACGGTCGGGATGGTGATCGAGCCATCGGCATTCTGATAGTTTTCCAGTACAGCGACCAGCGTGCGGCCGACGGCCAGACCCGAACCGTTCAAGGTATGGACGTATTGGTTTTTGCCGTTCTCGTCTTTGAAGCGGGTCATCATGCGACGCGCCTGGAAGTCACCACAGTTGGAGCAGCTGGAAATTTCGCGGTAGGTGTTCTGCGCCGGGAGCCAGACTTCCAGATCGTAGGTCTTGGTCGCAGAAAAGCCCATGTCGCCGGTGCACAGGGTAATGACACGGTACGGCAGTTCGAGCTTCTGCAGGATGGCTTCTGCATGGCCGACCATTTCTTCCAGCGCGTCGAAAGATTTTTCCGGGTGAACGATCTGTACCATTTCGACTTTGTCGAACTGGTGCTGACGGATCATGCCGCGGGTGTCCCGTCCATAGGAGCCCGCTTCCGAGCGGAAGCACGGCGAGTGCGCGGTCATGCGCATCGGCAGGTCTTCGGCTTTCAGCAAGGTTTCACGTACGGTATTGGTCAGCGAGATTTCCGAGGTGGAGATCAGGTACTGGTCCGGACCGACTTCATCACCGCCTTTTTGCACCTTGAACATGTCTTCGGCGAATTTCGGCAGTTGGCCGGTACCGAACAATACATTGTCGTTGACGATGTACGGGGTGTACATCTCGGTGTAGCCATGGCTGCCTGTGTGGGTGTCCAGCATGAACTGGGCCAGCGCACGGTGCAGGCGGGCAATGTCGTTGCGCAATACGGTAAAGCGGGCACCCGACAGCTTGGCGCCGGTTTCGGCGTCCAGACCGTGTGGTTCGCCGATATCGACGTGGTCGCGAACGGCAAAGTCAAACTCGCGCGGCGTGCCGACACGGCGGACTTCGACATTGGCGCTTTCATCATTGCCGACCGGTACCGATTCGTGGGCAACGTTCGGCATGCTGAGCATCAGCGCGTCGAGATTCTTTTGCAACTCGGCAAAGGCCGCTTCGGCGGCTTTCAGCTCATCGCCCAGACTGGCGACTTCCGCCATGATGGCGGTGACGTCTTCACCCTTGCGTTTGGCATCGCCGATGGCTTTGGAGGAGGCATTGCGTTGTGCCTGCAACTCCTGCATACGGGTTTGCAGGGATTTGCGATCGTTTTCCAGCGCAGCAAAAGCCTCTGCGTCGAGTTTGAATTTGCGGTCTGCCAGGCGGGCGGCCACCTGGGCAAGGTCAGTGCGAAGAAGTTGGATATCGAGCATGGTAATTCCCGGCTTATTCAGGGTCTATAGACAGACGTCACGGCCATTATACGCTGAATACGGGTTCAGGGGCGCCTGACCTGGATCATTGCCTGTGCGGTCAGTTCTGCCCGTGCCGGTCGTCATGGGCCTCCGAAGAAACGGTAAGCCTCTTGAACATCGGCACCATCGGGGCTCGTTCCGGGATAGGTGCCATGAACTACAGTGCGAGAGGCGAAGCTCCTGACCTATAAGCTAGATGAGCAAGAGTCACTCGGTACGTTGAAACGAGTCACTCTCGCTTGAAAAGTTGAGTTATGTGTACTTATGCCGTGAAACATAACTTATGTTATCGAACATAAGTCTACATAACAGGACAATCCCATATGGGCTATGTATTCGCATTTCACCAGCCAGACCTGGCAAATCCATACTGTTAGCCCCTCTCTGAACGCACCCATCACTGTGAGTGTGGTGCTGCGTGCAGCCGCGATGAGAACGCGGCGAGGGTGATGTTGAATTGGGCGTTAACAGGTAGCGCCACCGGTCAGGAACTGGCCGAGGTGGGGGGCGGTGTAAGTTTCGCCGTGATGAGCCACGAAAATCCTGCTGTATTGGCGCAGCCAATCAGCGGGAGTAGTGCGTAGTGCATGGGGCGTATGCACTTGAAGACGAGAGTATGGTTAGCTGGTACAAAACCAATCGTAGTTAAATAGTGTGCTGTTGCTGTCGGGTCGAAGTCCTGCAATTGGGGGGAGGCGGGTGGCGGCGAGCTGAGGCTATCCAGGAACTACTGGGGCATACCAGCATCAAAACGGTGCGCAAGCTGGTGGAGTGTGATCCGATGAACTTGGGTGCCATTGTTGCCAAGGTTATTTAATGAGCCAATTCCCGCAGAAACAGTTTGAAGGTACAACCTACACATTTCATCATCTGGATTCCAAAACCCATGTGGTGACAGTGGGTAATCCGTCTGTAAGTATTACGCTTCATGTGACGTTTGGCTGTCACTGTTTTACAGAAGAGTTCAAATCGGAGCTCCATCGAGAGCACCACCGATACATGTACAAGGGGGAGCACCGAGCATTTAATGCGTTGCGATACGAATGCTCACTACAGTTGCCCTATGTCGTGTTTTCTGAGTTGCTTGATGGCATGATCTACCATGCTGAGAAAAGCCTGACCTACGTTGCGCTCATCTCATTGGGGGGACCTGACAACAAGCATGACTACTCCATCTTCTTTGATTTGGAGAAGGATCGTTCAGTTCAGTACCCGGCGGTCAGAATGTTTGTGAAGAGTGCTTACCTCAAACCCCTTGTCGCGAAAGTGAACGCGCAGAACTGGCGGTTCAAGGGCCTGCTGGCCGAGATTTCAGGTGCTTTCCCGCCAAAGCCAAAAGGGAAGAAACCTGCCAAGAAGAAAAAGAAGATAGCTGCGGGTGTTGTGTAAAAGAAAAAGGCCCCGTAGGGCCTTTTCTTGACAGAGACTGGTCTGTCTTGCGAGATTCTCTTTCGTCCTTTTTACAGGAGCCTTTCGGCAGCAAGTCCGTCTTGCACTCGCTCTCGGACTTCTTAAAACATCTTGTTGACTCAATTATAGTAGCAAGTGCTGTACTTTGCAATACATTTCATCACAACCAGCCATCAGGTGGCCATTGTCGGTGGTACTCCACCAAGCCGCCCTCAAGGCGTTGCTCTTGTCTATGTCGGCGGAGGTGCAGCAACTGCACGAGAGCGTTTCCACTAGATCTCACGAAATCGAACAGCTGCAGGCAACCAGCTCTTCCTGTGCCCACGAAATAGATCGCCCCAGCTGTTGATCTCCAAGTTGCAGCGCATGCTGTTCGTGCGCTGTTCCGAGTGCCGCCGCCATGTATAGCCTGATCTGTTCGGTCAAACTGAATGGGTTCAATCCGGAAGCCTCTCTGCGCCAGGTGTTGAGCGTGATAGCCGACGACCGGGTGAATCAGATTGCCGTGCACATCGGAGGACTGCTACACGTTATGCCTTGTGCGTGACATGTAAAAATTTCATTGTTTGCCAGCGTCTTCATCCCACTGCTTCAGCAGGGTCAGCTTTTCGCCAATCTTGATTTCCAGGCCTCTTGGTACCGGCTGATACCAGTGTGGGTCGTCCATCCCGTCCGGCAGGTAGGTCTCACCCGCAGCATAGGCATTGGGTTCGTCATGGGCATACCGGTACTCATGGCCGTAGCCGAGTTCCTTCATCAGCCGGGTTGGCGCATTGCGCAGATGGACGGGGACTTCGCGGGACACATCCTGTTTGACGAAGGCGCGTGCCTGATTGTAGGCGTTGTAGCCGGCATTGCTTTTGGCGGCGGCGGCGAGGTAGATAACGGCTTGTGCCAGTGCCAGCTCACCTTCCGGCGACCCGAGTCGTTCATAGGTTGTCGCGGCGTCATTGGCGATCTGCATCGCTCGCGGATCGGCCAGACCGATATCTTCCCACGCCATGCGCACGATGCGGCGTGACAGATAGCGGGCATCCGCGCCGCCATCCAGCATGCGGCACAGCCAGTAGAGCGCGGCATCCGGATTCGAGCCCCGAACCGATTTATGCAGGGCCGAGATCTGGTCGTAGAAATTGTCACCGCCTTTATCGAAGCGCCGGGCATTCAGCGTCAGGGCATTTTCAATAAAGGCGGCATCGATATGGTTCTGTTGGCTGGCGTGAGCCGCCGTGCGACACTGCTCCAGCAAATTCAACAAGCGGCGGGCATCGCCATCGGCATAGCCGACCAGTGTGTCGATGGCCAGCTCTTCGAACTCGAGGCCGGGGAGTGCCATCTCCCGTGCCCGCGTCAGCAACTGTTTGAGTTCGGCCTCGCTGAGCGATTTGAGCACGTATACCTGGGCGCGGGAGAGTAAGGCCGAGTTGACCTCGAACGAAGGGTTTTCCGTGGTGGCGCCAATGAAGGTCACCAGACCCGATTCGACAAACGGCAACAGGGCATCCTGCTGGCTTTTGTTGAAGCGGTGAATCTCGTCGACAAACAGCAGGGTGTGCCGGCCGTTGCGATTGAGGGTGCGCTGGGCCTGATCCATCGACTCGCGGATATCCTTGACGCCGGACAGCACGGCCGACAGGGCGATGAATTCGCAATCAAACGCCTGGGCCGTCAGACGGGCCAGGGTGGTTTTGCCCACGCCGGGAGGGCCCCACAGGATCATCGAGTGGGGGTGTCCCGAGTCGAAGGCGAGTCGCAAGGGTTTGCCCGGGCCCAGTAAGTGGCTCTGGCCAATGACATCGCTCAGGCGGGCCGGGCGCAAGGCCTCGGCCAGCGGCTTTTGGGGTTCGGTGGCGAACAGGTCTTGCACGATAGTCTGCTTATTGCGTGGTCAGGACATCCACGCCCTTGGGCGGGGTGAAACTGAAAATGCCGCTTGGCAATGCCGGGTTTTTCTTCAGATTCGCGAAGGTAATGCGTGTGGTGTTGCCGAAACTGTCGGTCAGCTCCATTTCCACCAGCGTATTGGCCTTGAAGCCCATGCGGATGGCGTTGAAGGTGTTTTCCGACTTTTTCGGGGAGGCGCTGAGCCAGTCCACATCCCCCTGACGTCCTGCTTCGCGCAGGGTGTAGTCACGCTCGATGGCATTGCTTCCGGCCAGCAAGGCTGCCGGGCTGGAGCCCAGTGCCGCATCAAGGGAGCGTGTCGTGACTTGCGCCAGTTCCTTGTCGTAGATCCACAAGCGCTTGCCGTCACCCACGATCAGTTGCTCGTAGGGTTTGGCGTAATTCCAGCGAAACCGTCCGGGGCGGGAGATTTCCAGCGTGCCATTGGCTTCGTCATGCTTGTTCTTGGCGGTGACCACCTGATGGAAACCGGCAGACAGCGTCGTGGTTCCGGCCACGAAGGCTTTTAATTGGGGAATGGCAGCAGCATTTGCCGTCAGCGGCAGAGCCGCCGCGATCAGGACAGTCAACAGTCGTTTCATTTCCGGGGTACGCCAGAGCCCCGTGGGGCGGGACGGCGCTAAAGATTGGCAACACCCAAGTATCCATCCGGTGGTGGGCAGGGTCAAGGCGGGATCGACTTGGCAGTCCGTGATGTCCGGCGTACTATCCTTTTGTCATTTCATTTCGCGGTGGGTGCCATGCTGCAAGACTATCGTCGCTATGATGCTCTGGAACTGGCCGAGCTAATCCGGAACCGGGATGTCTCTGCCGAAGAGCTGCTCGAAACGGCCTTGGCTGAAATTGGCCGGTGCAATCCTCAGGTCAATGCGGTAAACCGTCTGTATGCAGAAGAGGCCCGTCAACAGATTGCCCGCGGCTTGCCGGACGGGGTGTTCCGCGGTGTGCCCTTTTTACTCAAGGAATTGCTCGCAACTTGCCAGGGGCAGCCTATCGGAGCGGGCAACCGTTTGTTGCAATCGATCCGGGCCCCTCGAGACAGCGAGTTGGTAAAGCGTTTTCGTGCTGCCGGATTGGTCATCGCCGGACGAACCTCGACGCCCGAGTTGGGATTGACCCCGTATACCGAACCCAAGGTGGGTGGGGCGGTGCGTAATCCTTGGAATCCTGCCTTGACCTCGGGTGGATCAAGTGGCGGCTCGGCGGCAGCCGTCGCGGCCGGGATGGTGCCTGCCGCGTCCGGTGGTGATGGTGGCGGGTCGATTCGTATTCCGGCATCGTACTGTGGGCTGTTCGGCTTGAAGCCGTCCCGGGGGCGTAATCCGCTCGGGCCGGATCTTGGGGTTCCCTGGCATGGTTTGGTGCAAGAACACGTGTTGACGCGTTCGGTGCGGGACAGTGCAGCGTTTCTCGATGTGACCCATGGCGTGGATGCCGGTGCACCGTATGTTGCGCCGGCTCCCCGGGGACGTTTTCTGGAGGCGGTCGGGCAGCCACCGGGGCGGTTGCGTATCGCCATGACGGCGCAACCCTTGATCGGCAGTGGGCAGGCTCAGCCCTCCTGCCGTGCTGCGCTTGGCGATGCCGCCGCCTTGCTGGAAAGTCTCGGGCACCATGTGGAGGAGGCGACCCCGCCCCTGAATCCGGAAGCTTTGCTGAAAGCCTTCTTTACCGTTGTTGCCTGCGAAACCCGGGCGGACATCGAGTGGGCTGCACGTTTGGCGGGGGTCAGGCCGCGGATGGCGGATTTTGAAGCGGAAACCTGGATGTTGGGGCTGATCGGCAAAAGTCTGGGGGCGCAGGATTTTGTGGCCGCCTGCCGCGAGTTTGATCTGGCAACACGCGCCTTGGGGCATTTTTTCGAGACCTACGATATTCTGCTGACGCCCACGCTGGCCATTGAGCCGCACCCGGTCGGGGCGTTGCAATCAACCCCTTTTGAGCAGGCGATGATGGAGGTGTTTGGCCGACTGGGCAGCGGTAAACCGCTCATCTGGATGAATGTGGTGGACGAGATGGCCAACCGGGTCTTTGCCTGCATGCCCTATACCCCGCCATTCAATGTTTCCGGTCAACCGGCCATGTCGGTGCCCTTGTTCTGGAGCGAGACGGGCTTGCCGGTGGGCGTGCAGTGCGTTGGACGCTACGGCGAGGAAGAAACCTTGTTCCGCCTCGCCGCGCAACTGGAAAAGGCCCGGCCGTGGTTCGACCGGTGCCCGGAGGTGATCAGCTGAAGCGGTTGGTGATCGGGTAACGCCAATCCTTGCCGAAGCTGCGCTGGGTAATGCGCGGCCCCACCGGGGCTTGCCGGCGCTTGTACTCGTTGATTTTGAGCAGTCGCACCACCTTGCGTACATCCGCTTCGGCGTAGCCAGCGGCGATGATCTCCTCCGCCGAGCGGTTTTCTTCCATATAGCCCTGCATGATGGCGTCCAGAATCTCGTAGGGCGGCAGGCTGTCCTGGTCGGTCTGGTCCGGGCGCAATTCGGCAGAAGGAGGACGGGTAATGATACGCTCCGGAATGATTTCCACTTCGCGATTGCGCCAGCGCGACAACTCGAAAACCAGTGTCTTCGCCACGTCTTTCAACACGGCAAATCCGCCCGCCATGTCACCGTACAGGGTACAGTAACCGGTCGTCATTTCCGACTTGTTGCCGGTGGTCAGTACCAGTTTGCCGGTTTTGTTGGACAGCGCCATCAGCAGCATGCCGCGAATGCGGGCTTGCAGGTTTTCTTCGGTGGTGTCTTCCGCGAGGCCGGCGAAGGAGGGGGCCAGTGCCGCGGTAAAGGCTTCATACATGGGCCAGATGGCGATCTCGTCGTACTTCACGCCCAGGCGGCGCACCATCTCGCGTGAGTCGTCGACGCTGATGTCCGCCGTATAGCGGGACGGCATCATTACGGCGTGTACCTTGTCGGCGCCCAAAGCGTCCACCGCGATGGCCAGCGTCAGGGCCGAGTCGATACCACCGGACAAGCCGAGCAATACCCCGGGAAACCCGTTTTTGCCGATGTAGTCGCGTACACCGGTCACCAGCGTGCGGTAAACGCTCTCCAGTGCATCGGGCAAGGTGGCCCGGGTCGTCGCGCTGAAGTCGCCGTCCACATAGTCGATGCACAGCAAGGCCTCTTCGTGGGAGGGGGCTTGTGCGACGCACTGGCCTTGACGATTCATCGCAAAAGACGCGCCATCGAACACCAGTTCGTCCTGACCGCCGGTGAGGTTGACGTAGGCAACGGGCAGGCCGGTTTCTTCGATACGGTATTTCACGACCTGATGACGACTTTCGATCTTGTTGCGGTGGAATGGCGAGGCATTCAGCACCACAATGAGATCAGCCCCGGCATCGGCCAGTTCTGAAGCGGGATCGACAGACCAGATGTCTTCGCAAATCAGTACCCCGACATTGATATCGCCGTGCGGGAAGACCAGCGGCGAGGCGCCGGGAGTGAAGTAACGGCATTCGTCGAACACTTCATTATTGGGCAGCAACATTTTGTGATACTGGCCCAGGCGGTTGCCGTCGCGGAGTACCGTGGCGGCGTTGAAGCAGTCGGTGCCGATTCGTACCGGGTGGCCGATGACCAGTGTGATGCCGTCCAGTTCGAGTAGTTCGTCCATGGCGGCATTACAGCTGTGGTAGAAGTGCGGACGCAGCAGCAGGTCTTCCGGCGGGTAGCCGGTCAATGCCAGCTCGGGCGTGACCAGAATGTCGGCGCCATCGGCCATGGCTGCCTTGGCCAGGTCGAGGATTTTACGGGTATTGCCGGCGATGTCGCCAACAACGGGATTGAACTGTGCGAGCGCGATACGCATCTTGGTCGTGCTTCCAGGAGGTTCGGATTAATGATGACAAGTTTACCAGATGTGTGCGGCAGGGATGGAGGCAGAGTGTGGTGAACCGGGTCTGGCATCCTTCGGTGGGCAGTCTTCCCGCCAGTGAGTGGGATCGCTTGGCGGAGGAGAGCGCTTTGCTGTCTCATGCCTGGCTGACAGCATTGGAGGAGTGCGGTTGCGTTGGCGGCGACACGGGGTGGCAGCCCATGCCGTTGGTGCTGGAGCGTGAGGGGATCGAGGCGGTCGTGCCGGCCTATCTCAAACAGCATTCCTGGGGCGAGTATGTCTTCGATTGGGCCTGGGCCGATGCCTGGGAGCGTGTCGGCATGCATTACTACCCCAAGCTGGTGGTGGCGATTCCGTTCACCCCGGTCAGTGGCCGGCGCTTGCTGGGTCCGGCGGCGAATCATCCGGCCTTGATTCAAGGTATCGAGCAGCGGGTGGCCGAATCGGGCTTATCCTCGGCCCATGTGCTGTTTGTCGATGAAGACGGTAGCAGGGTGTTCGATAATGCCGGCTGGTTGTTGCGCCGCGGTGTTCAGTTCCATTGGTTCAATCGCGGCTATGGCGATATGCATGATTTTCTGGAGGCGCTGGAGCGGGACAAGCGCAAGAAAATCCGTCAGGAGCGCCGCAAGGTCGAAGCGTCCGGCGTGACTATCGAGGTGCTGGACGGTGAGGCGATTACCCCTGAGATCTGGACATTCTTCTTTCAGTGTTACCAGCGCACCTATCGGGAGCACCGTTCATCGCCTTATTTGTCACAAGCCTTTTTTCTGCAGGTTGGGGCGACGATGGCCCGGCACATGGTGATGTTTCTGGCAAAACGGGACGGTGTTCCGGTGGCGGCCAGTCTGTGTCTGAGCGATGGGGACCGTTTGCATGGCCGCTATTGGGGAGCGATCGAGGAAATTTCCTGTCTGCACTTTGAATTATGCTACTACCAGGGCATTGAATACGCGATTCGTCACGGGCTGAGTTGCTTCGAAGGGGGGGCTCAAGGGGAGCACAAGCTGGCGCGGGGCTTTGAACCGGTAAAAACTTTTTCAGCGCATTTTTTGCAGGATACTCGTTTTCGATCAGCGGTTTACCATTGGCTTGAGCGGGAAAGAAGTGGCGTGGATAGCTACCTTCAGCAACTTTTTTCACATTCTGCTTACAAAAACGCTTGCCAACAACCCTAGTGGATTATATACTGCGCAGCCTCTGACGACGAAACGCAAACGACGCCAGAGACGTTCTGGAGAGGTGGATGAGTGGTTTAAGTCGCACGCCTGGAAAGCGTGTTTAGGGTAATACCCTAACGGGGGTTCGAATCCCCCCCTCTCCGCCAGAATACTTCGAAAAAGCCCTGACCTTGTCGGGGCTTTTTCGTTTTCTGCATTTCCCTACGCCATTCGGCCTGCTCCGGCTCTCGCCATCAAGCGTGTATTGCCCGTTATAACATTCCCCCGGTCATGATGACTGACCATTCGCCCCTGGCCAGTTCACCCGAAAACAGGCCGCACCGTCGGTAACGGAATATTCACGCTCTGTGACCTGTTTTGCGCCCCCGGGTCTGGAGGCTTCCAGTTGATGCTGCGGCGTGCTCAAGCCCCTTCCTGATCACTCTTTGTGTGGCGTTTTGTTGGCTTCCATGGCCGCAAGCAGGCGGTCCGCCTGTGACAATTTGCCACATGGTGGAGCCGCCGGCCGGCACCTTATGATGTGCGAATTGGGAATGCGTCATATTCATTCGATGTTATCCACGTTTATGTCCTTCTCTGATAGGCATGGCGCCGGTGTGTAAAACATTTGCTGAATCCTGTCTGGGGGCACGCTGATGTTTCGTCTTCCCTTTATCCGTTGTGAACACGTAAAACAAAGAAACCAGGATGAAGAACGTTAAACAAGGTGTAGGTCTCGCGGTGCTGATTGCCGCCCTGTTCTCCACGGCTGCCCAGGCGCAGGATGTGGTGGTCGCTATTCCGCCGCAGAGTCTGGCGTCAGCCCTGACCGGTCTGTCCGGGCAGACCGGCTTGCAGCTGCTGTTTTCCGGCAGCGAGTTGCAAGGCCTGCAGACCGGTGGCCTGACCGGTCGCATGGCACCCGAGGAGGCACTGGCCCGGCTATTGCAGGGCTGTGGCTTGCAGGCCCGTAAAACCGACTCGGGCAGTTACCTCATCGTCAAGGCTGCCAAGGCCGTCGATGTGCCGGTCATGCCGGAGGTTGTGGTCAAGGCACCGGCCGTTGTGCGCTACAAGGCTGACAAAGCCTCTCTCTTTGGCAAAAAAGCGGTCAGCCTGCGTGAAATTGCCAATTCGGTATCGGTGGTTGGCAAGCAGCAGATCGAAGACCAGCACATGACCACGGTGGCCGACGCCATGCAACAGGCTACCGGGGTAACGGTGATTGCCAATGACACGCTGAGCAACCAGTATCTGATTCGCGGCTATAACTCGGTCGGGGTGATGTATGACGGGGTGACGTCCTATAACGGTCTGTCACCGTCGCATCAATTCGACCTGCCGCTCTATGAACGACTCGAAGTGTTGCGCGGTCCGGCCGGCCTGTTGCGTGGGGTAGGGGAGCCCGGTGGCATCGTCAATCTGGTCAAGAAGAAACCGCAGAAAGATGTTGCCGTCAGTTGGGAGGCGAGTGTCGGGTCGTGGAACAACCATCGCCTGATGGGCGATGTGACCGGGGCGCTCAATGAAAGCGGTAGCGTGCAGGGCCGCCTGATTGCCAGTGGCGAAGATCGCGATTATTTCTATGACCATACCCACAGCAAAAAATGGTTGGTCTCCGGAGCCCTGCGCTTTGAACTGAGCCCGCAAACCACGATTGACATCAGCTATACCGGGCAGAATCAGACGGTGAAGAACCCGTGGTCCGGTTTGCCGACCTATAGCACGACCGATAGCAGTGGCCATTATCAGCTGCAGAAAGTCTCCCCATCCACCTTCTATGCGCCAGACTGGGGACGTACCCGCTACACGACGCAAGAGCTGTCTGCCGCACTCGAACACACATTCACCAACGAATGGACTGCCAGGCTGAATGTGAATCACCGCGTGCAGGACATGTACTACAAATATGCTTACACCTCGTCTGCGCTCAATCCGCTCACCAATACCCTCAGTTACAGCTCGATGCGTGGTGATTACGAATACACCCGCGATGGCTGGGACCTGAACGTGTCCGGCCCGATGCAACTATGGGGGCGCAAGCATGACGTACTGCTTGGCTACACGGTGGATGAGTACAACAGCAAGGGGCAATCCGGGCGTGGGCCTGGCTATAGTGGCATTCGCTATGGTGATGTCAGCCGCGTGCCCGAGCCGGTCATCAATTACTCCTCGGGCAGCGAGAGCACTACCCGGCAAAGCGGCTTCTATGCCCAGACACGCCTGCATCTGAGCGATGCCGCCACGCTCGTGCTGGGCGGGCGTACCACCACCTTCCTGGCCAAATCGCATTCCATTGCGCCATCTGCCGCCACTGACTGGAAGGACGGCGCCAAGGCCAGCAACCGGGTGACACCGTATGCCGGTCTGTTGTATGACCTCAATCAGCAAATCACGCTCTACGGCAGTTACGCTGACACCTTCGTTCCGCAAACCCAGCAGAAAGCCGATGGTTCGACGCTGGATCCCCGCGTGGGCAGTCAGTATGAAATCGGGGCCAAGGGAGATTTTCTGGATGACAAGCTCGGCCTGTCGCTGGCCTTCTTCACTATCCGTGACACGAATCGTGCTTATGCCGACCCGGCTTACCCTACTTCCAACTTCTACCTGAATGCCGGAGAAGTCGAGTCCAAAGGGGTGGAGCTGGAAGTGCAGGGCAAGGTCACTAGCCGCTTTGATATCACTGCCGGTTACACCTACATGACCACGGCCTACCTGTCCGATCGGAGTAATCAGGGCAAAACGTACTCGATCCAGACTCCGCGCAACCAGTTCAAGCTGTGGGGTAACTACACCTTCGCCGATACCAACTGGCTCAAGGGCGTTTCCGCTGGTGCCGGGGTAATTGCCCAGAGCCGGGCTCAAAGCTCGCGCGGCTGGTCGGACGAGGTGGTGAACAGTGGCTACGTGGTTGCCAATGCGCGTATCGGCTATCAGGTCAACAAGCACTACAACGTGGCACTGAATATCAACAACCTGTTTGATACCCGCTACTACGCCTCGGTGGGAACCCCCAATATTTACAACTTCTACGGCGAACCGCGCAATGTCATGCTGACCATTCGCGGTAAGTACTGACCCGTTACCAGCATAAGGCCGGGAGCGCTGTCTCCCGGCGGGAAAGCACAGTATGTCTCATCGTTTCTATTGGCCAGGGATGTGGTGGCTGGCGTCTGCCGCCATGTTGTCAACCCCGGTTCTGGCCGGGGATTCCCCGGTCAGCCTGCACTTTGTCTTGCAGGCCGGCAAACAGGCCTTGAGCTGCAACGGGCCTGCACTGCCGTTGGGGCAGCCCGGTCATGCCGCCCGGCTCAAGGACGCCAAATTCTACCTCTCCGATATTCGCCTGCTGCGTGAGGACGGTCATTCGGAGCCTTTGCAGCTCATACCTGACCCATGGCAGTCGCACGATGTTGCTCTGTTGGATTTCGTGCCCGGCGGCGGGAGTTGTGGCGCGAAAGCAGTCGGGCAAGTCAATGATACCGTGCGCGGGCAGTTGCCGGCCGGGCGTTACACGGGCCTCTCTTTTACCATTGGCGTGCCGCTTGACGGGCAGGATGGCACGGGGAAGGCAGTCGCACTCAATCACGGTAATTTCGAGTTGGCCGAAGCACCATTGGACCGCGCCAGCATGGCCTGGAGCTGGCAGGTGGGCCGCAAGTTCATCAAGCTGGAGTTGTTCCCGGAAGGAGGGATGGTGCGCAGCAATGGTCGAGCGGCCGTCTGGACCCTGCACCTGGGCTCGACCGGTTGCACGGGTAACCCGGCCCAGGCTGGTGCCGTCCAGTGTCTTAGTTCGAACCGTGTACCGGTCATGCTGCCGGATTTCGATCCTGAGCGGGACCGGGTGGTGATTGATGTGGCCAGCCTGCTGGCCGACAGTCATCTGACCGAAGATAAAGGCGGGGCCAGTGGCTGCATGAGCAGCATTGACGATCCGGAGTGCCGGCCGCTATTCAGGCAGTTGCAGTTGCAACTGGAGCCGGGGGAGCGTCGTGGCTTGCCCTTGTTGCCGCTGACATCGCCTTCCTTCGTGCGGGTAGACAAGCCATGAGACGACGGTTTTTACACTGCGTCGGCATTCTGCTGTCCGGCATGCTGATCGTGACCGGCACGGTGGACGCCACGGCCGCAGAGACGGTGGAACAGTCGGCCTGGCCCTGGCAGCTGCCTGCGGGATTTTTGCTGCCGGTGGTGCCGGCGGATAACCCGATGACTCCGGCCAAGGTTGAGCTGGGCCATTATCTGTTCTACGAAAAGCGCTTGTCGGGAAACGGGACCATGATGTGTGCCAGTTGTCATGTGCAGCGACTGGCATTTACCGATGCACGGCGGGTGTCTCGCGGTTCCACCGGCGAGTTGACGGCGCGCAGTTCCCAGGCGCTGGTGAATGTGGCGTGGAATGCCAGTTATACCTGGGCCAACCCATCGCTGCTTAGCCTCGAGAGCCAGATGAGTGTGCCGCTGTTTGGGGAAAACCCGGTGGAGATGGGGGTCAACGACAGTAACAAGCAGCAGGTGTTGCAGCGCCTGCAGCGCGATGCCCGCTATCGCCGCTTGTTCCGGCAGTCCTTTCCGCAAGACGGGGAACCGATTAGCTGGCGCAATATTATTCGGGCGATTGCAAGCTTCGAGCGCAGCATGGTGTCCGGGCGCTCTCGCTATGACCAGTATCTACAGGGAAACGCCCGCCTGAGTGCTGCCGAACAGCGTGGCAAGCAACTGTTCTTCGGTGAAAAGGCCGAGTGCTTCCACTGTCATGGCGGGTTCAACTTCAGTGATCAAACGGTCTACGTGCGCAGTCGGCTGGAGGAAATGCTGTTCCATAATACCGGGCTCTACAATATGGGCGGCAGCGGCGCTTTTCCGGAGGGTAACCGGGGCGTTTACGAGCTGACCGGTGTAGCGGAGGACATGGGTAAGTTCCGGGCCCCCAGCTTGCGCAATATCGCCGTGACTGCACCGTATATGCATGATGGCAGCTTGAAGGACCTGCCGGCCGTACTGGCATTCTATGCCGCGGGTGGTCGTAATATCCGGTACGGCCGATATCAGGGCGATGGCCGCCTTAATCCGTTCAAGAGCGAGCTGATCGGCAATATCGCACTGAGCCGGCAGGAGCAACAGGACATCATCGCATTCCTGCACACGCTTACCGACGATTCGTTCATCAGGAATCCGGCGCTGGCTGACCCCTTCCGGCGTTGATTCTGCGAGCCCCAGGCCGGCTGACGTCGGTCCGGGGCTGTCTGTTTGTCCTCCGGTGTGCTGGTCATTTCGGGAGCATGCAACCGCCCAACTTAGTATTCCTTACGAGTAAGTCTCTCGCCTCATCATGCACTATGTGCAAGCAGCAGTGCGGACCCATAGAGTCCCAGGCCGAAGACGGTATGATTGGCCAGACTGCGCAGGCAGCCTTTCAGCGGGGTCGGTGTCTTGCTGGCAAAGAAGCCTGCCCCCATGGCGGGTTGCATGACGCAGAACGGCGCCAGCACGGTAACTATCCCTGCCGCAAGCGCAGGCCCGAGGGTAGGGGTGAGCAACCACGATGGGCCTGCCAGCATGACAGGCAGCACTGCAAAGACCATCCCGACCGCGTAATGTATCGCCCAGCCCAAAAACATCTCGCCGGCAATCGGCTCGGCTTTGGCAATGGCCGCATGGCGGAGCGTTCCCCGCCGCAGATGTCCGGCCCAACGCCCGACAAGTGCGAAGCTGGACGTTGGAATGCCCATGCGCCGGAGCAAGAAGAGCCATACATCCATGCTGGCTGTCGCGCCGATCCCGATAATGACCACGCTGAAAATGGCTTGAATCGTGTCCATGTTGCTGTCTCCCGACTTGACGGATTGATGATGTGAAATCACTATAAAAGTTGAAGTTGACTTCAAGTCAAGGAGCCTGTTCGATGGACATTACCGAAGTGGTCAAACTGTCGGGCATTCCGGCATCGACCCTGCGCTATTACGAGAAGTCCGGTCTGATCGCATCGCTCGGTCCGCGTGGCGTGCGGCGCCGGTTCGCGCCATCGGTACTGGATCAACTGGCCTTGATTGCATTGGGCCAGTTGGCAGGACTGAGCCTGACCGAGATTCGGTCGATGTTGTCGCCGGGAGGCGGGGTAACTATCGATCGTACCTTGCTTGCCAACAAGGCTGACGACATTGACGCCACCATCCGTCAGCTCAAAGCCGTTAGCCGGGGATTGCGACATGCTGCCGCCTGTTCCGCGCCCAGCCATGCCGAATGCCCGACGTTTCAGGAGCTGCTCAGATCGGCCGCGTCCGGGGCATTGGCACGCCGCAAGACCCTCGGTGGCTGACGCACCGGTTCACCTGCCTATAGTGTGGAGAGCGCTGCTTGAGCACTTCATCCACACGTTTTACTAGCCCGTCCCCCTGCTATCCCTTTTTCCAAAGACCCACAAAATCGGCACACACCATACCCTGCAAATCAGCGGGGTGACTTCGCAGTTACTTATATCTAAATGGTATTGATTATTATGCAACTTCAATGACGTGGTGATTGTTTGGCAGGTTTTTTGCCTGTTCCATACCGATAAATCGGCGGAAACGCCGAGTTATATCAACAGTCGTCTTGAAGTTGTTGGTGATAATACCGCTCCAATTGAAGTGTTTTCTTTTACATATCGGCAGAGTGTGTTCCATCTTCATATGGGCCGTTGAGCCATGCCTGCCATGCATGACTGGATTGAAGGGGGTAGTTAAAAGGATGACGATTTCAAGAAAACTCGTGTTGACGTTGGGTTTTACCCTGTTTGCCTTGCTGTTTGTTGGTGGGGCGGGAATCTGGCAACAGAGTGAGGCACAGATTGAGCACGAGGCGATGCTCGATGTGATTTTTCCCAGTCTTGATGATATCAATAGTGCCCAGCATGGCCTGGCCAATGTCCGGGTGGGGGTGAGAGATCTGCTGGTGGCAGAAAACGAGGTCGAATCTGCGGCGGCCCTCAAGAAGATCGATGGCGGAAAGAAACACATAGATGCGGCGATCACTGACTATCAAACCAAACACATCTACAACCCGGAAGATCAGCGCAAGCTCAATGCCGTGCGCGATGCGATACAGCGTTACTGGGAAACGATTCAGCCCCTGATCACAGCACGGGGCTCTCAGACTCACAGTGCCGAGGTCCAGACACTAATGCATGCCTCTCCGCTGGCCCATGCGGCAGAAAAGGCGCTGGATGACCATTACGTCTTCAACAAGCAGCTGACCGTCGATGATATGCAAAAAAGTCGGCAAGATTATGAGCGTGGTCGCAACTTGTCTTTACTGGGTATCGCGCTGGTGTTGGTGCTGGCCGGTGGCGTGTCGGTGCAGCTCTACCGCACGATCCGTGGTGGTTTGAGTCAACTCTGCCGTGATTTGCATACGGTCAGCGAGACGCTGGATTTTACTCACCGGATTGACGTCCTGCGTCGCGACGAGATCGGTGAAGCCAATGAAGCGTTGAACCACCTGATGAACACCTTGCAACAAAGCCTCAAGGATCTGCATTCCGTCGCGGAGGAGGTCGGGCTGGCATCGCAAGAGCTCAATGGTACGGCACAGCAGGTCGCAACGGCGGCTTCGGTGCAAAGCGAGTCGGCTTCCAGCATGGCGGCGACGGTTCAGCAAATGACCGTGAGTATCAATCATGTTGCCGAACAATCTCAGGTGACCCAGGCCGGAGCCGTGGAGGCGACGGTGTTGGTGGCGTCGGGCTCCGAGATTATCCGCCAGACGATTGGCGATATTCATGAGATCTCTGGTGTCGTGAAGGCATCGGTGGGGCATATCCAGCAATTGGCAACCCAGAGTGCGCAGGTCGAAGCGGTGGTTCATGTGATTCGCGATGTCGCGGATCAAACCAACCTGTTGGCACTGAATGCCGCTATCGAAGCGGCGCGGGCCGGGGAGCAGGGGCGTGGCTTTGCGGTGGTGGCCGATGAAGTGCGCAAACTCGCTGAACGGACAGCAAAGTCGACGCAGGAAATTGCCGGCACAATCGACTCGATGATTGCCATGGCACAGCAAACGGTCGAGCAAATGGAGTCGGCAGACCAACTGATTGAAACCGGTGTGGCCCGTGCCGACAAAGCCAGTCACGCCATTGGCGAAATTGGTGAGAATGCTGAAAAAGCCGCAAGCAGCATCGCGGAAATTTCTGCAGCGATCCAGCAGCAAGGCGTGGCCAGCAATACGATTGCCGTTCAAGTCGAGCAGAGCGCACAGATGTCGGAAGAATCCAGTGCTGCGGCACAAAACACCGCCGCCAATGCCCGGCAACTGGACGGACTGGTCAAGCGGCAGCTGGAAACGCTGGCCCAGTTCAGGGTATAGCCTGACCGGCAGGTGGCAGTAGAAAAAGGGCGCGTTTGCGCCCTTTTTTGTGGATCCGTCTGCTTCCGGTTGCCACCAGCTGTGGAGTCTGGGCTGCCATGACCTGGTCTGCCGTTGTTTTGAGCAGCATGACCCGGCTAGTATGCTCCAGCGCCAGGTTAACGACGTTGGAGAAGTTCGCATCCCGATACAGGGTTTCTCCATGGGAAAAGACCGCGTTCCAATGTTGGAATGGTCTGCTGTCTATTTCTTAGGCATTTAGTGAGTGGGACGATCGGTGCCGAAGGTGGGGGCGCTGAATTCAGGGCTGTGCTGGTCGGCAATGGAGTGGTGGGCTAAGCCGATTGGCTCGATGGTGCTGACCGTCAGCCGCTTCCGGAATCACTCGACAAAGACTTCTTGCAGGGTTTCAAGGGTGGCAGTCAGAGTCTTTGCGCTAACGGCGCCCAGTTTCTTGACCAGCCGTACCTTGTCCAGCGTGCGAACCTGATCCAGCAGAATCAGTCCTTTTTTTCCCTGAAAGGTGAGAGGGATGCGAAATGGTGCCGGTTTGCTACCTGATGTCATCGGCGCCACGATCACTGTCCGCAGGTAGTCGTGCATTTCAGCGGGGGACACCACAACGCATGGCCGCGTTTTTTGTATTTCACTGCCAACAGTGGGATCTAGCGTAGCCAGCCAGACTTCTCCACGCGCTACCATGCCAAGCCCTCATCGCCTTCGTTACCAAACTCAGGCCAAACAAGCCCATCATCGCCGGCGGCTGCCAATTGCTGACTGGCCTCTGCCCAGCCTGCCCGGACGTGTTCTTGCGGTTTTACTAGCATGATACCTTCTGGTGTTACCTGCATATCAACCTCGCCTTCAAAACCAAACTGGGCGATCAACGTCTTGGGGATAATCACCCCTTGCGAATTGCCCATCCTTCTAAGAGCAGCTTTCATTCTTTGCTCCTTAATGTAAGCACTTTGTTAATCCACGCTGGATCGGTTTCACTAGCTTAATGTTATTACTTTGTGTCTACTTTGGCAATGTCGTGACGCATGTTCCAAGTGGTTGAGCCATCGCCTTGTATAGTGGTCGGATGATCATCCTGACGACTTGTTCGGCGGGGAGTTTGCGACGCCGGACACTGGCGGTTCCCGTTAGCCGTCGTGCCTTGGTGATCCAATCGGGATCGATATGTTGAGAAAGAACGGTGAAATCAGGAATCAGGTGGGGCTTGCCGGGCATGGGGGGGGGCGAGGTCGGAGGGAGAATGCTGGATTGGACACGTAGTGAAAGAAAAAATGCCGTCCACGGTCTAAGTGAACGGCATTACCCTTTCGGGAGGCTTTTTCATAAAGCTAATCGGGTCTTTTGGGCGTCGCTACACTTGGGTGGAGGCCACTTTCAAGCCCGGCTGTCTCCGTGCAATAGCGTGCGGCCATGGCGATGTTGCGGCCTTATCCGCCGCGCCAGACCTTTTTGCCGATCACTCTCAGTTGCTCGAGCTGCTCACCTTTGACGGCAATGTTCTCGAACTCTGGGTTTTCCGATTGCAGTAATACCCCATCGGCAAGGCGATGAATCGTCTTGATGAAAAACTGGTCACCGAGACTGACGGCGTAGATTTCACCATCAATGATGTTGGTCTGGGTCGTGTCGATCAGTACCGTGTCCCAGTCTTCCAGTTTGGGTTCCATCGAACGTCCCCTGACATACAGCGCCTTACAATGCTCAGGAGAAATTCGCTTTTGCTGAAACCATCGTGCCCGGAATGCCAGCGGATCTTTCTGATTGATGACCCATTGAAAGTTGCCGCTCCCCGCTGAAAGAAACACATCAAAACGATCGACCATCACATATTGATCCGGGTCGAGTTCGTCCAGTGACAGATAAGGCCGAATCGATGCGGCTGCAGGTGCTCCAGGCGAGGTGGGGGCCTCGCTGGATGGCCAGTTCTCGATAGGATCCTCGCCACGCAATTGTGCCACGGTGATGCCGTAGCGATCGGCAATCGGTTTCAGCGTGGCATGGCGTGGATCCCGGCTTTCACCCTTGAGAATCCTGAAAATCGTAGGCTGCGGCACCTTGGTCGCTTCGGCCAGTCCGTTTTGTGTGTCGCCAGCGGCTGTCATCAGGCGCTGCAGAATGTCTTTGAGTTCCATGTGATAACTATACGTCAATATATACGCAAACGGAAATTCATTTGCGTATTGTAATCCTGATTTGAGCGAGATACTATTCGTTTACGTATTGAAACGCTATCATCATTGCGAAAAAAGGTTTGATATGCGTATCAAATCGCCATTGTGATGGTGATGATAGTTTGTGAACCAAGGAGATTTGCTCACGTGACATTCATGTATCCAGTTGCCGTTGCCATTGTTTACCGGTGCTTTCCTACCGGTTTTTATCTGCCGCTCATGTCAGGCAAGCCCGCACCGCCAGGCGGGGAGGCTACCGGCAGTGGCAGAGGCCGGACTGGGGAGTGGAGGGCAGGTGTCGTCTTCGTTGGACAAAAAGGGGAAAGTTGAGCGATGGAATTCAAGACCGTGAGCAATGTGCTGGGGTGGGCGTTCCAGGTCAGCGTGGCGACTCCTGTGGAGGTGCGCAACTATCGGGAGCGGACTGGACGCTCCGTCAGCGAGTTGACGTATGTCGAAGAAAAGGCCATCGCCATGGAGGTGCTTGCCAAGGTAGCGCGGTTGCCGGAAGCGCAGTATTCAGCGCTGGCCGCCCGCTTTACCCGCGATATCCGTGCAATCAACACCGCGGCAAAATGCTTGCCCGCTGGCTGGCCGACGCCATTGCGTCGCGAACTGACTCGCGGGTGGGCGCATGACGGTTCTCTGGCACGGGACCAAAAAAGCATGGCCGAAACGTATCTGCTCTCGACCCCGACCCTGACACGTCGCAAGCAGCAGGCTTTTCTGTTGTTGGATGCCCAGTTGGCTACCGCGCTGGAAGCCTTGACGCCACAGCTTTCCGAACTGTTGGCATCGGCTCCGGATCACTCCGGTTTGCCGGGGGCTTGCATTGCGGCGTGAAATTTTTTATACTGTTTGCAGCTACCCGAATTGCGTCTGCAGTTCGGGTTTTTTCATTTCCGGAGAGCGGACTGCATCTTGGTCGCCGCCCGTATCCCGGACAATGAGATGAAGTTACGAGGCCCTGCCGCTGTCAAAGCGCCAGGGCTTTTTTCATGGGTCGTGCCGGGGGCGTGTGTCCTTCAGGCTTTATTGGGAGTCGGGTCATGCATTGCGAATATGCAAAGACTGTTTGCGACGCCGTGTATCTGCGTGAAGGGCAACAGGTGCTGATGCCCTCCGGGAGAGCGGCCGCTGTGACGGCATTACGTCATGCCACTATCCAGTTTCGTTATCTGGATTCACTCAAGGGGGACGAGGTCGAACTGACCCGCCAGCAGGTTGCCCGCCTGGTCGGTGTCTCCTGGCAAACACTGGATCACAACCGCCTTCGGGCGGTTTTTCTTTATCCGGAAAGAGAGCGCCGCCATGGCTGATTTGATGGATGTGCAGGATGCCCTGAAGCGAGTGGTGACCGAGGTGCTGTACCCGGCCGGGCCGGCACAGGCTTCCGTCACCGGACGCGCCGTGGTGATCGAAACACTGCAACCGCTGCAGGCGCAGCTCGAGGCGGATCTTGCAGCCGGCTGCAGTCATGTTTTCATCAGTTCCCTGGAAAACGAACGCAAGACCACCCGCTTCGTGGATCACTGGCGAACCCTGAAGCACGCCCAGATCACCGTCAAGGCTGGCGTGTCGGGCGCGTCGGTCACCTTGTCCGGCTCCACGCAGACGGCGCACAACCTGCTGCTGTTGGTGGATGGCGTCGCCAAAAGCGTGGCCGTGCCGGCCGGCAGCCGGCTGGAGAGTTGCGCTGCGGCGCTGGCCGCACTGTTTCCCGGGGCGACCGTGTCGGGAACCACGCTGACCTTTCCTCCGGCTACCCGCCAGTTGCTGGCGCGGGTCGGTGGATTCGATACGGTGATCCGTGAACTTTGCCGGATTGAAAAAGAGTTTGTGGTGTCCATTCTGGCTGATTCGCCCGAGAGCAAACGGGCATTGGCAAATCTGCTGATGCCCGTGCTGGTGGATACCCGTGTCTTGACGGGGATGCCGGATGGTTCTACGCCACGGATGGTCTACCGGCGCTCGTTGGACAGTGATGTGCGTCAGGATCACCCGCTCTACCGCCGCGACATTGTGCTGACTATCGAGTATGCCGTGACCCGGCAAGCGCAATTTGCCCAGGTGCTGTCGATCAATGAGTCGTTGTTCGTGGGGGGCGACACTTCGCCAACCGTTTCCAAACCGTTTTGAGGCATTCATGGCAGTTGCCATGCCCGGCAGCTGCGCCTCGCCGCCAGCCTTTGGCGACCTTTGTGTTTTACCCGGTATAACGCCCGCATTCCGCGGGCGTTGCCATTTCTGGAGATTGCTACATGCCTGTCTATCCCGTAGGACAACTCAATACCGCCGGTCTGCAAACCCCTGGTGTTTACATTCAGGTCATTCCGCCCAAGACCCGGGTGATCAATGGCGTACCGACCGATATCTATGGCCAGGTGGGCGTCGCGTCCTGGGGGCCGGTCAATGCGCCGACCCTGGTGGGAAGTCCGACCGATGCCGTCGCTTTGTTCGGTACCCAGCAAGTGCGCAAATACGATCTGGCCAGTGCCATTGCTATCGGCATCCAGTTGGGTGCCAGCAACCAGCGCATCGTGCGGGTCACCGACGGTACCGATACGGCGGCCTCGGTCAAACTGATGGATGCGGCCGCCACGCCGGCGGTCGGTGTCACGCTGACCGCGCTTTACAGCGGTGTGGTCGGTAACACGCTCAGCGCCATGATTGCGGCCGGCACCAAGCCGAATAGTTTCAAGCTGGTCCTGCAACGGCAGGGATTCGCCCCGGAGATCTTTGATGGCCTGACCGGCACCGGTGCGGCGTTTTGGAGCAACCTCGCCAATGCCGTGAATAGCGGCTTGTCGTCGGTCCGGGGCCCTTCGCAACTGGTGACCGCCACGGCGGGTGCATCGACCGCTGCTCCGGCGTTGGGGAGTGCCGTGGCATTTGCCGGTGGCAGCGATGGCGCGGCTGGCGTCACCGATGCCACCCTGATCGGTCAGGACGGCATGGTGCGCAAAGGGATGTATGCCCTGCGTGGCACCGGCGTACAAGTGATGAATCTGGTCGAGGTCTGCGATGCGACCCAGTGGCCGGGCATCGCGGCCTTTTGTGCGGCGGAGGGGATCTATGGCTTTACCCAAGGGTCGGTCAGTGCGTCGGCCCAGACTGTGTCTACGGCTCTCGCGACGGCCGGTGTCGATACCCCGTACCTGAAGGTGTTGGTGGGTGACTGGGTGTACTGGCAGGACGCCGTCAACGGTCAGAGCCGGCTCATGGCGCCAGCCTCGTTCCTGGCCGCCCAATGTGCCGCGCAAGCTCCGCATGTGTCCACCCTGAACAAGCCGATTGCCAATGCGACCGGGACTCAGCGCATGGCGCAGAACCAGCCGTACAGCGGCGCGGAAATCGGTTCGATTGTCGGGGGGCGCCTGGACGTGATTGCCAATCCGTCTCCGGGCGGTAGCTATTACGCCGGTCAAACCGGTCGCAATTGCTCGTCGGACCCGACCCGTAATGGCGACAACTACACCCGTATGACCAACTTCATTGCCCTGACGCTGGCGGGGGCCTTCGGCTACGCCATCGGCCAGAACCAGACCCCGGATTTGCGCAGGGAAGTGAAGAGTGCCATCGAAACCTTCCTACTCAATCTGCAGCGCCAATCGATGATCGGCAATGTAAATGGTGGTCCGGCGTTTTCGGTGAAGCTGGACAAGGAAAACAATCCCGACGACCGCGTCGCGCTGGGCTACATGCAAGCTGACGTGCAAGTGAAGTACTTGTCGGTGATCTTCTACTTCATCGTCAATCTGGAAGCTGGTCAGTCCGTCACCGTTCAAGTTGCCAACAACCCGCGTTAACCCCCACTGGAAGGGGCGATAAGCCCCTTCCCTCAACAGGAGAGACTCTATGCCTATCGGCGAATTTTCCACTGGACGCGACGTGTCCCTCGACTTCATTACCGCGACCGGCCCGCTGCGTCTGGCCGGTCTGAAAAACTTCAGCTCCAAGCAGGATCTGAATGACAAAAAAATCAAGCTGATCACCGGTCGCACCGTGCACCAGCGTTTCTTTGACGGCTGGTCGGGCTCTTTCGAAGCTGAACGCAGTGATTCGACGCTGGATGATTACTTCTGCGCGCTGGAAGACAACTACTTTGCCGGCAATGGAGAAAATCCGATCACCATTACCGAAACGATCAATGAACCGGATGGCAGCATCAGCCAATACCGCTTTGAAGGTGTCCTGCTCAAGCTGGATGACGCGGGTGCCTGGAAGGCTGATGAAACCGTACCGCAAAAAGTCAGTTTTGTGGCTGAACGTCGTAGAAAGGTGGCTTGATCATGGCTCGTGTTTCGGTAAAACCCGTTGTTGAAGCCCCTTCTGCGGCCGATGAACTCCGCGCACGTCTCAACCGTAGCGTCGATGTCGTCGATGCGCTGGGGCGAACCCTTACCCTGAAAAAACCTGGTGTGCTGGACCAGTTGCATCTTATCGAGGCGCTCGGTGCAACCGCTAAAAACGATATGTACCTGAATATCGTTGTTCCGGTGCTGTATGTGGTCGCCATCAATGGCGAGGCGGTCTACAAACCGGCCAGCAAGCGTGAACTGGAAGCCATCGTCCAGCGTCTGGACGAGGATGGCTTGCAGGCGGTGGCCCGCGGTGTCGAAGAGCATTTCGCTGTGCCGCAGACGCCGGACGAGTTTCAGGCGTCGCTGGGAAACTGATTCGCTCCGGGCCGCTGCGCGAGTGCCTCTGGCTGGTGAAGAACGGCGTACCGTTCGACATCGCCTTTGCACTGGAGGAGGTGGAAAGAGCGGCCTGGAGCATTATGTTTTCCGAGTTCAGAGGCCATACATTCAACCTTCAGAGCATGGAGTTCGAGCGTAGCGACTAAGCATGACCGGCCAACCCGCGGGAGGCATCCTCTCGCGGGTTTTTCGTGTCGTGGCAACGTTCAACCTCATGGAGGCACTCCCTGCATGAACTGACTGCGAGTATTCATTATGATTGATTCGAACGGGACAGGACTGAACCTGAACCAACTGAATGATACCAACTCGGGCTTGCTGGCTCTGGTCGACAATTTTGTCACGCTGGAGGCCGCATCCTCCCGGCTCGGCCAGACTCTGCGCGGTCTCGAGGACCTGATGCGTCAGGGAGCGCGTTTGACGGCGACCGGCAATTCTGTTTTGTCCTTATTCCGCCAGACCGTACAGGAAATAAGCCACGCCGGCCGGGTGGCCGCCCAACTCAAGGCAGTGCAGCTCGGCTCTGGCACGGGACACGATGGAAACCGCGTGGCCGTGGCGCTGGTGCTATGCGGCCGTAGCGTCGAGCAGAGTATCGGCAAGGCCTGCGTGACCTTGCTTGCGTTGCGGGTCGGCTGTGCATCTACCGCGAGTGGCAACCCGGCAAAAAAACCTGCACATGCCACATCACTGCCGGTGGCACGAAAAGGACAAGGGCAGGCCGCCTTGCCGCGGGTGAAGCAGCGACCGCCGTCTTTGACCAAAAAAGCGTCGCAACGGCCTCCGTTGCCGGCTCGGCACCCCAAAACTCCGCATCACGCCGGCAAATCGTCTCCTGGAGGCCTGTTCGGGGCCGGTGTTCCTCGAGCAGGTAAACCCCAGGGCCCGTCCGGAGCCGGTCTAGCGCAAGGTGTGGCGGCGTTGGGTAAGGGCATGGTCAGCGGCGGTGAAAAAATCATTGCCCTGGGGCAGCGTGTGACGCAAACCGGACGTGATATCGCCGCGACCGGTGCCGTTGTGGTCGCCGTGGGCAAAGATACGGTGCAGAGCGGTAAGCAACTGGTGGCCGCCGGCAAGGAGATCAGTGCCTTTGGTTCCAAGGTGGTGCAGACCGGTAATCAGGTCGGCAAAGTCGGTGAGAGTCTGACCGGGGTAGGGGATCAGACATCCCGATTGGGCGGTCGCGTGACAGCGCTGGGGGGCATGCTGGAGCAGTGTGGTGGCAACACTGGCAAAGTCGGTCGCTTTATCAGCGATTTGGGCGGGGGGATCACCGAGACCGGTGGCCAGCTCGCCGCGATGGGACGCAAAGTCACCGGCTTCGGGCGAGATATGGCCGAGGCAGGCCAAAAAGTGATCTCGCTGGGCCGGGAGGTCACCGGGGCCGGTAAAAAAATGATCGAGCTGGGCCGCAAGGTCATCGATATCGGCAAGCAGTTCGGCAAGCTGGGCGGAGCGGTTTCCAAGATGGGAGATCATCTTGGCGGACTCGGCAAGTGCGTCAAGGAAGGCGGGGACCTGGTGATCAAGTTCAGTGGGCGGATTGCCGACATCGGTAAAAAGTTCACGGGGCTGGGGGGCCATGCCCAGGAACTGGCGAATCGTGTCGAAGCGTTGTCGGGCAAGCTGCTCAAAACGATCATGCCGGCCATCGGTCAGTTGATTTCTCTCGCTTCCCGCCTGGCCTCCAGTGCCATTTCCAGTCTGCTGGAGGGGGTTTCCAAAGGCTTCAAGCTGGCGTCTGGTGCCCTGAAGCTACTGGGTGGCGGGGTGCAGACCTTCGGCAGGGCGCTGTTGTTGAATCCGATCGGGCTGGCGATTGCGGCGATTGCCGCGGCGGTGTATCTGCTGTGGAGCAATTGGGACACCATCGGCCCTAAAATCAAGGCGATCTGGACCGGAATCACCGACTTTATCTCTAACGCGATAAACAAGGTCAAAGGGATTTTCGGCATGGGGGACTCCGAGGTCAAACGCCCTCAGGTGACGCCTCCTGCGACCAAACCGGTGACGCAGGTGCATACCCAGATTCATATCGATTCACGCCCGGTTGCCGAAGCGGTGTCGCGTCATCAGGCGCGTGAAATGGGTAAACCGGCCGCCAGTACCCGTGGTTTCGATCCACGGCTTGGCGCGCCCCATCCGGCATGAGGTGAGCTATGACGATAAGCAAGGTGGTAGCGGGGGGCGACGAGTCCGCCGCGCAGCAGGACATTCTGGGCGAGACACGTCTGACGTTGGGGGATATCGAGTTCAAGAATGATGAATTGCCGCAGTCGATAGAAACCAGTCTCCAGCAACGTCTGGTCGATCACGAGTTGGTCGGCGGGGGGCGGGTGGTCGACTCGATGGGCAGCTTCTATGAACCGGTCAGCTGGTCCGGCTCACTGACCGGTTTGACGGCGGTGGAACGGGACCAGACGCTCAGGGCGCTCGCCAGCGGTGCAAAAGAGTGGCTGTTGAGCTGGGACGTGTATCGCTACCGCGTGGTGGTGGCTAACTATCACTCAATCTATCGGGACCATGCCCATATCGACTACACCCTGCGCTGCACGGTGCTGGACAGCGTGAGTGACGAGCCGGCGGAAGACGAGCCGGATAGCAGTCGCGAGGTGGTCGAAGCGGTTGGCGAGGCGCAAGCCTTGGCGGGGGAGAGTGGCGACTCGACCATCATGGCTGCCGCAAAAAACCTGCAAGAAGCGATCGGGACGGCGCATGACCTTGCCTCGGCGGGGCTGGCCAAAGCCCAGTCGATCGTCAGCGAGTTGGTCAGTGTGCAGCAGGTTGTCAAGGAGCGCATTACCACTCTGGAGAAGGGGGTCATGACGGTCGCGACGCTAGGCGGCGTGTTGCCGGGAAATCCGGTAGCGCGTGCGGCCCAGGAGATGACGGAGCGGCTGGATGCGGCGGTCGCGTTGCCGGGCTTGTACCGCTTGCAGGATACCCTGACCGGTGCCGGCAAGAAGCTGGAGCTGTTGCCGGTATTTGCGGCGAAGGTGGGGACGGTCGCGGCGTCGCTGTCCAAAGCCGAGGCGAAGGCCGGTCAGGCCCTCAAAACCATTACCCAGACGGCGGGCGACCTGTATGACGTGGCGGCACGGGAGTTGGGCGACGTGACCTTGTGGCCCTTGCTCGCTCAGGCCAATCATCTTGATGACCCGGTGCTGCCCGAAGGCGTCAACACGATCCGGATTCCGCCTGTTCCGGTTGGCCCGTTCCGTCACCCTGATGCAAGGTTTCCCTTATGAGTCCAACAGACACACAGCGTCAAACCGAGTCTTACGCCCGCGAACCCCGCGGGCGTTGTTTTTTGAACAAGCAGGAGGTAACCGGCTGGCTGTCTCTGGAGGTGGACAGCAATGCCTTCATGAGTGCCGACACCTTTCGTGTGGTGTTTGCACAGTCACACCTGCCTGATGAGTTCGATATCGACTGGTTTTCCAGGCAAACCACCTTTCGGGTTGAAATCCAGTTCGATGATGGTGTCAACGGCATGCAGACCTGGCTCGTCGGCGATGCCGATTCGCTGCAGTTCGACCCGACTGCCCGCACCATCACGCTGGAGGGACGCGACCTGACGGCCTTGCTGTCCGACCGTAAAACCTCCTGCAAGTGGCGCAACCTGACGGCCTCGCAGATCGTGGAGCGAATTGCGGCCGGGCTGGGGTTCGAGGCGGTGGTGACGGCAACGTCGGCCAAGGCCGGCAGTTATTACCAGATCGATCATGTACAAGTGCAGGATGAAATGAGTGAGTGGGACTTGCTGTGTTATCTGGCGCGGCGGGAAGAGTTTGTCTGCCATGTCCGGGGCGAGTGCTTGTACTTTGAACCCATCGTGAAGTCCGGCGCCGTCACCCCCTATCGCATCGAGTGGCGCGAGACGGAGTCGGGACCGGTCAGTACCGCCAAAAGTCTGCGCTTTGAGCGAGCACTGACCTTGTCGCGGGGCGTGGAAGTGCGGGTGGCCAGTTTCAATGTGCGGCAAAAGCAGGGCTTTACCGTGGTCTACCCGCCGGGTAAGGGCGGAAGCAAGGGCGCGGGCAACAAGGAGGTTCGTCCGTATCACTTCACCTTTCCCAATTTGACTCGCGAGGCGGCGTTGCAAAAGGCCAAAAGCCTGTATGGCGAAATCACTCGCCACGAGATGAAGCTGGAAGTGACCTTGCCGGGCGACAACTTGCTGACGCCGCAGGATGTGATCGAAGTGGTCGGTACCGACAGCGAGTTTGACCAGTATTACTACGCCGACAGCGTGCGCCGTAGTTTTGATGTCGGTAGTGGTTACAGCATGACGGTCAGCGCCAAGAACCACAATCCGGCAACACAGGGAGGAAACGAATGATTGCGCAATGGCAAAACCAGATTGCAGCGAGGTCGCGGCGTGCCGATGACACGATGCGGACCCGTCTCGGGGTCATCTCGGCCTATGACCCGGGCCAGTTTGCCGTGAAGGTGAAACTGCAACCTTCCGGAGTGGAGACCGGCTGGATTCCGCTCGGCTCGCCGTGGGTCGGGAACGGCTGGGGCGCCTTTTTTGCGCCGGCCATGGGCGAGACCATCGAAGTGGAGTTTCAGGAGGGGGACATTGATGCCGGTGTGGCATCCATGCGCTTTTACAGCGATGTCGAGCGTCCATTGAACGTTCCGGCCGGGGAGGGCTGGCTGGTGCACGCTTCGGGCTCGGCTCTGAAATTCCATAACGATGGCACCGTCGAGTTGCAGGCGGCCACCGATGTGCAGGTTACCGCCGGCGGGGTGGTAAAAGTCTCGGCACAAGGGGTGACGCTTGATGCGCCGGCGACGCACATCACCGGGCAATTGCTGATCGACGGCGCCTTGAGTCAAGGGAGCGGCGGTGGTGGCAATGCCTCGTTTGGCGGCAGTGTTTCGGCGCGTGATGATGTACTGGCCGCCGGCATCAGTGTGCGCAGTCACTGTCATGCCGATACGCATGGCGGCAAGACGGGAGGTCCGCAATGAGAGATCTGTTCCATTACGTCGGGAGTGACCTGTCGATTTCGGCAACCGGAGACCTGCAGCCGGTATCGGGTCCGGAGTGTGGCAAACAACGGCTGTTGCGGCGTCTTGCCACCAACCCCGGCGACTATCAGGCGCATCCGGACTACGGTGCCGGCATTGGTCGTTTTGTCGGTGCGGTACTGGACATCCAGGCAATCCGGGCCTTGATCATGGCGCAACTGCAACTGGAAAGCGCCATCGCACGCACCCCCCGGCCCGACGTAGCGGTCACCGCACTGCAAGACGGGGTGGCCGTGGATATCCGATATCAGGATGTCCCGAGCGGGCAGTGGCAGAACCTTGCTTTCACTCTCGATAGGTAAAACTCATGGCGTTCACGATAAAAACCTGGCCTCAATTGGTCAGTGAGCAGGTAACGGCCATTCAGGCTCGGGCAGCCGGGCTGGTCGATACCTCGGTTGGTTCCTTGATGCGCGCGTTGGCAGAGAGCAATGCCAGCGTGGTGCAGTGGCTGCAGCAGTTGGTGCTGAACCTGTTGGCGACGACCCGGGCGGCGACCTGCTCCGGTGCGGATCTGGACAGTTGGCTGGCGGATTTTGGCTTTGCCCGGCTGCCGGCAGTTCCCGCCCGGGGGCGCGTGACCTTCAGCCGGTTTTCTCCCGGTATGCCGGCGCTGATCCCGGCTGGCTCCACCGTGCAAACGGCGGATGGCAGCCAGAGTTACCGGGTGGTGCCGGATACAGCGAATCCGGCATGGTCCGATGATCAGGGCGGGTATGCGCTGGCGGCAGGCGTCGCGGCGATCGAGGTGCCGGTGGTGGCCATCCACGATGGTGCTGCCGGCAATACGCTGGCCGGTAGCGTGACCCAGATCACCGGGGCCTTGCCCGGCATCGACCGTTGCATCAATGCTGCGCCGATGTCGGCAGGGCAGGATGCCGAAGCGGATGAGGCCGCACGTCGCCGTTTTGTGGCGTGGGTGGCCAGCTTGTCCAAGGCAACCCGGGCGGCGGTCGAGTACGCGGTGTTGTCGATGGGGCAGGGCATGAGCTGCAAGGTGGTGGAGAACCAGACGTATGAAGGAGCACTGCAACCAGGCTTTTTCTATGTGGTGGTGGATGACGGCACGGGAAGTCCGACCTCGACCACCCTGTCGTCCGCCTATAACGCCATCGATCAGGTTCGGCCCTTTACCAGTACCTTTGCCGTGTTTAAGCCGGTTCGGCTGCTGGCAGTGATTCGTTTGTCCGTGACCACCGACGGTTCGGTCGAGCATGCCGCGGCGGCGGCCTTGGTGCGACAGGCCATTCTTTCCTACGTGAATAGCCTGAAGCTGGGGCAGTCACTGCCATGGTCGATGCTGGTCAGTCTGGCCTATGGCGTCAGTCCGGCCATCACCAATGTGACCGGGGTGACCGTGAATGGCGGGAGTGCCGATTTGCTGGCATCCGGACAGCAGGTCATCAAGTCTGTCGATGTGGGGGTGAGCTGATGAAAGGTGATTCAAGCAACATTGTTCAGCGGCTGGCGGCCCGGCTACCACCCTGGTTCGGTGATGCCAACCCGGTGCTGGATGCCGTGCTTGCCGGACTGGCGACGGCGCACGCATGGTTTTTCTCTTTGTATGGCTATGCCCGTGACCAGCTCCGCTTGAAAAGCATGTCCGATATGTTTCTGGATCTGCTGGCACGCGACTTTTTTGGCGATGAGCTGCGACGTGGCGCCAACCAGTCCGATAGCAGTTTCAGGAACCGGATTCGTATTGCCTTGTTTCGCGAGCGGGGTACCCGCCAGGCCATCGAGCGGGTGCTGACTGATCTGACCGGACGTAAACCGGTAGTCATTGAACCGGCCCGCATTGCCGATTGTGGTGCGCTCGGGGTGAATCTGGCTCTGGGCAGTGCCGGGTGCATCGGCTCGTTTGCCATGCCCTATCAGGCCTTTGTCACGGTGTTCCGGCCGCTTGGCAACGGGGCTGCAGGTTATCCCGGTATTGCGACCCCGGTCTTTACTACGGGTCAGGGGGCGGTGCTGACCCCCTATAGCATGATCCAGCCTGCCGTGACCGACGCCGACATCCTGACGGCCATCAATGCCGTCAAGCCGGTCGGCACGCTGGTGTGGACACGCATCGCCAGCTGATTTTTGTTGAGTTGTTTTACTTCACCCAATGACCGCCTGATGCGGTCTTTTTTTATGGAGCACACATGCGCCGTGAAACTGTCTATCCGGGTCAGGTTCTCCCGGAAACCGTCTTGCTGAACATGGGTAGAGACATGATGACCGGCATGGGCAAGCTCATGCAGGACATTCTGGGCTCTGGCCCCTGCGTTTCGGGATTTGCCTGCACGCCGACGGCCCCGGCCAGCCTGCAGGTCAACATTGCCCCGGGCAACATCTATGCCATGCAGTCCGTGGAAGCCAGCCCCTGGTCGACCTTGCCGGGCGATACCGCTCACACCATTCTCAAGCAAGGCATCTTGCCAGACCCGGTGAGTTTGACCCTGACGCCACCCACAGCTACCGGCCTGGCCATCAATTACCTGGTACAGGTGACCTATCAGGATCAGGACATCAACCCGGCGGTACTGCCGTACTACAACAGTGCCAATCCTTCCCAACCCTTTACCGGCCAAGGCAATAATGGCCAAAGTCAGGCAACGGCCAGAGACGGGGTTGCCGTGGTCAGTCTCAAGGCCGGCATTGCCGCACCGAGTGGCAATCAGCAAACCCCGGCACCGGACACCGGCAATGTCGGACTGTGGGTGATCACGGTACTTAACGGCCAGACCACCGTCACGGCGCAGCACATCGCCGCCATGCCGGGTGCGCCCTACATCAACCCCTCAATGCTGGGCATGACCCCAAGCCTGCTTCAGAGCCCGGCCCAGTTCGACAAGTCGACCAAGCTGGCGACGACCGAGTTTGTGCAGCGGGCGTTGGGGAATGTGAGCGGTTGTCAGCCTGTTTACTATAGCGGGACTTTGACCGCAGCTCAGCTTGGGCAACTACTCCAGGTTGGTGGCGCGCAGCCTTTATCCCTTGGTTTGCCTGTTTCTAGCAGCATTGTCTTTGGCTCGCGATACATGCTCTATAACGCGTCGACTTATCCTGTCACTATTTCAGCTGGAAGCGGGGATGGATTATTTGCAATGGGGAGCGGGGTAACTCGATCCTGCGTGCTGGGCCCAGGGGATTCGGCAGAGATTACGTTGCAAGCCGCGGGTGTCTGGGTTTTTTCCGGAAGCCAGCAACTCCAGTTTTCATCTGTTTTTGCTGCGGCACTATCTGGTGATGGATGGCAGCGTCTGCCATCAGGGTTGATCATCCAATTTCAGAATGTTTTATCGCCTGTGGCAAATGGTGTGCGGACTACGTTCAATTTTCCCTCGGCGTTCACAAAAACGCATCTGTGCACAGTTCTGACTGCACAGGATACGGTAGGCGATATCACCGTGTCAGCTACGTATGAAAAAGTGAGTCTGTCTCAGTGGAGGCTAGCAGTGTGGACTGGCGCAGACACCCTCTACTCGGCAATTCATATTGGATGGTAAAAATGGTCACATTCTATAGTGCTTCAGCGAACGGATTCTTCTGCCACGAACTCCATGGTCGAGACATCCCCTCCGACGCCGTCGAACTCACCGACAAACAGTACCGGGACCTGCTGGATGGGCAGTCGGCTGGCAAACGAATCGTCACCGGTGCTGACGGCAAGCCGGTTCTGGCCGATCCTCCTGCACCGACTGCTGAGCAACTTGCGGCTTCCGCACGTCTGCAACGGGATACGCTGGTTGGCCAGATAGACTGGATCGTTGCCCGGCACCGCGACCAGGTCGAGGGTTCTCTCAAAACCTCGCTGACCAGTGCCCAGTACTCGGCCTTGATGGCCTATCGCCAGGCCTTGCGCGACGTGCCGCTTCAGAAGGGATTTCCCGCTGCTGTTTCGTGGCCAGCACCGCCTGACTGGCTCGCTGCGCTGACTCAATCCTGACCCGCTTCGGCGGGTTTTTTGCTTTCAGGAGTCTGATATGCAAACCGTGGTTCCTGATGTGATCAACCTGTCCGCCGTTGGCTTGCCGGCCGCCGCCGCTACGTCTGTCGAGTTTGCCGGTTGCGCGTTCATTGCCACGGCACTGGCGCATGTGTTGCGCCGGGTGCTGTTTCACCGTGTCGATCTGCCGCACTTATCCTGACGGCCAGCAATGCCGTCAAACCCGTCGGCACGCTGGTGTGGACATGCATTGCCAGCTGATTTTTGTCGAGTTGTTTTACTTAACCCAATGACCGTCTGATGCGGTCTTTTTTTATGGAGCACACATGCGCCGTGAAACAGTCTATCCCGGTCAGGTTCTCCCGGAAACCGTCTTGCTGAACATGGGTAGAGACATGATGACCGGCATGGGCAAGCTCATGCAGGACATTCTGGGCTCTGGCCCCTGCGTATCGGGATTTGCCTGCACACCGACGGCCCCGGCCAGCCTGCAGGTCAACATCGCCCCGGGCAACATTTATGCCCTGCAGTCCGTGGAGGCCAGCCCATGGTCGACCTTGCCGGGCGATACCGCCCACACCGTTCTCAAGCAAGGCATCTTGCCAGATTCGGTGAGTCTGACCCTGACGCCACCGACCGCCACCGGCCTGGCCATCAATTACCTGGTGCAGGTGGCCTATCAGGATCAGGACATCAACCCGGCGGTACTGCCGTACTACAACAGTGCCAATCCTTCCCAACCCTTTACCGGCCAAGGCAATAATGGCCAAAGTCAGGCAACGGCCAGAGACGGGGTTGCCGTGGTCAGTCTCAAGGCCGGCATTGCCGCACCGAGTGGCAATCAGCAAACCCCGGCACCGGACACCGGCAATGTCGGACTGTGGGTGATCACGGTACTTAACGGCCAGACCACCGTTACGGCGCAGCACATCACTGCCATGCCGGGGATACCCTATATCAACCCGGCCATGCTGGGCCTGTCGCCAAGCCTGATGCAGAGCCCGGCCCAGTTCGATAAGTCGACCAAGCTGGCGACGACCGAGTTTGTGCAGCGGGCGCTGGGGAATGATGCCGGTGTCACGGTACTTAATGCGAGCACGACATTGACTGCAGCCAATGCGGGACAACTGATTCAATGCTTCGGGGGTATCGCGTCTGTCATCACTTTGCCTCCATCCTCAACCTTGTATGCCGGCGCAAAGATTTCATTTTGGTCGAATGCAACTGCTGCTTTTACAGTTATTCCTCAGGGCAGTGACTCAATTTCCGACGGAGTGGTTGCTCCGTCGTCGGTGACTATCAATACTGGTGACACGGTAAATTTTGAATATCGAGGTGGTGGAACTTGGTTGATGTCTGGTGCGCTTCAACTTGGCCGCGCATCATCGATTTTTGGCGCGTCGATTGCAAGTAACGGATGGCAGAAGCTGCCGAGTGGGCTGATCATCCAATGGGGCGCGGTAAATGGGGCATTGGGTGCCGCGCAAACATGGAATTTTCCAATGGTTTTCCCAAATGGCTGCTTTGCGATTTCAGGAGCTGCTGTCAACCCAGGGGCCTATGTGTTTTCGCTAGATGGTACTCCCGCAACCCGGGGTGGCTTCACATTCAACGTGTGGTCAGTCGCAGCCACACCGGCTCGGTCCATCGCGGCCGCTAACTGGATTGCTATCGGATACTGACATGAACTATTTCTACAGCGCATCAACCCACGGCTTCTACTGCCGCGAACTCCATGGCAACACTATCCCATCCGACGCCGTCGAGATCACCGACAAACAGTACCGTGACCTGCTGGACGGTCAGTCTGCCGGTAAACGCATCGTCGCCGGTGCTGACGGCAAGCCCGTGCTGGCAGATCCTCCTGCACCGACTGCCGAGCAACTTGCCGCCTCCGCACGTCTGCAACGCGATGCGCTGGTTGGCCAGACCGACTGGATCGTTGCCCGGCACCGCGATCAGGTCGAGGGTTCTCTCAAAACCTCGCTGACCAGTGCTCAGTACTCGGCCTTGATGGCCTATCGCCAGGCCTTGCGCGACGTGCCGCTGCAGAAGGGGTTTCCTTCCTCTGTATCGTGGCCGGCACCTCCTGACTGGCTCGCTGCCCTGACTCAATCCTGACCCGCTTCGGCGGGTTTTTTGCTTTTAGGAGTCTGATATGAAAACCGTCGTTCCTGATGTGATCCGCCTGACGCTGTTGGTGGCGGCCGGGCTGGTGTTGATCTGGTTGGCCGGCAGCCATCTGTCTTCCGTTGGCTTGCCGGCCGCCGCCGCGCCTCCGGTCGAGTTCGCCGGGTGTGCGTTCATCGCCACGGCGCTGGCGCATGTGTTGCGCCGGGTGCTGTTTCACCGTGTCGATCTGCAGCACTTTGCCCATCGTGCCTATGAGCATCCCGTCGGTGCCGGTCTGGTGGTGCTGGGCTTGTGCATGGTGATTCAGGCGCTGATGCCGATCATCACCCTGATGCTGACCAAGGGGTAACCATGAAGGTGTACTGGATAGTGTTCGGGTGCTTGGCCGTGCTGCCGGTGTTTGCCCAGGGCGTTTCGATTCCTCCGGGGGCTGTCCAGTACTTGCCGATGCTTGACCGGCAGGCTGTTCAGGTCGTGCCGGAGATTCGGCCCCGAGCCTTGTTTGCCGGGCAAATCGAGCAGGAAACCTGCCCGAGTCTGCATAGCCCCAAGTGCTGGAATCCCCGCACCGAACTCAATACGGCCCGGGAGTACGGTTTCGGCTTGGGGCAGCTTACCGTGACTCGGCGTTTCAATAACTTCGAGGAAGTCAAAGCCCGGGACCGTGGGTTGGCCGGCTGGCGCTGGGCCGAGCGTTTCGACCCCGAACGGCAGATTCGTGCCTTGCTGGTGATGGACCGGGAGTGCCGCCGCTATGCCGCGGGCGCAACCGGTGATGACGGACTCGCCATGATGCTGGCCTGTTACAACGGCGGCGGCGGGGGCCTGCGTTCTGATCGGGCCATTTGCCGGGCAACCACGGGGTGTGATCCGGCGCGTTGGTGGGGTCATGTCGAATTGACCAGCAACAAGAGCCGGGCGGCGTGGAAGGGCTACGGCAAGTCGGCCTTCGACATCAACCGGGAGTATCCGGCCAACATCATCAAAGTGCGGAGTCCGAAATATCAGCCGTATCTGGATAAGGAGGGATGATGGACAAACACCATGACTGCGGCGATGTGACGATGCCCCGTGACGCCTTCGAGGAACTGTTGGAGGAGGTGGCAAAGCGTGCGGTCGAGAAAGCGTTTGCCGATGCCGGTGTCGCCGATGCCGTCAAGCTGGCCAAGCGGGTGGACGGCATCAGCGACAAAATCATCAACTACGTGGTGGCTGGATTGGTCGGCGGGGTTTTGCTGGCAATCTGGTCGGGCGTGACAGCATTGGCGAAAGCCAAGGGAGGCGGGTGATATGCGGGGTGTCTTGATTGTCGGGTTGGCCAGTGTGCTGGCCTATTTTTTGGGTCATCTGGAGGGGCGTCAGGCGGCCGGCTCGGCGGTGGCCGCCAGCGAGCAGGCAAGGAAAGTCGAACACGCCCAAGGCGCTGCGTTCAACACAGCCGACCGTGAGTTGTTGGATAAATGGAGGAGCCAGAGTAATGAAAACGATCGTGTTATTGCCGGCCTTCGCGCTGGTACTGTCCGGCTGCGCCAGCGTCTCGCGGCCCGCGTGCCCGATGCCTCCGCCGGTGCCGGCCAGCGTGATGCAAGCGCGGCAGGCGGACTTCGGCCTGCGGATGCAGCGTTTCTTGTTCGACTCGCCACCGAAGCCGACCGAAACACCGAACAACTGGCCGCCTGTCAGCGGCTATTGAACGTAGAAAGGACGATAGACTGACAAGGGGGGACGGGTTGCCAGATCATACAAATAACTGGTTGACGTGGAATACACCAATTAAACTAGGTTAAAGAGTTGAAACCAAGGAATGTCAATGATCTGGCAACACGATGAACACGGGTGGCGTCGCGAAGCGCGGCAGGGAACGACGGATTCACTGGTCATCCTGCTGCATGGTGTCGGCAGCAATGGAGCGGATCTGCTGCCGCTGGCTGACTTTTGGTCACATTCCTTGCCGGGGACGGCATTCGTTGCGCTGGATGGCTGTGAAGCCTTTGCCGGGGGCGGCGAGGGGCGTCAATGGTTCGATCTGACCGGGATTACTCCCGACAACCGTCCCGCCCGGGTGACTGCGGCGTATCCGGCGTTACTGACCCTGCTGGATGCCGAAGTCGAGCGTCACGGTGTTGCTCCCGGTCGTGTCGCGTTGGCAGGGTTTTCTCAAGGCACCATCATGGCCTTGCACCATCTGGTCAACGACACGGCCGGCATGGCCGCACTGATCGGCTATTCCGGGCGTCTGGCGTCCTCCCCGCGAGCGGCAACTACTACGGCAGTCACGCTGGTGCACGGCGAGCAGGACCCGGTGATCCCGTTCCAGGAAACCTTGTCGGCGGCACAGGCACTGGCCGGGGCCGGTTTTGCCGTGGCAAGCCATATCGTGCCCGGTGTCATGCACACCATCTCGGTCGAAGGCGCCGAGTTGGGCCTTGCCGCATTGCAGCGAGCCCTGCGGGATCAGCCCTGAGAATCGTCTGACGGGCAGACCCGGTTGCGTCCCTCTTGCTTGGCTTGATAGAGCAGGGCGTCGACCCTTTCCAATAAGTCATTGGGGTGCTCGCCCTCCCTGAGCTGGGCAACGCCAAAGCTGGCCGTTGCCGTCATGGGCTGCCCCGATACCTCGAGCGGTGTGGCGCAGACGTACTGTCGCAACCGCTCGGTCATGCTCAGTGCACTCTTCAACGGGGTATCGCGCAACACAATCACGAATTCTTCCCCGCCATAGCGTACCACCCAGTCCTGTCCGGCCCGCAAGGTCGTGCGCAGGCGCTCGCCCAGTTGCGCCAGTACCTGATCCCCTCCGATATGCCCCAGCGTATCGTTGATGTTCTTGAAGTGGTCGATGTCACAAAACACCACGGAAAAGGCCCGTCGTTCTGCGACACAGGCGAGAGCATCCTCGACAAAATGCTCCTCGAAATGATGACGGTTGAAACAACCGGTCAACGGATCGGTAATCGACAGTTGATGGATGGCGTCCATCGCCAGCTTCAACTCGTGGGTCCGGTCTGCAACCCGTTGGTCCAGATGGGTAATGTGATTGTTCAGGCTGCGTTGCAGGGCGGCAAATCCCTCGGTGACCAGATCGATTTCATCCCGCGTGTGCGCAACCGGCCGATCCAGTTGCAAGGGCTGTGACAGTTTATCCGGGCGTAACTCGGTGACGAAGGCGGCAATCTGTTGCATGGGGTGCTGCAAGTCCCTGCGCAAGATCAGGGCGATCAGCAAGCACACCAGTCCTCCCAGAATGCCGTAGCCGGCCAGCAGCGGCAGCAAGCTCGCCAGCATGTCGGTGTATTGCGCCTCATGGTCCGGCCAGACATCCAGATGGCCGATCAAGCCCCGGTTGCCATGGGGATGGGGGATGTCAAAATGTTGTTGGTCGGTGTTCTTCTCCAGGGCATGCTGTCCTGCCTCGAAAATCTGACCGGTTTTGACCACCAGGCGCACATAGCCGATTTGATGGCGATCGGCAATCAGGGCGAGCTGCTGCTGGATGTTCTCCGGTTCGATGTCCCACAGGCTGGTGGCGAGCAAGGGCACACTGGAATTGGCGATGTCGCGCAACGAGGCGTTGAAGAAGGCCTGTTCCTGACGGTAAATCATTGTGCCCTGCAGTCCGACCATTAGCAGGGTACAGGCCGCGATCAGGGCAATGATCTTGCGAATCAGCGAATTGGCCAGAGGGCGAAAGTGTTGAGAGTGCATCGAGTCGGGAGTTAGTGCATCAAAGGGCTAAAGCGGAAATCATAATGGTGTCGGGCGGGATTCAATACTTTGCTGGCTTCCCGGAACTTGATACGGCTGAAGTCCTGTTTACCATACAGTTTGACGAATCGGGCGGCATTTGCCGGGGTAAACTGCATGAACATGGAGTATTCCATTTCCAGCCCCTCATCCTTGAAGTCCCGGCCATGATCGTAATCATACAACATCACCAGCGCCCAGGCTCCGGTAATGAAGTGTCCGCCGGACAAACTGGAGAGTTGTCCCGTCCGAAACGCTTCCATGGCTTCCGGCGAGGTGTTGATGCCGGAAAAGAATAGGGTTTTTCCCGGGGTGCCACCTTGGGCGACCAGACTCTGCATTGCGCCCAGTGCAATCTGGTCGCTGCCGCTCCAGACCAGCCGTGCCTCCGGGTAACGCAAATACAACCAGCGACTTTTCACGACGGCCTTGTCACGGCTCCAGTCCGCATAGACCTGCTGGTCAATCACCACGTCCCCGGCATCTGCCACGGCGCGCTGCATGCCGATATTGCGTTTGATAGAGGAGGGCGTCGAGCGGTCACCGGCCAGCACCAACAGATGCATTTTGCCATCGCGGGCAAAGGCTTTGGCCTGACGCGCCTTGTCGATCAAGGCCTTGGCCGACTCGTAGCCGGCCTCTTCGGCGCGAGGTTCCAGCGAACCCAGCCAATGCGTGTAGCGTTCCCGCGGGCGTCCGGTCATGGCGCGTTCTGCCGGCAAGCTGATCCCGCTGAAGGCGACAAACGTCTTGATGCCCGCCTGATCCAGAATCCGCAGTATCTCGGGGCCCGTGCCATAGTCGTTGGAAAAGATGACGTAATCCGGTCGTTTTTCAGGGGGGCGGTCGGCCACTTCGCGGGCGATGCCCAGTGCGCGCAAATGATCGCGTTGGGCATGAATGACTTCCAGACGGACACCCAGACTGACCGCTGCCGCCTGCATGGCGCGCGTGGCTGTCAGCCAATAATTTTCATCGCCCTTGCCCGGGTCGATAAACAGCACGGACTGGGCACACAGCTCGCCACTGATCAGAAGGCCGCACAGCCATCCAGCCAGACGGGCAAGTCGTGGTGCGTGCGTGCGGCGATTCGTCGTTTCTGGAGTAGGGCGGGAGGGGACAGGCAATCGCAGACTCTTTTCCGGGCGTGGCAATCCCCAACCATACCAGCCGCGAGCCTGCCTGCGCCAGCTATGAGCCATAGTAGGCAGCGGATCCGGGGCAAAATCGTTGCGAATGTGTCGCGCCAGTCGTGATGGTCTCTGGCGTCTTTTACGCCTCTTTCCGGGATTTTTGTTGTTTCATTGCGCACAAACAGAGTTATTGCTCAGTTTGTGGCAAGTTGAATGTCATTGTCTGGAGCGTTGTGCCCGCTCAATGTAAGCTGGATTCAGTGCAGCCGGGTACACGGCAAGGCCAATAACATTCAGGAGGAAACATGAAAATCAACAAGATTCATCACGTCGCCTATCGCTGCAAGGATGCCCGTGAAACCGTCGAGTGGTATGGCAAGTATCTGGGGATGGACTTCGTGCTTGCGATTGCGGAAAACGAAGTGCCCTCTACCAAAGAACCCGATCCCTACATGCATGTATTTCTCGATGCCGGTAGCGGCAATATTCTGGCATTCTTCGAGTTGCCTACCCGCCCGCCAATGGGCCGTGATCCGAATACACCGCTCTGGACTCAACACATTGCCTTTGAAGTCGATTCGATGGAGTCGCTATTGGAAACCAAGGCGCGTCTCGAGGCCGACGGTATTTCCGTGGTCGGACCGACGGATCACACGATTTTCAAATCCATTTATTTCTTTGATCCCAACGGACATCGTCTGGAACTGGCCGCCAATACCGCGACGACGGCGATGACACGAAAACTGGATCAGGTTAAATGGGCGATGCTGGAAGAGTGGGCGCAAACCAAACGAGCGCCATCACATGCTAGCTGGATGCATGATGGCAGTGGCGTTCCGGATTGATGTTGCAGTAGATATTGCCGCAGTATTCTTAATGGTTTAGACAGCGGAAATACAATACCGTGGCGGTGATGATAATTAATGGATACGTAGTTCTACGGTTGACTTGCGGTTGATATTAATAGCAATGGAATTGTTTAAATAAAAAACACCGGCAAATAGTTAATTGCCGGTGTTTTTTATTTAATGGCCTCATGGTTAATTGGCGATGATGCCACGCTGCGAAGCCCGATCCAGCATTTCTTGTCGTACCGTCTGGCCGCGTTCGGTCAGTTGTACCAGTTGATGTCTACGGTCTTTTGGATCCGGGAAGAACGCCACCAGAGGAGAGATTTTGGATTCTTCCTTGCGGGTCTTGTCCAGACCGGCCAACAGGCTGAACGCACGGGATACGGCTCCGGAAGAGACCTCTTTGGCGGCTTGTCTGACAATTTCCGAGCGGGGAGCAGAGCCTTCGGCGGGTAGGGCAAAGAAGATCGCGATGGCGACCAAAGGAACATCGGCACAAACCAGTTCCTGAAAATCGTTGATAAGACGGCTGGCCGCTGTCAAATAATCAGTTGGTGCAATGGACATATCGTTTCCTGGGCCTTGCTATTCACTTCTTGGAGTCAATGGGCTTTGGTTGCGGAAACACCGGAAATGGCTGCTATATAACAGACATACACCGTTGTTTGTATGTCGGCAATCTTCTCACATAAGCCAAATTTAATCCAGAGATAGATTGATCATGTCCGTAAATGTAAGGATAGCCAGATTAATGCAATGACGGGTATCAAAAGTGTTCATTGCCCGTTATTTGACATTGTCAGACAATGCGACATTAAGGCTGTTCAACCGGTTAATCAGACCCTCTTTAATCGGTAGGCAAGCAATAAAAAACCGGGGCTCCTCAGGAGACCCCGGTGGTTGTGGTTCTGACCGGCTTGATATTAGTTGTCTTCGAGCAAGGCTTCCGCTGCAACCGACAATCTGGCGGCTTCGCGTGCCAGACTTTCACTGGCCGTGAGCACCGCCTGAATACGGTCGACATTGCGGCGCAATGAATCGGTGTTCATCTCGCCGCTGGCAATGGCGCGAATGATCGGCGCATTGTCCTGGTTGATGCCGTCCAGCGGAATACCCAGTTGGTAGCGCAAGCGCAGCAGCTCCATGACCGGACGTGGAATGCGCCGGTCATTTTCATAGCGCGAGCCCCCCGACTGGGTCACACCGATTGCGCTCCAGAATTCTTGCTGGTTCATGTCCAGCTGGAGTCGCAAGCTGCGCGGGTCGAAGGAAATAGTGTTTTCAGCACTCATGGATGTCCTCATTACGTGATGCTTTGGTTCGTGTTTTTGTGCCCTGTCGTGTTTGTTTTGGTTTCGGGCATCTTATGGCGTTTTACCGTAAGGTGATAATAATTAGTTTTTGGATATGTTGAACGGTTTTAATTGTTAACGCGTATTGCAGTAAACGGATGACAGGGAAGAATCAGGAAATGAGGGGGCAAAGCAGGGTGCGTGAAGCCACGGGGCAGGGAAGGCTACCCCGTCTTCAGCGTGAAACGACGGGTCAGAAGAGATCGTCGCAGCGTTCGGCCAGAAATCTGGCATCGTCCCGGTCATGAGCGCGTTGTCTAACGCGTTGTTGCCGGGCTTTTTCGGGGCCGCTCAACTGTGGTTTGGCGACTGCGTACAAGAAACTTTCATGTTGATCGCGAGCCTGCTTGCGGCGAACACTGAGAGGAATGCGGTAAATCATGCTCGTACCTCACTGTCTGGTGGGCTGCCATGCGCCTGCTTTGACGGGTGCTGACAGAAAAGCCACTTAGGCGTTAGACCGCGCAACGGGTCGTTTGGTTCCAGTTGCTGCGCTCACTCTGCTGCCCCGCTTGAAGCAACTTGATCGGTTTTGCAACTTTTGTAAAGAGCATTTTGTTTACAGTAACGCTAAATCTTGTGTTGCCAGGTGGTCGCTTGCACAAGAAGCCCGCGTGGCGACGTGATTGCCGCCGCTCGCGGTGAATTTGCACATTGTCGTAAGTTGTTGCGTCGCGACAACGTCAATGTCGTTGTTTATATACGAAGTGATATTGATATTGGCATAGTGTATTTGTGTATCTTTTAGCAAGGAAAGAGTGCTGCATGGAAAAGACCTATCCGCTCATTGCCCGCCAATCCATCACGATGCGCTGGGGCGATATGGACGCCGTCGGACATCTGAACAATACCTATTACTTTCGCTATCTCGAGCAGATTCGTCTGGACTGGCTGGAGTCGCTGGGACACGGCATTGATCCTGAAGGGGAAGGCCCGGTACTGGCCAGCACCTCCTGTACGTTCCGCAAGGAGTTGACCTATCCCGCCGATGTCGAGGTGACGATCGAACTGGAAAAGCTGGGACGCAGCAGTGTGTGCTTACGCCACCACTTCTATCGAAAAGGCGATGCCGACACGGTCTATGCCTATGCCGATGTGACGTTGGTGTGGGTGAACTACCGGGAAGGGAAGGCGGTACCGGTTCCCGCTGATATCCGGGCGGTGTTGGAGCAGGCCGTGGCCCACCATGAAGCGGGCCACGCCTGAGGTCTTAGCGGTGCAGTTTGCCGCGAATCAGGTCGCGCAGCAGGAAACGGTTCGGGTGCACCGCATCCATCAGCGACCGTGGCAACGGGGCCGCTTCGCCGCACAGATAGCTGGCGAGAATTTCACCCGACAGGGGGGCGGTAATCAGCCCGCGTGAACCATGGGCGGTATTCACGTAGAGTCCCGGCTGCCACGGTGCCGGTGATGCCAGACGCAAGGTCGCATCATTGGCCAGCGCCCGATAGCCGTCGACAAAGTCCTCTCGGCTCACGACCGGGCCGATCATCGGCAAATAATCGGGGCTGGTGCAGCGATGTGCCGCCCTGCCGCCGATGACCTCCGGCCCGGCGGTGTCTCCGGACAGCGCTTCGAACAAGGCCGGGGAGAGCTCCTCCAGCATGGCCAGATTGTGCTGATGTTCCTCGGCACGCACCTCGCAACTGTCATCGTCAAAGGTAAAGGTCGCTCCCAGGCAATGCCGGTTGTGGCGGGCCGGTGAAATATACCCTTCGCCACATAATACGGTCGCCAGCCGCTGCGAGGCTGGTGTCGCGCAGGCCTCGGTAATCTGGCCGCGAATCCGTTTGAGGGGCAGGTGGCATGTCATGTCGAATCCCGCCGTGTCGGCGGCGCCGGCCAGAATGACCGCCGACCCGACCGCCAGGGGGCCATTGGCGCCGCTGGCGACCCAAAGGGCGGCTTCGGGGTGGCGGGCCAGTTCGATGACGGCTTCGCCGGTACGTACCGTAATGCGCGGGTGGCGGGTCAGGGCCGCCACCAGTGCCGGGGGATGCACCCACCCGGCCTCCGGGAAAAACAAGCCGGGATGCTCGAGCGGAATGCCGGCCAGCGCGGCGGCCTGTTGTGCATCGACTCCGTGAACGAAACCCGTGGGCAACCCTGCTTCGGTCAATTCGGCCTGACGTTTCTGTTCTGCCGCATCGAAGCCGGCTTGCAGCACGCCGCAGGCTTGCCATGCCTCGGTGTCCTTGCCCAGCAAGCTATGCAGGGTTCGCAGTGTGTAGGCGTAGCCTGAGAGCACCAGGCGGGTCAGCGGGGTGAAGTGTGCCGACAGTTTGGCATACAGTACGCCTTGCGGATTGCCGGAAGCCTCGGCCGCCAGACTGTCATGGCGATCAATCAGGGTCACCTGCCAACCGCGAATTGCCAGGCTATAGGCACTGGCCGCGCCGGCCATGCCGCCACCGATCACGATGGCGGTCCGATCCGGGTGGGGTGCGGGGCGCTGGAACCATGGGGCTCGCCAGTGCGGTTCAATGGCCGTTTGCAGTACACCCCGGCACATTTCGCGCTTGTGACCATGCCCGGCCACTTTCTCGACGGTAAAGCCGGCCGCCTGCAGGCCGCGCCGTACCGCACCGGCGCTGGTGAATGTCGCAAAGGTGGTGCCGGCATGCCCCAAACGTGCCATGGCCTCGAACAGGGCGGGTTGCCACATCTCCGGGTTGCGTGATGGCGCGAATCCATCGAGAAACCACGCATCGACCTCGACATCCAGATCGGCCACGATGTCCAGTACGTCGCCGATCACCAGCGTCACTATCACCCGGCCTCCGGCCAACACCATGCGGTGCCAGCCCGGGGTCATCACACCGTACTGTGTCGCCAATTCCTCGCTATATGTCTGCAATTCTGGCCACAGTGCCAAGGCTCGCTGCAGATCATCCCGACTCAGGGGAAACTTTTCTGTGCTGACGACATGCAGACGGGCGGAAGGAGGGGCATGCTCCTCAAAGCATTGCCAGGCACACAGGACATTCAGTCCGGTGCCGAAACCGGTCTCGGCAATGGTGAACTGCCCGTGTTCGGGAAGGGCGGCGAAACGTTCGGCAAGCTGATTGTGCTTCAAAAAAACGTGGCGTGTTTCTTCCAGCCCGCTGGCCTTGGAAAAGTAAACATCGTCAAACCGGGTCGAATAGGGCTGGCCGTCATGCCAGGCCAGTTCTGCAGTGTGTGTCATGGGATTTGCTTACATCTGGATTCATTGCCGTGCAAACAGTATCGCACGAGCCGCAAGGCCATGCCAAAACCGGGAGTGTGGGAGGCGTAGAGAGTGTTTGCACTAGGCGGTGCGTGATGTGCTAGCCTAGGAGAGCAACATTCTGGATCTGTTTGATTTCATCATCCAATAACGGAATTGCCCATGAGAATCGGAACCCGCCTCGTCGTGACCCAGGTCTTGCTGATGTCGGTTGTGGTCGGGGCTTTTGTGATTGCCCTGTTTCAACTGACGCAGCGTTTGATGCTGGAGCGCTCGCAAAAGGTCCAGGCCGAACTGGTCAGCCAGTCGATGAACATGATCGACGGGTTCTTTGATGCCTTGAAACTGTCGACCCGCCAGTTCGAACGGGTTTTTATTTCCAGTCTGGAAGGCAACTTCACCATCAATCCGGCGGTGAAGATCGATGTGGGCGGCGTATCGACCCCGGAAATGCGTCTGGGCAATACCGTCGTCAACAATCGTAATGATCAGGTGGATCATTTTGCGGCGTTGACCGGCAACGTGGCGACCATTTTCGTCCGCGACGGCGATGACTTTATCCGTGTTTCGACCTCGCTGATCCAGCAGAACGGCCAGCGCGCCATCGGTACCCGGCTGGATCGCAACAGTCCTGCCTACGCCCGTCTCGTCAAAGGCGACGGCTTCATTGGCCATGCCAATCTGTTCGGCAATGAGTATGTAACCGCCTATAGCCCGGTCACTGACCGTAACAACAAGGTGATCGGCGCCACCTTCGTCGGTGTTGGTGCCAATGACGGCATTGCCAGCATTCTGACCCGCATGTCCAAAGTCAAACTGGAAGACGGCGGGCATATCGCCATCATCGATATCAACAAGGCGTCAGCCGCCGACAGTGTCTATATCCTTCATCCCAAGCTGGCCAATCGCACCATCACCAAGGATCTGGATGCCGCCGGACAACCGTTTGTGCCGGCCTTGATCTCGGCCGGCAACGGCAGTGCCACGGTGGTCTTGCCTGACGAGGCGGGGGCACAGCGTCACCAGTTGTCGTTCGCCACCTATAAGCCATGGGGCTGGATGGTGGTGAGCGATGAGGTCGAGTCCGAGCTGCAACGCGACAGCCGGTTGCTGTTGCAATGGCAGGTGGGCGGGTGCGTATTGCTGCTGGTGGTGCTGTCGGTCGTGCTGTGGTTGCTGGCGCGGCGACTGGTGACCGCTCCGGTGCGGCGTTTGGTGCAGGCGGTGGGCGGAATTCGCGATGACTGTGATCTGACCCGTCGGCTGGATGTCAGCAGCAAGAATGAAATCGGCGAGGTCAGCGGCGCCTTGAATAGTTTGCTGGACAGTTTTCAGGCGGCGCTTAACCGTACCGGGGCCCATGCACTGGAACTGGATACCTCGGCACGGGAATTGACGCTCAAAGCGATGAACGCGGCCCAGTGCGCCGGGGACCAGATGACCAGCGCCCGGCAAATGGCCGGCCAGGCCGAAGAGTTGCTCAGTGGTGTTCAGCACATCGCCGTTGTTGCGGACGAAGCCAGCCAGGTTGCCACGGCCTCCAGTCAGGCCGCGCGTAGCGGAACCGATAGCCTGGTGTCGGCCGTGGACGAGGTCAATCGCATTGCCTCGACGCTGGGGGCGGCGGCCGAGAGCCTTGCCACGCTGGAGGCCAGTGCCCGGCAGATCAGCGATATCGTCAATGTCATTCACGATATCGCCGACCAGACCAACCTGTTGGCCTTGAATGCGGCTATCGAAGCGGCGCGTGCCGGGGAGTTTGGCCGGGGGTTTGCCGTGGTGGCGGACGAAGTACGCAAACTGTCCGAACGCACCAGCGTGTCGACCCGGGAAATCGGAGAGATGATCGGCCGGATGCAGGAGGCAACGCGCCGTGCCGTCGCCGCGATGCACGAGTCCGTTAATCAGGCCAATGAAGGCGCGGCAATCACCCGCGGTGCCAGAGAGGCGATTGAGACCATTGTCTCGGACGGTGAGCGGGTGCTGGGCGTGGTGAACGCCATCAACGAGCAGTTGAGCCGGCAACGCAGCATTGTCGATCTGATCACCGAGCAGATCGGCACCATGTCCCGTTTGACCGATACCACCAACGATGCCGCCGAAGTCGCGGCCGTGACGGCGAGTCACATGGCCGGCCTTGCCGATACCCTGCGTGAAGAGGTGGCCGCTTTCCGCACTTGAAAATCGTTGGTCGCTTCCCCAGATTCTAGGTATCGTCACTGTGCAAGGAAGCGACCATGCGTTTCGACAAGTTGACCACCAAATTTCAGGAATCGCTGGGCGATGCCCAAAGTCTGGCAGTTGCCAACGACAATCCCTATATCGAGCCGGTGCACCTGCTGTCCGCCATGCTGGACGATGGCGAAGGCAGCATCGTCGGCTTGCTCCGCCAGACCGGCGTGACAGTTCCTGCGCTGCGTCAGGCAGTCAAAGGCGCAATCGATCGCCTGCCCCGTGTGCAAGGCGCCAGCACCGATATCACGGTGTCCCGCGATCTGGCCATGTTACTCAACCAGTGCGACAAGTTTTCCATGCAGGAGGGCGATGCCTATATCGCCAGCGAGTGGTTCCTGTTGGCGCTGTGCAAGGACAAGGGCGAAGCCGGCCGTCTGCTCAAGGAGCATGGCGGCAATGAGCAGGCCATCCGGCAAGCCATCGACTCGGTGCGTGGCGGACAGTCGGTGGGCTCCCAGGATGCCGAGAATCAACGCGAAGCTCTGAAGAAATATACCCTCGACCTGACTGAACGTGCCCGCATGGGCAAGCTTGATCCGGTGATTGGTCGTGACGACGAGATCCGCCGTGCCATCCAGGTGCTGCAGCGTCGTACCAAGAACAACCCGGTGCTGATCGGTGAGCCCGGGGTGGGCAAGACCGCGATCGTCGAAGGCTTGGCGCAGCGTATCGTCAATGGCGAGGTGCCGGACAGCCTGCGTCACAAGCGGCTGCTGGTGCTGGATCTGGCCGCTTTGCTGGCCGGTGCCAAATTCCGCGGTGAATTCGAAGAGCGTCTCAAGGCGGTATTGGCCGATCTGGCCCGCGATGAAGGCAATACCCTGATCTTCATTGACGAGATCCATACGCTAGTGGGGGCCGGCAAAGCCGAAGGCGCGATGGATGCGGGCAATATGCTCAAGCCGGCGCTGGCGCGTGGCGAGTTGCATTGTATCGGTGCAACCACCTTGGATGAGTACCGCAAATATATTGAAAAAGATGCTGCGCTGGAACGACGTTTTCAGAAGGTCCAGGTTGGCGAGCCTTCGGTGGAAGACACCATCGCCATTTTGCGCGGCTTGCAGGAGAAGTATGAAATCCATCACGGGGTCGACATCACCGACCCTGCGATTGTCGCGGCCGCCGAGTTGTCGCAACGCTATATCACCGACCGGTTTTTGCCGGACAAGGCCATCGACCTCATCGATGAGGCGGCCAGCCGCATCAAGATGGAACTCGACTCGAAGCCGGAAGAGATGGACAAACTGGATCGCCGGCTGATCCAGCTCAAGATCGAACGTGAAGCGGTCAAACGGGAAACCGATGAGGCCTCGGTGCGTCGTCTGGGCCTGATCGAGGAAGAGATTGACCGGCTGACGCACGAGTACTCTGATCTGGAGGAAATCTGGAAGGCGGAAAAAGCCTCGGCGCAGGGCAGCCAGAGCCTCAAGGAGGAAATCGAGCGACTCAAGGTGCAAATGGAGGATCTCAAACGCAAAGGTGACTGGCAGCGTCTTGCTGAACTGCAATACGGCAAGTTGCCGCAATTGGAGGTGCAGCTCAAGCAGGCTGAAGCGCAGGGCCCCGATGAGAAAAAACCTAATCGGCTGTTGCGTACCGAGGTGGGTGCCGAAGAGATTGCCGAGGTGGTGAGTCGCATGACCGGCATTCCCGTGTCACGCATGTTGCAAGGCGAGCGTGACAAGCTGATGCGCATGGAGCAGGTGTTGCATGAACGGGTGATCGGCCAGAACGAAGCGGTGACCGCCGTCGCCGACGCGATTCGTCGTTCCCGCTCGGGTCTGGCAGATCCGAATCGCCCCTATGGCAGCTTCTTGTTCCTTGGCCCGACCGGGGTGGGTAAAACCGAGCTGTGCAAGACGCTGGCCGGTTTTATGTTCGACTCGGAGGACCATCTGATCCGTATCGACATGTCGGAATATATGGAGAAGCATTCGGTGGCACGCCTGATCGGTGCGCCTCCGGGCTATGTCGGCTACGAGGAGGGCGGCTATCTGACCGAACAGGTGCGTCGCAAGCCCTATAGCGTGATCCTGTTGGACGAAGTGGAGAAAGCCCACCCGGACGTGTTCAATATCCTGCTGCAAGTGCTGGATGACGGCCGCTTGACCGATGGTCAGGGGCGGACGGTTGATTTCAAGAATACCGTGGTGGTGATGACATCGAACATCGGCAGCATGCAGATCCAGTCCATGGCCAGCGACGACTATCAGGTCATCAAGCTTGCGGTGATGGCCGAGGTCAAGAGTCACTTCCGTCCGGAGTTTATCAACCGTATCGACGAGGTCGTAGTGTTCCATGCCCTGGATGAGCGCCATATCGCCTCGATTGCCCGGATTCAGTTGCAGGCGCTGGAGTCGCGGCTGGCGCGTATGGAGCTGGCCTTGTCGGTCAGCGAAGCCGCTCTGGCATTGATTTCGGACGCCGGATTCGATCCGGTGTATGGTGCCCGGCCGCTGAAACGCGCCATCCAGAATGAAATCGAGAATCCCTTGGCCAAGGCCTTGCTGTCGGGACGCTATCCGCCCAAGTCGGTGATTCGTGTCGATGCGCAGGACGGGCGTCTGGTGTTTGATTGAGTGACGTTGCCTGAGGTAATAACGCCCCCGGGTGGTTTGCCGGATAGCAAGCCGCCCGGGGGCGTTTTGACGAAGTGCTTAACCCGGCATGCCAGGCAGGCTGATGTGTGGCGTTTGTGCGATTTTCTGCAGGGCGAGACGTGCACGCAGGTTGATGACCAGAGGATTGCGGGCATTCGCGCGCAGCGACACCGGGAAGGGGTGCGGGTCCGGGTTGGCGCTGGCGTCCTGATAGACGATGACGGCAACCGAGACTTCTTCCGGACTCTGGATATCCAGCGTCGCGATCTCTTCGTCACTCAATTCGATGGCGTACGAGAGACCGAGTTGCACTGGCTCGGTAATGGAAAACAGCACTTCCGGACTATCCAGCGATTGCATCCAGTAGACGTGCGGGCTGTCTGCTGTCGCATCGTGAAATAGTTTGAAGCGCGTGCAATTCTCCAGAGCTGGCAGCCCGTTGGGAAACACGATGATAGTGGACTCGTCGATGTCCACGGTGCCGAGCAGGCTGGATTGGAAATGCATTTATTATTCTCCATTAATGTGCTCTTGATTGATCATTATGCATCAATCGTCCACCTGCAAGGCAAGTACAAATAAAGGCGCGGGGGTCGTTAACGGTTTTTTACCCATGATGACAGTATGGCATAGCAATTGGCGGGAGTATTTCCAGTGCATTGCTGCGACTCGCACGGAGGCGAGTCGGGTCCTGATCGATTGCCAATGCGTGGCGGAATCGTGCCTCCCCTGAACGGCGGGATGCACGGAGTATGACCCCCCTTAAAAACCCTTGTTTTGAAATGGCATTAAAAACAGGGGTTTAGTGGTGTGTTTGCTCGGGATGAGTGCTTGACGAGCGAGCGGACGGCGAGCATAATCCGCCCGCACAACACTGAATTGCCCGGCTCCACCCAACCGGTGGGGCCTTTCTTTTTGTCTCCCGGAGAATGTCTTTCATGGATCCTCAGGCGTTTTTGCGCGAGCTCGAGTCTCTGTCGCTGCCTGCTTCCTCGTTCAACCACAAGGCCCATTTGTTTGCGGCCTGGTCGTACCGGCGTCGCTACCCGGCGCGTGAGGCGGCTGCGCGTTGCGCACATACCCTGTCGCGTTTCGCCATGGCCAACGGGGCTGCCGAGAAGTATCACCATACCCTGACGCTGTCGATCCTGACGCTCCTGTATGACCGCATGGCCAACGACGCCTCGCTGGCGTCGGACTGGGAGGCCTTCCTGACGGCCTGTGCCGACATTCGTCAGGATGCCCGCCATGTGGTGTTGAACCACTATTCTGAAGAACGGCTGGATGACGAAGCGTCACGCAAGGCCTTCGTCGAGCCGGACCGCCAGCCTTTGCCGCTGCTCTGCCTGTCGCACTGATCGGAAATTGCCATGATGAAAGCCCCGGAACTGCTGTTGCCCGCCGGCACCCTCGACAAGATGCGTGCTGCCTATGATTACGGCGCCGATGCCGTTTACGCCGGCCAGCCGCGCTATTCGCTGCGTGCCCGCAACAATGACTTCAAGCTCGACGAGCTGCGTATCGGCATTGAAGAAGCCCATGCCCGCGGCAAACAGTTTTTTGTTGCGTCCAACATCCTGCCGCACAACGGCAAGATCAAGACCTATCTTGCCGATATGGAACCGGTCATCGAGATGAAGCCCGATGCCCTGATCATGGCCGATCCGGGCTTGATCATGATGGTTCGTGAAAAATGGCCGGAAGTGCCTATTCACCTGTCGGTGCAGGCCAATACCGTCAATTACATGGGGGTGAAGTTCTGGCAAAAGATGGGCTTGACTCGCATCATTCTGTCCCGCGAGTTGTCCCTGGACGAAATTGCCGAAATTCGCCAGGAATGCCCGGACATGGAACTGGAAGTGTTCGTCCATGGCGCCCTGTGTATCGCCTATTCGGGTCGTTGTCTGCTGTCCGGGTATTTCAATCATCGTGACCCCAATCAGGGTACCTGCACCAATTCCTGTCGCTGGGACTACAAGATGCATGATACCCAGGCGGATGATGCCGGCGATGTGCAGGTCATCAAATTCGACTTCAACAAGGCACTGGAAGAAGCGAATCAAAGTTTTGCGGCATGCGGTGGCGCCGAGCGTCATCCCCTGGCCGACAAGACCTATCTGATCGAGGAAGCCAGTCGTCCGGGCGAGTTGATGCCGATCATCGAAGATGAACACGGTACGTACATCATGAACTCCAAGGATCTGCGTGCGGTCGAGCACGTCGAGAAGCTGGTGAAAATTGGTGTGGACTCGCTGAAGATCGAAGGACGTACCAAGTCGCTGTATTACGTGGCGCGTACCGCGCAGGTGTACCGTCAGGCTATCGATGACGCGGTTGCCGGTCGCCCGTTCAATCCGGCCTTGCTGGCGGAGCTGGAAGGGCTTGCCAACCGCGGTTATACCGATGGTTTCCTTGAGCGTCATCACACCCACGAATACCAGAACTATATGAATGGTCATTCGCAAGCCAAGCGCAGCCAGTATGTTGGCGAGGTGATGGAAGTGGATGGCGAGGGCTGGGCCCTGGTCGATGTCAAAAACCGTTTCTCGGTGGGCGACTCGCTGGAAATCATTCACCCGTCCGGCAATCGCACCATCCGTCTCGAAACCATGCTGCGCGACGGCGTAGCGGTCGAGGTGGCGCCTGGCAATGGCGTCAAGGTGCGGGTACCTGGCATGGCCGGCATGGACAAGGCGCTGATCGCCCGTCTGTTCTGATTCTCCGTATCGGCAACCCGGCAACAGGACAACTTCCTGTTGCCGGGTTTTGTGCATTGCGTCGAACGCGTTGCCCACTCGGGCGTCAGCGCTTACAATCGAAACATTCAGAATTTGCCCGACCGTGCCCCGTGCACGAGCAAACACAATAACAAGGCCTCTCACATGACCCTTTTGCAATTGATCAACGAGCGGGTTGAAGCCGCTCTGGCTGCCGCTGGTGCGCCTGACGCTCCTGCCGTAGTGCAGCCGGCCAGCAAGGCTGAATTTGGCGACTATCAGGCCAATGGCGTGATGGGTGCAGCTAAAAAACTCAAGATGAACCCGCGTGAACTCGCCGCGAAGGTCATCGAACAGCTGGATCTGGAGGGTATCGCCAGCAAAGTCGAGATTGCCGGCCCCGGCTTCATCAATATTCATATCGACCCGCAGTGGTTGGCGACCCGTTCGCTGGCGGCGCTGGGCGACGCGCATCTCGGCATTGCCATGCCGGAGCGCCGCAAGGTCATGGTCGAGTATTCTTCGGTGAATCTGGCCAAGGAAATGCACGTGGGTCACCTGCGCTCCACCATCATTGGCGATGTTCTGGCTCGTGTGCACGAGTTCCTCGGTCAGGATGTGACCCGTGCCAACCACGTGGGTGACTGGGGAACCCAGTTCGGGATGCTGACTGCCTACCTGATGGAGTCGCGTAACGACGGTGATGCCGCACTGGCGCTGAACGATCTGGAGGAGTTTTATCGTAAGGCCAAGGTGCGTTTCGATGAAAGCCCCGAGTTTGCCGATCTGGCCCGCGAGTATGTGGTGAAGCTGCAAGGCGGTGATGCCGAGGTGTTGGCGTTGTGGCGCCAGTTCGTCGATGTGTCGCTGGATCATTGCCATCAGGTGTATGACACCCTGGGCGTGAGCCTGACCCGCGAACACGTCAAGGGCGAGTCCTCCTACAATGATGACCTGCCTGTGGTGGTCAAGGATCTGGATACCCTTGGCTTGCTCAAGGAAGATGATGGCGCCCGTGTGGTGTTCCTGGAGGAGTTCCGTACCCAGGAAGACAAGCCGATGGGCGTGATCATCCAGAAGAAGGATGGCGGCTACCTGTATACCACCACCGACCTTGGTGCCATTCGCTATCGCCATCGCGTGCTGGGACTGGATCGGGTGATTTACGTGGTGGATGCCCGCCAGAGTCAGCATTTCCAGCAACTGTTCCAGATTGCCCGCATGGCTGGCTTTGCGCCGCAGCAGATGGTGCTGGAGCACGTGCCTTTCGGTACCATGCTTGGGGATGACGGCCGTCCGTTCAAAACCCGTTCCGGTGGCACGGTCAAGCTGATCGAGCTGCTGCATGAGGCCAAAGAGCGTGCCTATGCCTTGGTGAACGAGAAGAACCCGGATCTCGCCGAGCAGGACAAGCAGGCGGTTGCCCGTGCCGTCGGCATTGGTGCGGTGAAGTATGCCGACTTGTCGAAGAATCGTACCAGCGACTACGTGTTTAGCTGGGACTCGATGTTGTCCTTTGAGGGCAATACCGCGCCCTACCTGCAATACGCCTATACCCGGGTACAGAGCGTGTTCCGCAAAGCGGGGGACTATCGTGCCGATGCGCCGGTGATTATCACCGAGCCGGCCGAGAAGCAGTTGGCGATGGCTTTGGCCCAGTTTGAAGACGTGCTGCTGAATGTGGCTGAAACCAGCCAGCCTCATCATCTGTGCCAGTACCTGTACCACATCGCAACGCTGTTCTCGCGCTTCTACGAGGCGTGCCCGATCCTGAAGAGCGAGGGCGAGGTTCGTGCCAGCCGTCTGCAGCTGTCGGCACTGACGGCGCGTACCCTGTCGACCGGTCTGGGTCTGCTGGGTATCGAAGTCCTGGACGCAATGTAACGTGCACGCATTGCCACTAAAAGCCGGGGAGGATCTCTCCGGCTTTTTGCTGTTTTGCTGAAAACGCGTTATTTCGGCAAGAGTTTATTGACGACTGCCGCTCCCAACAGGCCGGTTGTCCCGGTGATTGCCGTGGCTATGGCCCCGCGTACCACCCCTTTTATCGCATTTCGCAATGAGACCTTGTAGCTGCTGGCTTGAGGTCCGAATTCATCTCCGCCTGATTCTCCCCCTCGTGGATAGCCGTTTTCAGGGACGCAGGGCGTCGGGTTGCCGGTCCCGCCGGTGATGTGTTTGTAGGCGTCTTTTGCAATGGTTTGCATTGAGTCACTCCTTGTTTGAGTTGACCAATCGAGGCAAGGAATCTGTTGGCATGTCGTGTTTTCCCTGACGCATTACCCCTTGCATCCGTCAGATTGACATAGTGCTGCCCGACTGGTGAATCCCAGTGTAAAGAGTGTGCTTTGACCGGGATATAAGAGCTACGCCTCAATCACTCTGGTTTTTGGTGATGATGTCAGGCCGCGGGCTTGGCGATGAAGGGTTGGTTTCTGGCCGGAGGTGACGCATGGCTGACCAGGGGGTAAGCGGGGGCGTGGTGTGGGTAATCCGGAATGCACAAAGGGCTACTGCATGCAGTAGCCCTTTGGCTTGTTGGTTGCGGGGGCAGGACTCGAACCTGCGACCTTCGGGTTATGAGCCCGACGAGCTGCCAACTGCTCCACCCCGCGTCAACTTTTATTTCCTGATGGCTAGCACCGGAAATGATTCACTGCCTGCCAAGAGCACGGCAGCGAACACTAAATCTATTACAGCGGCTGAATGTTGGTAGCCGCCGGGCCTTTTTGACCCATAGCTTTGGTGTAGCTTACTTTCTGGCCTTCGTGCAGGGACTTGAAGCCGTCAGCGCGAATTTCGGAGAAGTGAGCGAACAGGTCGTCGCCGCCGTTGTCCGGGGTGATGAAACCAAAACCTTTTGCGTCATTGAAGAATTTAACGGTACCGTGTTCCATTTGTCGTTCCTTGGAAAAAATTAAAGAGGGCAGCTGCCCGGTTTGCGGGACATTCAAGGAACAAATATTTGAACAAAGGAGCACCGCTTTTTGAGAGGAGCAAAAATGTAGCGAAATAGGTATCGTGCTTGAAAATCCAGCTGCGCCATTGTGCATGGGGAAATGCATTCGGTCAAACACTATTTTGGAAAAATTGAAAATACCCGAAATGAGTGGAGCGGAGTTTGTATTTGATACGGCCCGCAAACGCCTCTGCCGTAAGGCGGGGCAGGGCGGTCAAGGGGGGGCGAACGTTGCCGATAGTCGCTGTTTCCTCATCTGCCACTTCTCTGACTGGCGTCAATTGACGAATGCATTATCGAATAGTAAATTCCTTCGTACTATTTATATTGCTAATAAAATAACATGGCCATTATCGATCTGGTGAAGTGGAATGGCAGTCCGAACCTGCTTGCCTGGAAGTTTCCCTCAGAAGAGTTGTCTACCTGGACGCAGCTGATCGTCAACGAGTCGCAGGAAGCATTCCTGGTGCGCGGCGGGGTCTACGAAGGCCCGTTCGGTGCTGGTCGTCATACCCTCTCTACCGAAAACATTCCACTGCTACGCGAGTTGATGGGCCTGCCCTTTGGTGGACAGTCGCCGTTTTCCGCCGAAGTCTGGTACGTCAACCGTGTCACCAATCTGGATGTGCGCTGGGGAACACCGGATCCCATTCAACTGCTCGATCCCAAGTTCGGCATCATGGTGCCGGTACGGGCGTTTGGCCAGTACGGTATCCGTATCACCGAACCGAAAAAGTTTCTGCTCAAGCTGGTCGGCACCTTGCCGGGCTTTGATACCGACTCCATTGCCGAGTATTTCCGCGGTGTCTTCATTACCCGCATCAAAACCGAAATCGCCAATGCCATCGCGCGCAGCGGGTTTTCGGTATTGGAAATTTCCACTCAGCTGGAAAGCCTGTCCAATACCCTGAAAGCGTCATTGTCGACGGAAATGGCCGAATACGGTGTCGGGCTGGCGCAGTTCAATATCCATTCGATCAATGTGCCGGAAGATGACGAAGCGGTCATCAGTCTGAAGAGCGCGCTGGCCAAACGCGCCCAGATGGGCATCATCGGCTTCAACTACCAGCAGGAGCGCAGCTTCGACGTCATGGAAACGGCGGCTGGCAATGAAGGTATGGCCGGTGGCGTGATGGGCGCCGGCATGGGGGTCGGAATGGGCCTCGGCATGGGCGCTCCGCTGGGGCAGGCCTTCAATCAGATTTCCGGCCAATTGCAAGCCGTGCCGGGAGCGGCTCCGGCGCCGATGGCCCCGCAGGCAGCTGCACCTCAGACTGCTCCGCAAGCGGCACCTCAGGCAGCGCCACAGGCTCCTGCCGCAGCGATTTCGTCTGCCGAGCGTATTCGTTTGCTCAAGGAGCTGGCCGAGTTGAAAGCGGGCGGGATTCTTTCCGACGCAGAGTTCGACGAAGAAAAACGCCGGATTCTGGCCAACTGATCTTAGCGGAGAGCTGTCATGTCGCAACGCACACTCATGGTGTTGATGTCACTGGTCGCCGCCGCCGCGGTATATGCGGTTGGCCGTCTGCTGATTCCATTCGCGGCTTTGTTGCCTGCCGTGCATACCGCACTGATCGTGCTGTCACTGGGGGCCGGCGTGATCTTTCTCTCGCCGGTGCTGACGGGCCCGCGTCAGACCAATGCGCCGCTGTTTGCCATGCTCGGCCCCGTGGCCACGCTGGCGGTGAGCATCCTGTTGCTCGGTGCCATTGCCTTGATTGCCGGTCTGGCCGGCAAGGAATCCATCGCATGGGCCGCTTGCGTGCTGGCGGTCGGGGCGGGTGTCATCGGGACACTGATGACCGTTTCCGCCGCTCGTGTCATCGATAACGTTGCGGCTCAGGATGCTGCCGGCCGAGAGCGCCAGCAGTGGCAGGAACAGTTGGCGGTACTCGCCGTGCGTGCACCGGAAGCGCTCAAAGAGCGTACCGTGGCGCTGGGCGAGGCAGTACGGTTCACGGCGTCGGATGTCGCCGGAGTGAACCTTCCGGAAAATGCGGCCATCAGTCAGTCCCTCGCCAATCTGGATCAGGCGTTTACCCGTGGCGAACTTGCCGAGGCGACATCCCTGATTGACTCGATCACGGCACTGCTTGCCGTACGTGATAGCAAGCTGCGCTCGCAGCGAAGCAAAATTTAACCTTGATGCCTGCGGGAGTCAGTGTGGAAGCAACAGAAAGCAAATTGGCCTGTTCCGGCTGCGGAGCAAGTCTTGAGTACTCGGCCGGCGCCCAATCGCTGAAATGTGTTTACTGTGGTGCGATAACCGAGATCCCGGGGCAAAAGGAGGCCATTGCCGATCAGCCTGATTTGATTATTCCCATGAAGGTGGAGCGCCAGGATCTGGAAGACGCCGTCTACGAGTACCTGGCGGCGGGCGACTATACCCCGGATGATTTGCTCGAATCAGCGGTATTTTCCAAAGTCGAGCGGCTCTATGTTCCGTCCTATCTGTTTAATGGCGGTTATGAAGCCATCTGGACTGCGTCATTCGGTTATGACCGTACCGAGACCTACACCGATTACGAAACCGATAACAATGGTAAACAGCGGGCGGTGACCCGGACGCGTACCGTAACGGACTGGCGTCCGGTCAACGGTGTGGCAACCGGTGCCTTCGAGGTGTTTAGCTATGCGGGCAGCCGTGATGTGCCGCTTGAGTTGATTGAAGATCCTGTCGGCCGCGACGGGGTTACCCGTTTCGATGCGGCGTATGTGCGGGGGCTTGATTGCGAAGGGTTTTCGCAGGGTGAGGGCAGTGTCTATGCGGCGCGTGGCAAGGACATGATCAATGAAGTGATCGATGCCGGGGTCAAACAGCATGCCCAAGGGGACCAGCAACGCGACTGGAACTGGAATGCATCGCTGACGGGCGAGCAGAGCTTTGCGACCCTGCTGCCGGTATGCCATCTGGTGTTTGATTACAACGGCAAGAGCTATTCCATCTGGAGTGATGGCTGCGATGCGCGCCAGATGATTGCCGATGAGGCGCCGGTCGATAATTCCAGAAAACAAACCGTACACCGCGGCTTCATCCCGTTTGGCGTCGGTGCCGCCGCTGCGGTGTTCGCGCTGGTGCAGAATCACTACCAATTGCCCAGGCCCGGCCTGTTGGCCGCCGCTCTGGGCGGTGCGCTGATTTACGGGCTGTGGCGGCGTCATTCCATACTGTCCTATTCCTTGAACCTGCGGCAGTCCCTGCTGGCGCAGCGTCGTGCGTCGACGCGCAATATGTCGAACATGTCGGAAGAGGAGCGCACGGCCTTGGCGGCACAGTTCCAGCGCCCCGCCAAGCCCTTGCTGGCACGAACGGCACAGGACATGATCGTTCAGCCGCTGTTGGCACTGGTCACCGCTGCGGCAATCGTGACCCCGGGTTTCATGTCGCGATCGACCCCGGCCTCGCTGCCGGCTCCGGTGATGTCCGCCGCCGTGGAAAGCCCGGTGCCGCAGCCCCAGGCTGCCTCCAGTGGTGTGGCTGAGGCGCCTCAGCGTGCTCAGGCGGCGGTCATGCCGGATGGCTTGCGCCACGTGGTCAAGTCCGTGACGGACAATGACTGGGATGCCGCGGATCGTCAGCTCGACCAGTTGGACAAGGCGGTGACGGCGACGCTCAACGGCGATCGCGCTGCCGGCCGCAAGGCAAACAAGGCCGGTCTCGCGGCGATGAAGCGCAAGGACTATGGCGCGGCCGTTGATGCCTTCCAGCAAGGCATCGAGGTTGATCCGGGCAATATCGAGATGCTCAATAATCTGGCGATGGCGCTGGATGCCCAAGGCAAGTCGATGGAGGCTGACAAGGCCTTGTACGAGGTATTGGGCAAGGCTCCGCGCCGCAGCGTGGCATGGGTCAATCTGGCGCAGCGTCTGGTCAGCGAAGGAGACCAGCTTGCCGCGTCTGCCGCCCTGAAAACCGCCGTGCATCTGGCGCCGGGTCGGGATGCCATGGTCAACCGCCTGCAGCAACAGGCTGACCGTTCACCGGATGAGGCTTATCGCAAGGTGGTTGCCGACGTGATGGACCAGCTGGGTGATATTCCTGGCGGGCAGGCGGCGGCTGCCGTGGTGGCCGATGAGGCACCTGCCAAGTCGCGTGGCAAGGCCGGCAAGCGCGCTGCCAATGATCATGATGCCACGGTGGACGAGCTGACCCGCAAGGCAGACCGATTGCTGAATCAGTTGCCTTGAGTCGGCAGAAAACCTTCGCGGGAGCGAAGTGACCTCGTTCCAACCACCGCTGGATCAACAACCTGAACACCCGCCTGGCGGGTGTTTTTATTTTAATCGAACCATTTATTGATCCATTGCGCGGCAAACCTTGCCCTTCAGGGCGGGGAAGGATAGCGCTGACGGCCAAGCCGTCCTTGCCTTTGCCGTTCAGTGAGGCGGCGGATGATTTCGATGGGCGCACCGCCGAAACCGTCGGCAACGTCAACGGGTGGCAATAGCGAGTAGGCTTGGCGACATGCAACGTCTTCAGGCTTTCAAATACGAACTCATGCCAACCGGCGATCAGCAGCGCGATATGCGTCGCTTCGCCGGTTCGTGCCGCTTCGTGTTCAATCAGGCACTGGCGTTGCAGAAGGCCAACCACGCCGCTGGCGGCCCGTTCATTGGCTACGTGGCGATGGCAAAGCAGCTGACCGCCTGGCGTACTACGATGCTCTGGACGAGGCTTGCGTGACAGGTGGCTACGACAGCATCACCCGCTTAGTCACTGAGGCAATTCAACGCTCTCTGCAGTCCTATCGGTCCTTGCTTCAGTTGTCCCTCGGTTTCGAAATGTCCTCCTTATCGAGGGGTGTGCCGGAATAGCCGGTAGCGACCGAACCATTCCCCAATCCAGGCGTCTTACGAGTGCTACCTGTCGTGTTGGCGCAAGGGCTCCACAAGTCTCGATCCAAATGCCGTAAGTGTATTTCATATGCTTACTATGTGTAGTGCCATTGCCGCGGGGCGGTGCTGCGCGGCGCCATAGCCGATCTGACCCGGTGTGTGATCTATGGCGAGCAACATTGGTATGCATCTGCCAGTAAACGCGACTAGGACAAGCGCAACAGGGCTTGCAGTAACGGATAAGGGGAGGGGTATCTGTGGTGGCGTGCGCGTTGTAGATCGGAGCGACAAAGCGGTAATCCTGCATTGTTAACTATATCACTAAGTGCTATGATTTGAACTGGAACGATATGGCTACGCATGCAAATCTATAAAACGCGGCTATTTGAAAAATGGGCCGATAAAGAAGGATTGACGGATGATGCTTTGTGCGCGGCGGTGGATGAAATGGAACGTGGATTGATCAACGTTGATCTTGGCGGTCATTTATCTGGGCTTCGATACGGGACAACTGGACAAGGCGCTAACCGACGGAAATTTGAAAGAGGTAATACCCTGTGACTAGCCGATTACTGAAAACCCTGCATGAAACCGCTCAAGACCTGTCAGACTCCGGGCTGATTGGTGCGCAGACCCTGCGTGAATTCGATGCTTTGTGCCTGCCGCCGGTGAAAGACTTTACGGCTGAAGAAATCAAGACCTTGCGTTTGCGTTGTCGTGCCAGCCAGGCGGTATTTGCGGCTTACCTGAATACCAGTCCGTCCACCGTGCAGAAGTGGGAGCAAGGGCTAAAGCACCCGAATGGCCCCTCGCTGAAGTTACTCAACCTCGTTGCGCGCAAAGGGCTGGACGTGCTGGCCTGATAGACCTGCGCTGCGCATCTCCCGCTGATTTACCGCCGCGAGTGCTAAACAAAACGGCCTCCGGATCGCTCCGGAGGCCGTTTTTTTGGTATGTTGGGTATCAGTCGCGCTCGACGGCCAATGCCACGCCCATGCCGCCACCGATACACAGGGTCGCCAGGCCTTTTTTGGCATCGCGACGCTGCATTTCATGCAACAGGGACACCAGAATGCGGCATCCCGACGCGCCGATCGGGTGACCGATGGCAATGGCGCCACCGTTGACGTTGACCTTTTCCGGGTTCCACTTCAGTTCGCGACCCACGCCAAGAGCCTGAGCGGCAAACGCCTCGTTGGCCTCGATCAGATCGATGTCGTCCAGCGACCAGCCGGCACGTTCCAGCACACGGCGGGTTGCCGGTACCGGGCCCATGCCCATGACGGACGGCTCGACGCCGGCAGAGGCGTAGGCCTTGATGCGGGCCAGCGGTTTGAGACCCAGTTCGCGGGCCTTGTCGGCACTCATCATGATCACGGCAGCGGCGCCGTCATTGATGCCCGACGCGTTGCCGGCGGTGACGGTGCCGTCCTTCTTGAAGGCCGCACGCAATTTACCCAGTGCTTCGGCGGTACTGCCCAGTTTGATGAACTCGTCCCGGGCAAACACGATCGGATCGCCTTTGCGTTGCGGAATGCTGACCGGAATGATTTCCTCATCGAACTTGCCGGCAGCCTGAGCGGCTTCCGCACGGTTTTGCGAGGTATTGGAGAAGGCATCCTGCTCTTCACGGCTGATGCTGTATTTCTCGGCAATATTCTCGGCGGTGACGCCCATGTGGTACTGGTTGTAAACGTCGGTCAGACCGTCGTAGACCATGCTGTCCACCAGCGTGGCCGGGCCCATGCGGAATCCGTCGCGCGAACCGGGCAGCAAATGCGGCGCACGGCTCATGTTTTCCTGTCCGCCGGCAATGACGATCTCGGCATCGCCGCAGGCAATGGCCTGGGCCGCCAGATGGGTCACCTTCAGTCCCGAGCCACATACCTGGTTGATGGTCAGGGCAGGGACGTGAACCGGAATGCCGGCCTTGATCAGGGCCTGGCGCGCCGGGTTTTGTCCGGAACCGGCGGTCAGCACCTGACCCATGATCACTTCGGAGACCTGTTCGGGGGCAATGCCGGTTTTTTCCAGCAGGGCACGAATGACGGTTGCGCCGAGTTCGGGCGCCGGAATGCCGGCAAGGGAACCGCCGAAATTACCGACAGCGGTACGGCCGGCGGCAACAATGACTACGTCTCTCATCTATAGTTCTCCCGTTAGTCCGTCTAGTTTACTGAAGATTTGCCAGGGCGGAGGGCATCGCTTTGGCCAGCACATAGGTGCCGGGGGCGGCGCACAATGCCGGGAAAGCCCGGTTGCCGGCGCTTTTTGGTGCTGCGACCAGTTTGCCGGAACGCGGAGCCAGCCAGGCATCCCAGTCTTTCCACCATGAGCCCGGGCGGCTCTCGGCATTCTCCATCCATTCCTGCGGGTCGTCGCACAGTGTGTCGTTGACCCAGTAGTTGCGCTTGTCTTTGGTGACCGGGTTGATCGAACCGGCGATATGGCCGGACGCGCCCAGTACGAAGCGCCGTTCGGCGGCTCCGGTCAGATACTTCAACCCCGAAAACGCCGAAGCCCACGGCACGATATGATCCTCGCGTGCAGCAAAGACATAGACCGGAATGTCGATGGTGCCGACATCCATCGGAACGTCGCACAGGGTGATTTCGCCCGGGCGTACCAGAACGTTGTCCACGTAGAAGTTGCGCAGGAAGAAGGTGTGCATCGGCAGCGGCAGGTCGACGGCGTCGTTGTTCCAGTACAGCAGGTCGAACGGTGCCGGTGTTTTACCGAGCAGATAGTTGTTGACCACGTAGTTCCACACCAGGTCATTGGCACGCAGGGAGGCGAACGAACGGCCGATTTCCTTGCCGCTGACAATACCGCCCAAGGCCAGCTTGGATTCGCGGGTCGCCAGCAGAGCCTCGTCGATGTAGACCTTGATCTCGCCCGGGTTGCTGTGGTCGATCAGCGAGGTCATGAACGTGGCCGAATCGATCCAGTTCAGGCCGCGGCCTTTCATGACCACCAGCGAGGTGGCGAGAATCAGGCCGCCAATGCAAAAGCCCAGTGCATTGATGCTGTCCTGGCGGGAGATCTTGCGAATGGTTTCCGTGGCCGCCAGAACGCCTTTTTCGATGTACTGTTCCCAGCCAAAGTGTTTGATGTCCGCTTCGGCAGAACGCCAGCTGACCAGAAACACCTGATAGCCCTGTGCCACAAAATGCCGCACCATCGAGTTGTCTGGCTGCAGATCCATCAGGTAGTACTTGTTCACGCACGGCGGTACGATCAGCAAGGGCTTCTGGTAAACCTGGGTCGTGGTCGGCGTGTACTGGATCAGCTCGATCAATTCATTGCGGAACACCACGGTGCCGGGGGTGGCCGCAATGTTTTCACCAATGGTGAAGCGCGACTCGTCCGACATCGAAATATGCCCCTTCTGGATGTCGTCGAGCATGTTCTTCATCCCTTCGACCAGACTTTCGCCCTTGGTCTCGATGGCATGCTTGATGACATCGGGGTTAGTGAGCATGAAGTTGCTCGGTGCCATGGCATCGATGTACTGCCGGGTGATGAACGACAGACGTTCCTTGCTTTCGTCCTCGAGTTGGGTCTGGTCGACCAGTTCGGTCATCCATTTCGAGGTGAGCAGGTAACTCTGTTTGAGAAAACTGTAGAACGGGTGGTCGTTCCATTCTGCCGAGGCAAAACGGCGATCTGTCGCGGGGGCGGCGGTGCCTGATGCACCTGGCGCACCGGCGGCATTTTGCCCGAGGAATTGCATCCACAAATTCATTTGCTGCTGGTACAGACTGCTTTGCAAGGCAATGAACTGATTGGCGCTGCCCATCATCTGGGTCCAGGCGTCGGCGACCGGGTTGGCTGATGTGTCGCTGCCGGGAACGGAGGACAGGGCATTGACGAACTGTTGCATCCACTGCTGGTTTGTTTCGGTCAGCTGGCTGAAAAACTTTTCCAGAGAGACGGTGGTGTCCAGACTCAAAATCTTCTCCTTACTCAATGCACGGGTATGGCAATGGTCAGACTGAATGATGTTTCCGGTAGTTCTTCGTGTGCTACGGCACTATGTTCCTCGAAGCCAACTCTAACAGCAATTTATGACAATTACACCGAAACCACCGTTGGCGGAGGCTAAAAGACCGGCCTGATTACAGGGTTGTTGCGCATTGCACAACGAGGTGGGGAAATGACGTCGAATCCGCTTCTGTGAGACAATGACACGAGAGAAATTCAGGGAGTGTATGCATGAGAACCGTTGTGCTGAATGGCCGCGATGTGCCGGTATCGACTATTTTCTGTATTGGCCGCAACTATGCCGCCCACGCCAAAGAATTGGGCAATGCGGTTGAAGAAGAACCCCTGGTGTTTCTCAAACCCTTGTCGGCGTTGTTGCCGGAAGGCGAGCCGATCCGTTTGCCGGACTGGTCGGCCGATATCCATCATGAAGCCGAACTGGTGGTGCTCATCGGGCGGGGCGGTCGGGACATTCCCGAGAGTGAAGCGCTGGGTCATATCGCCGGTGTCGGCATTGGCCTGGATCTGACCGCGCGCGATATCCAGTCCGAACTCAAGAAAAAAGGGCATCCCTGGACCAAGGCCAAAGGGTTTCCGGGGGCCGCCTGCGTCTCCGGTTTTGCCAGTTGTGAACCCTTTCCCGACGCTTTTTCGTTCAGCCTGAGTGTCAATGGCCAGTTGCGCCAGAGCGGTGATACCCGCCTGATGCTGTTTCCGCTGGAGGTCATCATTGCCCATCTCTCGCGTCTGTATGGACTGCAGGAGGGCGATGTCATTTATACCGGTACGCCGGAAGGGGTTGGCCCCCTTCGTTCGGGCGATACCCTGACGCTGACGCTGGACGGGCACCCCGGTGCCGAGTGGAAGGTGGCCTGATGGCACGTCATGATGCTGAGGCCGATGACGGCAAGGTCCGGCTGGACAAGTGGCTGTGGGCAGCCCGTTTCTTCAAGACCCGCCAACTGGCGCATGATGCGCTGGAGCTGGGACGCGTCATGGTCAATGGCGAGCGGGTCAAGGCCTCGCGCATCGTCAAGGAAGGGGATGAGCTGCTGATTCGTCAGGCACCGGTGGAATACCATATTACCGTGCTGTCGCTGTCGACCCAGAGGCGCGGTGCGCCCGAAGCCCGTCAGATGTACCGCGAAAGCGAGGAGTCGGTGACGGCGCGCGAGGCGACTCTGGCAATGGCGCGTGCCGAACACGCCAGTTTCCCGCACGGAGATGGCCGGCCAAGCAAAAAGGCCCGCCGCGACATCATCCGCTTCAAGTCCTCATTCTGAAAGGCCCGTCCCGAGACGACATGGTTTCACTTCGCCCCTTCGCACTATTCTATTTCTGTTACTTCGCCTATTCAGGACTGTTCGGACCGTTCTGGTCGCTGTATCTGCAGTCCCTTGATTTTTCTCCGTGGCAAATTTCGGTGCTGGTTGCGCTGTCGACACTGGCTCGTATTGCCGCGCCCGGGTTTTGGGGGTGGCTGGCTGACCGGCAGGGGAGGCGGCGCGGCATCATCATCTCGACATCGCTACTGGCCGGCGTAGCGTTTGCGATTCTTTGCCTGGCGCCCAAGACCTTCGTGTGGGTGTTCGGCTGTCTGGCCTTTGCTCATTTTTTCTGGGCAGCCTCGCTGCCGCTGATCGAAGCCAGTACCGCCCATCTGACCCGCTCCTCGCCGGGGCGTTATAGCCGGGTACGGGTCTGGGGGTCGATCGGCTATATGTTGCTGGCGATCGGCAGCGGCTATGTGTTGAACCGCTTGTCCATTGCCAGCATGCCGTGGCTGGTGCTGGGTTTGTTGGTCATGGTGGCCTTGGTGGCGCTGACCGTGCCGGACGTGGCCGCCACGCCGCGTGCCTCGTCCAGGGAGTCGCTGCGCGACACCTTGATCAAACCTCCGGTCATTGCCCTGTTTCTCTGCTGTTTTCTGATGGCATTTGCCTTTGGTCCCTATTACACCTTCTACTCGATCGCGCTCAAAGAGGCCGGTTACGACAAGAGCCTGATCGGCTGGTTCTGGGCTATCGGCGTAATTTGTGAAATTGCCGTGTTCTGGACCATGCCGCGCATCATGAAAAAGATGTCGCTGGAAGTGTTGATGTTGCTGTCCCTGCTGGCGGGGGTGGTGCGTTTTGGCATGATTGCCCTGGGGATCGGGGTGCCGTTGGCGGATGTCACCTCGCAGTCCCTGCATTCGCTGACCTTCGCCATTCATCATGCCGCCGCTGTCGGACTGATTCATCGTTACTTTGCCGAACACCATCAGGCCAAGGGGCAGGGCTTGTATATCGTGGCTTCGTTCGGTATCGGCGGCAGTGCCGGCGGCCTGCTGGCCGGCGTACTCTGGCCGGCGGGGGGCGTTACCCTGTGCTTCGGACTGTCTGCGCTGGCGTGCCTGTTGGGCGTGCTGGTGTCGCTCAAGGGCTTGCCTCCGGGAGGCCGGGCGCGGGCTCAGGCGGTGTGACGTGAATAGAGAATCTCGTGGCCGCAGCCGATCAGGGCATGAAACGCGGCCAGCGACATGGCCGTGCTGCAACCGACCAGCGGTAACTTGATCCACAGATAGGTGTTGTCGTGACGGTCCAGCGCCAGTACCGGCTGCAGCGGCTCATCGGAAATGGCGTTGCGTCGGGCGATCTCGTGCCATTCCCGGTAACGGAGCTCGGGAGGGGGTTGCCCGAGATCGATCAGGAGATACCAGAAGTCTTCTCCGCCCAGTCCGAGCAGCAGGTCGACATTGCCCTGACGGTGCAGGCGCAGCAGGCCGTTGCTGTTGTCCAGCGGTGGCGGTGCGATGCCAAGCGTGGCGAGCATTTCGTCTACCAGCAGATGGAAGCGATCCAGAGCAGTCATAAAATGGTCTCGTGTGCGAAGTCGCGTCAGGTGATTGGAGGGGCCGGGGCCGGGCTTGTTCCTCGGGCAGGATGAAATAAGCCGATTCTTACGCGTCGGTGCGATGTGTGTGTCTATGCAACGCTGCCTCCCTGCGAATGTTTGTCAACGAAGGTGTCGTAATCCATGCCGGGACAGGGCTTTTTTGGACAGCCTGTCCAATAATTCGGACTCACTGTCCAATCCCCTGTCATTCGCGTCGACCCCTCTTTTTTCTGCCTTCCCGCTCTTCTCCCGCAACGCACAAAACCTGCTTGAAAGGCGCGCTGGCGCTATGCAAGAATGGCTTACAACCTATTCGAACATCAGGCAAAGAGACATGGCGCGAGAAACCCTTTACGACAAACTCTGGTCCGGTCACCAGGTCCAGGCGCTTTCCGACGGCACGGCATTGCTGTATATCGACCGACATCTTGTCCACGAAGTGACCAGCCCGCAGGCCTATGAGGGCCTCAAGCTGGCAGGGCGACGGCCATGGCGTGCCGACTCCGTGGTGGCAACGGCGGATCACAATACGCCGACCAATGAATGGGACAAGGGGATTCAGGACCCGGTCTCGCGCCAGCAAGTCGAAACACTCGACGCCAATATCCGCGAGTTTGGTGCTCGTGCCTATTTCCCGTTCCGCGACGCGGCTCAGGGTATTGTTCACGTGATGGGGCCGGAGCAGGGTGCCACCTTGCCCGGTATGACCGTGGTTTGTGGCGATAGCCATACCTCGACGCACGGTGCGTTCGGCGCTCTGGCGCATGGCATCGGCACCTCGGAAGTCGAACATGTGCTGGCCACCCAGTGTCTGGTGGCCAAGAAATCCAGGAATTTCCGGGTATGGGTAGACGGTGTGTTGCCGTCCGGAGTGACCGCCAAGGATCTGGCGCTGGCGATTATCGGTCGTATCGGAACGGCGGGCGGCAATGGCTATGCCATCGAATTTGCCGGACCCGCCATCCGCGCATTGTCCATGGAAGGGCGCATGACCCTGTGCAATATGGCCATCGAGGCTGGAGCACGTTCCGGTCTGGTGGCCGTGGACCAAATCACCCTCGACTATGTTCAGGGCCGTCCGTTCGCGCCGAGCGGTGCCGCGTGGGAGCAAGCGGTGAGCTGGTGGCGTACGCTGGTGTCGGATGAGGACGCGGTCTTCGATGCCGAGGTGCGGCTCGATGCGGCAGCGCTGCAACCGCAGGTGACATGGGGCACCTCGCCGGAAATGGTGGTGAACGTTACGGGACAGGTGCCGGATCCGGCCGCCGAAGCCGATCCGGTCAAACGTTCCGGCATGGAACGTGCCCTGGTGTATATGGGCCTTGAGGCCAATACGCCGATCGAGCAGATCGCCATCGACAAAGTGTTTATCGGTTCCTGTACCAATTCCCGCATTGAAGACCTGCGTGCCGCCGCCGAGGTAGCGCGTGGCCGCAAGAAGGCCGCTTCGGTGCGTCAAGTGCTGGTGGTGCCCGGGTCCGGACTGGTCAAGGCTGCCGCCGAAGCAGAAGGTTTGCACGAGATTTTTCTGGCAGCCGGATTCGAGTGGCGTGAACCGGGCTGTTCAATGTGTCTGGCGATGAATGCCGATCGGCTGGAGCCGGGCGAGCGTTGCGCCTCGACCTCCAACCGTAATTTTGAAGGTCGCCAGGGGCAGGGGGGACGTACCCATCTGGTGAGCCCTGCCATGGCGGCCGCCGCCGCGATCGCCGGTCACTTCGTCGACGTGCGGGCCTTGTGAAAGAGAGAATGCCAATGAAAACCCGACTTCTGATTACCGCACTCTGCGTGTTGGCGCTGACCGCGTGCAATACGGTGTCCGGCGTGGGCAAAGACATCAAAAAGGCCGGACAGGCCATTGAAAAGGCAGCCAGCTGATGAGAGCCTTCACGCGTATAAACGGGCTGGCCTGCCCGCTTGACCGGGCCAATGTCGATACCGATGCGATCATTCCCAAGCAGTTTCTCAAATCGATCAAACGCACCGGCTTCGGTCCCAATCTGTTCGACGAATGGCGTTACCTCGATCACGGCGAACCGGGCATGGATAATAGCCGTCGCCCCCTCAATCCGGATTTCGTGCTGAATCAGCCGCGCTATCAAGGGGTGGAGATTCTGCTGGCCCGTGAAAACTTTGGGTGCGGTTCCAGCCGCGAGCATGCGCCGTGGGCCCTGCAGGATCATGGTTTTCGTGCCGTGATCGCCCCGTCGTTTGCCGACATTTTCTTCAATAACTGCTACAAGAACGGGGTGTTGCCGATCGTGTTGCCGGCCGACGTGGTCGAACGGCTGTTTGCCGAGTGCGAAGCGACCGAGGGCTACCGGCTGACCGTGGATCTGGCGGAACAACAGGTGATTTTGCCGGATGGCAGCACCTTTGGCTTCGACATTACCGAACACCGCAAACACTGTCTGTTGAACGGTCTGGACGAAATCGGCCTGACCCTTGAGCATTCCGACGCCATTCGCGCTTTTGAAACCCGCATGCGCCAGGAACGTCCCTGGCTGTTTGCCTGAAGACAGGACGACACACGATGAAAATCGCAATATTGCCCGGTGACGGCATTGGTCCGGAAATCATGGCGCAAGCCGTACGGATGCTGGACGTGCTGCGGGAAGACGGCTTGCCGCTGGAGCTCGAGTATGGCGTGTTGGGCGGTGCCGCCTATGACCGCTACGGTGTTCCATACCCCGACGAAACGGCCCGGCTGGTCAGGGCTGCCGATGCCGTGCTGCTCGGCGCCGTAGGCGGGCCGCAATACGACACGCTGGATCGTCCGCTGCGCCCGGAGCGTGGCTTGTTGGCGATCCGCAAGGATCTGGGGCTGTTTGCCAACCTGCGCCCGGCCATCCTGTACCCGGAACTGGCCAATGCCTCGACGCTCAAGCCGGAAGTGGTGTCAGGGCTGGATATCATGATCGTGCGTGAATTGACCGGCGATATCTATTTCGGCCAGCCGCGCGGCATGGGCGTGACCGCCGGTGGCGAGCGCGAAGCCTACAATACCATGCGCTACAGCGAGAGCGAGGTGCGTCGCATTGCGCATGTGGCCTTCGGCATTGCCGCGAAGCGCAACCGGCGGCTCTGTTCGGTCGACAAGGCCAATGTGCTGGAAACCACCGAGTTCTGGAAGGAAATCTTCATCGAGGTGGCCAAGGAGTATCCCGAGGTCGAGTTGTCGCATATGTATGTCGACAATGCCGCCATGCAGCTGGTTCGCAACCCGCGCCAGTTCGATGTGATGGTGACCGGTAATATTTTCGGCGACATTCTCTCCGACGAGGCGTCAATGCTCACCGGGTCGATCGGCATGTTGCCGTCGGCGTCGCTGGATGCGAACAACAAGGGCTTGTACGAGCCCAGCCATGGCTCGGCGCCGGACATTGCCGGCAAGAATCTGGCCAACCCGCTGGCAACCATCCTCTCTGCGGCGATGATGCTGCGCTACACCTTCAACCGCAATGCCGAGGCCTTGCGTATCGAGGCCGCGGTCAAGGCCGTGCTCGGCAAGGGCTTGCGCACCGCGGATATCTGGGAGGAAGGTTGCGAAAAAGTCAGTTGCTCTGCGATGGGCGATGCCGTGGTTGCGGCATTGCGTGCCGCGTGAGACAAGCGAATTGCTGAATGCAGGATTGATGGAAAGGAAGACATGATGAGAGTCGGATTTGTCGGCTGGCGCGGCATGGTGGGATCGGTGCTGATGCAGCGCATGCGCGAAGAAAATGATTTTGCCCGTATTGATGAACCGGTGTTTTTCACGACCTCGAATATGGGCGGCAAGGCTCCTGATATCGGTAAGACCGTTCCGGCTCTGCAAGATGCCTACAGCATCGCGGCATTGACGGGAATGGATGCCATCGTGACCTGTCAGGGCGGCGACTACACCGCCGATATTTACCCGCAATTGCGCGCTGCCGGCTGGAAGGGCTTCTGGATCGATGCCGCCTCGACCTTGCGCATGCAGGACGATGCGATCATCGTGCTGGACCCGGTCAACCTGTCGGTCATCGAGTCGGGGCTGGACCGCGGCGTGAAAGATTTTGTCGGAGGCAACTGTACCGTGTCGCTGATGCTGATGGCCCTGTCGGGACTGTTTCAGCAAAATCTGGTCGAATGGGTCAGTGCCATGACCTATCAGGCGGCATCCGGTGCCGGTGCGCAGAATATGCGCGAGCTGATTGCCGGCATGGGGGCCATCCACGGTGCGGTGGCGGATGACCTGGCCAATCCGGCCTCGGCGATTCTCGATATCGACCGGAAAGTCTCCGATCTGTTGCGCTCCGAGGCCTTCCCGCAGCAGAACTTCGGCGTGCCACTGGCCGGTAGCCTGATTCCGTGGATCGACAAGGATTTGGGCAATGGCCAGTCCAAGGAAGAGTGGAAGGGCGGTGTCGAAGCCAACAAGATTCTGGGCCGCGAAGCCAACCCGGTGATCGTGGATGGCCTGTGTGTGCGGATCGGGGCGATGCGTTGCCACAGCCAGGCTCTGACGCTCAAGCTGACCCGCGATGTGCCGCTGGACGAGATTAGTGCGATGCTCGACGAAGCCAGCGAGTGGTCTTCGGTGGTGCCCAATACCCGTGAGGCGTCGATGGCTCGCCTGAGTCCGGCGGCTGTGACCGGTACCTTGTCGGTTCCGGTGGGGCGTTTGCGTAAAATGGCCATGGGTGGCGAGTACCTGACGGCCTTCACCGTTGGCGACCAATTGCTGTGGGGCGCGGCAGAACCGCTACGTCGTATGTTAAGTCTGCTCGTGACACGCTAGAATAGGGGTTGCCCGACGTCGTGTCGTCGATCATGTTTTATCGGGGCGCCGTGTGCGCCCCGAGTCGTTACAGGAAACCTCAATGTCCCGAAAGATTACCGTAGCCGTTGTCGGCGCCACCAACCTGGTGGGCCAGGCGGTCCTTGACCTGCTGGCCGAGCGCCAATTCCCTGCCAGCCGCGTGTTCGCCGTGGATGTCGGCGATCATGAAGGGGAGACTGCCTCTTACGGCAATCTCGCGCTTGAGCTTCATGGTCTGGACGATTTCGCCTTCGATCAGGTGGATCTGGCGATTTTCGTGGCGGGCAGTGACGTATCGCGCAGCCATGTGGCCGAGGCGGGCAAGGCCGGGGCGAACGTTATCGACTTTTCCGGGGTGTTCCGCCTTGATGAAGAGGTGCCGCTGATCGTACCTGAAGTCAATGGCAGCACGCTCGCCGACTGGGAGAGCCTGTCGCTGGTGTCGTTGCCGAACTGCACGGTGACACCGCTGGCCCGTGCGCTCAAGGCGCTGGACAGCCATGGCCTCGAACGTGTCAGCGTCTCGACCTACCAATCGGTGTCGGGTTCGGGTCAACAGGCCATGGAAGAGTTGGCCAATCAAACGACCGCCTTGTTCAACCAGCGCGAGTCGGAGATCGAGGTTTACCCAAAACGCATCGCGTTCAATCTGCTGCCGGTGATTGGTGACATCGATGCCGACGGGGTGAGCGAAGAAGAGCGCTCGGTCATGCAGGAGTTGCCGCGTTTGCTGGGCAAGCCGGAGCTGAGCGTTGACGTGACATGCGTGCGCGTGCCGGTGTTCTTTGGCCATGCCTGGTCGGTGCAGGTTGACACTGCAACACCGTTGGACGCCGATCGTGCCCGTAAACTGCTGGCCGCCGCAGGCTTGCATATCGTGGACGATGCCAGTCGCCCGGATGGTTTTGCCACACCGATGGAAGTGGCCGGCAATGAGCAATTGTGGGTGAGCCGGGTGCGTTCGACCCGTCATGGACTGGCCTTCTGGCTGGTGGCCGACAATGTCAGGGCCGGTGCCGCCTTGAATGCCGTCCGTGTTGCCGAGCTCTTGCTGCAAGAGGGCCGTTTGGGCTGATTCTTCATGAGAAGTAGCTAAAATTCGTCGCCAGGCCTAAGATTGCATAAAAAATCTATTCCGGAAGGTCAAAAGTGATAAAACGGGCCAACATAACGCGGGGTATCCTGCTTGCCGGTCTGGCGATGTCGCTCCCGGCCCAGGCGGGTCTGGGGCGGGTCAGCGTGCTGTCCCGGCTCGGTGAGCCGTTTCGTGCCGAAATCAGTTTAACGGGGGTCCGGGCCGCCGAGCTGGACGGCGCCCGAATCGGTTTGGCGGATGCTTCGACCTTCCGCGACATGAATGTGGATTTGCAGCCCGAGGTGAGTGCCTTCCGTTTCGCCTGGCAAAAAACCCGGGACGGCGCCGTTATCACCATATCCACCAAAAATCCGGTCAGTGAGCCGTATCTGCGTTTTGTCGTCGCGGCCCGTCTGGCGTCCGGGACGGAAAACCGTGAGTACACGGTGTTGCTGGATCCTTCCGGCTATGCCGTGCCGGGCATTGGCCAGATCGTTCAGGATTCACCCGACTACGCTCAAGACAACCTGGCATCGCGTTATACCCGCAAACCGGCCAAAGCCGCCAAGGCGCCGGTCAAAACGGCCAAGGCACCGGCCAAACCTGTCGTGCGCCGTGCTGTTACAAGCGCATCGGCCGCGGTTCCCGAGAAGGCTGTGCACGGCGCCGGAGTGGCCATTCAGCCGGGCGATACCTTGCGTACCTTTGCGCTGCGGGTCAAACCCAAACGTGCTTCGCTGAGTCAAACCATGGCGGCGATCTTCCAGGCCAACCCCGACGCCTTTGACAATGGCGATGCCAACCAGCTCAAGCCGGGCAGCCACCTGCGTGTACCGGAGCCAGAGCGCATCCTTGCACTGTCGGACACGCGTGCCCGCCAGATCCTCGCCGCACCTGCCGCCCCACGTGTCGACCCGTCCAGCCCGAGTGCCCGGGATGTGACGCGCCACGAGGCGGCTTCCCACGTACTGGCCGAACCACCCAAAGTCGAGCCGGCGCATCCGGCGTCGGCACCGCTGGCCGCCCATGCCGAAGCCTCGGCCCCCGATGCCGCCGTGGTGGCATTGCGTGAGCAGGTTGCCAAGAAAGATGCTTCGCTTGGCGAGGCGCAGCTGCGCATCTTCCATCTGGAAAGCCAGCTGAAAACCATGGAACGCAAAGAGCGTGCGGCCAGCGAGGCGGCGGCAAGCGCGGCCCGGGCCAGTCAGGGCGGTGCTCTGGCACATTACTGGCCATGGCTGGCGGGTGGCGGTACTGCCGTGCTGGCCTTGCTGGGTGGTTTGCTGTTCTGGCGTAGCCGGCGCAAGCAGGAGGACGTTGCTCCGGACACGGCGGCAGCGCCGGTTCAACCTGCCGGTAAACCGGTCAAAGGCAGCGAGCCTCCACCGCCCGCTGACGACGTCGACCCCCTGGCCGAGGCCGAGGTGTATCTCAGCTACGGTCGTGACAGTCAGGCCGAGGACATCCTGCGTGCCGCCTTGGCCAAGGACCCGGCCCGTCACGATATCCGTATGAAGCTGTTGGAAATTTATCACCAGAATCACGATACGCAGCTGTTTGCCCTGCATGCCCGGGAAATCGAGAAGGCCTTTGAAGGACAAGGGCCACAATGGGGCCGTGTCGTGGTGATGGGTAAGGCCATCGATCCGGAAAACCCTTTGTATGGCAGCAGCGAGGCCTTGCTGGAAACTCCGCTGGATGACCTTGAGGCCGAGTTGATGGCAAACGATGATGCGGCCGTGCCAGCGTCGCCGCCGGAGCCGGTCTTTACCGATCAGTCGGTCTTGCCGGTGGAGGAGGCGCCTGCCGTGGCAGATGGACTGGACTTCGATCTGGAAACCGATCTCGCGGCCGTGAGCACCGAACCGGCCGTGACAGCGCCGGCCAGCGAAGACAATCTGCTGGACTTCGACTTCTCGCTGGATAGCAAGGAAGCTACCGCCACCACGGCACCGGTCGCTGCGGATGATCCCTTCGCCAGCCTCTATACCGAAGAAGAGGCCGCGCCGGTGGCGACGGCTACGGTTCCGGCCGCCGAGGTGCGCGAGGGCGGCAATCTGGACAACGATCCGCAGGCCGCCAAGCTGGATCTGGCCAAAGTCTATATGGATATGGGCGATAACGAAGGCGCTCGTGAAGTGCTGACAGAAATGCTGGATGAAGCGGGGGATACCATGAAGCGCGAGATCGAATCCTTGCTGGAGCGGATCGGTTCATGAGCCGGGACGTGTTAAAGAGCAAGCGTCGCGCCGCCGGCTGGTGGGTCATGGCAGGGCTGGCCAGCCTGTCGGCCCCGTCGATGGCAGGCCTTGGTGCGGTGCAGGTGCTGTCGAGCGTGGGTCAACCGTTCGAAGCGACCATTGCGGTGGTGGACGAAGCGCCGTTTGATGCCGCCACGGTCGCCCTGGCTGACCGTAACCACTATGCCCTGATCTCCCCGTACAGCCACTCGGTCGGCAAACTGGTATTTACCCTGCAGCGCCGCGCCGACGGTACGATCAGTGGCGTCCATATCAGTGGGCCGGCCGGTTTTGATGAAGAGCGCCTGCGCTTCGCCGTGGAGCTCGATTGGTCGGCCGGGCGTTTGGTGCGCGAGTATGAAGTCGACTACCGGCGTGACGGTCCGCGTCGTGCACCGTCAGCCCCGTCGCACGATGAGAGTGGCAAGAAGCCCGTGCCCAATGGGAGTAATCCCCTGAACGGGCATTTGGTGCTGGGCGATATGCAGGTCAAGTCCCGACCGGCCGAACCGTTTCTGGCCGAGATCGAGGTGGCCGGTACCGCTCTGGCGGTCAACCGCGACAGTCGTTTGAAATTGATTCCTTCGGTCGATGGTGGCGTGACGGCGCAGGCTGTCGCCGCGAAGATCGCGGCCTTGTCGGTTGAAAGGCTGCCTTCGGCAGAAGGGCGGCAGCGCTGGCAGTTGCGCAGTGAATCGCCACTGGATGTGCCCTTGATTGCGTTCAGTGCCAAAGTCAGTGTCGGTGAGCATGAAACCGTGCGCAATTATGTGCTGGTGAACAAGGACGGTAGCTGGTCCAAGCCGGGGGTTGCCGCGGCCGGTCAGTATCAGGTCAAAGCGGGGGATACCCTGTCGCAGATTGCCGGCCGGTTCGGAGCGCGTTCTCGCCTGCGCACCATGGCGCGGCTGGTCGAATTGAATCCGGAGGCGTTTGTCGGCGGTGATCCGGATCGCTTGCTGGCCGGCGTCGTATTGAATTATCCGGGGAGCTGGAAGCTGACCGGGGACAGCGCACAGCCGGCCGCCCCCGCCGCGCAGCCGGAGACCGCGACGGCCAAGCCGGTTCAAGCGGCGCCGGTTGCGGCCGCCGTGCCACCGGTCAAACCCGCCCGGAACGAAGCCGACCAATTGAAGGCACGGCTCGCCAATCAAGATGCCCTGCTGCGCGAGGCCGAACAGCGCTCGCGTGCTCTGGAATCACGGATGCGTGACTTGGCCGAGGCGTCGCGTGCCAAGGCCATGGCGTCCGCTGCCACAGCCGTTGCTCCGGCCTCTGCTGCAACAGCGGTACCGAAAGTCGAGCCTGCGGTCGAAGCGCCGACCAGTCCTCTGGACTCGTCGGCCTTGCTGGCCTATGGCGCCGCCGGTGTCGCGGTGCTGGCCGGCGGGGCGGTGTTGATGCGCTCCCGTCGTCAACGGGACACGGCAACCACCGATTCTGCCGCTGCGGCGACCGAGCCGCCGACGCAAGGTGGTGTTGCCGCAGGGCCCGTTGATGAACCGCTGGTGTCCGATGACTTTGCGCAGGCCGTCCCGGAAATGCCGCTGGTGCTGGATGACCCGGCCTTCTCCGAGATGGTGGACGTCATGCCGCCGGCGGCACGGGTGGAAGAGACAGACGGTCCTCTGGACATGCCGGACAAGCTGGAGCTGGCGCGCTTGTATAGGGAGATGGGGGATACCGAAACCGCCGAGGCCTTGATGAAAGAGATGGGCGTCACCTCGTTGTAATTCCCCGAGTTCGACCGATTCTGCTAAAGTTGACGCTTTATCTCAGGGGTCTGGATGAGAATCGCGCTTGGCGTGGAATACGATGGTCGCGCCTTTGCCGGCTGGCAAACCCAACCACATGGCAATACCGTACAGGATGCGCTTAACCGTGCGCTGGCATCGATCGCCGGTTGTCCGGTAGAGACGCTGGCCGCCGGGCGTACCGATGCCGGCGTGCATGCCTTGATGCAGGTGGTCCATTTCGACACGCAGGTCGAGCGTCCGCTGACGGCCTGGGTGCGTGGCGTCAATGCCTTTCTGCCCGATGGCGTGGCCGTGTTGTGGGCCCGGGAGGTCGATGATGCATTCCATGCCCGTTTCAGTGCCTTTTCCCGCTCGTACAGCTATTTTCTGCTGACGCATCCGGTCCGTCCTGCGCTATTGTCCGGCCGCATCGGCTGGTATCACCAGTCGCTGGATGTCGCGGCCATGCAGGAGGCGGCCACGGTGCTGCTGGGCGAGCATGACTTCTCCAGCTTTCGGGCCGCCGAGTGCCAGGCGCGTACTCCGGTGAAGCACCTGCAGCAATTGACCCTCAGCGCCGACGCCGGTCTGCTGCGTTTTGATCTGCGCGCCGATGCCTTCCTGCACCATATGGTGCGCAATATCGTCGGGGCGCTGCTGTATGTCGGCAAAGGCGCCATGAGCCAGGCCGATCTGGCCGCACTGCTGGCTGCCCGCGACCGCACTCGTGCGCCGCCGACCTTTATGCCGGGTGGTCTGTACCTTACCGGTGTCGGCTATCCTGAACAGTTTGCCTTGCCTGCCGAGGCGGACCCGGGCAGACTGATGCTATGGAGATAGTCATGCCCCCCCGTATCAAGATTTGCGGCATCACTCGCGAAGAGGATGCCATTGCCGCTGCCCGCCTGGGCGTCGATGCGATCGGTCTGGTGTTTTATGCGCGCAGTCCACGACATGTCTCGATCGAGACAGCGCGACGGCTGGTCAGGGTCCTGCCGCCGTTTGTGTCGGTGGTCGCCTTGTTCGTCGATCCTTCCCGCGAAGAAGTGGAAAGCGTGCTGGCGGGGCTGGCGGTGGATGTGCTGCAGTTTCACGGCGATGAACCCCCCGAGTTCTGCCGGTCTTTCCATCGACCCTATCTCAAAGCGGTGCGAGTGCGCCCCGGGGTCGATCTTGCCGCGTACGCCGAGCGTTACGCGGATGCCCGTGGCCTGCTTGCCGATGCCTTTGTCGAAGGCAGTCATGGCGGGACGGGCACCACGTTCGACTGGGCCTTGCTGCCCGGTCAATTACCCTTGCCGCTGATCCTGTCCGGCGGGCTCGACGAGCACAATGTGAGCGAGGCGGTACGCCGCATTCGCCCGGCGGCAGTCGATGTTTCCAGTGGCGTGGAGGCGGGCAAGGGCATCAAGGATACTGCCAGAATGGCAGCGTTTATCACAGGAGTCAGGCATGCATGAGTATGATCTTCCCGACGCCCGGGGCCATTTCGGTCCCTATGGCGGCGTCTACGTTGCCGAAACACTGATGGCGGCACTTGAAGAACTGAAAGCGGAATACACCAAGGCGGCTGCCGACGATGCCTTCTGGCGTGAATATCGCCACGAACTGGCCCATTTCGTCGGCCGTCCCTCGCCCTTGTACCATGCACGCCGATGGTCGGAGGCATTAGGTGGCGCCCAGATCTACTTCAAGCGGGAAGACCTCAATCATACCGGTGCCCACAAGGTCAATAACACCATTGGTCAGGCGCTGCTGGCACGGCGCATGGGCAAGAAGCGCGTCATTGCCGAAACGGGTGCCGGCCAGCATGGTGTGGCCTCGGCGACGGTGGCGGCCCGTTACGGCATGGAGTGCGTGGTCTATATGGGCGCCGAGGACATCAAGCGTCAGGCCCCCAATGTCTACCGCATGAAGTTGCTGGGTGCCACGGTGGTGCCGGTCGAATCCGGTTCCCGCACCCTGAAGGACGCGCTCAATGAAGCGATGCGCGACTGGGTGTCCAACGTGGACTCGACCTTCTACATCCTCGGCACGGCGGCCGGCCCGCATCCTTACCCGATGCTGGTGCGCGACTTCCAGAAAATTATCGGGGAAGAATCCATCGAACAAATGCAGGACATGACCGGGCGTCAGCCGGACGTGGTGGTTGCCTGTGTCGGTGGCGGTTCCAACGCCATCGGGATGTTCTACCCCTATATCGGCATTGACGGCGTGCGGTTGGTTGGCGTGGAAGCGGGCGGTGACGGTATCGAAACCGGTCGCCACGCTGCGCCCTTGTCGGCCGGTGAGCCGGGCGTGTTGCATGGCTTCCGCAGCTATCTGATGCAGGACGAAAACGGTCAGATCATCGAAACCCATTCGGTGTCGGCCGGTCTGGATTACCCCGGCGTGGGTCCGGAGCACAGCTATCTGAAAGATATCGGCCGTGCCGAATACACGTCGATCAATGACGATGAAGCGCTCGCCGCCTTTCATGACTGCTGCCGCATGGAAGGCATCATTCCTGCGCTGGAGTCCAGCCATGCCCTGGCCTGGGCGGCCAAAGAGGCGCGTCGCCTGCCGCAAGACAAGATCATTCTGGTCAATGTGTCGGGTCGTGGCGACAAGGATATCAACACCATTGCCGGCTTGACCGGCCTGACCCTGTAAAGGAGCCGACATGAATCGCATTGCAGGGTGTTTTGCCGCGTTGGCGGGCAAAAAGGCGCTGATTCCCTTCATTACGGCCGGCGATCCCGACCCGGGACTGACCGTGCCATTGATGCACGGTCTGGTTGAGGGCGGGGCGGATATCATCGAGCTGGGCGTACCGTTTTCCGATCCGATGGCGGATGGTCCGGTTATTCAGCGCGCCTCCGAACGCGCCTTGGCCCATGGTGTCGGTCTGAAGGATGTCCTGGCCATGGTCAAGGCGTTTCGTGCCGATAATGCCCGCACACCGGTGGTGTTGATGGGTTACCTCAACCCGGTGGCACGCATGGGCTATGAAGCCTTTGCTACTGCGGCGGCCGAGGCCGGGGTGGATGGCGTGCTGACCGTGGACTGTCCTCCGGAGGAATCCGGGCCCTTGTCCGAGGCCTTGATTGCCCGCGGCATCGATCCGGTCTACCTGCTGGCACCGACTACCCCGGCTGCGCGTATTGCGAAGATCGCCGAATTTGCCCGTGGTTATGTCTATTATGTGTCACTGAAAGGTGTCACGGGTGCCGGAAATCTGGACATTGACGACGTAAAGCGTAAAATTGCCGCCCTCAGAGAACATATTTCGCTCCCGATCGGGGTCGGCTTCGGTATTCGCGATGCCGAGACCGCACGGGCGCTGTCAGTGGCCGCCGACGCGATTGTTGTCGGCAGTCGACTGGTGCAGGAAATCGAGGCGGCAACGCACGAAACCGCCAAAGAGCGGTTAACCCGTCTGGTGGCTGAACTTAAAGCCGCCATCCTATAGAACTCAAGCAACAGGCCCCGGCAAGGGGCCTTTGCCGGTAAGACCTCTGGTCAGCGATGCTGGCCGGACCATGAATCAAGGAGTCAGCATGAGCTGGTTGAACAAGCTCCTGCCGCCGAAGATCAAGCGCGATAACCGCTCCGACAAACCTTCTGCCGTTCCGGAAGGCTTGTGGAGCAAGTGCTCGGCCTGCGAGGCAGTGCTGTATTACACCGACCTGGAAAGCAATCTTCAGGTTTGTCCCAAGTGCAATCATCATCACCCGCTGACCGCACGCGGCCGTCTGGACATGTTGCTGGATGCCGAGGGGCGTTATGAAATCGGTGCCGAAGTCAAACCGGTCGATATTCTCAAATTCAAGGACGGCAAGCGCTATCCGGACCGTTTGAGTGCGGCGGCCGAGCTGACCGGCGAAGATGATGCGCTGGTGGTCATGCAAGGCAGCATCGAGTCCGCTCCTGCGGTGGTTGCCGCCTTCGAATTCCGCTTTATCGGCGGCTCGATGGGCTCGGTGGTCGGCGAGCGCTTTGTGCGCGGGGTACGTGCCGCCGTGGAGGCGCGTGCGCCGTTCATTTGTGTGTCCGCTTCGGGTGGAGCACGGATGCAGGAAGGGTTGAACTCGTTGATGCAAATGGCCAAGACCAGTGCGGCACTTGACCTGCTGTCCCAGCATCGCCTGCCGTTCATCTCCATTCTGACCGATCCGACCATGGGTGGCGTTTCGGCGTCGTTCGCGTTTCTGGGCGACGTAGTGATCGGTGAACCGGGGGCCTTGATCGGCTTTGCCGGGCCGCGCGTGATCGAGCAGACCGTGCGCGAGACCCTGCCGGAAGGCTTCCAGCGTTCCGAGTTCCTGATTGAAAAAGGCGCTCTGGACATGATTGTCGATCGACGCGAACTGAAAATGCGGGTGGCCGAACTGGTTGCCTTGCTGATGAAGGAACCGGCTCTACACTGAGTTCCGTTCACCGGCAGAAATACTCACGGCGGGGTCTCACGACTCCGCCGTTGTTTCATTCAAGCCCGGCTCATTCGGGCCAGATAGGGTGCCGCCAGCAGGGTCAGTACGGCAATGACCGCCGTGACGATGCCGATCTGCCAGAACACATGGCTATAGACGGCAAGGGTCTCATGGGCAGTGGCCGTCCCCTCCGGCACCGTGGTAAAGCCCGCTACCCACCCGGCCAGTACCGACGCCGCTGCCGAGGTCAGAAACCAGACGCCCATGATGAAGCCGGTCAGGCGCTGTGGTACCAGTTGTGCCACCATCGATAGTCCCAGTCCCGAAATCAGTAATTCCCCGATACTTTGCAGCAGATAACTGAGTACCAGCCAGTTTGACGATACCTGCGCCTCGGCATTGGCATAGCGCGCTCCATAGGGCAACACCAAAAAAGCCAGCGAACAGAGCGCCATGCCCAGTGCAAACTTGTGCGGCATCGGCAAGCGGTCACCGACCTTGGCATAGAGCATGGCCAACAGGGGGCTGGCCAGCATGATCCAGAAGGGATTGAGCGACTGGAACTGTTCCGGCTCGACCGCAAAACCGAACAGAGTGTGCGTAGTGTTGTGGATGGCAAAGAAATTCAGCGACATGGGCATTTGGCTGTACAGCACGAAAAACACCACGGCCTGCAGCATCAAGACCAGTACGACCAGCATCTTGCGCCGTTCACTGCCCCGCAACACGAAGGTTTCTTTGAGGAACAGGGCGACCACGACCAGCGACACCGTGGCCAGCGCCACATCGGCAACCGTCTGGTGCATCAGCAGCCAGGCTGACAGGGCGCAGGTCGCGACGATGCCGGGAATCACCGTGCACCAGGTTCGTAGCGAGGGGGTACGAAAATCCGCTTCGGAGCCGACCGAGTCTACCCAGTGGCGACATGCCAGAAAATTGACGATGGTAATGACCAGCCCTGCCGTGCTGAGCATGAAAGCATGCCCGTAGCCAAAGCGGGCGGCGAGCCATGGTGTTGCCAGCATCGAGATGAGCGAGCCGATATTGATCGCCATGTAGTACATGGTAAAGGCGCCATCCAGCCGTGGGTCATTGTCTTTGTAACAGCGGGCCAGCAAGGCGGACGGATTGGCCTTGAACAGGCCGTTGCCCACCGCGATGACCGCCATGCTGGTATAGAGCCAGAGGATGTGATGCGTCGACTGGGTGAGCATCGCATAGCCCAGGCACAGCACGATGGCGCCCAGCAGAATGGTGCGCTTGGTGCCGAGGATTTTGTCCCCCAGCCAGCCACCCGCCGCCACCAGCCCGTAGACCAGCGCCACGAAGGAAGAAAACAGTGTGAAGGCGTCGTTTTCTTTCAATCCCAGTTGCTTGACCAGAAAGACCGCCAGAATGCCCTGGATGCCGTAAAAGCCGAAGCGTTCCCAGAATTCGATGGAAAAGATCAGGTAAAACGGCTTGGGCTGGTGCAAGGGGTTAAGTGACGTCATGGTGATCCCTCCTTGCGCGACCGGAAGCGGGGCGCAGTGTCATGGTTATGTCCCCCATCATGGTCAGCGGAGGGGAGGGAGCCTATCAGACAACTCCCATAAGCTGAGTGTAGGAGGGGAATGCCGACTGTCCATGTGCTGTACGAAAAACCAGTCGTCACACGAGGCGGATATGTGTCTAAAATGCAGATCACTGCAGGGGAGATGCTTGATGGATGGGGAGCTTAAACATAAATGAAACAGAACGTTTCTAGACTGCGATAACGGTAGGGCTCCTTGTGAATTTCTACGCAGGAAAGGACAGACATGCGACTTGTGTGGATTGGCGCGGCTGGATTGCTGGTGTCCCTGTGGATGGGTAGCCTGGGTGGAGTAGCGGCGGAATGGGCCCTGGTCCTTCGTGGCATGGTGGTGGGCTACCTGCTGGCGCGGGTCACCGAGTCGCGCCATTGGCGACGGGAGATTCTCGAGCAGCGTCTGGAACCGGTGTTGTGCTGGTTCACTGGCGTATTCCGTTTGTAGCGACTGGCTGTTTCAGGGTGGTTTGAGCGTCATCCTTTTCGGGGGTGGCCTGCTTCGCTGTCCCCTGTGTCAGCGAATTCATGTCTTTGCCGCCTCCCTTTCCGGCATTCCTTGTTTTACCGCTCTGCGGCGACTTCCTGCTGTGTTTCACTTCGGTATGCCCTTGCTGGCGATGCCCCACCCCGTTGTTTCTATGTCAATTGACTACTCCTTATTTGTAAAATTAATTAAATAATTAGCCCATCCACCTGATGTGTTGTGTGTTGAGTTTGTCTGGTTAACTCTCCTGCAGGGAACGTGCCAAATGGCTGCGATTCCCGTTTCCTCAACGAAACCCCGTGCATTGTCTGGAGGTTAACCCTGTATGCATAACACCCATTCGCCCTTGTCGCCCAAGCGTGGTCAATCCACTGATCAGGTCCCTGAAACGGAAGCCCGTTTCCGGGTACGCAGAACCCCGGGGGACGAGCCCGATCCTGTCAATCAACCCTCCACCAGCTCGAAGCCTGCTACGGCTATCGAGTCGCCACAAGAGACGTCGTATCACGACTACGAAATGCCGGAAGCACTCCGCGAGTCCATACTGGCGCAATCCTATGAGCTGACCGGATTGAATTCGCGCTATGCGGCCATCTCGCTCTCTTCGAGGGATACCAAGTCAAGCGAGATGTATGACAAAACTCGCAAGCGTTTTTTTGCGTTGCGCAAGCAATTGCGTGAGGATGCGGCGCAGTATTTTGCCGAGCGCAAGGGCGAATCCCTTCGCCCCGATCTTCCGCCCCTGAACCGGAACGGTTCCCCATCCGACACCCTGCACACCCTGTTGGGGCTGCGCGATGGTCTGGTACTGGGGGAAGTGCATAGCGATACCAGCAGCAAGCAGCTGCTGATCGAGAATATGGCCAGCCTTTACCAGCGAGGGGTGCGTACGCTGTATCTGGAGCATATTCCTTCCGACGGTCTGCAAAAGGCTCTGGATGAGTATGCGGCATCAAAACTGCGCAGCATGCCAAAGGCCTTGTTGGCGTATTTGCAGCACCAGAACGGGGGACAACGCGTTGCCGAGGAAAGCCCTTACAACTTTGTGACGCTGGTCGAAGCGGCCAGGAAGCATGGCGTGCGAGTGGTGGCAATCGACTGCTTTGCCAGCTATTTCCTCAAGGAGCTTGGCACTCACGAGCGTCTGGAAATGATGAATTTCTATGCAGAGAAGGTTATCAAGCAGTATCAAAGTCGTCCCGGAGCAGGGAAATGGCTTGCACTGGTGGGCAATATCCACAGTAATCGCACGCTTGGCGTGCCCGGGTTGGCCGAGCTAACCCAGTCTATCGGACTCAGAATCGACCCCGGCGTACTGGAGGGGCCCTCATTCTTTCAATACGACGAGGGTTTTGGTCAAAGCCCGAGTCTGGGTGAGTCGAATATTGTTGCTTGGGTTCAGGCGGATTATGCCTTGACCAATGCGGCTTTCAGCGGCCACAACGAGGACGAATTGCGTGCGCGACTGGGACGGGGCAGACACTACCTGTCTCGTGTTGATCCGCTCTCGGGCCGACGAGAGATCTGGGTGCGAGCCGGTAGCCAGGGGATCGTTGTCTACGCCATCGGACAATCAGGGGGGCGGTTCCATATCGTTCCTGCGGAAGGACAAACCAACCCCCTTGCGCAGCGTGATTACCCGAGTATGGCGCAGTTGTGTGAAGACCTGGAGCAACGCTGGCTGCTGACCCGTATCAATTCCGGGCCGGAGAGTCCTGCTCAACATGACACAGTGAGCTACCGGCGTGCGGCAAAGGCTAAACATGACACGGCGGGTGACACGCCTGGCGCACATGAGGAGGGGGAGGCGCATGCCGTCTTGACGCCCGCCGAACGCGAAGCTGCCCTTATCCGGGCGACGCATTTACCCAAGAATGTCATGTTTTTAAGGGTTATCCAGCTAGAGTCCGGAGAGCGTCAACTCTGGCATCGCCTGGAGCGCGACTCAACGGAAGCGACGCCGATCCTGCAGGACTCCGATGGTCAGTTTTACCTTGATATTCCCCAATGGAAATCCAGGCGCCTTCATCTGACCCGATACGCTAGCCTCATCCTGCTGTGCGAAGATTTGTTCGACACATTCAATCTGCCGGTGCTGCCGATACTTTCCTTGCCGCTTGCCCCGAACGAGTCGCAACGGGAAGCAACGATGCTGCTCAACGTCGAATATGCCAAGCGTGTGCCATTGGTCGGCCAGTTTCTCATTTTTCCCGACCCGGTTTCCGCCGATTTGACGCTGGTCCGGCGTGTCAGTCGTGAGGAAGTCATTATTGCCCCGATCCGGCAAGAGCCGGATGGGCGGTTCTATATCGATAGCCCCGCGTTTGACTCTACGCCTGTCCACCAGGTTCGCTACGACGGCGTCAAGTCGTTGAGTGATGCCTTGGTTCAGCATGTGGGCATTGAACCGGTTGACCAGGATAATCCATACAAGCTACCCGTGAAGTTGAAATCCACCGCGCCCCGATCGGAAGATCCGGCTCTGGCTCGCTATGTCCGTGCCCGCAACGCGCTGTTGTTGCAGTTGTCGGTGTTTGCGACGGAGCAAGAGCGGGCCGAGTTCCGCGCCGGCAAGAAAAACGCAGACCGCGAATTGGCCGGGCTGGGGCTTGAAGACGCGGAACTGGCCAGCCTGCAAGGCTACTTCGCCGAAGCGGCGCGGCGGCTCTCCCCTCGTCAACAGGGCGGGGTGCTACAGGCCATTCACCAACGGCAGAGTCAGCTGCGCCAAGAAGCCACACGAGAGTGGGAGCAGCAGGTTGCCGAGCTTGGCGGCGTCAATCTCAAGCCCATCCAGCATAATCTGTATCTGGCTGCCGCCGAACGCCAGCAGGGAGTGTGTGCCGGTCTGTCGACGCAATTGGCATCCTCCTGGTTGCGTGATTTGATCGGGGAAGGACCCTCGGCCGCACCCCAGAGCCGTTCTCATATCGATCATTACCTGCAACAGTTGACCGACGCCACTCACGATCCGGACAGTCCTTCTGCCCGTATTTTCGGGTTGGGATTGCTGGAGTGGTCATTCAAGCCAGAGGATGCCAGATTCGACACACAGGCCAGAACCGAGTCTTCTATTCCCCTGAGCCATGTTGTTGCCTTGTTGAGCAATGCCGAATCACCCGCGGCGTTTGAATTGAGCGCCGGTACCCATGCCATCATGCTGGGTAGCGCGATACAGCAGGGTCAGCGTACCTTCTCTCTGGCAGATCCGAACTTCGGCTATGCCGAGTTTGCAAGCCGGGACGCGTTTCTGCGTGGGCTGGAGTGGCAAATGCAACATTGGCCAACCGGACCGGGTGTGAGCCGTGTCACCCTGCGCCGCTATCGCAGCGACCTGCCGACCCAACCGCTATTGGCTCGACGTGACAAAAAATTCCGTGGGCCAGCCGACCTGCTGCTGTCGGATCTGAGCGAAGGACAGTCCCTTGCCGAGCGTTTCAATTCGGGGATGCCCCTGGAGCAGGATACATTTTTCATCCAGCAGCAGAACCGTCTCACCGTTGCCGAGTACCGGATTCAATTGCTGGATCGGCAGAGCAAACAAGGAGGGGTCGCGCTGACCCCCTTGCTGAGTGAGTTACTGGCACGTCATCAGGTGCCTTCCCGATCCTTGAGCAGCGACACCCGGCTGGTTGACATCACCTTCGGCAAAACCGATGCCTACGTCTGGTTGCATGATGATATCGGGCTTCCTCTGCCACGCTATACCATTAGTGGCGGGAGTCATCCTGAGGATGTGGCTTTCTTGCGTCGTTACCGCGAATTTACCCGGCAGCTCGAAGGTCAGACGTCAATTCTGTCCCGGTTGTTTAAACGCCGTCCGGCACTCGGACTTGATACGGTGTATCTGGCATCGGCGCTCCCCGAGAATGGCCAGATGGCAGCGGGTGTCGGGGTGATGCAGGCCATCACGGCCGATATCGTCACTACGCTCGAACCGGTGCTGCCAACCCGGGAAGACGAACATCGCCTGCAATTGGCCGACCAGCAGCTGCGGGCCGAGAGCATGGCCGAACGGTTGCAGCAATCGGTGCATGCCATGCTGGCCGGCGTGGAGAATCCCGAGCAATGGATCCCGATCCTGCCGTCCTTCGGGGCAGAGGAGGGAGGGGGATTCCGTATGACCTTCCGCCATCGACTCGACCCCCGGCAAAGCCTCGAGCGCAGTAGTCACGATCCCGCTCTTGGCGAGGTTGTGCGCTATCTTGACCAAACCCAGACAACGATCCGACGGGGAACGGAGCAACTGCTCGTGAATGACGTGCATGCCATTGACGGCTTGAATAGTGCCTTCGCGATTCAGGCATTGCTACGTTGGCTTACCGGACGGGACCGAGCCGGCACCACGTCCGACGATCCCGGCGTTAACCGCAATCTGGTGCTGGCGGTACAGATCCATGATTATGTGAACAGTGCCCAGATCGGGCAGGGCATTCTCATGGACGGCGTCAGCATGGCGCAGTTGATCAAGACGGCCGCCCATGCCGAAGCCGCCCCGTTGCAGGGCGCCAGCAGCGCACTGCTGGCCAAGGCTGGTGTCGCATTGCAGCTTGGCAGCATGGGTCTGGATATCTACGAATTGACCCAAGCCGACAGCGAACGGCAAAAAGCCGTGTTCGGTACGCATCTGGCCTTCGATTCAGCCGGGCTTGGCCTGGGCATCGCCGGTTTTGCCGGTGTGGGCGTTGCCGGACCGGCGGGGGTGTTGCTGGCCGGGCTGGGGGTGGGTATCTCGGGTCTGGTGGACGCGTATTCCGCCGTTGCCGAACACGCTGCGGCGGTCGGCGCTTACTTCTACCGCTTCCGGGAAGCCTATACCGTGGCGCACGATGACAACTCGGGGGGCTATCGTTACGACCCTGAGCATCGCGGGTTATTGCCTATGCCAGGTGCCGTGTTTCGCCAACTGGACCTGACGCAGGGACAGGTGCTGTTCGACTCGCCATGGCTGTATGCCTCGAAGCATGGCCGTACCGGTTCGGGCAAGATCAATTACTTCCTTTGGGTCGGCGATATGCCGCAAATGGTCCACCGGCGCGAATATGCTTTCGATATTCGCCAACGGCTGGGGTATGCAGAACACGCCGCGCTGCCGGCATCGGGCTGGCGTACGGCGGATGTCGTGCACCTTCCTGCCACGCCAAAGCACTACATCACGTTTGCCTACAACACCTTGCCGGGAGCGACCTCGCGTCACGACGCCGGGTTTGACGTGTTGCGTCAGATGGAAGGCGATGATTTTGACTTTGATTTCTATATTTTTCCGTCGGAACGGATCATCGATCGATTGGGGTTCGAGTATGTCCGCACCGATATCGACATCCTTCTCGGCGGACAGTCACGCCGCTTGCAAATGCCGAAACTGGAGAACAAGGTGCAAGGTGTGCTGCATTACCACTTGAAGGCCGATAGGGGACAGTTCGTCATCGGTCTGATGCCGGGTGCCAGCGTGTCTCTCGCGACCACGGATGCACAACAGACACGCTGGACGCTGGATGCGCGAAACCTGTCGGATAGTCGGGTGGAATTTACCGGGCAGGGATTCCGTTGCGGCGGTATCGAGGTAGAGATCGATGCCGGTGTGGCAGTCGGAGCGCTTGTCGTGCTGTGCCAAAACGGTGATGTCATGGAGCTGGACGTTAAAACGAAAGCGACGCGGGTCCAGTCGGTCGACGCGCATGACTGGCCAAAGGACACGCAAGCGCTAAGCGAGCATTTGCATCAGTTGAGCCGGCAGCACTTGCTTGATGAGCGTTTTGTCCCCATCAGTCACTTTCCGGTCAAGGACGCGAACGGGGTGGTCGAGCGGGAAATTGAACATGCCTATTATGACCAGCAGTATCAGGATTATCTCTATATCGAGCCACGTTTCGACTACCCGGAGGCCTCACTGGTGACACGGCAGGGCAATGCCGCCTATTTTTTCAATCGTCGTGACCGCACCAAGTTGCTGAAGGTCGAAGCCGATACGCATCGACTGCTTGCCAGCTATCAACTGGCTGGCGAGAAACCGTTGCAGGTCTGGCTGGAAAACCAGCATGTGCTGCTGGATGCCGGTCAACGCAATACGGCGCGTAATGCGGTATATCGTATTACCGAGGAAGGGCTTGTGCTGGAACGCCTCCGTGCGGATGCGGCCTTGACCGATCTCCTGCAGCAAACCTCGCGTATCGACGATGTTGCCTCCGTGCTCAAGCCCTATCTTGATGGTGTGGTATGCGTCAGCGAGCAAGCAGAAACCGCGCAATTGCCGACGCAAGGCATGGTGGTGGTCGATCGGGTCAATGCCGAGCAACTGCGTCAGCGTTATTGGTTGCGCATGCAGGATGGAGTCGTGATCAAACCCCGCTTCGAAGCGCCTTCCGGCACACCCCGGGTGTCGCTCCCGGCCGACATGAGTCTGGTTGGCAATGCCCCGCTGCCGGATGGGCGGGAGGTGTTGTATTTCTTCAGTCAGCAGGAGAAACAGGTCTACCGGCAAATAGGGTTTGCTCCGGAAGGCGAGTTCACCGCGCTGCGCATGGCGATTGCCGGGCTGGTGTCCCTCTCATCAAGGGATGGCTTGCTGTATGTGGAAACGGAAGACGGCCTGCTGCATCACCTCGATATGCCGGGCAAACTGACCCTGATGGCGGTTACCGGGCGCTGGATCAAGGCACACCCGCGCTGGTGGCAGAGTCTGACGGACTTGCCAGGTGCCACGACCTTGTCGGTGCTGGACATCAAACGCCCGGATGGAGGTTCGCTGCCGGTGTGGCTAATGGATGGCAACATCATTACCGCTGCGCCGGGGTTGCCCAGTACGGTAGAGCTCATGGGCGTGGACGAGACGCAACATGCCTGGCTGTATGATCGGCACTCGGCCTCGCTTTACCGCCAGTCCTTGCCTACGGAGGCGCAATTAGCCCGTGCGTTCGACGCTCAGGGCATGTTGAACGATGCCGATGCGCTGCCTGTTGCGGAACCCGCGCCGGGCGTTGATTCGCTGCGACTGTTGGACACTACCCTGACCTGGGTAGCCGGCAGCGGTACCTTGCCACCGCTGCTGTCTGGCATCAGACAGTTGTTGCTTGCTCCGAAAACCGCGACTCCGGTGACGATCTCTGCCGAGAACTATGAGCACTATCAATCCATCGTGGTGGTAGCCGACCCACAGCGGCAGGCAGGGGATAACGGTTCCGTGCTGGAGATCAAACTGGTCGTTCCTGTTCCACTCGCGCTCGAGGCACGGCGCGAAGGGGATGATCTTGTGATGTTTGATCGCAGTACCGGAAAAACCGTGACGTTGAAACAGGCATTTGCTGCCGGGGAGGAGGGACGAATGATGCTGTCGATCGCGTTGGGGAATGGTTTGCACATGACGTTTCCGCCACTTTCTCTGCCTGCTGCCGAAGGCGATGACGCTACGGAGTTGCGCTGGATGGCGCGTGAAAGTCTGATGTAAGCCGGCTCACGCGTGGCGCCTCGTCCGGGATGACCGGATGGGGTGCCATGCGTACATATATTTTTTTTATGAACGGGAATTATTTTGCGCTAAACCGGTCTTACGTTGACTGTTTCTGCAGCGGGTGTGGCAAGTGATTCACCCCAAAAGAAAAACCCCTGTTATTCAGGGGTTTTCCACAGGGTTATCCCGTGATTGTTGTGGATAACTAGCCTTCCAGTGCTTCCAGCTCTTCCTGTACTGCCAGCCAGTCTTCTTCGATGCGTGCCAGCTCTGCCGTGACTTCGCCTTGTCGTTTGGCGCTGCTGGCCAGCTTGCTGCGCATCTCGTCGGCATAGGCGGCTTCCGAGGCCATGAAGGCTTCCAGCTCCTGTTTTTCCCGGCTCAGGGCTTCCATGGCCTTTTCCAGCTTGGACAGCCGGGCAAGCAACGGTTTTTTTACGACCGACATGCGCTGGCGAGCTTCGGCCTCCTGACGTTTCTGGTCCTTGCGGCTGGCTGCTCCAGCCTCCTCACCCGATGGCTTGCCGGTTTCCGCCATCCGTTCGAGACGCCATTGGCGATAGTCTTCCAGATCGCCGTCAAATGGCTTGGCAGTACCGTCAGATACCAGCCAGAAGGTGTCGGTGGTCGACTCCAGCAAGGAGCGGTCATGGGACACCACCAGCAGGGCGCCGGCAAAGTCCTGCAGCGCCAGCGTCAAGGCATGGCGCATTTCCAGATCAAGGTGGTTGGTCGGTTCGTCCAGTAGCAACAGGTTGGGGCGGGTCCAGACAATCAGCGCCAGCGCCAGTCGGGCCTTTTCACCTCCGGACATCGGGCCGACCGGACTGGTGGCGGCATCGCCATGGAAGTTGAATCCACCCAGAAAGGTCCGCAGTTCCTGCTCCCGGGTATCGGGGGCCAGTCGCTGCATATGGCCCAGCGGACTGTCGTCTTCACGCAGGGTTTCCAGCTGGTGCTGGGCAAAATAGCCGACCTTGAGCATTTGCGCTTCGATGCGTTCGCCCGAGAGAGGGGCCAGGTCGCCCGACAGCAGTTTCACCAGGGTCGACTTGCCGGCGCCGTTGACGCCCAGCAAGCCGATGCGGCTGCCGGCTTCGATCGACAGGGACAAGCGCTGCAGGATCGGTGTTTCACCGTAACCGGCATTGACGTGGTCCAGCCGCAGCAACGGGTTGGGCAGGTTGTCAGGGGTCTTGAAGCTGAAGTCGAACGGCGAGTGAACGTGGGCCGGTGCGATGCGCTCCAGCTTTTCCAGGGCCTTGACCCGGCTTTGTGCCTGGCGCGCCTTGGTGGCTTTCGCCTTGAAACGGGTAATGAAGGACTCCAGATGGGCGATCTGGCGTTGCTGACGCTCGAAGTCACCTTGCTGGCGCGATAGTTTTTCGGCGCGGGCGGTTTCAAACTGGGAGTAATTGCCGGTATACAGCGTCAGCGTCTGGTCGGCCAGTTCCACGATATGACTACAGATGGCGTCGAGGAAGTCCCGGTCGTGGGAGATCATCAGCAAGGTGCCGGGATAGGCTTTGAGCCAGTCTTCCAGCCACAGTACCGTTTCCAGGTCCAGGTGGTTGGTCGGTTCGTCCAGCAGCAACAGGTCGGAGCGGCACATCAGCGCCTGGGCCAGATTCAGGCGCATGCGCCATCCCCCCGAGAAACTGGCGACTTCGCGTTCGTGGGCTTCGGTGGCGAAGCCCAGTCCGGCCAGCAGCCGGGCCGCACGGGAGCGGGCCGACCAGGCTTCGATATGGCCAAGCTCGGCATGCAGGTGGCCGATGGCTTCGCCATCATTGGCGTGCTCGGCCTCGGCCAGCGCCGCTTCCAGTTCCCGCAGTTCGCGATCACCGTCCAGCACATAGTCGATGGCGCTGCGGGTCAGTGCCGGGGTTTCCTGTGCGACATGGGCGATGGTCCAGGTCGGGGGAATCAGTGCTTCCCCGGTGTCCGACGACAATTCGCCCATCAGCAGGGCAAACAGGGTGGACTTTCCGGTACCGTTGGCGCCGGTTAAACCGGCTTTGTTGCCGGGATTCAGGGTCAGCGAGGCATTCTTGATCAGTTCCTTGACGCCGCGGCGCAAGGAGAGGTTCTTTAGCTGGATCATCGGTTACAGGGCAGGCAGGCTGGCAAGGTTCCAGCGGGGTTGTACGGTATAGGCGCCGGTGGCACGGGCCTGAGCCACGCGCATTGCACCGGCAAAGGCAATCATCGCACCGTTGTCGGTACAGAGCGCCAGCGGCGGGTAGAACACGGCCAGTCCGCGGCGGCTGGCGGCAAGGTCGAGTGCGGCGCGCAACTGGCGATTGGCGCCGACGCCGCCGGCGACGACCAGACGCTTCATGCCGGTCTGTTTCAGTGCCTTGAGGGATTTTTTGACCAGCACCTCGACAATGGCTTCCTGAAACGCGCGGCAGACGTCATTGCGCGCGGTGTCGTCCAGTGCGCCTTGCTCGGCTTCGATGGCCTTGACCCGCATCAGTACGGCGGTCTTCAACCCGGAAAAGCTCATGTCCAGATCGGGCGAGTTCAGCATCGGGCGCGGCAGGGTAAAACGCTCCGGGTCTCCCGACTCGGCCAGCCGCGACAGGGTGGGGCCGCCCGGGTAGTCCAGTCCGAGCAGCTTGGCGGTCTTGTCGAAAGCCTCCCCGGCGGCGTCATCCAGGGTTTCGCCAAGGATTTCATAGTCGCCGATGCCGCGCACCGCCATCAGTTGGGTATGGCCACCGGACACCAGTAGCGCCACAAACGGAAACTCCGGACGTGGGTCGGCCAGCAACGGCGACAGGAGGTGGCCTTCGAGGTGATGGACACCGATCACCGGAATGTTCAGCCCAAAGGCCAGGGCGTTGGCCACACTGGCACCCACCAAGAGTGCACCGCCCAGCCCCGGGCCTTCGGTGAAGGCAATCGCCGACAGGTCCTGCAAGGTTTTGCCCGCTTCGGCAAGGCAGGCACGGGTCAGCGGAATCACGCGGCGGATATGGTCGCGACTGGCCAGTTCCGGTACGACGCCACCGTACTCGGCATGCATCGCCATTTGGGTGTGCAACTGGTGAGCCAGCAGGCCGGCATCCGTGTCATAAAGCGCGACACCGGTTTCGTCGCAGGAGGATTCGATTCCCAATACCAGCATGAGGTCATTCTTACATAACAAGACAATCTTTCCATTGTACCGGCTATTCTTTGTGACCCCAAATGGCGGGTGGTAATCTGTGCCGATCACACCAAAAGGACCGCATGATGCAAGCAACCGTGAAATGGGTCGATGGAGTCTGTTTTCTGGGGGAAACCGGGAGTGGCCACGCCGTGGTGATGGACGGTGCGCCGGAAGGCGGCGGGCGCAATCTGGGACCCCGTCCGATGGAGCTGGTGCTGCTCGGCACTGCCGGCTGCACCAGTTACGATGTTGTGACGATTTTGAAAAAATCCCGCCAGGACGTGCGTGACTGCCGGGTCGAGATTCAGGCTGAGCGGGCGGACAGCGATCCCAAGGTATTCACCGCCATTCACCTGCATTTTGTCGTGACGGGTCGCGCGGTGCGCGCCGATGCCGTTGAACGCGCCATCGCCTTGTCTGCCGAAAAGTATTGTTCGGCCTCCATCATGTTGGGCAAGACGGCAACCATTACCCACGACTTCGAGATCGTGGAGCTGGATTGACGCGATGACGACACCACACAGCGGCCCCGTCGAGTACGGGGTTTTTTGTCGCCATTTTTCAGAAAAAGGCGATAAGAGAGGTGTTTTTCCCTGCATGAAGATCGTGTTTTCCGAGCAGTGGCTTCCGTAATGCTTGTTGTGGTGCGCCCGGCGTTTGTCTGACGCCCGCCACGGTATCGTTCTCGCTTCCTGCAACCTTTTGGCAGGCCGGTGACAGAAAATGCCTGTCGCACCGGCCGGAAAGTCGAGAATGAACAAGCAACGTCGTCAGTGGCAAAAAACGTGTTGGTCGCTGGGGCTACTCTCCACGGTCATGGTGGCCGGAGCCGCCCATGCTGCGGGCAGCGACATGCCCATACCGGCGGATAACGCTTCCCGTTATGTATTGCCGGACGGGAAAGGTGGTGAGGGCTACATCCTGAAAGGCGCGACGGGCAGTGTGTGGGCGAAGAATCAGGTCTATTACCAGTTTGACCCGTTGATCAAGCCTGAAACACGTGCTCTCATGCGCTGGGCCATGTCCCGTATCGAAGATGTGACGGCGGTGCGCTTTATCGACAACCCGATATGGAATGTCCGTCTGAACATCATGGATGGCAAGCCGGGGATCGGAGGCGATAGCTGCGGCGTGTCCCATAGCGGTCGCCAGCGACCGGCCTTGCAGCCACAGCCACTGGAAGTGGCGTGCACTGACAAACGTAGCGCCCTGCATCTGTTGATGCTGTCCATGGGTCTCGATCCGCGCCATTTCTCGGCCTTGCCTGCGGGCGCGACGGGGAATGACTTGAGCGCCGGAGAGATCGACGCCATCAATGCCCTCTACCCGAGGGATAGTGCCTCACCGTTGCGCGGTACTGCCCAATCCTATCAGCTGAAAAACCAGCAAAATACCCTGTGTCTTGCTGCCGATCCGGCGAAGACGCTGCAATTGAAAAGCGTCGACGGGTGTTCGGGTAATGCGCAGTCCTACGATTTTTCCCCGGTGAATCTGCAGCAATGCGATGCCGGCCAGAGCCGGCAGCAGTGGCATTACCTGGCCGATGGCCGCTTGCAGAACAAAGCCAGCCCGGAGCTGTGTCTCGGGGCGCATCACTCCGCTGTGGACGGAAGAAAAAACCGTGACATCATCGCCGTGTCCTGCGAGACAAACAAGGTGCTGCACCTGACGGACCTTGGCGCAAGGCTGCGGGTGAGAAATACCTCCGATCTGGTTGTGCGCGCCGATGCCGGCAGGCCGGCGTTGGACATCCTGGGCCGGGTAAGGGATCGTACCGAGACCGAATGGTCATGGGTGGCTGGCGATGCGGAAAAACGGTTGGCGCGCTTGATAGATGCCAGAACTTCCGCCTCGCCGTTCGGGTCGGGGAGTGCGGCCGATAAGGGCAAGCTTGCGGCAGGCCTTCCGGCCGATACCGCTGGCCGCATGGGATGGGTCGCTGTGATGGCGAGTCCGACCGGCAGCGCTGCGCGGCAAAACGCCGTATCAGGCGCTTCGACGCCGCGTCAGCTGGTGTCAGCATTCGATGGGCAATGCCTGACGGCGCTGGAGTCGAAAAATGTTCTCAAACCACTGGCGATGCAGGCATGCCGCACAGGAATTGCCAGCCAGGGCTGGCAGCAGGGGCGTGATGGCAAGATCGTCAGCCAGGCCCATCCCGGCGCGTGTCTGGGGCGTATTACCTCCAGCGGGGCAAAGGGTGTTCCTGCGCTGGTGTCGTGCCAGAGTCCGTCTGCCGTGTCGTGGCGAGACCATGGCGGCCGCGTGCAGGATGCCCGCGCTCCGACGGTTGGTCTGAGCAATATCAACGGCATGCTGTTGGTTGACGAAGTGTTTGCCATCAATCCGGCGTGGTCCCGCTGGCAGTGGAAGTAAGCTGACCCGGGTCAGCTCACGGGCCCGGCACCAGAGCCGGGCCCGTACCATTACGATGCAATGGTCGTGTTTATCTCCGTCCTCCCGCTGTCTTGCCTCCGCCATCGTTTCATTCCTCACGCATTCTGCTTGTTTCTGACGTATTTTCTGACGGTTTTATGCCTTTTTCCGGTCGTGCATTGACCGGATTCCCAGTCTACCCGCTGTGGCTTTATTCCCGTGGTGATGCGGGATACTTTCCCTGCTCTTTGTCAGTATTCAATAGGTCAGAACAGGAAATATCCATGTTTCCATGGCCGGAAAGTCGAGATGAGCGTACCGAGTATCCTGGGCCGGCCGATCTGCCGGTCGCTATTCCTTGTGGTGCCGATGTGTGGAGCGGTCTTCGCCGGTGAGTTCACCGGAGGCGATAACGTGTCGGGGCAGCCGGTCCGCTACCGCGTGCTGTCGGATGGCAGTGCCGTGACCGAGGGCGATGTCCTGATGGGTTGGCACGAGCGTATCCAGCAGGAGGGCAGTGAAGGGAAGGGGGGGCGACGCTCCAAGCGGGCGGTTTACCAGACCGGGCAGGCCCTATGGCCGGAAAACACTGTGTATTACGAATTCGCTCCCGAGGTCGAGCGGCCGCTCTGGGAGGGAATGCAGGCGGCGATGCGCCATATCGAAGAAAACACCGGGGTGCGTTTTGTGGCGGAGGCCTCGCAGCCCTACCGGTTGATGATCGTGCCGGTGGCGGCCTCCAGCACTGATGGGGTGTGCGGCACCTCCTATATCGGTCGCCAAGGTATGAGCGTGCAACCCCAGCGATTGACCATCTCGTGCCAAAAACCGATGACCTATCTTCATGAGTTGATGCACGCCTTGGGGTTTGGGCATGAGCGTGACCGGTCCTTGCCGGATGTCGAGGTGATCGGGGGCGCAGATCCCCGTTCTGTGATGCAGGGGGCAAGCAAGAACTTTGACACCTTGAGTGCCGGAGACATTGCCGGAATCAATGCCTATTACCCACGGGGATTGCACGCCAGGGCCGTCGGGGTGCATCCGCCCTACCGCGGGATAGAGGTATTGCCCGGACCGGAGGCCGGCGAGCCGCAGCCCTATCAGCTGAAAAACCGTCGTGACAATGCGTGTCTGTCGCTGGAGGAGGGGGCCGGAAGCGCGTCAGTGTCATTTCGGGCGGTGACGCTGCTGCCCTGCGTTTCCGGCGATGCCATGCAGCAGTGGCACTATCTCCCGGACGGACGAATCCAGAGCCATGGCAGCCGCCCACTGTGCCTGACGGTGAATACTGCGGCAGGGAGCGGGGAACGCTATCCGGTGGTGGCGCACGCGTGCTCGGCTACGACATCGCGCTGGTCGGTCGGCAATGGGCAAGTGTGGGTCAAAGGCCGGGCGGCTCACCGGCTGCACTCCTTCGCTGGCCGCGTCGAGGCAGGGCGCCCTGTTGACGGCCCTGCCGCGGGGGTGCGCTGGATGTGGCTCAGACCCGCCGGGTCCGGGCATCATGTTGCGTCGCTGCCCAACCCTGTTTCCCCTTTTGGCGAGGTGGCTGTGCCACGTCCGGCGGCGACCGCGCTTCAGTTGTCTTCACTGGCCGACCAGCAGTGTCTGACCGCACACCACGCGAGTCAGTCGTTGGCGATGCTCCCTTGCGACCCCCTCCGTACCGGCCAGCGCTGGCGGCATCAGTCCGACGGGAGGGTGGCCAGTGTTGCCCGGCCGGGCCTGTGTTTGGGCAAAGTCCTTGCGCCATCCGAGCCGACCGGTTCCGGACGGGGGTATGCGCAATTGCAGGCCTGCGATGCTCCGTCTGCGATGGTTTGGCACTTCACGGGCGGCCGACTGCAGGATCAGCGCTTTCCTGCGGTCGGTCTGAGTAATTTCAACGGATCGATCCTGGTGGATTTCGTTTTTCCGCAACGGGTGGCGTGGTCGCAATGGCAGTGGCGCTAAGGCGCGGGAAAGGCGAGCTATTTGGGTTCGTTTTGTCAGAAAAACCCGTATGTGCAGGGCGGTTTGATGAAGTCGCCCGGTTGGTGTCCCCATGTTGTGTCGTCCGGTTCTTCTCACCATCCGGCCAGCTGTGCTGTCGCTGTCGGCCAAGGTACTGTCGCGGTTTCCTTAACCAGGTGTCGGAGACGGTATGCGGTCGGCTGTCCCGGTCAGAAAGAGCGTGATGAGGGCATTGAACAAAGCGGTGTTATGGCGCAACGGGCTGTGCGGGATAGTGTTGGCCCTGTGTGCCGGGACGGCGACAGGAAGCGAAGCGGGACCCGGCGTGGTCTTCGACGGGTTTGGCCGGGAGCTGGACTATCAGGTCCGGCCGGATGGCTGGGTGCTGGCTTTCGGCGATGTGCTGGTCGGGCGTCAAGATAGCCCGTCTGCCAGCGGGGTTCGGCGCAAACGGGCGGTTTTTCAACCGCTGCACGGTGATCCCTGGCCTGACGGTATCGTGTATTACGAGTTTGCTGCAGGACTGGACCGTTACAGTTGGGAGGTCGTGCAAGAGGCGATGCGCCATATCGAAGCGGTCACCAACGTGCGCTTTGTCGCCGATGCCCATCAACCCTACCGGCTGCGCATCGAGACTCGCCCCCAAGGTGCCGATGGTGTGTGCGGCACCTCCTTTGCCGGGCGTGTCGCCCTGGAGCGGCAGCCGCAGTTACTGACGCTGGCATGCCCGGGCATGAATACCGCGCTGCACGAGCTGCTGCATGCGCTGGGGTTTCTGCACGAGGGGGATCCGCGCGGGAAGCGCGACGTCAATGCACTGCCGGACCGACAGTCGGTGATGCTGCCGCACCGGAGTCAATTTCATTCCCTGAGTGCCACGGATCGCGCCGGCATCAACCGGCACTATCCCGGCAGTCCGCGTGCGCCGGCGCAGGGCGTTCATCCTGCCTATTCGGGGCGTCTGGATGAACCGGTGGTCGGCCAGGCCAAGCCGTATTTGCTCAAGGCCATGCTGGATGGCGAGTGTCTGGAAGTGTTGCCACGCGAATGGGACCGGGGGTCTCCCGGTCGCTTCCGGGCAGTGCAGGTGTCGCGCTGTCAGGCCGATCTGGCGCGCCAACAGTGGCACTACACCGAGCATGGCCGTATCCGGAATGTGGCCTACCCCGATGTGTGTCTGAGCCGGCAGGGGGTGCGGCAGGGCGTGGTCGCCGCCTCGTGCACCTCGCCTCAGGCACACTGGCGGGCACGTGGAGGGCGGGTTGTGTTGCAGTCCGGTCCTGACGAAGCCTTGTATATGGCGCAGGGGGATGTGCTGGTCGGTGTCATGCCGGAAGAGCGTGCCGAGGCCCGCTGGTACTGGATGGAAGCATCCACCGCGGCCGTTCCGGTGTCGCCACTGTCTCCCTTTGGAACGATCGTAGCGACGAGCTCCCGGCAGGCGGTGTCCTATCGCCAGCTGCGCTCACTGGCCAATCGCCAGTGCCTGACGGTGTTGGAAGATCCCGCCAAAACGCCCGGATATGAAGGCAAGGTCGGATTGCGATCGTGCAATGCGCGGATCACCGGACAGCGTTGGCTGCATGAGGCCGATGGCCGGGTGCGTAGTCAGGTATTTGCCAATGCCTGCCTTGGCCGGGTGCCATTCCCCACGACGCTTGCCCGTGCCGGCAGCGGACAGGTACGGCTCGTGGCGTGCACTGCGCCCGGCGCAGCGAATTGGCGTCTGTCCGGCGATGCGCTGCATGAGCTGTCGTTTCCCGAGTTCAGGCTGGATCACCGTGACATGACGGTGGTGGATGGGCCGGCACGTGGCACCGGGGGCTGGGGGAAGTGGCAGTGGTTGTAAACGGTGTGGTGGCAGGGAAATACCCATGAAAGGAGTGTGCTGGATGAGTATCAGATGGAATGGTGGTGCAGTGATCGGTTTGGCGTGTCTTGCGGTGTGGGGAACGTTGTCGTATGGGAGTGCCGCACCGACGAACAACCGTCAGGAAGAGGCGTCGGGGGGCGGGCGAAGCAAGCGCGCGGTGGTTTGGCAGTCAGCGGCCTTGTGGCCCGGGGGTGTTGTTCATTACCAGTTTGCGCCAGGGACAGACCAGCATACCTGGGACGTGATGCAGAACGGGATGCGCCAAATCGAGGCGGTCACCGCCGTGCGCTTCGTCGAGAGTGCTACCGCAACGAACCGCTTGCTGATCCGCTTCGTTCCGGCACGGCAAGGTAAGTGTGGTGTGTCATTCGTAGGGCGCTCTTATCCTCAGCCGCAGCCTCTGACCCTGTCCTGCCGCTTGACGGCGGCTGCCGTTCACGAGCTGATGCATGCGCTGGGGTTTGATCATGAAGAGAGGCGTGGCAAGACCGCCAGTCGCGCTATCGGCAATGCGGATCCGGAGTCGATCATGCACGCGGTGATAGAGGGATCCGCGTTGCTGAGTCAGGGGGACATCGCCGGCATCAATGCGCTTTATCCGCGAACCGCGGCGACCCCGGAACAAGGGCATCATCCTGCGTATCCTGTCGCCCGGGATGACGGAAGCCTTCTGGCGGCTCCCCGTAGCGGCGAGGCGGGTGTCTATCGCTTGAAGAGCGTGAATGTCGATCAGTGTGTGTCGGTGTTCGGCCGTAGCGGGCAGCCCCTGACAAAACCGCGTTTGGTGGAGTTGACGCGTTGTAGCGAGTTGGAGCAGGGGCAGCGCTGGCGTTATCTTGCGGACGGACAGATCCAGAGTGTCTCGATCCCTGAGGTGTGCCTCGGCCGGGGTGTCGTTGCGGGGTTGGAGGGGGTGGCATGTTCCAGCGGACAGTCACTCCGCTGGGACGCGCGCGACCATCGGATTAGCCCCCGGCAGGGACGGGGCGATACCTTGCTGACGATAGGGACGTCGCTGGCGCTCGGGAAAGACAAGGGCGCCGGGCCTCTCTGGTATTGGGAGCCTGAGGATGCGGTACCGGCACCACGGGCGGTTTCGCCCGATCCGGTGGCTCCCCGCTCGCCATTCGGGGCCGGTGTGACGCAAAACCCTGCCGGTGTGATTCTGGCGGGTGGTGCCGCCACGCCGGTGCCGGTACCACGAACGGTTTCGCCCGATCCGGTGGCTCCCCGCTTTCCATCCGGGGCCGGGGTGACGCAGAACCCTGCCGGCGTGATTCTGGCGGGTGCAGCCGCTACGCCGCCAGTGCCAGTGCCGACGGCAACGTTGCCGCGGCAATTGGTGTCGGTGGCGGACAATTTGTGTTTGACGGCACGGGATTCGGCCAACACCCTGAAGTCGCTTGCCATGACGTCATGCAAGACATCGCAGGCCAGTCAGGGCTGGCGTTGGGAGGCGAATGGCCGGATTGCCAGTGCAGCCTTCCCCGGCTGGTGTCTGGGACGGGTAGCCTCCTCGGAATCGCTGGGGCGCTCGGGACGGGGGACGGCCAGCCTCATTCCGTGCACTGGCACGGCGGTGGTTTCGTGGCGATGGGATGGCCGGACCTTGCAGGATAACCGGTTCTCCAGGGTCGGGCTGAGCAATATCAATGGCTGGACCGCGCTGGAAGAGGTGTATCCCGTCAATCCGGCCTGGTCGTACTGGCGATGGCAGAAGCCCGGTGGCTGACATGACGGTCAAGGTTATTCCCGCCCGCGTGTGAGGGTATTCTGCCGCTAGCGGCGGCAATTATTGCCGCCGCTACCGCTGTCAGGCTGTTCTGGTTTGCTTAATCCGTTTGAAAACAGGTGCTTGTGGCATTGTTTGGTGTTGGCATGGTTTGTGCTTTATCTCGAGTGTTCAGGAGAGAGACCATGCTTGACAAGATTGCCAAAGCCTTCGATTTTCAGCAGCGCGCATTAAGCCTTCAGGCCTATCGGTCTGAGGTGCTGGCGAGCAATATCGCCAATGCCGATACGCCTTACTACAAGGCGATGGATATCGATTTCCGCTCTGCCATGATGGCCGCGGACGAAGGGCAGAAGTCGCTCGCGCTGGCACGAACCGATTCGCGTCATTTTGGGACGACCGATGGCAGTGGTAATCGTGATTTCGCCTCCAGCCTGCAATATCGCAATGCGGTACAACGCAGCCTCGACGGTAACACGGTGGATATGGATGTTGAACGTGGCGCCTTCGCTGAAAATGCCATGAAGTACCAGACCACCTTGACCTTCCTGAACAAACGCATCAACAGCCTTGCCGATGCCATCAAAGGAGGCCAGTAATCATGTCGCTTGAAAACGTGTTCCGGATCTCCGGCTCGGCGCTGACCGCACAGTCGATGCGCTTGAACGTGGTGGCCAGTAATATCGCCAACGCCGAGAGTGCCACCAGTTCCACCGGCGACCCGTTCAAGGGCCGTCACGTGGTCTTTACCGCGATTCCGGTGACTGCCGCCGAGCCCAAGGTGGCCGGGGTGCGCGTGACCTCGATCGTGGAAGACACCACCCCGCCGCGTCTCAAATATGACCCGGGTCATCCGCTGGCCGATGAAAAAGGCTACGTGAAAATGCCCAATGTGAACCCGGTTGAAGAAATGTCCGACATGATTGCCTCGGCACGGTCCTACCAGACCAACGTCGAAGTCATGAATACCGCCAAGACACTGCTGCAGAAAACCCTGCAGCTTGGTCAGTAATCGTAAGGAATCATTGCCATGGCCAGCAGCGTAACTTCCAGCAGCGCAACCAACCCCTACAGCTCCCTGAACGGGAACACCACGGCGTCGAGCGCCGATGCGAACAGCTCCCAGGGGATTCAGGACCGCTTTCTCAAGCTGCTGGTCACCCAGCTGCAGGCGCAGGATCCCATGAATCCGATGGACAACAGCCAGATGACCAGCCAGATGGCCCAGATCAGCCAGGTGTCCGGTATGGAAAAGCTCAACCAGACCATGGCGAGCATGCTGTCGGCACAGATTGCATCACAATCGCTGATGGCGACCACGCTGGTCGGCCATCAGGTGCAGTCGCCGGGCAATGCGCTGGCCAGCGCCGGCGACGGCAAGGACGTGCCGGGCGGTGTGTCGCTGGAGGCCCCGGGCAAAACCATGACGATCACCATTCGCGACAAGAACAATGTCGCCGTGAATACCGTGACCGTGAGCAATCCGACCTCGGGCATGAACAATTTCGTCTGGAACGGCAAGGATGCCGCCGGCAATATCCTGCCGGCCGGCAACTACACCTTCGATGCCACGGCAACCAAGGCCGACGGCACCTCGGTGGCCACCAGCACCTACACCACCCGCAAGGTCAACGGCGTGGCCTGGGACAACTCCGGCATTCCGCAGCTGTTGCTCAGCGATGGCTCGCGCGCCAAGTTGTCCGATGTAGCACAAATGAATTGATGCACTGACAGTCGCACAGGAAAAGGAAGACGAACATGGGTTTTCAGCAAGGTTTGAGCGGTCTGTCGGCAGCATCCAAGCAGCTGGACGTGATTGGCAACAACGTCGCCAACGCCAATACCGTGGGGTTCAAGGAGTCGCGCGCCGAGTTCGCCGATATGTACGCCACCAGCTTTTACGGGGTGCAGTCCACCTCGGCCGGTATCGGTGTCAATGTCGCCGCCGTGACGCAGGCGCAGACGCAGGGCAATATCACCCCGACCACGCGCAGTCTGGACCTGGCCATCAATAACAACGGCTTCTTCGTGGTCAAGGCGGGTGCGACCTCGGCCACCAATACCGGCGCCACCTATGTGACGCGTAATGGCCAGTTCCAGGTGGATCAGTTCGGCTATATCGTCAACACCAACGGCGACCGCTTGCAAGGCTGGACGGCCGCGTCCAGCGGTGTCGTGACACAAGGGCCGGTTGGCGATCTGCAACTGCAAACCTCGCTGATCAGCCCGAAAGTCACCTCTGCGGTGGGGATGGGGGTCAATCTGGACTCGCGCATGAGCGCTCCGACCGTGGCAACACTGGACCCGACCAATACCAATTCCTTCAACTGGTCCAACGCCACCACGGTGTACGATAGCCTCGGCAACCCGCACAATCTGACGCTCTACTATCAAAAGAGTGCGCCGACTGCGACCGGAACAAACTGGACGACCACCGCCTATGTGGATGGTAATCCGGCCACGGCGCCCAATTCGTTCACGCTCAATTTCAATACCAATGGCGCACTGACCACCACCGCCAAGTTCCCGGTTACCTTTACGCCGGCACCGGTCAACGGTTCGGCCGTGCCGGTGACCTTGAATATTGATTACGCCGGCTCCACCCAATACGGTCAGAACCCGGGCACGACGGCGCTGACCAACGACGGTTATGCACCGGGTACCTTGCGTGCCATCAATATCGACAAGACCGGGGTGATCCAGGCGACCTATACCAATAGCCAAACCCGCACCATCGGGCAGGTGGCACTGGCCAATTTCACCAACCCGCAGGGCCTGCAGCCCTCAGGTAACAATCACTGGGTGGAAACCTATTCGTCGGGACCGATGCAGATCAATGCACCGGGTTCCGGTACGGCCGGTCTGATCCAGTCCTCGGCCGTGGAAGATTCCAACGTCGATCTGACGTCCGAACTGGTCAACATGATTACCGCGCAACGCTACTACCAGGCCAATGCGCAGACCGTGAAAACCGAAGACCAGATTTTGCAGACCCTGATCAACCTGCGTTGATGACCGATAGGACTGACTGACCATGGATCGTATGCTGTTTCTGGCCATGACCGGCGCCAAGCACGTAGAACTGCAGCAGGCCGTCACGGCCAACAATCTGGCCAATGTGAACACCAACGGGTTCAAGGCCGATCTGCAGTCCTTTCGCGCTTTGCCGGTGGTCGGCGACGGCGCACCGACCCGTACCTATGTGGTGGACAACACCGTGGGTCACGACATGCGTCAGGGCAGTCTGCAGGCGACCGGCAACGAGAGTGATTTTGCCTTGGGCGGCCCGGGCTTCTTTGCCGTGCAGGCCAGCGACGGGCAAGAGGCCTACACCCGTGACGGCGGCTATGTCATCGACAACACCGGCATGTTGCGTACCCGCTCCGGTCTGCCGATTCTTGGCGACGGGGGCCCCATCACGGTGCCGGTCGGCAACAAGGTCGAAGTCGGCACCGATGGTTCGGTGTACTCCATTCCCTTGTCCGGTGCCGACCGGACCCCGCAGGTGGCCGGCAAGATCAAGATGGTCAACCCGGGCGAGAAGGCGGCGTACAAGTCCGAAGACGGCTTGTTCCGTCTCAATGCCGGTGGCACGGCGCAAGCCGATGACACCATGAGGTTGCAGACCGGCATGCTGGAAGCCAGCAATGTCAACGCGGTGGACGCCCTGGTGCAAATGATTTCCCATGGCCGCCACTTCGACCTCAGTATGAAAATGATGCAGACTGCCGACCAGAACGAGCAGCGTGCCACACAGATCCTGTCCTTGAGCTAAGTCTCGGGCTTCCAGCAAGGTAATTCGCCATGATGCGTTCTCTCTACATCGCCAAAACCGGTATGGACTCCAGCCAGTTCCGTCTGGACGTGGTGTCCAACAACCTGGCCAACGTCAATACCAAGGGTTTCAAACGTGGCAGCGCGGTGTTCGAAGATCTCTACTACCAGACCTTGCGTCAGCCCGGTGCGCAACTGCCCAATGGCGCAAACCTGCCGACCGGCATGCAGGTCGGTACCGGTTCGGCGGCCGTGGCCACAGCGCGGATTCATACGCAAGGCGACCTGATCAATACCGGGCAGGCGCTGGACTGGGCGATTCAAGGGGACGGTTTTTTCCGGATCCAGATGCCGGACGGCACCACGGCCTATTCGCGCAACGGCGAGTTCAAACGCAACTCCAATGGCGATATCGTCAATTCGCAGGGTTTGCAGCTCAATCCTAACATCAATATTCCGGCCAATTCCTTGAGCCTGTCGGTCTCGGCGTCCGGGGTCGTGCAGTATACGGTTCCCGGCAATGCCGCACCGCAAACGGCCGGTACCATCCAGTTGACGACCTTCATTAACCCGCAGGGTCTGCAGAGTTTGGGTGACAACCTGTATGCCCAGACCGCCGCATCGGGCGATCCGCAGGACGGGGATCCGACCACTGACAACCGTGGCCAGATTCGTCAGAACTTTCTGGAAGCGTCCAATGTCAATGTAACGGAAGAGCTGGTGAACATGATTACCGCCCAGCGTTCGTTTGAAATGAACTCCAAGGCGATTACCACCTGCGACCAGATGCTGCAGCGCCTGTCGCAACTGTAAGTCATGAGTAAGGGGGTGTGAGATGAGCAAGATAGTCTGGGCAATGCTGGCGGCAGTGGTGGCCTTGAGTGGCTGCGTGGTGCAAGAACCTCCCATTGTCAAAGGCCCCCTGACGGCTCGTCCGCAACCGCAACCGGTCCCGGTCGGCAATGGCGGATCGATTTTTCAGGTGGCAAGCTACCGTCCCCTGTTCGAAGACCGCATGCCTAATCAGGTCGGCGATACGCTGACCGTCACCATTCAGGAAAAGTCGACCACCTCGGCGACCGAGCAAGTCAACGAAAGTCGCAAGACGGCCATGTCCGAGTCCATTACTGCTGGCGTTCAGTTGCCGTTCATTCCGGGTTATCTGGAAAAGGCGCTCGGCGGGACGTCGCTCACTGCCAACGGTGGGGCATCGCTGGCGGGGTCAGGGACCAATCAGGTCGCCACCTCGTTTGTCAGCTCTATCTCGGTTACGGTGATCGAAGTGTTGTCCAATGGCAATCTGGTCATCAGTGGCGAGAAACAGGTGCGTATCAATGGCGATACCGAGTCCATCCGCTTGTCCGGCGTGGTGAATCCGCGCGATATCGGCGCGGACCGTACCGTCTCGTCGCTGAAGGTGGCGGATGCCCGCATCGAACAGCAAACCAAGGGTAATAACCGTCTCTACAACGAACCGGGCTGGCTGTCCAAAATTTTCCTGTCCATCCTGCCGTTCTGATAGGCTTGGCAGGCTAGTCTCACTGCAGGAAATATCATGAAACGTTTTATCGTTGCCCTCCTGGCCGCCGTGCTGTGCGGTCAGGTGCTGGCTGCCGAACGCATCAAGGACCTCGCCACCTTTGGCGGGGTGCGTCCCAACCAACTGGTCGGCTATGGCCTGGTTGTCGGTCTGGATGGCAGTGGCGATAAAGCCAGCTCCTCGCCCTTCATGTCCCAGTCGCTGGGCAGCATGCTCAATCAGCTTGGAGTGCAGATCCCTGCCGGGACCAAGCTGGATCCCAAGAACGTTGCCGCTGTGACCATGACGGCGACCTTGCCGCCATTTGCCCGTGCCGGGCAGCCGCTGGACGTTACGGTGTCGTCGATCGGCGATGCCAAGAGCCTGCGTGGCGGTACGCTGTTGCTGGCGCCGCTCAAGGGGGCCGACGGACAGATCTATGCCATGGCCCAAGGCAATGTGGTGGTCGGGGGTGCCGGGGCATCGGCTGGCGGCAGCAGTACGCAAGTCAACCAGCTGAGCGTCGGGCGCGTGCCGGGCGGTGCAACGGTCGAACGGGAAGTGGCCAACTCGCTGGGCAGCAACGGCGTGGTGGATCTGGAGTTGTTGTCGGCCGATTTCACCACCGCCGACCGAGTGGTTCAGGCGATCAACCGGCAGCTTGGCGCCGGCACGGCCCGTGCCGTGGACGGTCGTCTGGTGGAAGTGCGTTCGCCTATCGATTCCAATGCCCGGGTGCAGTTTCTCTCCCGTCTGGAAAATATTGCCGTCGACCCGGCAGATGTTTCCCCTCTGGTCATCATCAACGCCCGAACCGGTTCTATCGTGATGAATCAGGCTGTGCGGCTGGAGCCGTGTGCCATCTCTCATGGCAACCTGACCGTCACCGTGAACAATACCCCGCAGGTCAGTCAGCCCAATGCCTTGTCCGGCGGGCAGACCACCACGACCAATCAGGCCAATGTCAACGTTAACAGCCAACCTGGCCGGGTCATCAGCGTGCCGCGCGGCACCAATCTTTCCCAGGTGGTGAATGCCTTGAATGCGGTCGGTGCCACCCCTCAGGATCTGGTGTCCATTCTTCAGGCCATGAAGGCCTCCGGCGCACTGCGCGCCGATCTGCAAATCATCTGATCTCATGTTGGCCTGATTCTTGCTTTAACAGCAGGAGGAGGGCTACATGAGCATGCAATTATCCGCAACCGATTCACTGAGCAGTCTGTCATCCCGCGCGTTGGCAGCTGACCCCAATGCCGTGGCCGGCAGTTTGCAAGGGCGCCTGCAAAAGGACCCGAAGGGTGCCATCAACGAGGTGGCCAAACAGTTCGAATCGATGTTTCTCGATAACGTCATGCGTGCCATGCGTGCCACTCATTTCAGCGACGAAGACGACAGCAATGAAATGACCACCTGGCGCGGGATGCTCGACCAACAGTGGTCCCAGTCGCTGAGTGCGTCCGGCGGTGTCGGACTGGCCAGCGTACTGAGCCGCCAGATTGCCCGCCTGTCGCATCTGGATGACAGCGCCACGGCGCAGGCCAACGGTGATATCCATGTCAGCAGCGAGGTAGGGGCACTACCGCTGGCTCAATCTCGCCGCGCCATGGCCGCCTATGGCATCAGCCGCCCGACCGGGACCGTGCAAGCGCCGGCTGCGGCCGCGATAGCCGATACCGGCTCCGATCCGCGTTCCTTCCTCTCCGGCATGCTGGCGTCGGCGCGCGTGGCCGCCGGCAAGCTGGGCGTTGCACCGGAATTCGTCGTGGCCCATGCCGCGTTGGAAAGTGGTTGGGGCAAGCGTGCCATTCGCATGCCGGACGGCAGCAACAGTCACAACCTGTTCGGCATCAAGGCAGGGCAGGACTGGAATGGCGCGACGGTGGACATCACCACTACAGAATATGTGAACGGAGTGGCTCGCAAACAAGTCGAGAAATTCCGTGCCTACGGCTCCTATCAGGAAGCCTTCAGCGATTACGCCAACCTGTTGAGCAACTCGTCGCGTTATCGCAACGTATTGAATCAAGGGCAGAACATTGTCGGTTTTGCCAATGGTCTGCAACAGGGCGGTTACGCTACCGACCCGCGCTACGCCCGCAAGCTGGTGGACGTGGCATCGACCCTGGCCCGTGCTTGACCGGGCTGCCGGAGTGAAGATTTCGTCCTTCGGGTCGATAGAGTATTGAGAGGTGAATGATGGGTACCAATATCTTTTCAATCGGAGTCAGCGGGCTGAATGCCTCGCAGGTGGCGCTCAGCGTGGTGGGGCAGAATATTTCCAATGCCAACACCCCGGGCTATAACCGCCAGACATTCGATCAGGCCGCACGCGTTCCGCAGGATCAGGGTTTTGGCTTCATCGGCAAAGGTGTCGATGTGACCCAGGTGATGCGCAGTTACGACAAGTATCTGGATGGCCAGGTGTTGAATGCCCAGGCCAACAGCAACTTCAACTCCAGCCAACTGGGTCTGCTCAATCAGATCGACAGTATGGTCGGTGATGCGACCATCAGCCTGACGCCGGCGATCCAGGACTTTTTCAGTGCCTTGCAGGCGGTGGCCAAAGCGCCGTCGGATGGCTCCATTCCGTCGCGGACCAACGTGGTCAGCATGGCGCAGGCGCTGGTCGGCAAGTTCCGGACGCTGGACAACCGGCTGCAGGAAATCCACGACGGTATCAATACCAATATTAATTCCACCGTCACCAGCATCAATACCCTGGCACAAAAAATTGCCGGCCTGAATAACCAGATCAGTGCGCTGGCCGGCAATAACCAGCAGAAGCAACCGAATGATCTGATGGATCAGCGCGACAATGCCATGCAGGAATTGAACAAGCTGGTGTCCGCAAAATCCCTGCTGCAGCCGGATGGTACCTATAGCGTATTCATCGGCAGTGGCCAGACCCTGGTGCTGGGCAACAATGCCATGTCGTTGGCCACCCAGCCCAATGCGACCAATCCCCGCGATTTGCAGGTGGTCTACCCGAACCCGAACGGCACCGTGACGGTGATGAGCAACTCACTGATCAATGGCGGCAATCTGGCCGGTTTGCTGAATGTGCGCGACAACACCTTGCTGCAGACCGAGCAACAGCTTGGCAACATCGCCATTGATTTGACCACGGCGTTTAACTATCAGCAGAAGCAGGGTCTGGATCTGGACGGCAATCCGGGTCAGGCGATGTTTACCGACCTGACCTCGTTTGCCGGCAGGCCGGAAAACGCCATTGCCAGTATGGCGACTTTGCTGTCCGACCCGCGTCGGGTCGCGGCGGCCTCCGATATGGTGGTGCCTTCCGGCACCGTGACCAACGGCAATGGCGTGACCGTGTCGTCGATTTATCCGAGCTTGCCGGGCAGCTATGGCTGGAGTAGTACGGGTGCCCCGCCGGTATACACCGCCCCGGACCCGACCAAGCACCCCTCGCAAGGTTTTACCAGCATTACCGTGAGTGCCGCGTCGACGACGTCCATTACCGCCAGGATCGTCGGTGGTCCGGCCGATACCCCGCCGACGCCGGGGGGCACCAGTTATAATGTGGTGGTCGATCCCAATGTCCAGAATGGCTACAAGCTGGTTGACGCAGCCGGCAAGGATCTGGGGGTTGGCTTCATGATGTCGGGGCAGCTACAGGCCAGCATGAGTTTTACTGCGGTACCCAATACCGCGGCAACCTATGGCAAGGGCGACAATAGCAACCTCGCGCAAATGCTCAAATTGCAGACCGCCAAAGTGGTGGACAATACCCGTAACGGCAGTACCGGCGCGCTGCAGTCCTTTGCCACGGCCTATTCGTCCACGGTCAGCTATGTGGGTAACCAGACCAGTAGTGTTCAACTGGCCGGGTCGAGTGCCGATACCGACCTGAAACAGACGGTGTTGGCGCGCTCCAATGTCTCGGGCGTCAACCTTGACCAGGAAGCGGCCGACCTGATTCGCTATCAACAAGCCTATCAGGCTTCCAGCAAAGTGATCCAGATTGCCCAGACTCTGTTCAGTCAGCTGTTGCAGCTGTAAGCGAACGGTAGAGGAGTGAAACAGTATGCGTATCAGTACCTTTTCAACCTACTATGTCGGTTCGACCGATATGTCCAATCTGCAAAGTTCCTTGCAGAAGCTGCAAATGCAGCTGGATACCCAGAAGCGGGTGGTGACCCCGTCCGATGACCCGGTGGCCGCGGCGCAGATTCTGCAATTGATGCAGTCCAACGGCCGCAATGACCAGTTCATCACCAACAACAAGGCGGTGGAGTCGACGCTGGCCATTTCCGAAACGGCGATCAATAGCTCGATCAATGTGATGCACGCCATGAAGGAATTGACCGTCCAGGCCGGTAATGGCGGTTTGTCCACCACGCAGTTGCAGTCGATGCAGGTACAGGTCAAACAGTACTTCTACCAGTTGCTGGGCAATGCCAATATTACCGATGGAGTCGGGTCCTATCTGTTTGGCGGCAATAAGGACACGGCACCGCCGTTTACCGCCGACAGTGCCCTGAATACCACCTACAACGGTGATGCCGGGCGTCGGGTGGTGGAGATCAATACCTCGCGCAGTATCCCGGTCAATGAAGTCGGGTCATCGGTATACGGCAATGCCGCCAGCAACACCGCCTTGTTTGATTCGGTGCAGGCATTCAGTAATTTACTGGGGCAAAATCCCAAGCCGGCCAATTTTCAGGCGCAGCTGACGACCATCATGGGCAATATGGACGTTGCCGCCCAGAACCTGACCAATAGTCAGGCGTCGATTGGTGCGCGTCGCAAGGAAAATGAAGATGCGATGAACTCATCGACGGATACCACCTTGCAATATCAAGGGGCTATCAGCAATCTGCAGAACCTCGACTTGCCCAAGGCCATCAGCGATTTTTCCTTGACGCAGGCGTCACTGCAGTACTCGCAGCTGACCTTCAACAAAATCTCCAACCTGTCGTTGTTCAACTATATTTCCTGACGCCGTGTTGGCCTAAGCGACAACGCCGTCCCTGCGAGGACGGCGTTGTGCTGTGTGATGCTTGTGTGGCGCCTAGTGGTCGGCAGGGTGTATCACGATGCCGGCCCGCAGACCGGCCTGGACGTTCGGGTTGGGAAACAGAATACGCTCGTTGCCCCCGCTGGCCACATAGCGATGCTCGCCATCCTCGGCGATCAGTTGGCCGTCTGCCAGTGGCGTGAAATTGTCGACACTGTCCGCAAGGTGCAGTCTGAAGGCATCGCTGTGCTTGATGATATCGTAGCGCGCCGTGAATAGTGGAGGGGGAGGGGCATCGCCGTCGGGTGTTTCACCTTCCAGCAGCCGGCGCAAGGCCTTGTCGATACCCTGAAAACGCGTCAGATCGTTATGGCCGAACGGACGGGCCTTGCCCAGCTCCAGCGTGAAGGCGGCCGCACCGCACTGCTGGCGGGTGTAATAACTGTAGGTCGGGGAGGGCGCGCTGTGTAGCAGCACCGCTTCGATGCCTGCCCCGGCGAGCCAGGACAGCTGTTCCGGTGCCGGCCGGTTGCCATCCTGCCATGGACTGATGGCGAAGCGCTCGAATACCGAGCCGCGAATCGCGGTGTGGAGATCGAGGTGCAGGCGATCGGCATTGGCCTGGGCAAAGAAATCCGCGGCCAGCGTTTCCAGTTCGGCGGCGCGCAAGGCCTCCTGTGTGCCGGCATGCCGGCGATGCGCCCCGCCGAACAAGCGGTTCATGTCATAGTCCAGATAGCGTACCCCGCTGCGCAAGGCGGCCGGATTGGCCAATTGCAGCATGACGTGACTGTGCACCACTAACCGCCCGGCCAGCACATCGCGGATGATGAAGTCGAGCAACTCGACCGGCGCGGTTTCATTGCCATGCACCCCGGCCGAAATCAGCCGCCAGGGCGTCTCGGCATCGGGTGACCCCGGGGTGATGCGCACCACCCCCTCGGCGACATACTCGACCCGACTGCCATCGGGCAAGGGGAGCGGGCCGGGCAAATGTCGCTGTCCGCGCAGGGTTTCTGCCAGAAAGTCCATGAAATCACTGTATCCAGTCAGGTTTGCGTTGTTCCAGGAAAGCCTGAATCCCCTCGCGTCCTTCGGTGCTGGTACGTATTTTGACAATGGACTCCAGCCCGGCATCAATGGCTTCCTGCCGGGTGCCCAGCGACGCCAGACGGTTGACCAGCTGTTTGGCCTCTGCCATGGCTTGCGGGCCGTTGATCAGTAATTGGCTGATGGCATGGTTGACGGCCGCATCCAGCTCATCCGGTTCAAGGACTTGATGAACCAGTCCCAGCCGCTTGGCCTTGCCGGCATTGAAACGTTCTGCCGTGACGAAATAGCGGCGTGCCGATCTTTCGCCAATGGCGCGGATGACCCACGGTGCGATGACCGATGGCGTAACACCCAGCTTGACCTCGGAAAACCCGAACAAGGCATCCGAGACGGCAAAGCACAGGTCGCTACAGGCGATCAAGGCGACCGCGGGGCCGAAGGCGGAGCCTTGCACCCGGGCGATGACTGGCTTGTCGAGATTGTCGAGCAACTGCAATAGCCTGACCAGTTGGCTGGCATAGCGATGCACTTCTTCGGGGCCATGCTCGGCCAGTGTCCGGGTCCATTCGACATCATGGCCAACCGAAAAACTGATGCCCTTGCCGGTAAGGATCACCGCGCGGATCGACTCATCGTCGGCGAGCGTTTCCAGGGTAGCCTGCAAGAAACCGATCATTTCCCCGTCCATGGCATTGTGGACTTCCGGGCGATTGAGCGTAACGGTGGCAACGCCTTGGTGATCGACGCTGAGCGTAACGGGTGCTGTCATGGTGTCTAGATCCTGTGCTGTTGTTTTTGTCAGGTGTGGCAGAAGGCGATGATCGCTCTGGAAAACGCTTCTGCTGCTTCAATATGCAGTACGTGCCCCGCTCCTGGCAAGATTTCCAGCGTGGCATCCGGGATCAGGCTGGCCAGCAAGCGGGACTGATAGAGTGGGGTCAGCCGGTCTTCATCGCCAACCAGAATGTGGGTCGGGACCTCGAGATTGGCCAACCAGCTGCGGGCATCATGTTGGTTGACACCGGCCATCAGGCGAATCACCGCTTCCCAGTTGACCAGCGCGGCCAGCGCTTTCAGATCATCGAGCATTGGCCGGTTGGCCGCGAGAAAATGACTGGAAAACAGCCAGGGAATGCTGACCTGATAGCGTAAATCCACTCCTCCGGCCTGATTGGCGGCAATCCAGCTGCTGCAGGCGAACTGACTGGCCTGATCGGCCCAGGCCAGGGTGGAGGCCAGCAAGAGTTTACGGATACGTTGTCGATGACGCCGGGCAAACTGCTGCGCAACCATGCCGCCGTAGGAGAGTCCGGCGACATGGGTGTCGGTGATACCGAAGTGGTCGAGCGCCGCCGCGGCAATATCGGCTTGCTGGCCGAGATCGTAGGCCGGCATCGACGGTTGGTCGCTTTGTCCCTGCCCCAGAAAATCCAGCCTCAGCACCCGGTAGCGGGCTTCCAGACTGGGCATGAGCAATGCCCAGGACACCGTGGACATGGTGATGCCATTGAAGAGCACCAAGGGGTCCTGACCGTGTCCGGTCACTTCGGCATGGATGGAATGTCCGTGGAACTGGAAGGTTGCCATGGCGTGCTTTCCCAAGGATTCGCTAATGGTATTCTAGGGCGTCCCTCGATGGTTTGCCAATGTCATTTGTGGGGTGGCGATTCCTTTAAATGGCATTGATTACATAAATATGTCATGAAATAAGTGTAATTTTGCCGTTTTAAGTTGGATCGTACGCTGACTATGGAAGTCTCATCGCTGGAAGAACGCCCCCTGCTCGGTGATGCCACCCGTTGTGGCGAATTGGAACGTATTATCAGCGAGCGGCGCCTGCAGCCGGTGTTCCAGCCAATCGTCGATTTGCAGACCGGTGCGGTACTTGGGTTCGAAGGCTTGATTCGTGGTCCTTCCGACAGCCCCTTGCATTCACCGGTCAATCTCTTCGAACATGCCACGCGGTGCGGCATGAGCGTCATGCTGGACCGAACCTGCCGTCGGGTGAATACCGAGCGGTTTGCCGAACTGGACTTGCCGGGCTTCCTGTTTCTCAATATCAACCCGGAAACCTTGCTGGCACCCGACCACCGCCCCGGTGAAACGCTCGCGTTTCTGGCCCGCATTGGCTTGCCGGCAGAGCGCATCATCATCGAGTTGACCGAGACGCATCCCAATTGCAGCTATCTCGCCTTGAAAGAAGCGACGCGCCATTATCGCGACAGCGGCTTCCGCATTGCGCTGGACGATCTGGGCGAAGGGTTCTCCAATTTGCGGCTCTGGTCGGAGTTGCGTCCCGATTTCGTCAAGCTGGACAAGCATTTCGTCCAGAACATCCAGAACGACCCACTCAAGGAACAGTTTGTCCGTTCCATGGTGGATATCGCCCGCGAGTCAGGCGCCATGCTGGTGGCGGAGGGCATCGAATCACCGGCCGAGCTGCGTACCTTGCGCAATCTGGGGGTAACCTATGGACAGGGCTATCTGATTGGTCGTCCCTTGAGCATCCCCGCTTTGGAGTTGCAGGCCTCGATCGATGGCGTGGTGTGGACCGGAACACGCAACCGCAACACCTTGCGGCAGACGCCGGTCGCCGGTGAATTGCTCATCGAAGCCATGGCGCTGTCGCTCAAGGACAATAATGAAATGGCGTACCAGCACTTCGCCGGGGATCCTGAACTGTTTGCCATTCCGGTGCTGGAAGACGGGGTGCCGGTTGGCTTGCTGCGCCGGCAACATTTTCTGGAAAGTTTTGCCCGGCCGTTCAACCGCGAGTTGTATGGCAAGAAAAGCTGCCGGGTCATGATGGAAAAGCATCCGCTGATCGTGAATGCCGACATGAATATCCACGACCTGTCCAATCTGGTGGTGTCGTCGGGGCAGAAGTACCTCACCGACGGTTTCATCATTACCGAAAACGGCCAGTATCTCGGCATGGGTACCGGCTTTGATCTGATGCGCAAGATCACCGAATTACAGATATCCGCTGCGCGCTACGCCAATCCCCTGACCGGACTGCCCGGTAGCGTGCCGATCAACGAAACCATCGACCGCCTGCTGGAGGCCGAGCTGCCTTTTGTGGCGGCGTACGCCGACCTGGACAACTTCAAGCCCTTCAATGACTTGTATGGCTATGCGGCCGGCGACGAGTTGATCGAGCTGCTGGGCGGGCTGATGGTCGACCTCGCCGATAGTGAACGGGATTTTGTCGGTCATGTCGGTGGCGATGATTTTGTGTTGCTGCTGCAAAGCCCCGATTGGGCCTTGCGACTGGAAATGCTCACCCGGCGGTTTGACGAGGAGGTGCGGGCGTATTTCGAGCCGCGCCATCTGGAAGCCGGGGGCTTCGACGTGCTGGATCGCCGCGGGGAATTGACCTTTTTTCCGCTGACGGCATTGTCGCTGGGTGTGTTGCGGGTCAAGTCCGGACGCTACCGTACCTACCATGAAGTCGCCTCTAGCATGGCCGATGCCAAAAAGATGGCCAAGAAGATGGCCGGCAGTTCCATTTTCATTGAACGCCGTGAATAAAGCGGGTCTGGCCCGAACCCGCGCCACGGTTCAGTTTTTCTAATGCGGGCCACAAAATTTTTTGCTTGTTATCTGGTGTGATGTTGATACAATCCGCGCTCGCTTCGCCACTCGCATGACAGCCCGGTCTTTACCGGGTGCAGGGCGGCAGCCTGACAATTTGTTTCGCTCCGACATCCCGGGCCCACATAAAAGCTATTCAGCCTGAAAGCCGTGCACTAAGGAGCGGGTTCTCCATTGTTTCGAATGAGGAAACACTCATGGCCTGGACTGTGGCTGATAGCCGGAACCTGTACGGTATCCGGAATTGGGGGGCGGGTTACTTCGATATTGGCGGCAACGGTTGCATTACCGTCCGCCCGAATGTGCGCTCGGATCGGGAAATCAATCTCTACCAACTGGTAGAGGAATTGGGCGACAAGGGTCTGGATCTGCCTTTGCTGGTCCGTTTCCCCGACATTCTGCAGGATCGCGTCACCAGCTTGTGCCGCGCATTCAACAATGCCATCGAACAATCCGGCTACGGCAACCGCTATACGGCTTTGTACCCGATCAAGGTCAACCAGCAAGAGGCCGTGGTCAAAAGCATCATTGCCACTCAGGACGTCTCCATCGGCCTTGAAGCCGGCTCCAAGCCGGAACTGATGGCGGTGCTGGCACTGTCGCCCCGCGGCGGTACCATCGTCTGCAACGGTTACAAGGATCGTGACTTCATCCGTCTGGCACTGATCGGCCAGAAGCTCGGCCACAATGTGTTCATTGTGATCGAGAAAGAGTCCGAAGTGGATCTGGTGATTCAGGAATCCATCAAGCTGGGTGTCGAACCGAAAGTCGGTTTGCGGGTTCGCCTGTCGTCGCTGGCGTCGTCGAAGTGGGCCGACACCGGTGGGGAGAAGGGCAAGTTCGGCTTGTCTGCCGCCCAACTGATCTCGGCGACTGACAAGCTGGCGGCCGCGGGCCTGGCCCACTGCGTGCGTCTGTTGCACTTCCACATGGGTTCGCAGATTGCCAATCTGAGCGATTATCGCGCCGGTTTCCGCGAAGCCATCCGCTACTTCGGCGAACTGCGCAAGCTGGGCATGCCGGTTGACCACGTCGACGTGGGCGGTGGCCTGGGCGTCGATTATGACGGTACCCATTCGCGTAACTCGTCGTCTATTAACTACGATATGGATGAGTACGCCCAGAGTATCGTGGCCATGCTTAGCGAGTTCTGCGATGCCAATGGTATCCCGCATCCGCGCATCATGTCCGAATCCGGCCGTTCGATGACCGCACACCATGCCGTGCTGATCATGAACGTCACGGATGTCGAGCGTCTGCCGGACTCGATGCCGCCGATCGCCGATGTCGCCAGCTTGCCGCGTCCGCTGCGCAAACTGATCGATCTGGTCTCCCGCGATAGCGAGGAAACCTATACCGAGACCTACTATCGTGCCAGCCAGCTGGTGTCCGACGTGGCCGAACTGTACGCCGAAGGTCGTGTTTCCTTGAAAGAGAAAGCACTGGCCGAGCAAGCGCATGCTGCGCTGTGCCGTCGCTTGCACAGCTGCCTGCATACCTCGCAACGCTCGCAACGGCAGATGTTCGACGAGCTGACCGACAAACTGGCCGACAAGTATTTCTGCAACTTCTCGGTATTCCAGAGCTTGCCGGATACCTGGGCCATCGACCAGATTCTGCCGATCGTGCCGCTGCATCGTCTGGACGAGCAACCGACCCGCCGTGCGGTGCTGCAGGACCTGACCTGCGACTCCGACGGCAAGGTAAAGCACTATGTCGACCAGCAGAGTATCGAGTCGAGTATGCCGGTGCATGAAATCGCCGAAGGTGAGCAGTACCTGATCGCGGTGTTCCTGGTCGGCGCGTATCAAGAGATTCTGGGTGACATGCATAACCTGTTCGGGGATACCGACTCGGTCAACGTCTACGTGCGCGAAGGCGGTCGTCTGGAGTTTGCCGGCATCGAAGAGCATGACACCATCGAGGACATGCTGCGCTATGTGCACCTGTCACCGGAAGAGCTGGTGGCCCGCTATGAAGAAAAAACCCGTGCGGCCGGCCTGCCTGCCGACGAGTGCGACAGCTTCCTGGCCGAGTTTACCCGCGGCTTGCGTCAGTCTTCGTATCTCGCCGTGTAATTGATGCGGTAAAGAAAGCACCGTTTCCCTTGCCGGGGAAACGGTGCTTTTTTCATTGGGAACGGCAATGCGGGAGGCATCGTTTTTTTCGTGCATCCAACAAGACGATACCTTGATTAAATCATAAGGTATATGGCAAGTATCAGTTTATGATCCAATGTAATGTTCGTAACTCTGATATCGGGGTTTCTCTGCGAAATGAGGTGTTGCCAGCGGGAGGTCTCAATTAAGGTGAGCTCAAGGTTTTGTTTTATGTGGAACAAAGTCGAGGGCTAACTTAACGGAGTCATTGCCATGTATGAAACCACGTTGAATCTCGTCGATCAGTCGCACCTGATCCATCAGCTCGCCATGCGGTTAAGTGGTCTGGACGCAGCGCTGGAGACATTGCTGCTGCTGTTGCACGAATCAGGGGCCGGTAGTGTGCCGATTGACGGGTTGGCGCGCTTGATCCATCCCTTGGGGCAAGAAGCCAAGGCCGCCAATGCCTTGCTGGCACTGGTGATACCGGAGATTCAAGCCTGACGTGTACTCCAGCCTATCCTTTAACTGTTTGACCCCGAGCTGACCGGCTTTGCCAGCAAACTCCAGGGCTTGGGCAGCCCCACGCACTTTCCGGGCGCCTGCCTCGCGCCCGGCTTCCCTTATATATCGAACACTTCGTATGGATGACGAAGGCGCAAAAATGCTATTCGATCAGCCATTATTGGCGCACCGTAAAATAATTCACTCGCTGATTCCGTGCTTAGCGTATCGTCACGGCCGACCGTGACAAGAAGGCGCTGGCCGCCAGCGGCAGGGCAAGGAGGGCGCAGCATAGCAAAACCCGGCCCAAGTCCTGACTCCGCCCCGCCAACACCAGACCTCCCGCGATGAGCAGGTAGTAAAGCAAGCCCAATAAGGCTCCGGCGGTGCCCCGTCGGTCGGCATAGGCGTTCAATGCGCTGGCCAGAATGTTGGGGATGGCCAGACCGAAGGCAATGACCACCAAGAGCATGGGGAGCAAGAACCAGATACTCGTGTCCAATGCGGTTACCAGCGCCGCACCAATCAAGCCGATGACGGTTGCCAGAAAGACGCGTACCGGCACGCCAAGCCCACGCTGTGTCATGCGTTTGTTCAGCCCGTTTCCCAAACCGACCCCCAGTGCCAGAACCAGGCTGCTGTAGCCGTACCAACGTGCCGGCAAGTCCAGGCGCTGAAACAGAAACGGGGCCAACTGATAATAGCTGAACACGCTGACGTTAAAGAGCGCGACCAGAAGCGCACTGCGCCAAATCGACAGGTCCCGCAACATGCTCAGCAACGTGGCCAGCAGCGGCGGTGGCGAGCGGTGCTGCGTCGGACGCGTTTCAGGCAAGCCGAGCGCACACCAGATGAGCAGCACGAGCGCCACGAGCGCCAGGAAGGCAAACACGCCGGAGTAACCCCACTGCTGGGTGAGGATCGTCCCGGTCGCCATGCCGATGGCGGGGCTGAGCGCCAGCGCGATGCCCACCAGTGCAAAGGCGTGTGCCAGCGTTTCGCCTTGATAACCGTCGCGCAGCATGGTTTGTGTGCCGACCGAGCCGACCGAGGCACCAAAGGCGGTCACGAGTCGGGCGAACAATAGCCATTCGAAGCGCTGGCAATAGAGCGCCAGCACCGATCCGGCGCCATACACCAACAGGCCCGCCAGCATGGTCGGCCGTCGGCCGAACAGATCGCAGGTTCGTCCCCAGAACACCACGCCGATAGCGAAAGCAAAAAAGAACCAGGAGAGGGTTTTGCCCGCCTGTTCGGCATCGACGGCAAAGCCTTGGGCGATGTGGGTGAGGGCCGGACTATAAATGGTTTCGCCAATTTGCGGAAACATCAGCAAGGCGACCGCGAGTGCGAGTCCAATCCTTTGATTTTTCATGATTATCTCTTCGTTATTGCATGATCCAGAGAACGATAACACGATCATGAATTGTCGTATTACAATGAAAAAGACAACTTATATCAAAATACGGACACACGATGGCGCTCCTTGACTCCAACGCCGAGTTTGACCCCGACCGGTTTTCGTGGCCGGTGCTTGGTGTGGCGACCACCCAGGGCCGTCATGGGGACGGTGTGCATCAGCACCGGATGGGGCAGTTGCTATTTACCCAGAGCGGTTGCATTCAGATTGCCCTGGAACATCGTCTTTGCCTGCTGCCGCCGACGCGCGTTGCCTGGATTCCCCCTGCCACGCCTCACCGTGTCACCATGCGTGCGAGTGTCGGCTATCGCTCGCTGTATTTTGATGTTAGCCAGATCGGTCCGCTACCGGACACGATCGAGGTACTGGCGGTCACGCCAGTGTTGCGTGCGGTGTTGGAACGCATGGCGTTTGCCGCTTTCGAGACCGATTGGCAGGTCGGTGCGGCCGCCAACTTGCTGGCCGTGTGTCTGGACGAGATTCAGAGCGCGCAGCGGGAAGAAACGTTGCTGCAACTCCCTTCGGACCGGCGTTTGGCGTGTTTGTCGATGACGGCCATGCCACCGGTGTTGACGACGTTGGCAACGCAAGTTGGCGCCAGTGGAAAAACCATTAGCCGGATTTTTCTGCGCGATACCGGCTTGAACTATCAGCAATGGCGACAGAAGTGGCGCTATTTGAAAGCGATTGAATTGCTGGCGCAACACCGCCGCTTGAGTGAGGTCGCCTCCGAGTTGGCTTTTGCCAGCGACAGTGCCTTCGTGGCGTTTTTCAAACACATGTCTGGACATACCCCGGGAAGCTACCTGAGCAAGCAGGACTGGGACGTCCTGCCCTGAGGGCGAAGAACCGGTGTTTAGGCTGTATGACACGGTGAATCAACAAGCCTGACGGGAGCACCAGGCATCCAGCGCCTCTACCGCACTGTCCAGCCTGTCCTTCAATGCGCTGACTTCGTGTTGACCGGCCTTGCCGGCAAACTCCAGTGCTTCGGCAGCTTCACCCACTTCCCGGGCGCCAACCATGCGCCCGGCTCCTTTGATCCGATGGGCGAACCAGGCAATCCGTTCGGGGAGTTTTGCCTCGATGCCGTTTTGCAGTTCCTGCATGTCTTCGGCATTGCAGTTCAGAAAATCCCGGACGATTTCGCATTCGATCGCCAGATCGCCGCTGCTGTAGACCGCAAGGATGCTGCGATCCACGACGTCGGCGGATGTGGAGAGAGTTTCGTTGGGGGAGGACTCGGCCACCTCCGCCGCATTGGCCGGGGGCGGCCCCAACCATTTGTCTATCATTTGGCGCAGGGCATCCAGTCCCAACGGTTTGGTGAGAATATCGTTCATGCCTGCTGCAAACGAACGTTCGGTTTCTTCGCGGGCCGCGTTGGCGGTACAGGCCACGATGGGAATCGGCGTGTCGATGCCGCGCAGGGCTTCATCGCTGCGGATGGCTTCGGCCAACTGATAGCCGTTCACATAGGGCATGTGGCAATCGGTCAACACCAGTGAGTAGTCGCGTTCATTCCAGCGTTCCAGTGCTTGCCGGCCATCTTCGGCCACCACGAAGGGCACACCCAGCAACTCAAGCTGCTTCAGTGTCAGCTTGCGATTGGTCGGATTGTCTTCCACGAACAGTACCGGCGCCATGTCCCGGGGGGCAATGGCGTTGGCCAGGGCAGGGCGGTGTTGGGCCGGGTCCGGTTTGCCGGGGAGCAGCGCCGGGTCAAGAGTGTCGACGGTCACTTCCAGTGTGGCGGTGGTGCCGTGATCCGGTTCGCTGTCCAGCCGGATATCGCCCCCCATCATTTCCGCCAGTCGTTTGCTGATGGCCAGTCCGAGCCCCGTTCCGCCAAAGCGGCGCGTGGTATCCGATTCGGCCTGGGTAAAGGGTTGCATCAAACGGGAAATGTTTTCCGGGGCGATGCCGATGCCGGTATCGCTGATAGCGAATTGCAAGGTTTGACGTCCCGGTTGCGTCTCAAGCACGCTGACCGTGAGTTCGACGGATCCTGCCGGAGTGAACTTGATGGCATTGCTGAGGAAATTGTGCAGGATCTGTCTGAGGCGCAGAGGGTCGATCATCACCGCCTCGGCAACATCGGGAGCGACCCAGCCATTGAACCAGAGGCCTTTTCCGGAAGCGACCTCCCGGAAGAGTTCCTTGACACTGGCCACGATGTCCCGCAGCGCAGCCGGTTCCGGGTTCAAGTCGAGTTTGCCGGCCTCGATCTTGGAAAAATCCAGAATGTCGTCGATCAGGCGCAGCAGGGAGCGTGCCGAGTCCTGAATGGTGGATACCGTGTCCTGTTGTTCATGATCCAGCCGGCTCAATGACAACAGCTCGAGCATGCCCAGTACCCCGTTCATCGGTGTGCGGATTTCATGGCTCATGGCCGCAAGGAAAGCACTCTTGGCACGGTTGGCGCTATCGGCCTGATTGCGGGCGTTTTCCAGCTGTTGTTCGCGATCCTTGAAGTCGGTAATGTCGGTGAGAATACCGGCATAGCCAAGGCCCAGAATCAGCCGGTCATTGACTTGATACCAACGTTCGCCGATCTGTAGCTGGAAAGCGCTTTCAAAGGTGTGGTGGCGGCTGATGCGCTCCCGTATCCAGCCGGCCTCGTCAAAGCCGGCTTCGATGACTTCACCGTTCTGTACCGCCAGACGCACGATATCGCTGAAGTCATAGCCGATCAGTTCGGCCGCCGTCTTGTTGCTGGCGAACATGTCGGCGTAGCGTTGGTTGCACAGCACGACCCGGTCGGAAAGATCGAAGAACACAAAACCTTCGGAAATCGACTCGATGGCCGAGGTGAGTTGATGGCGGGCTTCAGCCGCATGGTCGCGGGCTTCGCGCAGCGCCAGTTCATTTTGCTTTCGTTCGGTGGTGTCGAGGCAGGCCACGATCGCCCCGCTCAAGCGGCCATGATCCATGAGCGGGCGTAACTCAAACAGGACCCAGATCGAGCGTCCGTCTTCCGTTTGGCAGGTGACTTCACACGTGTTATGTGAGCGGGGTTCGGTGACCTGCTCCGATAGCAAGCGGGCCAACTGGTTGCAACCCTCTTCATCGCACAGCAGTTCGAACAGATGGCGTTGGTCGAGTTGTTGCGGCTTGGCCCCGAAAATGGCTTCGGCGGCTTCATTGGCATGCACGATGCCGAATTGCGGTGAAATTTGCAGCAAGCCCACCGGGGAGGCACTGAAAATGAGTTGCTGTTCCTGAACGGCACGGCGCATTTGCCGGTCGCTGGCTTGTCGCTGTTCTTCGCCGGCCATGAAGGAGATGATGCCGCTATAGGCGGCAGACCACGGCTCCAGCACCGAGCGAATATAACGGTCATCCGGCTGGTAAAGCCAGGCGATGGCGATGAGCGTTTTGCCCAATCTGACCGGAATAGCCATCCAGCTATCCTGCCGCACCGGCTGGGCCGTCGGGGCATTGGCGAGGATGGCGTGCAGTACCTCATCGCTTTGCAGGGTATCCAGCGGGATGTCGTCCACTTCCCCGTGGATGCACACGATAGACGCGCGCAGTTTCCCATGGTGGTCCTGACTGGTTTGCTGCAACACCCCGCTGCGGGCGTACAAGTAATCGGTCAGAATGCCGAACAGGCTTTGCAAGGCGGGAATCGGATCATTGCGCAGAATGATGGATTGTTCAACGGCGGCAATGGCGGCCATCAGGCTGAGGCTGCGCTGGTTTTCCTGTTCGGCGAGATGGCGCAAGTGATCGTCGCGGATCGTGACCAGCGCGGTGTGGGTCAGGCCACGCTGGTTCATTGGGCTGATCGATACGCGGACAAAAAAAGGCGGCAGGTCGGGAGGCTTGGCAATGGCCGAAATTTCAGTACGGAAGGTAAACGGTGCCGCGGCCCAGCCTGTCAAGTGTGCGTGTTCCCCTTCAAGGTCGACCAAAGACTGGATCAGTTGTCCCTGCAGTTCCTCGGCGGAGAGATTGAACAGTCGCTGCGCGCCCTGATTGGACATGACGATATGCGATTCCCCGTCAAGAATCAGAATGGCTTCGGAAGCCGCATCCTGCACCGCTTCCAGTGCCCGCAATGGCCGCAATATGCGATTTTTGATCATCCACAGCAAAGACAGGCTGAGCGCCAGCGACAGAATGCCCAGACTGCCATCCTTGACTAACTGCATTACCACATGGCTGCGGTGCTCAGAAATCGCGACTTCGGCACGGTCTGCCACGAGCTGTGCCGTGTCGCTGATCAGGCTAAGGTCGGTTTCCAGTTCCTGACGTGCCGCATCACCGCTCAGGCTCAGCGGTGACAGTGTGCGCATTTCGTCCAGCTGGGTCTGGGTCATGGCGGCCAGCCGGTCGAACATGCGGGTCATGTCCTGCAGCGGCGGGATCAGCTCCGGTGCCTTGAGTTGGCGGGCTTCGCCATTGAGGCGGTCCATATAGGTCTCGCCCTGGGCCTTGCTGCGCTGAATGTCTTGTTCAGCAGAGCTGTTCAGTGGCCGGGCCAGTTCGGCGCGAGCCACCAGGCCGGCGGCCTGGTTCGAAATCGAACGCCTGACCAGCCAGAGATAGACCTTGAGGTTGGTCAGCCGGTTCAGCGATGGATTGTCTGATATCTGGAGTTTGCGGGTCAGTTCGATGACGAAATCGCTGATGCTGTCCAGTTCGCGGGCCTGAGCCAGTGTGGTCGCATAGGACAGGGACTGGTCGGGGGCATGGGTGTCGCGGGAAAGGTATTGGTCAACTTCCTTGCGCATGCGCTGCAGTTGCTGGTGGGCATCCTCGATGCGCATCAACATCCCGGGGGCCATAATGCGTTCCAGCCGGGAACTGCGGGTGCGGGCTTGCTGCAAAGAGTGTTCCGTGTCACTGCGCCAGTTCGTCATGCGGTGTAATTCGGTCTCGGACGGAGGGCTGTTGCGCGACAATAAGGCAAGGGTCAATGCCCGTTCCTTGTCCAGACTGTCGGCGGCACGCAGGTAGTCCCTCACCACGTCATTGAGGGCGATCAGGTCATTCGACTGCTGGAAATGGTCCCACGACGCCAGCATCAATCGGCCGAAAGCGACCAGTTGCAAGCTGAGCAGCACCAGCAAAATGGCGAAGATGGTTCGTCTCAGCGTCGTGGCACGCGACTGATGGCCGAGGGATTTCATGGCGTGAGCCTCTCAGGATAGCGCCGGGTCTTGCTCGGCAGGGGGCTCGGTGGGGGGCGGTTCGATGTGAATGAGGCTGACGCCATAACGGTCGCGAAATTCGCGGAGAACGTGTAGCTGTGGTGAGGTCAGGCGTGCTCCTTTAGGCAGGATCAGGATGCCGCTACTGCTGAACAGCGGACGAGCCAGAATGACGCCGGGTCGAACCTGGTCGATGGTGCGTTCATCGCCAGCCTCTTCCAGAGGGATTTCATGATGTTCGATCGTGACATAGGCCATGGGAAACTCGACCTTGTCATACGGGGTGCTGGTGGCAATACGAAAGAAACTGAAGATGTCGAGTTCGGGACGCGCTCTGCCCAGTGCGTCGTCAATGGTCTTTTCGATATTGGCCGGCGTTGGAGGTTTGACGATGAAGCCGTCAGCAAAGAACTTGGCCGCCATCATCACGGTATGCTTTTCAGGGTGCCCGGACAGAAAAACAAAGGGCAGGGTGCCCGGATTGCTGGTCCGGCCACAGCGGATTTCCTTGAGCAGGTCGACGCCGCTCATCTGACTCATCTGGACATCGCACAGCACCAGGTCGACCTGACGGATATCGAGAATGCGGATAGCCGTCTGCCCGTCGGCGGCCTGGGAAATATGTTCTCCGGCAAAGCCCATGGCTTTCAAGGCCTGACCGACCAGCGTCCTGACCAATTGCTGATCGTCGACGACGAGGATTTTGATTTTCGAGAAATCAACGCTCATGATTTGCTTTCATTGCGATGCTCTTCAATTAGTAAATAGCCCTTTGCACGCTTCTTGACAATACTTCTTCATGAAAATACATACATTGTTTAGTCATTGTTGATAAATGACTAAGTGATCAGTAAGCCGGCTCTCCAATGCTTTGCATGGCTGTTTTGCTCCGAATCTTCTACAATGGAGGCATCGGATAACTTCGGCGGCTTTTCCTCGGGTAAAGCCGCCTTTATTGTTTCAGGAACTTGCATGGAAGCAGTGCGCTTGTCCAAGCGTCTGGCCGAGTTGGGTATTTGCTCGCGGCGCGAGGCGGACAGCTATATCGAAAAAGGCTGGATCAAGGTGGATGGCGAAGTGGCCGTTCTTGGCCAGAAAGTCACCCCGGAACAGAAAATCGAACTGGAGCGGCAAGCCCGCGAAGCCCAGTCGTCCCGGGTCACCATTCTCATCAACAAGCCGGTAGGCTATGTGTCGGGGCAGGCAGAAAAAGGCTATCCGCCCGCCGTTACCCTGATTACCGGCAGCAGTCGCTGGGTCGAAGACAAGGCCCCTCTGAAATATACCCCGGCGCACCTGAAGGGTCTGGCGCCGGCCGGCCGGCTGGATATCGATTCGGTGGGCTTGCTGGTGTTGACACAGGACGGCGTGGTAGCCAAGCGCCTGATCGGAGAAAACTCTTCCGTGGAAAAAGAGTATCTGGTGCGCGTTACCGGCCAGATGGTTCCGGACGGCCTGGCCTTGCTCAATCACGGCCTGTCACTGGATGGCGAGGCACTTCGCCCGGCCAAGGTCACCTGGCAAAACGATGACCAGCTGCGCTTTATTCTCAAGCAAGGCAAGAAGCGCCAGATTCGCCGCATGTGCGAGCTGGTGGGTTTGCGTGTCACCGGTCTCAAACGGGTGCGGATTGGCCGGGTCATGCTGGGCAATCTTCCGCCGGGGCAGTGGCGTTATCTGCGGGAAGACGAAATGTTCTGAACGGGGCTGACCCGTTTGCGGAGGGCTGGATGGGAATCGAGTGGTTCGGACGGTGGTTTTCCTGGGCCGGGGCACGGCCAGATGTGGATCCGTCCGTGCTGGAGAAGGTGGTGGATCGTACCGATCCCCGCCTGCGCTTGTTGCCGGGGTATGCCCGTGCCCTGCGTGCCGGTGTACGACAAAGCCTGACCTTCAGTGCCGGGCTTGGCGAACGTCTGGATACCCCCTTGCCCTTGTCGCTGCGTAGTTTCACCACCGAGCGTCGGCTGGGCTTGTTTTTTTCCTCGCCGGCCAGTCTGCTTGCGGTGCTGGAGCGTTCCGAGCCGCTCCAGCAATTCTTCCGCTCTCCCAGCCTCGGGGGTGAAGCCCATGCCCTGCTGTTGATGCAGCGTTCTGAAAACCTTCGTTTCGGTTGCGTGGAACGCAATGGCGAAGTCATCAATGATGTTGCCCATACCGTCGTCAGTTTCGACCACCATCGCATTATTCTGCCGTGTCCCTCACGGGCTGCCTTGCTGGAGGCCCTGCCCATGCGCGGGCTGGAAGTGCTGCTGGCCATTGCCAATCGCCATCTGGTCAGCGAAGAACAGCTGCGTGCCGAGCTGGAAGGCGAACTGATGCGGGTCGAGATGAAGTTGGCGACCTTGCCCGGCTCCGGCGCATTGCTGGCCGGGACTCTGCCATCGGACAGCCATCACCTGCCAGACACACTCCCTGCCTTGAAACGCATGCGGGAGGAGTTGCAGGGACGGATCGCCCAGTTGCGGCAAATGACCGAATTGACCGGGGTGCTGAAGACGGTATGCCATATCCTCGAACACCCTGCCGACTACTTCCGGGTGAGTCCGGCGCGGCTGATGCTGGACCGGATGGGCGTGTTGCAGTCCGAGCCGGCCGATGCGGCGGACGCCACCGAAGTCACTCTGGAGGAGGTGGTGTTGGGGCATGGCAAACCCATGAGCCGTGCCGTGGTTCCGGTGGTGATTCATTATGATGAACTGATGGAGTTACGGCGGGATTTTGGCCCCGTTGCACAACCGACATCCTGATGTCGCCTCTCCGGTAGGATTAGGATTATTCTGCCGTCAGCAAACTTTGGTTTTGCCGCTGCTGTCTCGCGGATTCCCCCGTGTCTGTCACCATGGATGCCTCTAGTGTGTTGTGAGGTATTGCCATGTTGCTGGTCGATCTGAATGATAACCCTTTGGGCTTGTCGCCTGCTGCCCGTCATGCCGTGGTGCGTGCCGCCGAATTTGCCCATGCCTATCCCCGCGAAGGGGTGAGCCGCTTTGTTCGGCAACTGGCGACATACCATCGTCTCGGCGATGCTCAGGTGTTGCCCGGCGCCGGCAGCAGTGACGTATTGCGTCTGGTGCTGGACGGGTTGGGCGACTCGGGTCGTGCCTTGATCTTCAGTCCGCCCTTGCCGGGCTATCTGGAGGTTTTTGCCCGCCGGCGCGGCATGACGTTGGTCAAGGTAGCGCCCGACCAGCGCTTGGGGGCTTCGCTTGCTGCCATGACGGAGGCCATTGCGCACGCAGCGGAGATGCCGTTGGTGCTGCTGTCGTGTCCTGATGGTTTTACCGGCCGCTGTTACCCTCGTGACGAACTGGCGGACTGGATCATGGGGCTGGAGGGGCGGGCGCGCGTCATTGTCGATGAGAGCGGTATCGAGTTCTATGCGAACCCGGAGGGGCTTTCCATGGCGGCCTTGTTGCGGGCGGGTGCCAAACATCTCGTCGTGTTGCGCAGCTTTTCCCGGGCCTACGGTCTAGCCGGACTCAGGGTCGGCTATGGGCTTGGCGATGCGGCATTGCTGCAGCACTGTCGTGCCGGCATGTTGCCCTATCCCTTGAGTCAGCCGGCGCTCTGTGCGGCGAGTGATGCCCTGGATAATCAGGAGTGGCTGGAGCAAAGCCTGGTGTTCCTCGATGTGCTGCGCCATTATCTGGTGGAGGGGCTGCAGGCAATGGGGATCGAGGTGTTGGAGGGGCACGGCGGTTTTGTCGTGCACGCATTGCCGGGGGACGCGACAGCCTTTCAGGCGGTGTTGACCGCCGCCAGTCTTGGCGGAGTGGAGAGTGTGCCGGGTCTGGATGACTGGTGCCGGGTCAGTGCCGGAACGGTTGAAGATGCGGCGCGCTATCTGGAGGTGGTGGCGCGGTTTCGTGCCCGGACAGGACAATGACAATGGCTTTGCGTATAGTGGCGACATGAGTACTTTGCGCATCAGCACCGAGCGATCCGAACTGGATCTCACCATGGTGCATCGTTTTCTTTCGACCTCCACCAAATGGGCGGCGGGAATCCCGCGTGGCGTTTTCGAGCGGTCGATTCGCAATTCCTTGTGTTTCGGTGCCTATCTGGGGGCGCGGCAGGTCGGCTTTGCCCGGGTGATTAGCGACTACGCCACCTTTGCCTATCTGGTCGATGTGTTTGTGCTGCCGGAGTATCGCGGCAAAGGCTATGGGCAGGCCATGATGGCGGCCGTCATGGCGCATCCCGAGCTGCAAGGCTTGCGCAGGTTCAGCCTGGCGACCAGCAGTGCACACCGCTTGTATGCCCGTTTCGGATTTACCTCGCCGCTCAAGCCGGACACCTTGATGGAACGGCTCACGCCTGACGTATACAAAAACACCTGAACGCAAAAAAGCCCTGGACTATCCAGGGCTTTTGAATGAACTTCCGGGCTTAGTCGGCTCGCGGAGCGCGGCTGCTGCTGTTGGCCGAACGCGGAGCGCGTTTTGCGTAACCGCTGCCACCACCACTCGGCTTGCGACCGGCGTAAGGCTGGCCCGAACCCGAACCGTGGCGACGCTGACCATCCGGCTTGCCGCCGGTGTGACGACGTTGGCCACCACCTTTGGGCGGACGACGGGTCGGTTCCATGCCTTCGATCACGCCTTCGTTGATCTGGCGTTTCAGGTATTGTTCGATACGGCGCACGCGATGGAATTCGCGGGTTTCCGCCAGGGTGATGGCAGTACCGTCACGACCGGCACGACCGGTACGGCCGATACGGTGAACGTAGTCTTCGGCCTGTTTCGGCAGGTCGTAGTTGATCACGTGGGTAATGGTCGGTACGTCGATGCCGCGAGCCGCAACGTCGGTGGCAACCAGTACGCGGATACGACCGCGACGCAGGTCGTTCAGGGTACGGTTACGCCAGTTCTGCGGCATGTCGCCATGCAGGCAGGCGGCGGAGTAGCCCTGATCGGCCAGTTTGTCGGCCAGCTCTTCGGAACCGATCTTGGTCGCCGTGAAAATCACGGCCTGATCGAAACCGGCTTCTTTCAGGATGTGCTCGAGCAGACGGTCCTTGTGGCGCTGGTCGTCGGCATACAGCAGATGTTCTTCGATCTGGCCGCCGGATTCAACGCGGGCAATTTCGATGCGCTGCGGTTGACGGGTCAGCTTTTCAGCCAGCTTGCCGACGGTGCCGTCGAGCGTGGCGGAGAACAGGACGGTCTGACGGTTTGCCGGGGTAGCGGCAACGATGGTCTCGATGTCTTCGATGAAGCCCATGTCCAGCATGCGGTCAGCTTCGTCCAGTACCAGCATTTCCAGACGGGAGAAATCGACACGGCCCTGACGCATGTGGTCCATCAGGCGGCCCGGGGTGGCCACCATCAGGTCAACCGGACGGGACAGTGCGCGGGTCTGGAAGCCGAAGGACGCGCCGCCAACCAGGCAGGCGGTACGCAGCCAGCGCAGGTTCTTGCCGTATTCCAGGGCATTCTTTTCAACTTGCTGGGCCAGTTCGCGGGTCGGGGTCAGGACCAGAATGCGCGGACCATTGCCACGGCCTTCGGACTTGACGGTCAGCTTTTGCAGGCTGGGCAGCAGGAAGGCGGCGGTTTTGCCGCTACCGGTCTGGGCCGAAACCAGCAGGTCGTTGCCGGCGAGGGCAGCCGGAATGCTTTCGCCCTGAACCGGGGTCGGGCTGGTGTAGCCAGCTTCTTCGAGTGCACGGGTAATGGTGGGTGCAAGACCCAGATCGGTAAATTGCATCAATATCCTTTCGTGCCGGGATGTCCGGCGTCACTTGGCCTGGTCTGTAGGCGGTGGTTTTGCGATCTCTCGATGGATCGCATGACTCATCGGCACTAACCAGGCAAGCGGCGAACAGCGGTCCGTACGAAGGGTATTCCGTGGACGAAGCCTGAAATAAGGTCAGGGACGATGAAACTGAAACAGGGTTTGACCGGTCAAGACAACAGGTCAAAAACGGTAGAGGCCGCAATACTACGGTAATTTAAATCGTTTGGCAATATGAATTTGCAAAATGGGCGGGTAAGTCCATGATTTGACGCCGTCTTGGTAAAATTGCGTGGCATGTTTACCTATAGTGGATCGTCATGGCGTCAAGCCACGCCGGGTCTTCAGCGGTATGGCGATATTCCGCACCGCACCATCCGGTATAGCCCAGCCTGTCGATTTGTGCGAACCATTTGTCGAAGGGGAGTTTGCCGGTGCCGGGGGCTCCCCGTCCCGGCAAGTCGGCGAACTGGATATGCACGGTTTGCGCCAGATGGCGGTCGAGGACGACGGCGGGATCTTCGCCCATGCGCGCCAGATGATAGAGGTCCAGTTGCATTCCCAGCGTCGGCTGTCCTGTTTCAGCGAGGATGGCCGCCAAAGCATCGCTGCTGTCGAGCAAATAACCGGGCATGTCATATGTATTTATTGCTTCGATGCTTATCGAGATGTCGTGATTGACGAGCTGGTCACAGAGCAGGGCGAGGTGTCTTGCCAGAGTGGCTTTGGCTGCGGCGGGCCCCATGTCCCGGGGGCAGCGTCCGGCCAGTACATTGATGACCCGCGTTCCCAGTGCGGTGGCGTAGGGGAGGGCGATCTCCAGGCCCTTGAGCAATTCCGGGAGTTTGCCGGGGACGCACGCCAATCCGTTCCCGCCCTGCATCAAATCTCCGGCAGGGAGATTGAGTAGTACCACGTCGAGTCCGCTGGCTTCCCGTGCTTCAATCAGCTGCTGCAGCGGGGTGTCGTAGGGAAACTGGATTTCCACCGCCTGATAGCCGGCGCGGCGTGCCGCCTCGAAACGATCGGGAAGCGGTCGGTCGGTATAGAGCCAGGTCAGGTTGGCGCTGAATCGCGGCATCCGTCCTCCTTGCCATACAGTTCGCCCAGCGTGGAGAGGTCGTCTTGGTCGTACTGTTCGGCGTGGCGTGCCATTAGCTCGCGCGCGGTGTGTGCCATCCCGGGCTTGATGTCCAGTGACGCCGACAGCCGCAGCACACTCTCCAGGTCCTTGAGCAGGGTGGCGACTTTCCACTGCACCGGTTGATAGCGTCGGGCGGCAATGCGCGGAGCGAGTATCTGCAGCGGCTTGGAGTCGGCAAAGCCGCCGGCCAGTGCGTCGGCCAGTTTGCCGGCCTCGACCCCGGCGCGTTTCGCCAGCAGGGTCGCTTCGGCGATCAACAGGGCATTGCCGGCGACAATCAGTTGATTGCAGGCTTTGGTCACTTGCCCTGAGCCGCACTCCCCCATATGGGTGACCCGGCTTGCGAGTGTGGAGAACACTGGAGCCAGCCGTTCGATGTGGCTGGCGTGGCCGCCGGCCATGATGATCAGCGTGCCGGTTTCGGCGCCGCCGGTGCCGCCGGAAACCGGGGCGTCCACCCAGTCGATGCCGGCCTCGGCGTGTAATCGGTGCGCCATGCGCCGGGTCGCTTGGGCATCGATGCTGGAAAAGTCCACCAGAATGGCGCCGCGTGGCGCGTGGCGGGCGACGCCACCGGGGCCGAAGACCACTTCTTCGACCGCGGCCGTGTCAGACAGGCATAGCAGGATCAGGTCGGCAGTGGCGACCGCCTCACCCGGTGTCGCGGCACGCCGGGTGCCCGGCAGGTCCGGGCAGTTGGTTGCCGTGCGGTTCCAGAGTGTCACCGGGTAGCCGGCTTCGGCAAGGCGCCGCGCCATGCGCGAGCCCATCAGCCCGGTGCCAAGAAACGCAATGGTGGTGTCAGGTGCCAGAAGGGGATCCTTTAGTGGTTGGAGAGCATCTGGCGAATCAGGTTGCGTACCACGTCGGTTTCAAACGGCTTGTTGCAGATGGCGGAGACCCCGGCGTCCTGCACCGCAGCCAGTTTGTTCGAGTCCGATTCGCTGGATACCATCAATACCGGCACCGAGCTTTGCATGCTATTGGAGCGGATGTATTCGGTCAGTGCGCGGCCATCCATCTGCGGCATGTTGTAATCGGTGAACACCAGATCAAACAGGGTGTTTTCCAGATGGTTGATGGCATCCTTGCCGTTGTAGGCCTCGGTAATCTTTTCAAAGCCGATGCGCTCGAGCACGGTGCGGATATGGCGGCGGGCGGTGATGCTGTCATCGACGATGAGGATGGACATATCGGCGAAATCCAGTTCGCTCTCAGCGTCGTCGTAGGCATTGATGAAGTCCAGCGTATTGCGCAAGCCCTTTTCCAGCTGCAGTGTACTGAAGGGCTTGGGCAGGATCGCCATGCTCCCTGCCTGGCGAACCGGGTCAATGTAGTCCGGGTTGGTTTCGCTGGAAACCAGAATGAACGGCAACTCGCGGGTATCCTCGTTGGTGCGCAAGCGCATCACCAGATTGGTGCCGGTCATGTCGTCAAGGTAAAACGCGCTGATCACCACATCCACCGATTTGGTTTCCAGAGCCTTGATCAGGCCGGCTCCGTCGGTGCAATGAAGGATCTGGTCGATGCCCAGCTCGGCAAGGTGCTGGCTGATGATGTTGGCCTGAACGCCCGAGGGTTCGACGAGTGCAACAATGAGGTGGGGAAGCTCCAGCATGGCATATCTCGCTTGAAAAAAGGGGAAAGACCCGCTACACGCTATTTTTGCAGTGTAGCCCAGTCAATCCCCTTGTGCGAGCGCACTGTTAAGTGCTGTTGTTACTGGTGATAGCCGGTAACGATATCCACTTCTTCGCTGGAGCCGAGGAACACCGCAACACGTTCGTGCAGGGCTTCCGGCTGAATGTCGAGAATGCGGGTGGTGCCGTTGGTGGCTTTGCCGCCGGCCTGTTCGATGATGAAGGCCATCGGATTGCCCTCGTACATCAGGCGCAGCTTGCCTTTCTTGCCCGGTTCGCGTGCGTCGCGCGGGTACATGAAGATGCCGCCGCGGGTAATGATGCGGTGAACTTCGGACACCATCGAGGCGACCCAGCGCATGTTGAAGTCTCGGCCGCGCGGTCCGGTGCTGCCGGCCAGCAACTCGTCGACATAGCGTTTTACCGGGGGTTCCCAGTGGCGCATATTGGACATGTTGATGGCGAATTCGCCGGTGCGCTCGGGAACGCGCATATCGCGATGGGTCAGCACGAAGCTGCCGGTTTCGCGGTCCAGGGTGAAGCCGTGCACGCCGGCGCCCCAGGTCAGAACGAACATGGTTTGCGGGCCGTAGACGGTGTAACCGGCGGCGACCTGGTGTTTGCCGGCTTGCAGGAAGTCGGCTTCCGTGGCGTGATTGGAGCCTTGCGGAAAGTGCAGTACCGAGAAGATAGTGCCCACCGAAATATTGACGTCGATATTCGACGATCCGTCCAGCGGATCAAACAGCAACAGGTAGTCGCCCTTGGGGTATTCGCCGGGAATGTGGTAGGGGAGTTCCATCTCTTCCGACGCCATGGCGGCCAGGCTGCCACCCCATTCGTTGGCGTCCAGCAGGTAATCGTTGGCGATCACATCGAGCTTTTTCTGCGCTTCGCCCTGAATGTTGCCGGTGCCGGCGTCGCCGAGGATGCCTGCGAGGGCGCCTTTGTTGACGGCATAGCTGATGGCCTTGCAGGCGCGGCCGACAGTTTCGATCAGGAGGCGCAGTTCAGGCGGCAGGCTGCCGGCCTTGCGCTGCTCCTCGATAAGGAAGCGGGAGAGGGTGATACGGCTCATGTGAGTCCTCGAAAAGACAGTGAGAAGGTCTGCCGCAATGGGCGACCACACCGCCGTCATTATAGCGGAAGCCGGCGGCCGGGGGTATTGCCGCGTAGTCATTGTGTTACAAGCAGGTGTTGCGGGCTTGACGTTTGCGTAAAATGGCATGTTGCGCTGCGGTCAAATTTCTTCCATTCGAGAACGCATCCAAGTAGAATGAATGAGGTAGAGAGACCGAAATTTCTTGATCTTGCGCCTTCCCGCCCTCTCGGGAAGCGATGCCGCCAAGAACGAACTATCAACGTCCAAGATACAGAGAGGATGAAGCCGTGCTAGAAGCCTATCGTCAGCATGTAGCCGAGCGTGCCGCACTCGGTATTTCCCCCCTTCCGCTGAATGCCAAACAGACAGAAGATCTGGTTGAACTCCTGAAAAACCCGCCCAAGGGCGAAGAATCCCTCCTCGTCGAGCTGATCACCCACCGCGTTCCGCCGGGTGTGGATGACGCCGCCAAGGTGAAGGCGTCTTTCCTGGCCGCCGTTGCAGAAGGCAGCGTGAGCTCGCCGCTGGTGTCGCGGGAAAAGGCCACCGAACTGCTTGGCACCATGCTGGGCGGTTACAACATCAAGCCGTTGATCGACCTGCTGGACGACGCTGCTGTCGCCCCGATCGCCGCGGCCGGTCTGAAAAAGACCCTGTTGATGTTCGACTCTTTCCATGACGTGAAAGAGAAAATGGACAAGGGCAACGCCTTTGCCCGCGAAGTCGTGGAATCCTGGGCCAATGCCGAGTGGTTCACTTCGCGTCCTGCCGTCGCAGAAAAGATTACCGTCACCGTATTCAAGGTCACCGGCGAAACCAATACCGACGATTTGTCCCCGGCACCCGATGCCTGGTCCCGTCCGGACATTCCGCTGCACGCTCTGGCGATGCTGAAGAACCCGCGTGACGGTATCGTGCCGGACAATGCCGGCAACGTCGGCCCGATCAAGCTGATCGAAGAGCTGAAAGCCAAGGGCAATCTGGTGGCGTATGTAGGCGACGTGGTCGGTACCGGCTCGTCCCGCAAGTCGGCCACCAACTCGGTGATCTGGCATACCGGCGAAGACATTCCGTTCGTGCCGAACAAGCGCTTTGGCGGTGTATGCCTCGGCGGCAAGATCGCCCCGATTTTCTTCAACACCCAGGAAGACTCCGGCGCGCTGCCGATCGAAGTCGACGTTTCGTCCCTGAACATGGGGGATGTGGTCGATATCTATCCGTATGCCGGCAAGATCGAGAAAAACGGTCAGACCGTGTCGACCTTCGCGCTGAAGTCCGACGTGCTGCTGGACGAAGTGCGTGCCGGTGGCCGTATCAATCTGATCATCGGTCGTGGTTTGACCAGCAAGGCGCGTGAAGCGCTGGGCCTGGCCGCCTCCACCGAGTTCCGTCTGCCCAAGGCTCCGGTCGATTCCGGCAAGGGGTTCTCGCTGGCCCAGAAAATGGTCGGTCGCGCCTGTGGTCTGCCGGAAGGTCAGGGCGTCCGTCCGGGCACCTATTGCGAACCGAAGATGACGACCGTCGGCTCTCAGGACACCACCGGTCCGATGACCCGTGACGAACTGAAGGATCTGGCGTGTCTGGGCTTCTCCGCCGACCTCGTCATGCAGTCGTTCTGTCATACCGCGGCCTATCCGAAGCCGGTTGACGTGAAGATGCACAAAGAGCTGCCGGCCTTCATCTCCACCCGTGGCGGTGTTGCGCTGCGCCCGGGTGACGGTGTGATCCACAGCTGGCTGAACCGTCTGCTGTTGCCGGATACCGTGGGTACCGGTGGCGACTCGCATACCCGTTTCCCGATCGGTATTTCTTTCCCGGCAGGTTCCGGTCTGGTGGCGTTCGCTGCCGCGACCGGCGTGATGCCGCTGGACATGCCGGAATCGGTGCTGGTGCGCTTCAAGGGCGAACTGCAGCCCGGCGTCACCTTGCGTGATCTGGTCAATGCCATTCCGCTCTATGCCATCAAGCAAGGCCTGTTGACGGTTGCCAAGGCGGGCAAGAAGAACATCTTCTCCGGTCGTATTCTGGAAATCGAAGGCCTGCCGAACCTGAAGGTCGAGCAAGCCTTCGAATTGACCGATGCCTCTGCCGAGCGTTCTGCTGCCGGGTGTGCCGTGCAGCTGAACAAAGAGCCGATCGCCGAATACATGCGTTCCAACATCACCTTGATGAAGGTGATGATTGCCGATGGCTATCAGGATGCCCGTACGCTGGAGCGTCGCATCAAGGCCATGGAAGAGTGGATCGCCAATGGCGAGCTGCTCAAGGGCGATGCCGATGCCGACTACGCTGCCGTGATCGAGATCGATCTGGCCGACGTCAAAGAGCCGATCGTGGCCTGCCCGAACGACCCGGACGACGTGAAGTTCATGTCCGAAGTTGCCGGCACCAAGATCGACGAAGTGTTCATCGGTTCGTGCATGACCAACATCGGTCACTTCCGTGCCGCCGGCAAATTGCTGGAAGGCAAGGCAGATATTCCGGTAAAACTGTGGGTTGCCCCGCCGACCAAAATGGATGCCAAGCAACTGACCGAAGAAGGCTACTACGGCATTCTGGGTCGTGCCGGCGCCCGTATGGAAATGCCGGGCTGCTCCTTGTGCATGGGTAACCAGGCACAGGTGCGTGAAGGTGCGACGGTGATGTCTACCTCGACACGTAACTTCCCGAACCGTCTGGGCAAGAACACCAATGTGTACCTTGGCTCGGCGGAACTGGCGGCCATCTGCTCCAAACTGGGCAAGATTCCGACCGTGGAAGAGTACCGTGCCAATATCGGCATCATCAACGAGAAGGCCGGTGAAGTGTATCGCTACATGAACTTCGACCAGATCAGCGATTTCAGCGATGTGGCCGATACGGTAACGGTCAAGTAACACGCCTTTGTCGCGTGATGACGGGTCAGTCCGGGAAAAATCCCGGGGTGGCCCGTTTTTTATTCCGGTCGTTGGTTTTTTGGATTTTCGTTGCGAAAGTGAACCTGTCGGGTGAATGGCGGTGGGGCATCGTCATAAAACAGGTTACAATTGTGGCAAGCCTCTCCGGATTGCGAGAGGTGTCCGCTTTCTGAATTCCTTGGGTGTATTGATCTGTGAGTGTGCTGGTTGTCATTTTTGTCTTGTTGGTCGCGGCAGGGACGGCTCTCTGGGCCGCTCGCACCGGGCGTTTGCCGGAACCTCTGGCGGCACGTGTCACCCGCTGGCTGAGCTTGTCGTGGTGGTTTGAACCTCGGGAAATCCCGCATTGGGAAGAACCGGCGTTGAACGATACGCTATCGACGCCAGCGGCAAGCGAAGAGCGTGAGCCACCGCCCGCTCCCGTGCGCGAAACTCCTCCCGTACTACCCGTGCCGCCTGCAGCGGTCGCTGCGGCGCGCGTGCCGGACACTAAACCCGATTTGCCGGTCATCGATCTTGGGCAGGTTGCCGAAACGCTGGCCGGGCAACGCTATCGTCGCCATGGGAAACGAACAGACACGCCGGTCAATGACTTGCCGGTGATTGATCGCGACTCGCTGGGCCAGGATGTGCCCTTGCGTAGCCGGCACCGTCGTGTACCGACGCTGGGGCCGGAGCGGGTGTTGCCGGTGATCGACAAGGATTCACTGGGACAGATCCCCTTGCGCAGCAGCGAGCGGCGCAGCAAGCCGGTAGAAGCCCGTGACCTGCCCTTGATCGACCATGACGAGCTGGCGCGCAATCTGCAATCCCGTACCCGTATCAGCCAAAGTGAGCCGGCTCAGGCGTCCCGGCAGGATAGCCACCTGCCGATGATCGACCCGGATGAGGTACGTGCCAATCTGCGCATGATTCACGGTGACCGGGTGTTGAAGCGCGAACCGGTGTCGTTGCCGCCGCGGAGCATGCCGCTCGCCAATGAGCCGGTGATGCCGCGCCGGGTCACCAATCCGGTCCGTAGCGTCCCGTCCGGCGCCGGCCAGGTCGATCCGGTGTCCTTGGACGATATCGATGAAACACCGGAAAGCGACTGGAGCCTGACCAGTCACTACCTTGCCGCCCTGCATCGCCAGCAAGAGCGCAGCGCCGCACGCAAGGAGAGTGTCAAACCTCCGCCGGTTGCCTCTGCACCGGCCGAACCCGTTTCCGACCGCCCCGTCGTCCCGGTCATTCATGCCATGCCGGATGCCGAGCCGCGCACGCCGGTTGTGAAGGACACTTCGCCGGAGCCGGTGCCCGAGCCTGTCGCGACGCCGCTTGTCGTTGCCCAGCCGGTGGTGCCAGCACCGCCGGAAGAGGTTTTGCCGGAACAACCGGACGTCACACCGGCAGCGGTTGCCGCGACCCCGGAGGTGCCTTGGGTGTGGGAATGGCAAGACCCGCCTGCCCAAGCGCCCCAGGCGGCCGTCCCCGTGTCTCCTGAACCTCAGGACCTTCCTGTGAGTGCGCCGGTCGTTGTGCCGGACAGTCTGCCAGCGGCTGAAGCGGCTCCCCTTGCGCCCCAAACGCCGCCCCGCACGGCGCATGCGCTACCGGTGGTGTATGGTGAGAGCTGCCTGCCGGTTCTGGAGCTGTTGCGCCCCGCCGAAGCCGAAACGATCACGGTCAGCGAAGAGAGTCTGATCGAGCGCGGCATTCTCATCGAAGAAAAACTGTCCGAATTCAAGGTCAAGGTCAGCGTGGTGGATGCCTATGCCGGCCCGGTCATTACCCGTTTTGAAGTCGATCCTGCCGTCGGGGTGCGTGGCAGCCAGGTGGTCAATCTGGTCAAAGACCTGTCGCGTGCGCTGGGGCTGGCGTCCATCCGCGTGGTGGAGACCATTCCGGGCAAGACCTGCATGGGGCTTGAGTTGCCCAATCCCAGCCGCCAGATGATCCGCTTGTCGGACATTTTGGGCGCGGCCGTGTTTCAGGAACATCCCTCGCGACTGGCGATGGCGCTGGGCAAGGATATTACCGGGCAGCCGGTAGTGATGGATCTGGCCCGTGCTCCGCATTTGCTGGTGGCCGGTACCACCGGTTCCGGCAAGTCGGTCGGGGTGAATGCCATGATCTTGTCGATTCTGTACAAATCGACGCCGGATGATGTGCGTTTCATCATGATCGACCCGAAAATGCTTGAGTTGTCGGTCTATAACGACATCCCCCATCTGCTGGCGCCGGTGGTCACCGATATGAAGCTGGCCGCCAATGCGCTGAACTGGTGTGTGGGCGAGATGGAGCGGCGCTACCGCTTGATGAGTGCACTGGGCGTGCGCAATCTTGCCGGTTACAACGACAAGGTGCGCGAGGCCGAGGCGGCCGGGCAGCGACTGACCAATCCGTTCTCGCTGACCCCGGAAACCCCCGAGCCGTTAACGCCGCTGCCGTTCATTGTGGTGGTGGTCGACGAGTTTGCCGACCTGATGATGGTGGCCGGCAAAAAGATCGAAGAGTTGATTGCCCGTCTGGCGCAAAAGGCGCGTGCTGCCGGTATCCACCTGATTCTGGCGACCCAGCGACCTTCGGTGGATGTGATTACCGGCCTGATCAAGGCCAACATCCCGACCCGTATTGCCTTCCAGGTCTCGTCCAAGATCGACAGCCGGACCATTCTGGATCAAATGGGCGCCGAGGCCTTGCTGGGGCAGGGTGACATGCTGTATCTGCCGCCGGGTACCGGCTACCCGCAACGGGTGCATGGTGCCTTTGTTGCCGACGAAGAAGTGCATGGCGTGGTTGAATACCTGAAGCAATTCGGTGAACCGGACTATGTCGAAGGACTGTTGTCCGGGGAGGCCGAGGCGGATGAAGAAGCGGCTCAGGCGGCCAAGGCCAATGCCGGTCCGGAAAGCGATCCGCTCTACGACGAAGCGGTTGAAATCGTCATGCGGACGCGCAAACCCTCCATCTCCTCGGTGCAGCGTCATCTACGCATCGGTTATAACCGTGCCGCCCGCTTGATCGAAGAAATGGAAGCGGCAGGATTGGTCAGTGCGATGGAGAGCAACGGTAATCGTACGGTGTTGGTACCGGGACGGGATTTCTCCTGAGGAGTCAGATATGTCGATGCTCGAAGGGTTGATGAAGTTGCTGGATGGCCCGCGTGACGGTGCGCTGCTGCGTTTCGGCATTGCCAAGGAGCTGCATGACCAGCAGCGTTCTGCGGAGGCCATCGTCCATCTGGAGAAAGCGCTGGCCTTGCAGCCGGAGTATTCCGCCGCCTGGAAGCTGTTGGGCCACGTCCTGAAAGCGCTGGGGCGTGAAGACGACGCTTTGGGAGCATGGCGGCAAGGCATTGAGGTCGCCACGGCGCGTGGCGATATTCAGGCCGTCAAGGAAATGACCGTGTTCGCCCGGCGTATCGAAAAGGCGCGTAGCGGCGGCAATACGCCATGATGACACGCTTGCCGGCCAAGACTGTTTGAGGCGGATCACCCTTTTGTGGCATGAAGATTGTCCGGGGGGGCGTTTTTGGTCATGATGACGCTTTGTCGCCGTTTAGCGAATCCCACCCATGAAGAACATCCTCAGTATCCAGTCTCATGTTGTTTACGGCCATGTCGGCAACAGTGCCGCCGTGTTCCCCATGCAGCGCATGGGCATGAATGTCTGGCCGGTCCACACGGTAATGTTTTCCAATCACACCCAGTACGGTGACTGGGGTGGTAAGGCCATGCCGGCCAGCATGATCGGCGAGCTGGCCGATGGTCTGGAGCGTCGTGGCCAGCTGGCGCAGTGCGCTGCGGTATTGTCAGGCTATCTTGGCGAGGTCGAACAGGTTGAAGAGGTGCTGGAGGTGGTGCGCCGCATCAAGGCCGCCAGTCCCGACGCTCTTTATCTGTGTGATCCGGTGATGGGTCATCCCGGCAAGGGTTGTATCGTCAAGCCGGGGATTCAACAGCTGATGGTTGCCCGCATGCCGGAGCATGCCGACCTGATGACCCCCAATCATCTTGAACTGGAAATGCTCACCGAGCGCAGCATCGGCACGCTGGACGAAGCGGTGAGTGCCTGCCGCAGCTTGCTGGCGCGGGGCCCCAAGGTGATTCTGGTCAAACACCTGATCGTTTCCGACAAGCCGGATGACCGTTTCGATATGCTGGCGGTCAGTCGCGATGAGGTCTGGTCAGGCAGCCGGCCGCTGTATCCCTTCACTCGTCAGCCTGCCGGTGTCGGCGACTTGACCTCGGGGGTCTTCCTGGCCGCCCTGTTGAAAGGCATGACGATCAAAGAGGCCTTCGAACATACGCTGGCGGCCGTTGACCGTGTCCTGCACGAAACCCATGCACAAGGCAGTGCCGAGCTGGAGCTGGTACGTTCCCAGCACGAGATTGACCAACCGTCCTGCCGCTACGACGCCATGGATATTTCCGGACGGTATGCCGTGTGACGAGCTGACCGGAGGTCACTTCTTTCCATGCCCTGTGGCCGGTGCAGCAGGGCATTTTCATATCGGGCTCGCAGAACACTGGCGAGATGTCATTGCTGAGTTCACTTCGGATTAATTGGGCCAGTATTTGCTATGTGGTTTAGCAGATACAGTGGATGGCTTTCCTGTGATTTAACGATAGCGTCAAGCGTTATAGGTTATTTAGCAACTGTAATTACTTTCATTTTATAACGAGCAATGCCTTCGGTATTTAATCGGCGACTAGGTATAGTTACGTATTCATTTGTTAGATAAACTTTATAATAATCGAAAACTATTAACGTTATCGAACAAATAACATGCCTAATCGCCGTGGTGCCGTAGCTCTACTATGTGCCATTTCGCGCTCCGCCATGGCGACCACTTCACCCGAATATATCGAGCGGGAGCAGCAACAAAAGCTGGATGAACAACGTCTGGAGCTGCTGAAGCGGCCAGAGGTGTCGTTACCTCCCCTCATCCATCAGGATGATTCCTCCCTGCCCGTCGATACCGGGCCCTGTTTTTCCATACACCGCATTGTCTTTGAAGGCGCCCCCTCTGGCTGGTTACCGACTCTGGAAAAGAAGTCGGCGAATTACTCCGGTCAATGCCTCGGCATGGCATCCCTGCAGTCATTGGTGAAACGGTTGACCAATGCGGTGATCGATCAAGGGTTTGTCACCTCGCGCATTTATTTGCCGGAGCAAAATCTGGCCTCGGGTCATTTACGCCTGGTGGTCGTTCCCGGAAAAATCGGCGAAATCCATTTGTCGGAAGGTGGGGCGGACCGGTCTTTGCGGGCAGCCTTTCCGACCAAGGCGGGCGAGATACTCAATATTCGCGATCTTGAGCAGGGACTGGAGCAACTGTCGCGTGCCCGTTCGCAACGGGCGACTCTGGAAATTCGCCCGGGCGCGCGGGAGGGCGAGTCGGACGTCGTGGTGAAGCGTGAGCGCCGTCACGGCATCAGTTTGACGGTGTCGATTGACGACTCGGGGCAAGCTGCCACGGGCAAACATCAGGGGGCGGTCACTGTTGCGCTGGACAATCTTCTGGGCATCAACGATGTCGTGTCTTTGGCTCATAGTCAGGATCTCGGGCAACTGGCGCATCCCCGGTCAAAATCGGATTCGGTTTCCTGGCTTCTCCCATGGCGAAACTGGACAGGATTGGCCAGTTACAGCGAGTCAGCCTATCGCCAGTGGATTCACGGTAGCGTCCAGTCGTTTAAATCATCCGGCCATACCCGTAATACGCTGTTGTCCCTCTCCCGGGTGCTGATGCGCGACGGCAAGAGCAAGACCGATCTGTCCGTACAGCTGACGCGCAAAGCGTCTCGCAGCTATATCGCCGGGGCGGAAATTGCCGCCCAGCAACACACTCTGACGCTGATCGGCATGGAGCTGACGCATGGACGGGCTCTGGGCGGCTGGTCCCTCGATGGTTCGGTTGCGTACTCCAAAGGCGTGGCGGGCAAGAAGAGGACGGGAGGCTCAGACCGTCGCCCCGAGTTCTACACCGGTCGGTTGCGACTTAATGGGCTGTTGACGCACGGTGCCTGGCCACTGCGTCTGGCCAGCGAGTTGCGCGGTCAATATAGCCCGGTCCGGCTGATGGGACCGGAGCAGTTCAGTATCGGGAGTCGCTATTCCGTACGGGGTTTTGATACCCACGGACTTGCTGGACAAGGGGGTATCTGGTGGCGTAACGAGATTGCCCTTAAAGCACCTCCTCATCCTCTGGGTAACTTCGAACCATTTTTGGGACTTGATGCAGGCCGGATTTTTCAACCTGTGGGGGAGGATCGTTACCGCAGCCTGTCCGGCTGGGCTGCGGGAGTCCGTTTTACATGGCTTACCGGTCTGAGTGCCGAGCTGGTTCATGAGCAAGCCCTGCATCAACCGGTCGGCTGGCCCCGGCCCGCCATCACGCGTTTCCGCCTTGCTGCCACCTTCTGACGCCTTGGACATCGATCATGAACCGACTTTGCTATCGTCTTGCATTCAATCGTCATCGCGGTTTTTTGATGGCCGTTCAGGAAACAGCGACGGGGCATGGCCATGGCGCCCGGCGAACGGTGCGCCCGGGAGGCCGGTCGTGTCATGTCTGCCTGCGCCCGGTAGTGTTTTTTCTCATGTTGGCGGTCGGGTCGGTAGCCTTTGCGGCGGATATCGTTGCCGCTCCCGGTGGTGCCAGGGTGATTGCAGCACCCAATGGCGTGGCCGTGGTGCAGATTGCCCAACCCTCGTCAGCGGGCGTTTCCCATAATCGATACGAACAGTTCAATGTGCCGGAGCGAGGCGCCAT
>JAGLBD010000086.1 GCA_018260425.1 Pseudogulbenkiania sp. | reverse complement strand
TGGAGCCGGACTACCACCAGTTGGAGTTTGATATGCGGGTATGGCTGACGTGGCGCGAGCTCGCATAAATCGCTAAAAACTAAAGGCCAGTACGAATAAGGCCTAGCCTTTGTTTATAGCAACACTGCGATAGGCAATTAGCTTGGAATTTCAGTGACGACCTCATCCTCACTAAACCATTCTTGCTGCAACACAAAACGGCGGACTCGATCAGGTGAGCCTGTATAGGCGACAAGTGCAAGGCTCTGCTTGGCTCGACTACACGTCACATAGAACAGACGTCTCGTTCCTTCCACCGTCTTATCTCCAGTCGCTTTACCGCCGAACAGGTCCTCATATTTGAAGAGAAACCCTCTGGCCTCTTCATCATCCATGATGACCATTACTCGATCAAACTCGAGCCCTTTCACTCCCTGATGTGTGTCAAAGTGCGCTCTACCTGCTATATAATTCGCGAATGGCTCTATCTGAGAAAAAGGTGCTTTTAGAAAATTTTCGATTGCTACAGCCTGTTCTGTTTGCCGGTCGGATTCGCTCTCCTCGTCACTCGACACAATTTTCTCCAGGCTTTGATCAGAAGATCCATACATTCGCAAATGGTCAGGAATCGCCAATAAATTACTTTGATCGATACATCGTAAAACTTGCAAAAGTGTAGGGTCGGCACCGTCCTTCCACAATGTCATTAATTCGTCGATTGCAGCAGAAACTTTTTGTAGATGCCTCTGCTTGTCTTCCGCAGCCCTCAGCGCTTCAGCAGTCAACAACGGTGAAAAGGCTTTGGTGATGTTAGCAATTGCAAAACGGTCCCCTGATTGTTTCGCCCTAATGAGCGGATACACCTCTTCCGTAAAGAAGCGTGACACAGGGAGTGTTCCTTCAAGAAAGCTTGTTCGCCAGCTCTCAACTTCGTAGAGCGGAACAAAAATATCAAGGAAGCCCATCCTGGAAGCAGCCATGCGATGTTCAAGCGTCAAAGTCTTGATCGCTTTTGGCTCATTCCATTTTTCGTCGCCGGTGACCTTGCTCATACTCCGGGCAATAGCACGCTCTGTAGTCGCCTTATCCGACGTACCACTAGGTAAGATAAATAGGCGGACAACGCCCTCAATGGCATCGGAGCGTGGTTCCTGTTGTTGCGTATCGGCTGAACTTCTGACTTTGTTGATCAAGGTCACAATGCGTTTCGGGCACCGATAATTGAGCTTCTTGCCAGGAGTAGCCCAATTTGAGGGCAACTCTTTACCAAGGCCATCTTTGCCATCGCTATAGATTCGCTGCATCATGTCGCCAATCAGGCCCAAGACGAATTTACCTTTCTGCGCAGCTTCAACGGCAAACAGTGCATCGATCAGATTTTTATTAGTATCCTGGCTTTCATCTATTAGGAGAATTGGATACCGTCCCACCAGAATGCTTTGCATTGCTGGTTTTGCCTTCAGAAAATAAGAGGTCAGTTGAAGAACTTCCGCGTGATTTAGTGCGTCCCTTCCTCGATTATCCCCTATTGGGCTATAAACAAAACGCTTTACTTTGTCGAGGTTTTGAAGACGTTTAGTTTTTGATTCGATTTTGCTTAAGCGCGTTGCAGAGGCTTTGGTCCCTTTACGCCCCTTCTCTTCTTCGGCTCGTAGTATTTTGATATCAATGGAAAGCTCAGTTCGCAGCCATTCACGAATATCGTGATTCAAGCCTTCTATCAATGACCAAGCGAAACTGTGGATAGTCCTTACATCAATTAGAGGATCAAATAGCAGGCGCCGTTTTATCTCATCACTGGCTGCATTTGTGTAAGTGATGACGCCGACTCGTTGCCCCTTCTTTTTCAACCGGTTACTTAGATGCTTCTGAATGTGCTCGAGTGCAGTGACGAGTGATCGTGTCTTACCAGAGCCCGCTCCGGCAAATAGAAAAAAACTGCGCGGGGAAGATAAGTCGAGACAGTCGGCAATCTCTGCATCGACTGAACTATCAATATCACCACCGACAATAGCATCCTGATTACTTGTCATGCTGCCACCTCTGTCGACTTGCCGGTCGTACCCTCTTCTTTACGCTTCAATTGCTCAGCTAGCCAAATAAGCCCGTTGTGAATGTATGTTGGCATCTTCAGACTGTCGATTTCGTCGCTATACATGAGATCAAGCGCAAATTTGGCCTTGCTACCATCAGATAGGGCGTTTTCTAGTTCCTTGGCAAGCGCATCAAGATTAGGACTATCTGCAATTGCATCACGGAATTTTGCAATAAGCCCAGCCCCATCCATCGTTTCAAATAGGGTCATGTTCTCGTAGACCAAGGCGTCTTCGAATGTGTTCGCCAGCGCCTCAACTGGTTCCTTCGCTTTATAGGTAACCGAAATCGGTTGCTGGTAGGCCACCCTAATCGCATAACCACTTGGATCGTTAAAGACGATCTCTTCATGCTTCTTATCAAGAAGGGCATCGAACGATTCCTCGGCTGGAATCCAGGCTTTCAAGGTCTCATTGCGGGCTTTGAGGCCAGCTCCACGCTTCGGAATCGCAACTTTTTTTCCAGTTACCCCATCCTTCGCATCGATATCAGTGATGATCAGCGTATTAAGCCCGAGGTGAAGCAGCAAGGACTTCAGTCGGTGAGCATGACTACCCCCAATCTCAAGCCATGTGATGTAGCAGCGCTCAAGATAGTCATAATCTTCACGAGCGCGCACGAGATGGGGAACAAGAATTCGCTCAGCGGGGCCTTCAACCAGAATAGCTCCGTCTGCGAAAAACAGATCGCAATGCGTTGCCTTCAGGTATCGCCTAACGAAGCGTTCCGTTTGATCTTTATTTCCAAAAATCTCAGACAGATTCACAACAGACGACACAGGTACCGCACCAGTAGTTGCCGGAGCAGGAAGCCTGCGGAAGTATCGCAACGACGCAAAATCAGCTTCGTGTGCAAGATGGCTGGAATGTGTACTGACGATAAGCTGCGTCCTCAAATCTTTCGAACCTTTGAGGGAATCGTGTTTTCGCAGTACGTCGTAGGCCTGTTTGATAAAGACTTGCTGAACCTGTGCGTGCAGGTGCGCCTCCGGCTCTTCAATCAGCACAAGATGCAGCGGAGGTATTCGAGCCTCCTCATCCTGCATGGTACGACCAGCTTTACCCACCTTCATCCACTTGTCGCGAAAGCTCATTAACGCAAACACAATAGAGACAAGATTCTGATAACCAAGCCCGTTTGAATCCTCAGGCAAACGGTGAGCGTCTCCCTTTTCAGCGAGGTAGGTTGGAACTTCATAATGCACTGCAGAGGGATGGTTCAAGCCATCAACGGGCTTGATGTTAGGGGTAACAATAAGCTTAGGATCTGTCACCCCGGGATATCCAAGATCCTCAAGCTCCCCAAGTGCCACGGAGAAGCTATCCGCGAGGCGCTTGCCAAAAGCAGTTTGTGCTGCATGTAAGGCTTGCAATGCTTGAAGATCCTTCGGCTCAGGCGTGTCGAACGGATCGAGGTGCTGCGTGTAGTATGACCGCAATTGAGATGACAGCTTCTTGCCAGTTCTCTGTTCGCCTTGATCATCAGCCGCATCCTCTTCACGCAACGCTTTTCGCGGTGAGTGCCCGAATCCACGCTGCGCACTGATTTCATCGATACGTATGAGCCCCTTAAAAGGGTCGCCCTCGAGTGGTTCGCTATCAACTGGCAAGATTTGGGGGCTGGCTAAACCATCCTTCGGCACAACAAGATTCGCAGGATCCAACAGGTAGGCACGGACTTCGAATGTCGCACGCATACGTCGTGATAAAAAGTCCATCATCGTGCGCGGCCACAGTGCGAAATCAGAGCCTTCTTTCTTGGCTTCAGCAGCCGTAACTCCCGACGTGGATTTGTGGGCCAGAGATTCCTGTTCATATGCACTGGACATTACAGCCTCAGCAGCGGCCTTCGCCGTTAGATACTCATGCTTGAGGGCTTGTATATCCTTGGGCTCATAACGCAGTCTGACCCCAATACACTCCCCGTCCCAGTCCAGGGTTGGTAGGAGCTTTTGGACGTAGTGAAGCTCATGCACAGGCACACTAAGCCAGACATCAATAAAAGGCAGAACCTCACCCCAATCAAATGGCTCGGACTCTTTACCTAAGACGGGTTGCTCCCAACCAACTGCAGCCGCATCAATCTTTGCCCAATGAGTGAGGGTGAAGTCGTGAATGGAGAAATCTGACCGATCAACGAGAAAGCGCCTCAAGGCGATCATGGCCGAAGTCTTGCCACTATTGTTTGCCCCGACAAAGATCGTTGTCTCTTCAGAGAAGTCGATGCGGACAGACTGGAGTTTCCGGAAGTTACCAACCTCAATATGCTGGATATGCATTTGTGCCCCCCTTTCCGCAAAACCCTACCACCTGCGTTATGCTGATGCAATTATCCGATCGGTTGACTCGTTGCCGATGCGAAATCACTAACAAACTCAGAAATGACAAGACGCGCCAGAAAAATTCTGCTCCCCTCCCTGCTGGTTACAGAGATTGCCGAGGCAACAGAGGATGGAGCCATCCGGATCAGACTGCCTAGAAACTCCCCGCACGAAGCTTACTTCGTCCGTCCCAGGCAGGAAGAAGCACACGTTGGTAGGAGACTGAACGACAGCTCCATACCATCTAGGGTCCAGTTCAATCTGTTCCCCTTAGTATTGGATACAGAGGGAGCACCTTGGGCCGAGGCGAACGTCTATCTGCTCTCGCGCATAAAGGATAGCCAGGCCCCCGCCATGTCAACGTACTCCAGCATCGCAGACGACTTGGCTGCCTACCGGCGGTACCTTAAGGCAATCGCTTTCGTACTGGCTCTATCTTTTTGGAGCGCATGAAAGCACTGCGCAAACGTCTTGAGCCGATTATTGAAGATGCTGATATTCGCGAGTTAGAGCATATTGATCCTCACCGCGCATGGCGATCTGAAGAAAAATTTCATCTAGGTAAACCATGGTTATTTACCTCTCACCAACTACGCCGCTCCTTAGCTTTATATGCTCAGAGGCCTGGCTTTGTCTCACTTCCGTCACTTCGTAGACAGTTACAACATATTACCAATGAGATGTCTCGCTATTACGCCAAAGGGTCATCTTTTGCAGAAAATTTCATCGGTGATGATAAAGAGCACTTCGGCTTAGAGTGACAGCAGGCACAACCTGAATCCGCAGCGTTAAGCTATGTATTGAACGTACTTTTATCAAATGACATTCTCTTTGGTGGACATGCAAACTGGGTCGAACACAGACTTAAAGATTCTGAAGGTGTATTATTGGCTGATCGTGAAACCACACTGCGTCGCTTTAGAAAAGGTGAGATCAGCTAACTGCCGAAATTTGGTTGGCAACCTAACCAAGCTGGAGAGGGTCATTGCTGCCCAAGACAAAATGGTTAAAGCTATGGACCTAAGTACAATCGAATACCGCACTGAAAAGGCTGATTTAGAACTGCTTGTGGCTGCCCGCGAAGCAGTGCTTCAGGCACAATGAGGTATATTACGAATGACTCAACCATTAGCTGATTACTTTGAGGCCTTGGATCGACTTAAACTAGGCCGCCCCATCAATGTACCCAAAGGCACCAAGATTACGAAAGATGCTGTTTCTTTAGAGGCTGGACGAGGGAAAGGCAGCATAAATAAGTCTCGTTCAATTTTTTCTGACTTGATTCGGGCAATTGATTCTGCAGCAGAAGAACAATCTAAAGGCACCTGCCTTCATAAAGAAAAATTGGACAAAGCCAAACTTTCTGCAAACCAGTATAGAGTCGAACTGGAGGCTGCCCTCGCGCGGGAAGTTTCATTGCTATACGAGCTATATGAGGTGAAGAAGCAATTAGCTCAATTTACAGGCTCCAATGTTATTCCACTTCGCCCTAAGTTATAACCATCGCAGGTTAAATTTGACAGCATCGCTGATGGGTTGGTGATGGAATGATAAAAATTTCTAGACACGCAAAAATGTGGATTTCTATATGAGAATATCACTGTTAGATCTCAAAAATTTATTTGATACCCATTTCGAAACAGGAATTGATCAGGAAGAGGAGCTACTCACGCTACTGACGTCTACCATAGCACAACTAAATGCTATGGAGATTGAAACTTTCCGGTCCGCCCACGCGCAGCTATCACAAATATTGCATGAGCAGGGCACTCGATGTCTACCTTTTCTCATTTCCATTTTTGAAGAGAATTTCAAGCTTGTTCACCGATTAATATTGGACTCACCTGCTACAGAAAAAGATTCAACGCTTGGCCAAGACGACTTTCTTAACCTGTACAAGCATTGCTTAGCGCTTCAACCCAAGCATGAAATGCGCATTCTCTCATTTCAATTACCCGACATAAACCCTTGGTCCGCTAAAGATGTTCGCCCTTGGATTAAAGAATTCTTGAATGACGCTGCCCTTGTCCCATTGGACGAGAAAAATTTGCGAGGTGATATTTCGGCCATAGCTGCTGCCTTAGGCATCTCTCGCTCTTTAAATCGAGAGACAATATTTATTTACGAAACTTACTGTCAGTTTGGAGCATTCTTAGAACGGTTATCTCTTGACGGATATCATCAACTCGCGCGGGATAATGCAGAAGAAGCTATGGTATGTGCACATACCGATGGTTGTCAGGAGTATGGCCATTATTGCCGCTTCTCTCTAGCGACTATGCAGAAAAACCCCATTGATGCAGCACTTCATGCTTGCCTTTTGGTATCAAGCCTAAAGGCAAAGACTTCCATTCCTACATATTTCTACTACAGACTGCTGTCCGCTGCCTTCTCTTTTTATCGAGACTTCGGTTTTATCGATTTGGCAGTGCACATTTATGACAAAATCAATTCTCTTGAAGATTTGAATGACTATGATCGACAAAAGACGGCCATGGCTTATTTTAATCTACTATTACTCAGCAATCCTCTCGATGCACTAAAAGCAGCAAATGTGTACGCCACAGAACATTTAGAGAAGATTAAGGCATTCAGAGAAGCTTCGGCAGTACCTTGGCTAGCGCTCATTTGCAACCTAAAAGCATTTTTCCCTGATCGGTTTTCAAACCAGACTACCTTGGTAGAACTGGAGAAGCATATTGACAATATCCTGCCTATTGAACAAGCAGAATCCCTTAGGGATAGAATTTTGCCAATGCGCCCTAATGCTAAGAAATATGTCATCGACTTGCTGGATAAGCTTCACCAAACCCGTCATAAAGCCGACCATATCTTTGAAGTCAACTTGCTTCAGGCTACAGCATCTCGACTATTGGAAACCTCATTAAACAATGGTGATATCGAAGGGATACTTTTAAGCCACCAAGTAAAATCGGACGGTGGTTTAGCATTTGAGCTGAGCGAAAAGCTTCCTCGCCATACCCTACTTCGACACGATGATACAAGCCTTAGTCTCGCAAAGGGCAAGAGCTCGCAATACATAGGAAAGGTAGAACAGCTGCTTGCCCAGCATCCAACCATCCGCTACCTCTGGTTGGGTTTCGAAGGAGATCGTGTCTATTACCTGCTTTACGATAACGGTCACTTCATCTCCAACGGCTATATTCCAGGTTGCAGCAAAACACAAATCAATGCATGGCTGAAGAACGACCTACCCAACCTCGCTTTCAACGATAGCCCACCCAATCAAGGGCCTTTTATGACACGGGAAGACATCTGGCGAGATGAAAGCGAAAAAATACGAAAACAACTTCCCAAGTTAAGCCTGCCAAATAGCGATAAGAAAACTCTTGTTCTTTGCGATATTGACATGGCTTGTTTTCCACATAATTTGTTAGTCGAACTCACAGATGACAGCCCTTCCCAAGCCCTATGCAACCCACTATCCCTTGATCACTTACTGAACTGCACCCCATCTAAGATTGATGCTTCAAAAATTTCTGTCTGGGCCCCTCTTACGGAGAATGACAACGCCATCCATTTAGCCCATAGCCGACTGATGGATCATTTGGACGATTGTGATGTCACGTACGCAGATGGTTTACTCCCAACGTTCGAACACCAGACAGACATCAAGGTGTTTATTTGTCATGGAGGAAGAGCAGAAAGCGGAGGATTTACAGGTTTGTATCCCAGCAACAATAAAAAATATACCTCAACAGATATACTTGGCAGTGGAAAAGTTGCCATCCTTTTTGTTTGCCACGGTGGCCATGTAAATACTGATCTCTATGCGAGGAGTTTTCAAACTCTGGCCAAGACCCTGTTGATGTCTGGTTATGAAGCGGTGATTGCACCGGCTTGGAGCCTCAACGTTGTAATTCCTGGACCTTGGATCGAAGTATTTCTGGAAAAAATTAGATCTGGCGAGAATATTGTCGATGCGACCCTACACGCCAACCACCGAATCAAAGACCTATTCCCATTAGAAAGTGCTTGGGCAGCTCTGCATTTGTTCGGCAACCCCCACCTCAGCGGACATGAGGTCTGATTCTAAACACAAGGGCTGCCCATTAAAACTGGTCGGCCCTCTTTTGCATATCGTGGTATTGCAATACCCAGCATTTATAATGGCATGTTTAGGCGCTGGGTTATCTCATTAATACCATCTTCGAGGTGTTCATGTTCAATGATACTGATACGGTGTGCTTGTGCTTTCGCGACAAAGCCCAAATCTAGTTCTTCGGTCTTTGAGAGGATGGTGATATGAGCTTTATCTACCCTTTGTGTAAGATATTTCTTACAGAGGATCGCTAGGGCGCAGGAGTCTGGACTGATGTCCTCGTGTACAAGAAGTAAGTCAACATCATTGCTTACGGCTTTGTTTAAAAAGAACGAACCAAAACCGTAGACAACGACGTGTGCCATTATATCCATCCCCTCATTCCGAACTGCTCTCGCTCGCCCTCATTTAAATAGTTCCAAAAATCATTTCGATTGAGTGCAGCCATAAAATCACGAATAAAAAACAGACCAACTCTTTTGTCACGGCAATAACGCTTTGTCTCGGACCCATATCCACACCAGGCCGAATTTATAATAACCGCGTCTAAAGCACCAAAATTTTCAACAGCTTCCAAATATTCCGCGACGCCAAAGGCGTAACACTCACAGATGAATATCCTGAGCGTCTCCCCGTTTTGTCTTTGGAGGGCATATAGGCCATTGCCCATTCTTTCCAAATATTTCACGTCGTCATGTGACATCATACGGTCTTCAAAAAAATTAAAGTGTCCGTAATAACTCGGCCAAGGAAATAACTCACTGTGCGCCGGCATCTGCAGCCCCTTTTATCATTGCTTCAAACTCTGTTGGAAATCTTACTACTGCACTATATGAAATATCATCCTGCACCCAGCGCTCATAGCTACGTGTATGAATGAGGAAAGACGAGATTGCCTCCTGTTCTACCGGACTAAAGATTAGTCTATTTACTTTTAGAATATCGGAAATCTTACGGTTATTCGGAACTATGACCGACAACCGCTCCGAAATCCACACTGCATGAACTTCTTCATTGTGCGGCTCCCGTCGCGCAATCGCAGAAGCTGGGCCGTATTGAACCCACGACTCCCGGTTCTCCATCAACAGGACAAGCACCTGGCGCGCAATATTAACCTTGCTAGGATTAGCATCAATATCTAATCTCTCCAAAACCTTTGCTTCATGAGCGGCTTTCATTGCGTGAAGCATCTCGACGGTATAAGCCGACTCATTCTCCCGACGGTCAATAAGGCGGTGATGTGTCGGGCAAAGAAGAATCAAGTTTAAGTAATCATCGCGGGCTAAATCTGATTGAGATGGATTATGACGGTTTGAGCCCGGACGGTCGCCACAAATATGCGCCATTTCGCCAATAGTATAGGGAGCTGCTCCCCCCGTATCATGCGTGCAAAGCCTTTCCCAACATTCTGGAAACGAACATCTCCCGGCCGCAGCTGCCCAAAGTAGCTTTGTTGATTTTGAAGTTATAGACATTTGTTATTGTCTGTCGCTCTCTCTAGAGTTGGTCATTCATAGCACTGGTAAAGATGCTAACACCATGTGATCCACATTTCACACATTGTGGCTTGGCTTCCAAACATAGATTCCTCAAGACTGTTATCTGCCAAATGTAATCACACAACGGAAAAATGGACTACCAGTGGCCTAGTAGTCCATTTTTAAGAAATTTGATGGACTGCCATCAGTTTTCGGACTCATTGAGTTTATTGACTTTTCCCCTGTCCATTTCTTTGGAACTTGCATGTCAAATGGCGCACTTAAAGGAAAAAGACCACGACAAGGCGTTTTACCAGTTGTGCTGCCATATGGAACCGGACTACCACCAACTGGAATTTGATATGCGGGTATGGCTGACGTGGCGTGAACGCCGAGCTTAACGTGATCGGC
>JAGLBD010000037.1:33650-37636 GCA_018260425.1 Pseudogulbenkiania sp. | reverse complement strand
GCTTTATCCTGGCGTCAGCCGGTTCAGCGGTGGGTTTGGGGGCTATCTGGAAATTCCCCTATGTCACTGCCACGCATGGTGGCGGTGCGTTTCTGCTGATATTTCTGGCCATTACCTTCACCATGGGTTTTGCCTTGCTGCTGGCCGAATTTGCCATTGGCCGTGCCGGCTCGACGGGTGCCGTCGGGGCATTCCGAAAACTGGGGGGTCGTCATTGGTCGCTCATTGGCTACTGCGGAGTGGCGTGCTGCTTCTTGATCCTGTCCTTCTACAGTGTGGTGGGGGGCTGGACCTTGGGGTATCTGGTGCGGGCGGTCGATGGACGGGTCATGACCCGCGACAGTCATGCCCTGGGCAGCTTGTTTCAGCAGTATGTGGGCAGTCCGCTCGAGCCGGTGATAACGCATGGCGTGTTTGCCTTGCTGATCCTGCTGGTGGTGATGGCCGGTGTCCAGAAAGGCATTGAACGAGCCGGCAAGATCCTGATGCCCGGGCTGTTCTTGCTCATGCTGGGACTGATCATCCGCTCTCTGACACTGCCCAACGCCCTGCAGGGGGTCCTGCTGTTTCTGGCTCCGGACTTCTCCAAGGTGGACTCCGGCATGTTGGTTGATGCGCTTGGTCTGGCGTTCTTCCATCTTTCTGTCGGTGCCGGCTGCATGCTGGCCTATGGCTCCTACCTCGACCGCAACACCGCGCTGGTTTCCGTCGGCGCATGGGTGACGGCACTCTCCACCCTGACCGCGGTACTGGCCGGCTTGATGATCTTTCCGGCCATGGCGGCATTCGGGCTGGACCCTGCGTCGGGACCGGGCTTGAGCTATATGACCATGCCGGTGGTGTTCACTTATCTGCCGATGGGTCAGGTGTTTGCCGTTGCCTTCTTTGCCTTGTTGTTGCTGGCTGCATTGATGTCGGCGGTGTCTTTGCTGGAGCAGTTGGTGGTGCTGCCCATTGATGAGTGGAAGGTATCGCGCCGCGTCGCTACCGTCGTGGTGACGGTACTCATCTTCCTTGCCGGCATTCCGGCCTCACTGTCATTTGGTCCCTGGAGTCATCTGACGGCGCAGGGAAGGACAATTTTTCAGTGGATGGACTATGCGTCATCGAATGTACTGCTGCCGCTGGGCGGGATCGGTACGGCGGTGTTTGCCGGCTGGAAAATCTGGCCGTTGATCGAGCGTGAACTGGAGCTCAAAGGCGTGACGGCCTGCTGCGTCAAATGGACCTACCGGGTGCTGACGCCGGCGATGATCCTGTGGATCATGATTCATAACCTGTAAGGTCACCACCGTAAAAAAGGGGAGCGAGATGCTCCCCTTGTTGCCGCTGATGCCGCCTGAGACTCAGGCCCCGTGGAACGGGTATTTGGCGCTGATGTCGATAGACTCTTGAGTGAACAACTCATTCGTCAAAGTATCGGTGACATCAAGTACCTGTCCGGTGATCTTTTTAGTGAAAGCATCAAGTTTGGCTTGGGCCGCTTTGGGATCCCGTGCATACACTTTGACGTAATCTTTTTCGAACACCACCATCTGCTGCTGGATATCCCGATTGAGGTCGGCATAGCGGGCCTTCACCAGCGGACCGTATTTCGGGAAGTTCTGCATGGCCAGTACCTGCAGCTTGCGGAATTTCCACCAGGCCGACTGGTTGTCGGACTTGGCTTCGGCAACTTGCCAGGATTGCGGAATCGGGCTGTCCTGATAGAACGGCACATAGATGCCCAATGCCGTCATGCCCAGCGACAGGTACTGGATATTGGCGATCGGACGAGGCAGATGCGCGCGCAGGGTCAGTACATGCGACTGCTGGGTGCGGAACACGGCTATCGGGCGGTACGGCGTCTTGGGGTTCTGGTTGGTATAGGGATCATTGGCGCTGCCCTGATAGTGGTCTTGAAGAGCGCTCTGGACATCGTTGACCGACAGTTTACGATCCGGGGTGATGAAGACTGGAGAGTTGCCGGTCAGATAGTCGCTATTCTTGTAACTCGGCGCAAATTTGCCCTGCAAGGTCCAGACACGGTAATAGTTATAGGTGACATCGTTGGCGGTATCGGCGGTATAGGCTTTGAAGAAGTCGAATTTGCCGTCCGTCCGTTTTTCAGCGAGGCCCTGACGGATGGCGAAGTCGGCCAGATCCGGCGCGGCGCGAACATTCTTGCTGTCCGCCAGGTCGATTTCGTGCAAGCGTCCCTGGTTGGCCGACACGAACACTTTGTCGTCGGGAATGCGTACGGCGACCCAACGGTGGCCACCGGCGTTTTCCAGATACCAGACCTCATCCTTGTCGGCAAACGCGATACCGAAACCTTCGCCACTGCCTTGCGTTTCAATGATTTTGCCCAGTAGCTCCACCCCCTGGCGTGCCGAAGTGATTTGCGGCAGCAAGACACTGGTGACCGAGCTTTCGGTAATGCCATCCTTGACATAAGGATCGGCTTTCAGCGCCTTTGCACTGCTGGAGATCGACTCCGTGGCCGACATGGTGATACCGCTGGTATTGAAGCCGGACTCTTCATAGGAGAGGCTCTTGCCGTCAAAGTCAGGCACACCGGTATAACTTTGGCCTTTGGCCGGCATCGGGTAACTAAAGCCGTTTTCTACGGAATGGAACACATAGGGCTTGGTGGTCGCCGCGTGGCGCAGATAGTGAACCGGGTGATTGCCGAGACCGCCGTCAACATTGCGGGCGACCAGGATAGATCCGTCGACCGAGGCGTTTTTACCGACCACGATGGTGGTGCAGGCAAAGGTGCTGGCGCACGACAGGCCAAGCAGAGCGAGAGCAATTTTTTTCATGATATTAGCTGTGTGTTTGTGAAGCGAGCGAATAACAGCATAGTCTTATTTATAGCTTTGGGGTTGTTCTGAACGAGAATGAGGCCAGCAAGCCAACACTCGCCACCGGCTTGTTTAATCTGGGTCAGACAAGCCGCACGGAGGGCTGGCGGGTAGGGCAAGAGGCTCCTAGAATCCCCCCGGCCCTGCTCCGGGCTCAGAGTTTGAAACGCCCGATCAGCCGGGTCAGTGCGCTGCCGCGCGACTCGAGCGTCGCCGTGTGTCCCTGAACCTGATGCACGGCCTCGTCGGTGTGTTGCAGCATGTCGTGAATGTTTTCTATATGGTGGGCAATCTGCTGACTGGCGGCCGACTGCTCTGCGGTGGTTTGGGCGATGCCGCCAATGGTGTCGATGACTTCACCGATATGCTGGTTGATCTGCCGTATGGCCTGAGCGACTTCTTCGGTCAGCGCGACACCATTATCGACCAGTGCCAGTGCCCCTTCGACATTGCCGGACGCCGCCCGGCTTTCCGTCTGGATCGTGCCGATCATGCCGCGGATTTCCTGTGTCGCCACGGCGGTCCGTTCGGCCAGTTTGCGTACCTCGTCGGCAACGACCGCAAATCCTCGTCCCTGCTCGCCGGCCCGCGCGGCCTCGATCGCCGCATTCAATGCCAGTAAATTGGTTTGATCGGCGATATCGCGAATGACATTGACGATGCTGCTGATTTGACTGGAGCGGGCATCCAGTTCCCCGACCGTGGTGGACAACTGTCGGACCGTTTCGGCAATCCGGCCGATTTCATGGCTGGCTAGCTCCACTTTGGTGGCGGCCTGATCGGAAAGCGTACCGCTTTGCTGCGTCAGGGATTCGGCAGAGCGCACCGAGTCGGCAATATGGGTAATGCTGACCGAGAGCTGCTCGACACTGGCGGCGGTGGCGTGGGCGGCCTCCGACTGACGGCCGGAGCTGGCTACGATACGGTTGATATCGACCCCCAGATCGTTGCTCGACGCTTCCACTGTGCCCGCCATGTCCCGTACCTCGACCATCATGTTTCGCAGCAAGGCGGTGAAGCGATTGAACGCTCCGGCACTGCGGCCTATCTCGTCATGGCTCTCGATACGCAGCTCGCGCGTCAGATCGCCATTGCCATCGCCAAGACCCGCCATGGCCTGTTCGAGATGGTTGAGCGGGC
>JAGLBD010000037.1:0-33550 GCA_018260425.1 Pseudogulbenkiania sp. | reverse complement strand
TCGCCATTGCCATCGCCAAGACCCGCCATGGCCTGTTCGAGATGGTTGAGCGGGCGCAGTAAGCGGTGAATCAAAATGCCGATCAACAGTAAGGTTCCTGCCAGTGTCGTCACGCCGGCCAGCAGTAATTGCCAGACGGTTTGCATGACCGGTTCGAGGGCCTTGGCCAGAGGGATGGAAATGCGGACGGCCCAGGCGCCTTCGGTCGCACCGACCTTGACCGGTACCAGGAAGTGTTGCCATCCGCCATCGTCTTGATAGTCATAGGACTGGCCGGCCTGAATCGCGGCACGTGCCTCGGCCGGTAGCGCCGGATCCGGTTTGCCGGCCAGGGCCGGATCGGGACCGGCCAGCATGAGTCCTTTATTCGAATAGAGCGACATATAGCCGGTGTCGAACGGATGAACCTTGCCGGCGAGATCGCGCAGATGGTCCAGCGACAGGTCACACCCGGCCACGCCCAGCACCTTGCCGTCGATGATGAGCGGAATGGACAGGGTGCCCATGAGTACCTTGATGTCCGGGTCGACATAGGGTTCGGTCAAAAAAGGGCTGCGGGACGCTTTCGGGCGAGTGTAGTATTCGCTGTCATCGACCCCTTCCCCTCCCCAGACAACATCGATCTTGCCGGCCTTGCGAAACCAATAGACGCCGGCCCGTCCCTTTTTGTCATTGTCGGGCTGGCCGGCAAGATGGCTGTCCTGGCCGTCGAACGCGTCGGGTTCCCAGATCGACCAGTAGCCGATCGCATCGGGGTTGCCCGGTAACTGGTTTTTGACAATGTCGGAATGAAGTGAGCGGGCATTGGCCGGCAAGCGGCCTTTGACGGCACGCACCGCCTCGGCCATGGCCAGGGTGGAGTAGTAGCTTTGTTCGAGAATCCGCTGAATGGAGCCTGCTTCCTGCTCGGCCAATTGGCGTGATTCCGTGATGGCGCTGTCGCGTGCATGGTGATAGCTGCCCATGACGGAGAGCCCCGTCAGCAAGGCAATTCCCAGCACGATCAGCAAGGCCGAGCCGGCAAGAATTTTTCCGCGAATCGTACTGAACAGTCGGGTTGGCATCGCCGCATCCCGGTGGAGAGGTGATGTCCTGACTATAGTCGATTATCCCGCCGGAGGGCGGCCAAGACCGGGCCACCCCGGGGTGACCCGTGGGAATTACAAGGTAAAACGCGCCATCATTGCACTGAGCGAGGAGCCGGTGTCCGCGAGTTCGCGAGTATTTTCTTCGGTCTTTTTGACGGACTCGTCATTTTGATGAACCATCGAATGAATTTGTTCGATGTGCAGGGCAATCTGCTGGCTGGCGGTGGATTGCTCTCCGGTGGCAACGGCAATATCGCCCATGGTGTTGGCCATGCTACGGGTATGGTCATGGATCTGGCTGATTGCCACGGCCGCATTATCGGCCAGACCGACGCCGTGTTCGACCTGGGTCATGGCGGTGGCCATGCTGCTGACCGCCGAACGACTTTCGCTTTGAATCGCCGTAATCATGGCGCCGATTTCGCGGGTGGCCACCGAGGTCCGTTCTGCCAGTTTGCGTACCTCGTCGGCGACGACGGCAAAGCCCCGGCCTTGCTCTCCGGCCCGTGCCGCTTCGATGGTGGCATTCAGGGCCAGCAGATTGGTTTGATCGGCAATGTCGCTGATCACGCCGATAATGCTGGATATCTCGTTGGAGCGCCCCTCCAGACTGCCCAGCACCTGCGCCAGTTCCTTGATGGTTGCGGAGATGCGATTGATTTCCGCAACGGCCTCCGCGACGGTTTGCGAGGCACTTTCCGAGACCTCGCCGGTGTTCCTCGCCTCGTTTTCTGCCGAACGAACCGAGTCGGCAATATGGCTGATGCTCACCGACAGTTGCTCAATGCTGGCGGCGGTGGCATTGGCGGCCATGGCTTGCTGGCTTGAGCCGGCACTGATATGGCCGATTTCCTCCGATAAGTCGTGAACGGCATGTCGTACCGTGTCGGCGGTCGTCCGGACCTCCAGCAGCATGTGCCGCAAAGAGTCGGTGAAATGATTGAAGGCCGTGGCGGCTTTGCCGATCTCGTCCCCGGTACTGGCGGGAAGTTGACGGGTCAGGTCGCCACTGCCATTGGACAAGTCGCTCATGGCACGCTGCAGGGTATCCAATGGTGCGAGCAGGCGCTGAACCACCATGCCCAGTACCACGAGAATAACCAGCAGGATGAGCACGCTGCTGCCGATGGATTGCCAAGCAGCGGCTTTCACCGGAGCAAGGGCAACGTCCAGAGGAATCGAAATACGGACCGACCAGCTGTTGGCAATACCTTGTACCTTGACCGGCACCACAAAGTGCTGGAAGCCGTCGCTGCTGGTATAGCTGTATTCCTCGCCGGCTTTAATGGCCTGACGCGCGTCGGCAGGAAGCGCCTCATCGGCTTTGCCCGGCGTGGTACCGGCCGGACCGGCCAACACCAGACCCCCGCTCGAGTAGAGCGTCATGAAACCGGAGTCAAATGGTTTGACCCGGGCGGCCACTTCGGTGAGCTGGGCAAGACCCATATCGCAGCCTGCCACGCCCAGCACTTTGCCATTGGACAGCAAGGGCACAGAAACAGTCCCCATGAGGATTTTGACATCCTCGTCGATATAGGGCTCGGTCATGAAAGGACGGGCTGTTTTGAGTGGCTGGGTGTAGTAAGCGACTTGATCGACACCACTGCCGCCCCATACCACATCGGTCTTGCCGTTTTTGCGCAGCCAGTACACTCCGCTGCGGCCCGTTTCATCGTTATGCTCTTTGCCGGCAAACTCGCTGTCGCGGTTGTCCAGCGCATTGGGTTCCCAATCCAGCCAATAACCAATGGCACCCGGATTGCTATCGAGTTCGGCGTGGGTCATGGTGGAGAGCAGCTCGCGTGCCCCGCTAACCTGATGGTTCTTCACCGCAATGGCGGCGTCACCCAGCGAGCGTGCCGAGAGGTAGGCTTGTTCAATCTGGCGGCTGACTTTGCCCGACTCGCGTTCGGCCAGCAGTCGAGCATTGCTCAGCACCGCTTCCCGGGCGTGACTGTAACTGGTGTAGATCATGCTGGCGACAATCGCCGAGAATCCCGTTAGCACCAGTAAGGCCGAGATGATGAGAATCTTGTTTTTTGTGGTCGTCGGGAACATTCTATCCTCGTGTGGCCATCGAGAGGTGTGCATCGCCAACCGCTTGGCGAACGGCCTGAATAGCGTGTGATGATAAGCGAAGGCGCTATTTATAACAAATAGTCTTGATGAATGCCGTTTGAATTGTGTGGGGGCGTAAAAAAACCGGCCTGTGGACAGACCGGCTTGTTGACGCCTGATACCAAGGTTCAGTTGCTGCGTTCGATGATGGCACCGACGGCGTTAAGTTTCTTCTCGATGTGTTCGTAACCGCGATCCAGGTGGTAGATACGGTCGACGATGGTTTCGCCTTCTGCCACCAGACCGGCAATCACCAGGCTGGCCGAGGCACGCAGGTCGGTGGCCATGACGGTAGCACCGGACAATTTTTCGACGCCTTTGACGATGGCGGTATTGCCTTCGACTTCAATGCGGGCACCCATGCGGTTCAGTTCGGGCACGTGCATGAAACGGTTCTCGAAAATCGTTTCGGTCACCATGGCTGCGCCATCGGCAATCGTATTGAGCGTCATGAACTGGGCCTGCATATCGGTCGGGAAGGCCGGATAGGGCAGGGTACGGAAATTCACCGACTTGGGACGGTGTTTCATGTCCAGCGAGATCCAATCGTCACCGGCCTCGATGACCGCACCGGTTTCCGCCAGTTTGTCCAATACCGACTCCATGGTCTTGGGCGCCGCATTGCGCAGTACCACATGACCACGGGTCATCGCGCCGGCCACCAGGAAAGTGCCGGCCTCGATACGGTCCGGCATGATCGCGTGTTCGGTGCCATGCAGGGCCTCGACGCCTTCGATCACCAGACGGTCGGTACCGATACCGGAAATCCGTGCACCCATCTTGTTCAGGCACAGGGCGAGGTCGCTGACCTCGGGTTCGCGGGCGGCGTTTTCCAGAACGGTGATGCCATCGGCCAGTACCGCGGCCATCAACAGGTTTTCCGTGCCGGTCACCGTGACCATGTCCATGACGATGGTGGCGCCACGCAGGCGGTTGGCGCGGGCTTTGACGTAGCCGTGCTCGATGATGACTTCGGCCCCCATGGCCACCAGACCCTTGATGTGCTGGTCAACCGGCCGGCTGCCGATGGCACATCCGCCCGGCAGGGATACCGAGGCTTCGCCAAAACGGGCCAGGGTCGGACCGAGTACCAGAATCGAGGCACGCATGGTTTTCACCAGCTCGTAGGGCGCGACCAGATTGTCGATTCCGCCGGCGGTGATTTCCACTTCATGCACATTGTCGGTCATCACCCGCGCACCCATGCCTTGCAGCAGTTTCTGGGTGGTGGCAACGTCGCGCAGCATCGGAACGTTGGTGAGTTTGAGGGTGTCGGCGGTCAGCAGACCTGCACACAAAATCGGCAGGGCAGCATTTTTTGCGCCGGAGACGCGGATTTCACCGTTAAGCGGGCCATTGCCCTTGATGATCAGTTTTTCCATGATGGAGTCAGCCTTGATGCTTTTCCCACTCTTCGGGCGTTGCGGCCTTCTGAATGGAGAGAGCGTGAATTTCGTTGTTCTGAATGCGGGAACCGAGGACTTCCTTGATCATGCGATGGCGCTCGATCAGCCGCTTGTCGGCAAATTCGGCGGACACCACGATGGCGTAGAAATGATGCCCGTCACCCTCGACTTCCAGATGGGTACAGGGCAGGCCTGCGGCAATATATTGTCTGACTTGTTCAGCAGTAACCATGAAATATCCTGAAAAAGCATCACGCTAGTGGCGCAACTTGTAGCCTTTGGCAATCAGCCGCAAGGCCAGTCCCGCCAACAGCAGGAAACTGGTTCCCACCACTCCGGCCGAAATGGCCGGATTGATGTCGGCCTGCCCGAAAAAGCCGAAACGGAAACCATCAATCATATAGAAAACCGGATTGAGGTGAGAAACCGTACGCCAGAAATCGGGAAGACTGTTGATGGAATAGAACACTCCTGACAAAAAAGTCAGAGGCATGATAAGAAAATTCTGGAATGCCGCGAGCTGGTCAAATTTCTCGGCCCAGATGCCGGCGATAACCCCCAGCGTGCCCAGCACGCCACAGCCCAATACCGCGAACAGGGCCACCCAGAGTGGATGGGCCGGCATCGGCAGGCCGAAGCCGCTGGTGACGACAATCACGCCAAGGCCTACCACCAGACCCCGCACCACGGCGGCCAGCAAGTAGGCGGCAAAGAACTCCAGCGGGCCGAGCGGCGGAAGCAGGATAAAGACGATGTTACCGGTAATCTTGGACTGGATCAGGCTGGAGGAGCCATTGGCAAAGGCATTTTGCGCCATCGACATCATCACCAGCCCGGGGATGAGGAAGGCGGTGTAGCTAACCCCCGGGTAGATGTCGGCATGGCGCGACATCACGTGGGAGAAGATCAACTGATACATCAGTGCCATCAGCACCGGTGCGGCCACGGTCTGGAACGAGACTTTCCAGAATCGCACCAGCTCTTTTTTCAACAGGGTCAGGAAGCCGTGCATCAGAGACTGCCTCCGTTCATCAATTTGACAAAAACGCTTTCCAGATCGGTTTCGATCACCGACAGTTCTCGTACTTCAACCGAGTTGGTGCGCAAGGTCGCCAGCACATGTTCCAGTCCGGCAATGGTCTCGAGACGGAGGATAACGCGGTTGTCTTCCTGACCGACCTTAAGCGCGGAGAGTTCTTCCGGCAAGGGACCGCCAAGCTTCAGCGAGACTTCGCGGGCGGCGCTGTGCGACAGCAAGCGGTCCTTGCTCTCCAGCGCGATCAGGCGTCCCTTTTTCAGCATGGCGATGCGGCTGCACAGGGTTTCGGCTTCTTCGAGGTAATGGGTGGTCAGTACGATGGTGTGACCGGCGCCATTCAGCTCGCGCACAAATGCCCACAGGCTTTGCCGTAATTCGACATCCACACCGGCCGTTGGTTCGTCCAGCACGATGACCGGGGGCCGATGCACCAGCGCCTGGGCAACCATGACGCGGCGCTTCATGCCGCCGGAAAGCGCGCGCATATTGCTGTCGGCTTTATCATCCAGACCCAGTTTGACGAGCATTTCGTCAATCCAGTCATCGTTTTTCGCGATGCCGAAATAGCCAGACTGGAAGCGCAGTGTTTCACGTACCGACAGGAAGGGATCGAACACCAGTTCCTGAGGGACCACGCCGAGCTTCATGCGTGCCGCGCGGAAATCATTCACCACGTCGTGCCCCATGACCCGGATCGTCCCGCTGCTTGGGCGTGACAGGCCCGCCATGGCGCTGATCAGGGTGGTTTTACCTGCACCATTAGGGCCAAGCAGGGCAAAGAATTCACCCTCGGCTACGTCGAAGCCGACATCGTCAAGCGCAGTGAAGTCGCCGAAGCGCTTGCTGACATGCTGAATGGAAAGGGCGCTGGACATGGGCGCGATCTATCGGAGAAAAGAGCGGGATTATAGCGCTATTCCTAACGAAATGTCAGCATGCCTTGCGCGAAATGCGCCAAGAAAGTCAAGGAAAAATAATGGTTTATGAAAACGCCTCCCGAAGGAGGCGTTTGGTCTATTTCGCTGCCGAGGCGTCGGGGAGCGCCGCCTTTGCCCGTGGCGCCGAGGCATCAGCCTTGCCCGGTTCCGGCGGGGTGGTACCCATGATGGCATCGATGCTCAGGTCGTCATCCTCGTTTTTGGGCGGTGCAATGCCGAGCGACTTGTCCCGAACTTGCAGATAGGCATCGCGGGTGTAGGCATACGGGTCGAGTGCCGCATTGTCCAGCACCTCTTCAAGCCCCAGCAGTTGCTCGCGCTTACTGACCAGATTCAGACCGGTTGCCACGTTGGCGGCGGCCGGAGAGTGGTACAGATTGCGCTCGGGGGTCATCGCCGCAACGATGCCGAAACCGGTACCGTCGCGAACGGTCGAGGGGCCCATCAGCGGCAGGACCAGATAGTTGCTCTGCTTCCAGCCCCAGCTGGCAAAGGTATCGCCCAGGGTGTTCTTGTTGTCCTTAAGACCCGCGGGTGTCGCAATATCGATCAGGCCGAACAGGCCGAAGGTACTGTTCATCGCCACACGCATGGTGTCGTTGAGGGCACGTTCCGGGTCAGCGCGCAGCGTGTTGCTCACCGCACTGTAAACATCGCGCAGATTATCAAAGAAGTTGTTGACGGCAATCCTGACCGGCAGGGGCGTCACCGAGTGGTAAGCCTTGGCTACCGGTTTGGCAACCGCCCGGTCTGCCGCGTCATTGAAGCGGTAAACCGCCCGGTTCATCGGCTCCAGCGGGTCACGCGGATTGGAGGGTTGTGTTGCACAACCCGCCAGAGTCGCCGCCATCAGGCCGGCAAGAATCAGTGGGCGAAGTGTCATGCCTGTGGCTCCCCGGCCTGGCGGAGAATCTCTTCCAGACCATACAGTCGGATCAGTGCGGTCAGACCGGCAGGAATGCCGGTCAGTACCAGATTGGCGCCGCGAGCACCCAGACGGCGTTGCCATTCAAGCAGCAAGGCCAGCGCCGCGGAGTCGACGTCAGTCACTGCCGACAGGTCGACTTCGATCGTATCGCCATGGGACGCATCGGTGTCCAGAGCGCCGGTCATTGCCGCGGCGCTGTCCATGTCGATGCGTCCTTCAGGATGCTTGGCAACGCGTGTCATCAGGCACCCTTGCCGCTGTTCTTGTCCTTGAGGGACTTGATCAGACCATCAATGCCGCTAGCGCGGATATCGGCATCGAACTGATTGCGATAGACCGTTACCAGGCTGGCGCCTTCGACATTGATGTTGTAGACACGCCAGCCCTGGCTGGTCTTGTACAGGATGTAGTCGACAGAAACGGTTTTCTTGTCGTTGCTGTTCGGCAGGGTGATGTCGCTGTGAACGCTGGCTTCCTGACCATTGGCCGAGAAGTTGGCCGACGGTTTGACATCGACCTGGGCGGTCTTGAAGCGGGTCATGGTCGAGGAGTAGGTGCGTACCAGCAGCGTCTGGAATTGTACGGCCAGATCATTCTGCTGCTCCGGCGAGGCGACACGCCAGTTTTTGCCTAGTGCCAGCGCGGTCATGCGTTTGAAGTCGAATTTGGGAACCACCAGCGCTTCGACCTGATCGCGGATCTTGCCGGTATTCTTGCCGTTGTCCTGTTTCAGGGTATCCAGCACCTGACGCGAGGTGTCGCGTACCAGATCCACCGGCGAATCACCGGCGGCAGCGGGGAGGACGATGCCAAGCATCAGGGTCAGGCAGGCAAGGATCTTTTTCATAATTTTCATGGTCTTATTGTCTCTATAAGCTGTCAATGCAGGTTAGTTCGCGGCGCTGGCGTCGGTGTGACCGCCGGAGGCGCCTTTTTCAGCAAAGCTGGTCATGAATTTGCCGATCAGTTGCTCCAGTACCAGTGCGGAAGAGGTCAAGGTGATGGTATCGCCCTTTTTGAGGTTTTCCGGATCGCCACCCTGGGTCAGGCCGATATATTGCTCGCCCAGCAGTCCCGAGGTCAGGATCTCTGCGCTGGTGTCGCGGCTGAACTCAAATTGGCCATCCATGGTCAGGGTCACATGCGCGACGAAACGTTTGGTATCCAGTGCAATGGCACTGACCCGCCCGACCAGTACACCGGAGGATTTGACCGGTGCCTTGACCTTGAGACCGCCGATATTGTCGAAATCGGCATAGATTTCGTAGGTCTTGTCAGCACTTTGGGGAGTGAGGTTGGCCACCTTAAGGGACAGGAAGGCAATCGAGGCAATGCCGATTGCGACGAAAATCCCGACCCACAAATCAATAGTAGAGCGTTTCAACATGATTGTTCCTAAAACATGAAGGCCGTAAGGATGAAGTCCAGTGCCAGAATGACCAGCGCCGAGGTTACGACCGTGCGGGTCGTCGCAGCAGACACGCCGGCCGCGGTCGGCGTCGCTTCATGGCCTTCGAAAACGGCAATAAGGGTAACGGCGATACCAAAGAACAGGCTCTTGACCAGTCCGTTGACGATGTCGTAGTGAAGATCGACGGCATTGCGCGTCTGGGACCAGTAGGTTCCTTCGTCGATGCCGATCATCACCACGCCGACCAGATAGCCGCCGAAAATACCCATGACGTTGAACAGTGCCGCCAGCACCGGCATGGAGATCACACCGGCCCAGAAGCGCGGCGCAATGACCCGCGCCAGCGGGTTGACCGCCATCATATTCATCGCGTCCAGTTGCTCGGTCGCTTTCATCAGGCCGATTTCCGCCGTCATGGCGGACCCGGAGCGGCTGGCAAACAGCAGGGCGGCCAGCACCGGTCCCAGTTCCCGCAGTAGGGCGAGAGCCACCATGGCGCCCAGTGCATCCGAGGAACCGAATCGCGCCAGCGTATTGTAGCCCTGCAGTCCCAGCACCATGCCGACAAACAGGCCTGACACGACGATGATGATCAGCGACAGGACGCCGGCGAAGTAGACTTCGCGAATGACCAGACTGAAACGCCGCACGCTTTGCCCGGAGGCGGCCAGCAGTGCGACCAGAAAACGGCTGATATAACCCAGACGCCAGATGGCGTTGATGGTCATGTGGCCCAGCTTGCGCAACGGCGCAAACAGAAAATCAAGCATGATGACCTCCCTGGCCGAGTCCAAGATCCTCTTCCAGCCGGGTTTTTGCGGGGAAGGCGAAATGCACCGGGCCATCGGCTTCTCCGTAAACGAACTGGTGTACCCAGGGCGACGGCGAGGCGCGGACTTCATCCGGTGTACCTTCGGCAACAATCTCGCCATTGGAAACAAAGTAGACGTGATCGACGATGTCCAGCGAGGTATGGACATCGTGAGTGACCATGATCGCGGTCGTGCCGAGCGCGTCGTTGAGTTTCTTGATCAGATGCGCGATCACCCCCAGTGAAATGGGATCGAGACCGGTGAAGGGTTCATCGTAGAGCATGAGCGCCGGATCGAGCGCGATGGCGCGTGCCAGCGCAATACGGCGGGCCATGCCGCCGGACAGTTCTGCCGGCATGAGATCTTGAGTACCGCGCAGACCAACGGCATTGAGCTTCAGCGTGACCAAATCACGGATCATCGCTTCCGGCAGGCGGGTATGCTCCCGGATCGGGAAGGCGATGTTCTCGAAGACCGTCAAGTCGGTGAACAGGGCACCGAACTGGAACAGCAGGCCCATGCGGCGGCGGTGTTCGAACAGTTCGCGCTGGTTCATCGCGCCGACGTTTTTGCCATCGACGATGACCTCGCCATGCTTGGCGCGGAACTGTCCGGAGATCAGTCGCAACAGGGTCGTCTTGCCGCTTCCGCTACCCCCCATCACGGCAACCAGCTTGCCGCGTGGAATGGTGAGGTTGATATTCTTCAGGATGAGCCGCTCGCCATAGGCAAAGCTGACATTCCTGAGTTCAATAAAGGGGTCGATTGACACAACGATTCCGAAAAGGTTTTAGAAGAAACGCTTTGAAGCTCAACTTTACATAAATAGATTCTATCGGCTTGCGGCGTATCTGCCAAATTACATGGTGTGGTGGCGGTGGGTTTGTGGTGCTGTGCACAACGGTGGCGAGACAGGGCTTGACCGCGCCGCTGTCCCGCCTTAGGCATTAAATGCCGCGCAACAGATCGTTGATGCTGGTCTTGGAACGGGTCTGGGCATCGACCTTCTTGACGATAACCGCTGCATACAGGCTGTAGCGGCCATCGGCGGACGGCAGACTGCCGGATACCACCACGGACCCCGCCGGGACACGGCCATAATGAATTTCGCCGGTCTCGCGATCGTAGATGCGGGTGGATTGACCGATATACACCCCCATGGAGATGACCGAGCCTTCACCGACGATCACGCCTTCAACGATTTCCGAACGTGCACCGATGAAACAGTTGTCTTCAATGATGGTCGGATTGGCCTGCAGGGGTTCGAGAACGCCACCAATGCCGACGCCGCCGGACAAGTGAACATTTTTACCGATCTGGGCGCAAGAGCCGACGGTGGCCCAGGTATCGACCATGGTGCCTTCGTCGACATAGGCGCCGATATTCACATAAGACGGCATCAGCACCACATTGCGGCCGATGAAGCTGCCTTTGCGGGCAACGGCATTCGGTACCACACGGAAACCGCCTTCACGGAAGCGGGTTTCACTCCAGTCGGCGAACTTGCTCGGTACCTTGTCGAAGTAGCGGGTTACGCCATCATCCATGACGACATTGTCGTGAATGCGGAAGGAGAGCAGCACGGCTTTCTTGACCCATTGGTGGGTAATCCAGTTGCCATCGATCTTGTCCGCAACGCGCAAGCGTCCGGCATCCAGTTCGTTGATAACCTGGTCGATGGCCGCCTTGAGTTCCGGGGCGACCGTCGCCGGGGTGATCTCGGCGCGGCGTTCGAATGCTTCTTCGATCAGAGCCTGAATAGGGTGCATATGGTTGAGTCCTCCGGAGAGATGAATGGAAACTGTCATGGTGTCTCGTTGCGGTTGCCGGCACGTTGGCGTGCCTGATTGCGGTAATCTGTGGTGAAGGCGGCAATCCGTGCCGCGGCCTCGATGCAGGATTCCAGTGGTGCGACCAGGGCAATCCGGATATACCCGCGTCCCGGATTGACCCCGTGGGCATCGCGGGCCAGAAATGAACCGGGCAGGGTCGTGACGCCGGTATGCCGGTACAGTGCACGTGCAAACTCGGTGTCATCGCCGCCAGGGACGCCAGCCCAGAGATAGAATGAGGCATCCGGCTTCGCCGTATCCAGACAGGATGCCAGAATCGGCACCACGGCGTCGAATTTCGCACAGTAGGCGCGACGGTTTTCTGCGACATGCGCCTCGTCGTTCCAGGCGGCGATACTGGCTTGTTGCACCGTCAGGGACATCGCACTGCCGTGATAGGTGCGGTAGAGCAGAAACGGTTTGATCAGGGCAGGGTCGCCGGCGACAAACCCCGAGCGCAGTCCCGGGGCATTGGAGCGCTTGGACAGACTGGTAAACATGATGCACCCGTCGTGGCTTCGGCCGGCTTGCCGGGCGGCATCGAGGACCCCGAGCGGCGGTGTGCCGAAATGAATCTCCGCATAGCACTCGTCCGAGGCGATCACGAAGCCGTAGCGGTCCTGCAGGGCAAACAGGGTTTGCCAATCGGACTGCGACATCACCGTGCCGGTCGGGTTGCCCGGGCTGCAGACAAAAACCAGCCGGGTGCGTTGCCAGATTACGTCGGGTACCTCGCTCCAGTCCGGCAGAAAACGGGTGTCGGAGCGGCAATTGACAAAGTAAGGCTCGGCCCCGGCCAACAGCGCGGCACCTTCATAAATCTGGTAGAAGGGATTGGGCGAGATGACGACCGGACGTACCGGGTCGTGCGGATCAATCACGCTCTGGACAAATGCAAACAGGGCTTCGCGACTGCCGTTCACCGGCAGGATGCTGTCTGCTGCCGGAATATCGACGCCATAGCGGCGCTGCAACCAGGCGGCGGCCGCTTCACGCAATTCGCTCGATCCGGCTGTGGCCGGATAGCCTGACAGTCCGGACAGTGCCGCGGTCAACGCCGATTTCAGCACCTCCGGCGCAGGATGGCGCGGTTCACCGATCGACAAGTCGATGGGGGCGAGGTGCCCGGGGGGCTCCAGATCGGCAAACAGCGTTCGCAAGCGCTGGAACGGGTAAGGCTGCAAGTCGTCAAGGCGTGAGTTCATCATGGCGCCATGGGGAAAGAGTGGAACCGACTATCTTAAAGAAAGCCCGCCAGAGTTGTAAAACCGTTCCGCACCGGCGGATAATCCGGTGTTGATTTTCTCCAAGGTTCCAGCCATGAAATCGTGCTGCGTACGTCCCGAAGAAGCCCGTAGAACCCGTCTGCGCAATGCCTTGGCCTTGTTCCTGATCTTTGTGGCGGTGTGCCTGCTGGCCTGGCTGGCCAGCTGAATTAGAACGTCAGCAGAAAACAGGCGCCGCCCGACAGATTGCGGATATGGCGTACCGTACCGCCATTGGCATGCACCAATTGGCGGGTCAGCGCGAGACCGATGCCCTGTCCCCCCGGATGTGTGGTAAAGAACGGTGTAAAAATCTGTGCCGCAATGGCCTCGGGAATGCCCGGCCCGTTATCGGTGACCTCGATCAGCAAGCGCCCGGTGCGTGACAGCCTGGCCGCGATGGTGACTTCCGGGTGCGCGGTGTGCTGCGTGGCATTGGCCGCATTGCGCAGCAGATTGATCAAGGCCTGTTCCAATTGGGTGCGATCGGCCATCAGGGTCAACGCGCCGGTCTCGACGATAAAACGTACCTGTCCGCCACGCTCGCTCCACTCTGGCTCCACCAGTCTGGCCATGTCGTCGAACCATGCCTTGATATCGATGGCCTGCGGGTGAGCCGGACCGATGGCCGACAGGCTGCGAAATCCGGTGACGAAGTCCGCTAGATTGGCGGCTCGCCGCGATACCGCGCGCATGGCGCCGCCGAGTTCACCGGCGAGTCCGGCAGGGAGTTCGGAGGCCCTCTCCTCCAGCATTTCGGCGGCAGTTTGCGACAGCGACGCCACCGGCGTCAGCGAGTTCATGATCTCGTGAGTCAATACCCTCACCAGCTGTTGCCAGGCCTTCAGTGTCTCGGCCTCCAGTTCGCTTTCCACCGGCATGACCGCCACGATGCGTTCGGCATTGCCCCACACCTTCAGGTCGGCACTGGCGATCAGTGCCCGTTCACGCCCCGCTTCGGTTTCATAGTCGATCAAGGCCCGACGCGAAGCGTTCAGCGTCAGGGCCTGCTCCAGTGAGTCGCGTGCTCTGGCATACAGGCGACGGGCGTGAGCGTTACAGCTCTCGACGCTAGCTGCTCTGATGGAAAACAAGGCGACCGGAGCATGTTCCAGCCGGGCTTCCAGTGCCGCGATGCGCGTCGAGTCACCGCTAGTGGGCGGGGGGTCGGTGAGGATAAGGGCGGGAGCTGGCGATAGTGTTTTACTGTCGCGCACCAGGAGGCCAAAAGCCGCCAGTCCGAGCAGGCTTCCAACCACGACCCGGCGTGGCGAGTCAGCATGCAGGGCAATGAAAGCGCAACACCCCGCCAGAAGCAGGGCGGCCAGCGGGATACGCCATTGCCGGTTGAGGTTAAAGGCCATGTTTGTCCAGTCGACGATAGAGTGCGCCACGCGACAGGCCAAGTAGACGAGCCGCTTCACTGACATTGCCGGCCGTCGATTCCATGGCCTGACGGATGGTCTCGCGCTCCTGCTCGTTCAGGGTGCTGGAGGAGAGCGGCGACTGACTGGCGGGCACACTGCGGCCGGGAGGGGATTGGCCGGGCAGCTCCAGACCGAAGTCCGCGGCCCGCAATCGGGGGGACATGCCAAGAATCACCGCCTGTTCGCAAGCATGACGCAAGGCCCGGACATTGCCTGGCCAGTCATGGCGACATAACGCTGCCAGGGTGGTGTCATCCAGCGGTTCCGGGACGGGCTTGCCGTAATGGGCCGCATAGTGCGCCAGAAAATGCCCGACCAACAGTGGAATATCCTCGCGACGTTCCCGCAACGGCGGGATGCGCAGCACGATGGTATTGAGACGGAACAACAAGTCGCTGCGAAACACCTGAGGGTCGAATAGCCGCAGTTCATCCAGATTGGTGGCGCTGACAATACGTACGTCGACGGCGACCGGCCGGTCGGCACCCAGCGGGGTAATTTCGCGTCGCTCCAGTGCCGTCAGCAGCTTGGCTTGCAGGTGCAAGGGAAGATTGCCGACTTCGTCGAGAAACAGTGTCCCGCCGGCCGCGCTCTGGAAGCGTCCGGCACGCGCTTCCCTCGCGTCGGTGAATGCTCCGCGACGATGGCCGAACAGTTCGCTTTCGAAGGTGGTCTCCGGCAGTGTACCCATGTCGACCGAAAGGAATACGGCCTCATGGCGGCGCGATGCGCGATGCAAGGCGCGCGCCACCAGCTCTTTGCCTACCCCGTTTTCGCCGAGGATCATCACATTGGCATCGGTGGGCCCGACGCTGGCGATCATGGCACGTAACCGTTCCATGGCGGGTGAACGACCCAGCAAACCGTCGGCGTGTTGCGGGTCGGTGCGCTGTGCGCGCTGCTCCAGCGCACTGTTCACCGTGGCAAGCAGCTTGGCGTTGTCCCAGGGCTTGGTAATGAAATCGAAAGCACCCAGTTTCAGGGCTTCCACCGCCAACGGAATGTCGGCATAGGCGGTCATGACGATGACTTCGGGTGGGGCAGGCAAGGTTTTCAGACGCGCCAGCACCGACAAGCCTTCACGTCCGTCGCTGCGTCCCCAGGTGAAATTCATGTCCAGCAGCACCAGATCCGGTGCGCGGTCCAGCGTTTCCAGCGCGTCGGGATGGTCGAGGCAGGTCAGGTGTCCGGCATGGCGGAGCACCAGCCGTGCCGCGCAGGCGACGTCCGGATCATCCTCGATAATCAGAATGTTGGCAGTTTTCATTTCACCCTTTCGTCATCGAGGCAATCTACCACTTTGTCCATGTGCCCGCCATCAGGTGTCCGGAGGTGGACAGTTGACTGTCCATTTCCGGACAGTGTCGCGACCGGTAAAGGCCGTTCTGGTTGGCAAGTGATTGAAATACGGTGATTTCAGGTGTTGGCACGCTGCTTGCTCTTAGTGAGTCATAACGCGGAGAGCACCATGACACAGCCAACACACGAACCCCATGATTTGACCCTTCCTGACACCCGGCTCCAGAGCGGTCGACAGTCACCACGCTGGGTGATTCCATTCATGGTGGTGCTGCCGGCATTGGCCGCGCTGTGCCTGGTGTGCGGGCAGGCCTTTACCTTATTGGAAGGGCGCATCGCGCTGGTCCCGTCCGACGGAATCCGCCAGATGATTATCGCCAAACTGGAAACCACACCCGGTGTTCGCCTGACAACGGCCATTGTCAGTGGCGGCGTCGCCTTGAGCGTGATCGCCGGACACGACGAACGTCCCCAATGACGCAGGAGAACGACACCATGAGTCAGGAAACGGGTCGCCCGGTCAGTGGAGATGGCATGGATGTGCGCATTGCACCTCGTCCCCGCCGTCGCAAACGCATTGCCGCCCTTGCCGTTGCGCTATCGATCGTTCTCGTGGCGGGATGGTATGCCTTACCGAGAGGACAGCAGGTCGCGTTGTCTGAGGTGTCCATCGCGACTGTCGAGCAGACCCGTTTCAACGATAGCGTGATCGTGCGTTCCAGTGTACAGCCGGCGGTGTCGGTGAGGCTCGATACGGTGGAGTCCGGGCGTGTCGAAGAGGTTCGTGTCAAGGATGGTGCCATGGTGAAAAAGGGCGACATCCTGTTTCGTTTGTCCAACCCGCAGCGGCAGCTGGAGTTGTTGGCGCGCCAATCGGATCTGGCCCAACAGTTTTCCAATCTGGCCGGCTTGCGGGTGGGCTACGAAACGACCCGCAGTGAGTATCGCCGTCGTTTGTCCGATGCCCGGTTCGCCTTGGAGCAGACCGGAAAAACTCACGAACGCAACGAGAAGCTGGCGCAGCAGGGCTTCATCTCGCGTGCGGCGCTCGAGGAGTCGGAAGACCGCTTGCGCCGACAGCAACGCGACGTGAAAGACGAAGAACAGAGTCGCAAGGAGGAGTTGCGTATCAAACACGATGCCTTGCAGCAGATGGAAAAAGCGTTGGACGGACTGAAGAGTGGGCTGGGCCTGGCTTCCGCGACCGTGGAGGCCTTGGCGGTGAGGGCACCGATTGATGGCATTGTGTCGGGGCTTGAGTTGCAGATTGGGCAATCGGTGAAAGTCGGAGACCGGGTCGGGCGGGTGGATTCTCCCGGCCGGTTTCGTCTGCAGGCCGATGTCGACCAGTTCTACCTGAATCGCCTGGTGGTCGGCCAGAAGGCCGGTTTCGTGCAGGACGGGAAGGGCTATGTCACCAAAGTCAGCCGCATTCACTCCGAGGTCAAGGACGGCAAGTTCACTGCCGAGCTGGTGTTCGAGGGCGCCGCTCCCCAGGGGCTACGTACCGGCCAGTCTATCGACTGCCGGATCGAACTGGGGCAACCGCGTCCGGCGCGGGTGCTGCCCAATGGCGCCTGGCTGGCGGACAGTGGCGGGCAATGGGTCTATGTACTGTCTGCCTCGGGCAGGGTGGCTGAAAAACGGCCGGTCCGTACCGGGCAACGCACCATGACTCAAGTGGAAATCATTGACGGACTCAAACCCGGGGAACGGGTGGTGGTGTCCGGTTATGCGGCATTCGGCAAGAGCGAACGCCTTGAGTTGAACGAGTGATTCGACACAGAGAGAGACCAGGAAACGCACCATGATCAAATTGCGCAATCTCAGCAAAATCCACCACACCGGCGAAGTGCAAACCCGGGCCTTGAACGGCATCACTCTGGATATCGACGCCGGAGACTATGTGGCCGTGACCGGGCCTTCCGGCTGTGGCAAATCCACCTTGTTGTCGATGCTGGGGCTGCTCGACACTCCCGATGGTGGCGAATACTGGTTTGATGGCCAGAATGTTGCCGGTTGGAGCGAGAGTCGTTTGAATGCCCTGCGGCGCGGTCGTATCGGCTACATTTTCCAGAGCTTCAACCTGATCGAGTCCCTGAATGTGGCCGAGAATGTCGAGCTGGCGCTGGAGTACTCCGCCGTCCCGGTCCGTGAGCGCAAGGCGCGGGTTGCGGCGGTTCTGGAGCGGCTCGGTGTCGCGCATCGTGCCGGTCATCGCCCATCGCAATTGTCGGGGGGGCAGCAGCAGCGGGTCGCGATTGCCCGGGCGCTGGTCCTGACGCCCTCCTTGCTGCTGGCCGACGAACCGACCGGCAACCTGGATACCGCGCATGGCGACGAGGTCATGAAAATGTTGCGGGACATCAATGGCGACGGAACCACGGTCATCATGGTGACTCACTCGCCGGCCCATGCCGCCCAGGCCAACCGTACGATTCATTTGCTGGATGGCAAGGTGGTTGTCGATGCCATGCAGCTGGCGTGAGGGGACGGTCATGATATCCATGCGGGATTTCAAGGTAGGCTGGCGCCAGTTGCTGGCCGAACCGGGCTGGTCGGCCATGGTGTTGGGCGGCCTGGCGATCGGTTTTGCCGTTTGCCTGTTGCTGGGGGGCTATGTGCGTTATGCCTTGTCGGTGAACCATGCGATTCCCGACTCCTCCCATCTGTATCAAGTCACCATGCGCTACACCATCCCGGGACAGTCCGCCGAATGGTTTGGCAATGCCCCGGTGGCATTGCGCAGTGCCGCTGTCAGTGCCGGAATACCGGCAAAAATGACGATGATCATGCCCTATAGCCCATCGTTGAATGCGGGCGGCTTGGTGAAAAAAGTCGATGGCATCAATGTCGATGCAGATTTTCCGGAGATGTTCGGCGTGTCCGCCCTGGCCGGTGATCTCAAACAGGCACTGGCGCGTCCCGATGGCCTGGCGATCACCGAAAAGATGGCCATCACGTTGTTCGGTACCTCGAGTGTACTTGGTCGAACCGTGTTGTCCGGAGGGCGGACCTTTACCGTGCGAGCGGTGGTGCCAACGCCTTCCCGGGCGACCACGGTGCCCTATGATGTGATTGCCGGCTTCGAGTCGCCTCTCTGGCAGGACGGCAACAAGAGCAATACCTTGACCAACTGGGGCAGTATTGCCGGCTATCTGGTGTTCAAACCCTTGCCGGGCATTCCCGCGACGCAGGTGATGGATGGTTTGCAGAAGCTGGCGGCCAATACGCCATTACGCAACCAACTGTCCCCGGCCATGTTGGCCGAGTTGGGCAACAAGCCGCTCATCATGTTGCGCAGTATCGACCTTGCTTCGCTGTATCTGGCCAAGGGTGTTACCGGTATTCGTCAGGGCAGTCCGTTGATGTTGCTATCGTTGGCGGTCACGGCGGCCTTGATCCTGCTGCTGGCCATGGTGAATTACATCAATCTGGCCACGGTGCGCACCGTGCGTCGCCAACGGGAAATCGGCGTGCGCAAGATTCTCGGTGCATCGATCAAGCGGGTTGCCGCGCAATTCATTGCCGAATCGGTCCTGGTGGTCCTGATGGCCAACTCGCTGGGACTGCTGCTGGGCTGGCTGCTGGCGCCGGCGTTCCAGTCATTGCTTGGGGTCACCTTCGACGCCCTGTTCGATGTGCCCGCCCTGGCGGTCTATTACGCGGTCTCGGTGCTGTGCGGGGTGCTGGCCGGTGCCTATCCAGCCTGGCTGGCGGCCAGTGTTCATGCCGATCAGGCTCTGGCCGGGCGTGGTGATGCCGAGACCGTGCAAGGCTTGTGGCTGCGCCGGGTGTTGACCATTGTGCAGTTTTCCGTGGCCATGGGCTTGTCGGCCGTGACCTTGGCCATTGCCTGGCAAACCGGATTTGCCATCCGCCAGCCATCTGGTTTCGAGGCGGAGCACGTGCTGGTGGTGGAAAGTGGCCGTGCGGCCAGCGGCAATCCGGCGGTGATGACGTCGTTGCTGGAGCGGCTGAAACACCTCCCCGGTATCGATAGCGTGGCGGCCAGCATGGAGGCGGTTGGACGCAACAACTGGAGCAGCCGCAGCGAAATGCGTGTCGGCAATCATCCCTACCACTCGATGCACTGGATCGGGGTCGAGCGCGACTTCTTCCCGGCCATCGGGGTGCGTCCGGTCGCCGGTCGGGTTTTCAATCCGGCCCGTGACCTGGACACGGCCAAAGTGGCTGTTATCAATCGTCGGGCTGTCAAGGCGCTGGGGTTTTCTTCCGAAACGGCCATTCTCGGCCAGACGCTGGAGGGCGGGGGGGAGGCCGTGACCATTATCGGGGTCGTGCCGGACTTGCGTCACCATACCTTGCGAGAGTCATCCAAGCCAATGGTGTACTTACTCGCAGACACGTCGATGCGCAATGTCATCAATATCCGCATCTCCGGCGATATGGCGACCGTGCGTTCTGCCGTTGAGCAACAGTGGCGCCAGGCGTTTCCCGACGAAGTGTTCGAAGCAAAAAGCGGGACACTGATTCTGAGCGACGGGTATCGCGAGGAACTGCGGGTATTCAAGATGCTGTCGGCTGCGACCGTGGTGGCCTTGCTGCTGGCGGCATTCGGGATTTATGTCTTGTCGGCCTACAGCGTCCAGCGTCGTGCGCGGGAGATCGTGCTGCGCAAACTGTATGGCGCAAGGCGCGGCGATATTGCCCGGTTGATCAGCTGCGAGTTTGTCTGGCTGCTTGGGATCAGCGCCGTAACGGGCCTGCCGGTGGCCATGCTGGCCATCCTGAATTATCTGTCCGGCTATGTGGAAACCGCACCGATAGGAGGGTGGACCCTGCTGGCCGCCCTGCTGGTGTCAGTGCTGGTCGCGGCCTTGTCTACCTTGCGTCACCTGCGTAGCGCCATGGCGATGCGCCCGGGCGACGTGCTCCGGGGGGGCTGAACTCAGCGTTCGTCCGGCCGGATGGCCTTGATCGAGTAAAGATCGAAACGGGTGCTTTTACCCTCCATGCAGGCGGAGGGTTTGCGTCCTTCGATTGGCGTCCCGAGGCGTGGACGTTTGACCACGACCCGGCCACGGGCAGCCTCGATGGCAGACTCCAGCAGGGCTGCCGTATCCAGATCATCACCGATGACATGCTGGAAGGCCTGCATGTCTTTCTTGGCGGCGGCACTTTTGCCGGTATCCGGAAACATCGGATCGACAAACACCACATCCGGTCTGGCGTCGCCTGTCAGCGTCTGTAGCCAGTCAATTGCATTGGCATGAACCAGCGTCATTCTGGCTGCAATATCCATGGTGTCTGGATGAACCGAGGCCCGCTCCAGCGCGTCGAACAACAAGGCCGCGGCAACCGGCGAGCGTTCCACCAGCGTGACCCGGCAGCCCAGAGTGGCCAGCACAAAGGCATCGCGGCCCAGACCGGCGGTCGCATCCACGACATAAGGCGCACTCTGGCTACCCTTCAATCCCACCGCCTTGGCGACCGGCTGGCCACGCCCGCCACCTTGTTCACGGCGGTGTTTGGCTGCCCCTTCGACAAACTCGGCATACACGGCCCCTTGCTTGCCGATGGTTTCCAGTGCCAGCCGCGTATCTCCCAGCTCCAGCCAGAACCCCTCGGTCGGACGTTTGCCGACCAAGGGCAAATCAAAGCGTTCCGCGAGACGGCGGGCGGTGTCCCGGCGAGCCGGTTCGGCGCAAAACAAGGGAGTGGTACTCATCTTCGGTGTTTCCAAGGGCAATGACCGCGCCACGATACGGCAAGCGGGGCGTGTGGGCAAGATACTGATTTCACGCGTGCTCCCGAGTGGGTGTGCTACGGCCCGTTGTTCCTCAAGCCAGACGTCCTAAGCCACTTTGCGTCGCCCTGTGCGTTACGCTCGACCCATGCCGACATTTCTCTTTTTTGCCGCCGGAATCATCAGCTGTGGTCTGTTGCCTTCCCTGCCGGCCATGAGCTGGCTGGTGCCCGGCGTGCTTGCGCTGGTGCCGCTCGCACTGCTCCGGGGGCGGGCGCGTGGGTATGTCCGCTGGCCGCTGGCGTTTCTTGTCGGTCTGGCGTATGCGATTTTTCGGGCGGGATGGCGTTTGGCGGACGAGCTGGATCCGGCCCTGATCGGAAAAACCGTCGAGTTGGTGGTGGTCGTCAGGGAGGTGAGTCCTTTTTCCGGTGGAATCGTCGAGGTCGAGGTGGAAAGCGCCGAATCAGAGCGCGTCATTCCCCCGCGGCTGGCGCTGGCGGACTTCAAGCGCCGGGACTGGCCTGCCGGAAGTCGCTGGCGTTTGCCGGTACGGCTGCGGGGTCGGCATGCCCCGGCCAACCGCTTCGGGCTGGATGGCGAACAATACGCCTGGGCAAACGGGGTGTTGGGACGCGGAACGGCCGGCAAATCCCGTGACAGGCTGGAGGATGCCAATGAGCCCTCTGCCTGGCTGGCAAAGCTGCGCGAGTCGCTGGCCAGACGGACGGTGGCGGTGTTGGGCACGACCCGTGAGGCCGCGTTGATCACCGCACTGACGGTCGGGGTGACGCGTGGCATCAGCCGGGAAGACCGGGAGCGTTTTGCCCGAACCGGCCTCAGTCATCTCATTGCGATTTCGGGTTTGCATATCGGCTTGATGGCGGGGTTGGTGGCCGCGGTGGTGAAGCGCGTGCTGGTGTGGCGGGTCCCGAAACGCTGGGCGCCCCGTCGGATCGTCGCCTGGTCGGCGGTGGCCGGGGCGGGGGCCTACGCGCTGTTGGCGGGGTTTGGCGTCCCGGCCAGACGAGCCTTTTTCATGGTGTTGACCGTGGCGGTGTTGATGTCGCTGCGCCGTTCCATGGGCGGGCCGTTTATTCTGGCCTTCACCTTGTGTGTCGTGCTGGTGCTGGATCCGTTTGCGATTCATGCGCCGGGACTGTGGCTGTCGTTTGCCATGGTCGCCGCCTTGATGAGTGTTACGACCGGGCGTCGCCGGGCGGTGGGCGGTTGGCGCGGGATGGCCAGCGCCCAGTGGGCAACCAGCTGGATGTCGGTCATCCCCGTCCCGGTATTTTTCGGGAGCCTGCCGTTGGTGTCGCCATTGGCGAATCTGTTGGCGATTCCCTTTGTGTCTGCGGTACTGGTTCCTTTGGCATTGCTGGCGGTACTGCTGCCATGGGATTGGCTATTGCAGGCATGCGGGTGGGTGGCGCAGGGGTTTCTCATGGCCGTCGAGGGGCTGGACGGTGCCCCGGTTCTCACTTTGGCCATGCCGCCCTGGCCGTTTACGCTGGTTGCGATGCTCGGGGTGTTCTGGGTGCTGCTGCCGCGTGGCGTTCCCGGCAAATGGCTGGCCTTGCTGCTGATCTGGCCCTTTGTCAGTTACCGGCCCCCCGTGTTGCCCGACGGGGTGTTCCGTCTTACCGTGCTGGATGTCGGACAGGGGTTGGCTGTTCTGGTGGAGACCGCGCGCCACAGCATTTTGTACGATACCGGTGCGCTGGCGGCGGGTCGGGTCATCCTGCCGGGCCTCGCCGGCCGGGGCATCTCGCATCTGGACCGGCTGGTGTTGTCGCATCACGACAAAGACCACGACGGGGCCGCGCCGGATATCGTGGCGCGTGTCCCGGCAACCGAGGTCTGGGCCGGGCAGGCCGATACCTGGTTGCTGCCTCCGGCGGCGATACAATGCCGCCCCGGCCTGCAGTGGCAGTACGATGGCGTCGAGTTCGAGGTGCTGTCGCCGGCAGAGAGCGTCCGGTCCCGCGGCAAGAACGATTTCAGTTGCGTGGTGCAGATTCGCGGCCGTTTTCAGAGCGCGTTGCTGACGGGCGATATCACCGCCCGGCTTGAAGAGAGCCTGGTCGCGCAGTACGGTGCGGCACTGGGCAGTACCATGATGACTTCGCCACACCATGGCAGCAAAACCTCGTCCAGCCCGCGGTTTCTGGCGGCGGTGCAGCCGACGTGGGTGGTGGTCAGTGCCGGCCATGCCAATCAGTATGGTCATCCTCATGCAGTGGTACTTGCCAGATATCGTGAATACGGCATCACGGTACTGCGCACCGACCAGAGCGGCGCGGTGACCCTGACGGCCGACAAGACGGTCGGCGTTGAACGTTTACGGCAGGATACCCCTCGTTACTGGCGCTCTCACAGCGAGACGAAGGCATCGACGCGGTTGCCGCTACCTTGATACTCCAGCCGGTCAAACGACAAGCGGCGGGCAATGAGGATGCCTCGTCCATGGGTATCGATCAGTGAGGAAGCCGGCGCGGAGAGATAGTGTTGCCAGTCGAAGCCTTCGCCTTCGTCGCAGATCGAGAAGCAGATGCCGGAGGCATCGCGCTGGAATGACACGGTGACCTGACGTGCGCCGAAGCGGGCTGATGCCAACCGTGTCTCAAGTTCCTTTTCCCAGTTGCCGGCCGCTTGCAGCGCCGATTTGTCGGCATAGGTCAGGGCCAGATTGCCATGTTCAATGGCATTGACCAATAACTCGAACAGTCCGGTGGCAATACGTTCCGGGTTGGGGCAGGTCTTGGCGAGCAGGGTGGTGACTTGCTGCGCCTCCTTGTGGGAGCGCAGGGTGAAACGGGCCTGATCGAGGTTGCGCAGCGCTTCAACCTGTTGGGTGGCCAACTCCTTGAAATAGGCATGGCGATCCCAGTGGCTGACGGCTGCTTCGACCACGGCCAGCAGCATTTCGCGCGAAAACGGTTTGGTCAGGTAATAGAATGCCCCGGCCGACAGCCCCTCCTGGACACTGGCGGCGGCACCGACGGCGGTTTGCATGATGACCGGCAGAAACTCCAGAGACGGCGTGCTTTTGATTCTCTTGAGGACTTCGAAGCCATCCATGCCCGGCATCATCTTGTCCAGCAGCACGGTGGCAAACTGGTTTCCTTCCTGTTCCAGAATGGACCATGCCTCTTCACCGCTTTCCGCCTGCACGGTTTCAAACCCGGCATCGTCGAGCAGTTCGGCCATCAGTTCAAGATTGAATGGTTCGTCATCGACCAGTAACAGCCTATGTCCCATGCTCCGTCTCCTCGGTGGATAAGGGGGCCTGGCAAGGGAAGGTGAAACGGAACAGTGCTCCACCTTCGGGTGCATTGAATGCGCGGATCTCCCCCTGATGAGCATGGATTATCTCGCGGCAGATTGCCAGTCCCAATCCTGTGCCCCCGGCCCCTGTCTTGGTGGCGCTGCTCTGGATGAACTTGTCGAAAATGGACTCCAGTTCGCCCGGCGGGATACCGGGGCCCCGGTCGGCAACACTGACGCTGATGTGTCGCTCGCCATTCACGGCAATGAAGTCCAGAGTGATGTCGATGCTTCGTTCGGGGGGGCTGAACTTGATGGCATTGGACAGCAGATTGCGGATCACCTGACCGATCCGCAACGGATCCATGTCCGCCAGCGAGGGGGCTTCCAGTGCATTGATGCGCAGCTGTAGCTGATTGCCCGCTGCCAGATGAGCCAGTTCGTCGCAGGCTTCAATCAGTACTTGACGCATATCGTGGCGGCAGAAGTGGTACTCCATTCGTCCCACTTCCATTTTGGCAAGGTCGAGCAGATCGTTGAGCAAATTCAATAAGCGGCTGCCGCTGGTGTGAATCCGTTCGAAGTAGTGCCGCAAGCGCTCTTCATTGATCTGGCCGAGACGGGCTTGCCCCATCTCGGCAAAGCCGAGAATGGCATGCATGGGGGTGCGCAGCTCATGCGACATATTGGCGAGAAATTCGGTTTTGGCCCGGCTGGTTTCTTCCGCCAGCTCCTTGGCCGCCCGCAAGGCATCTTCTGCCGCACGGTCACTGGAAAAGTCCTGATAAAGCCAGACGGTGCCCAGACCCGGCACCGACGGGTTCAATGCCTTACCGTACAAGCGGCACCAGAAAGGTTGCTTGCGCCGGGTGACCAGTCGCAGCTCGGATTTGACCACCTTGCCTTCGTTGAGCAAATTGTAAAGTGCCCGCCCGGTGCGCAGCCATTGCTCCTCGCTTTCAAAGAAAGGCAGGGTACTTTGATCAATGATCTGGTCTTCGCTGTCACACTGGAACACATCGAGAAATGCCTGATTCACTTGCTTGAGCTTACGGTCGACGATATAGGCCATGGCCAGAGGACTGGCTTCCAGCAGCGCCGTCAACTGGCTGCGCTGTATTTCGACTTGCTCGGCCAAACTGTTTTTCAGGCTGATCAGCGCGGCTTCTTTTTCCTTGCGAAGACTGATGTCGCGGCATACCGCCAGATAAAAAGGTTCGTCCGGTACGGTGACATGCGACAAGGAGAGTTCTATCGACAACGACGAGTTGTCGTGGCGAATCAGATGGCCTTCAAAAGGTTGACGACCCAGTGCATCTGCCAGTGCGGCAAACTGTATTACCCCGGAGACGTCGTAAAGTTCGGGTAGAAGCGAACCGACTGGCAAGCCCACCAGTGAAGCGTCGCTTTGTCCTGCCAGTGCGGCGGCGGCCGGGTTGGCATTGATGATGGTGCCGCTGCGGTCAATGAGGATGATGGCGTCCGTGCTGGCTTGCAGGATGGCCTGTTGCCGGGTCTGGCTCTCCAGCGTGGCCAACTCGAAGCGGTTGCACTCGGCCTGCAGGTCCCGGTTTTTTTGTTCCAGACCCAGATTCCACTGCGAGGCGTCGTGCAACTGGTGGCGCGTCAGGTTGAGCCGTGATGAAAAACGGTACAGCAACGTGAGCACGAGCATGGCGAGCAGGGCGCTGCCTGCCATGTAAGCCAGAATCTTTTCGTCGTACTCGCGGGTTTCCACCGGATCGACCGCATAGGCGCATAGCATGACTCGCATGGCGCCGAGGTCGAGTTGCCGGCTTAGCAGCGGCGAATCGATCGGAGGCGACTGCCCGGGGCGCGAGTCGAACAGCATTTTCGGGGGCGCATGGGTGGCGGCTTCCCACGCGATCAGCCGCAATGATCCAACCTTGAGTTGGCTTCCGGAGAGCGTGGTGGAGACCAGTGTGGCGCTGTTCAGGCTTAGCAACAGAAACCAGCGGCTATCCCGCACCGTGGCGGCAATATGGATAGACGCGGGTTGTTGGTTGAGGTCATAGTCGACCAGCACAACCGGCCGTCCGGTATTGCGCGACCATTCCAGAGAGCGTGTCCAGCCGGGGTTGCTGCCCAGGTCCAGTCCCAATGGCGGAGCGGCACCGGTGTTGGGCAGTGCGGCCTCCACCGGAAAATACAGCAATCGTGACGGGCTGGGTTTCAGCCCTTGACCGGCTTTGATGCGGATGGGTGTGGATACCGACGCTTCGAACGCCGGTCGTTCCGCCGGCAAGACCCGGCTGACCAGCGAAATGCCGATGATATCGCTGTCCGGGTGAATGATTTCGCGACTGATCAGATTGAGGGTCGAGCTTGACGGCGGTTTTTCTGGATGGTTAACCGTCCCCATGGCCAGCAAAGAGGCTTGCTGCAGCAGGGTGTTCAGCCGGTGCTCAACGCCATCGATATAGACCTCCGCACCCAACTGCTGGATCTCCTGAGCATCCTGCCTGGCATGTTCATTGAGCAGCAGATACTCCCCGGCCAACAGCATCAACGTCGCCAGGCCGGCGAGGGTCATTATGCTCAGGAGTTTCCATCGTCCCGCCACGAAACCAGCCCCTTGCTATGTTCACGCCTTCGACAAGTGCTGGTACAGAGCGTGATATTCCTGTGTCAGCTTGTGTCTTGGGTCCAGATGGATCATTGGCCGGGAGGCTTCGTGGGATTCACGAATGCGCACCGAGGATGACAGGCGTGTTGCCAATACCGGCAACCCTTCCGACTCCAGCTCGGCGACCAGTCTCGCCGGCAAGCTGGCACGTGGCTGGAACTGGTTGACGACAATGCCCTCAACGCTCAGGCCGGGATTGTGATCGTTGCGGATTTCCTCGACATTACCGATCAGCGTATAGAGTGCCTGCCGGGAAAACGTGTCGCAGTCGAAGGGAATCAGGCAGCGGTTGGCGGCGATCAGAGCCGAACGCGTATAAAAATTCAAGGCAGGAGGGGTGTCGATCCAGATCTCGTCATACTGCCCGGAAATGCGGTCCAGAGACTCCTTGAGCTTGAACATCTTGTAGCGCGACTCGAGTTTGCCCATCAGTTCCGAAAGTTCGGGATCCGAGGCCAGCAGGCTTAATCCCTCGAACGGGGTCGGAAACACGTAATCTTCCATTTCCTTGCCGAACAGAGAAATATTCAGCACCTGCTCGAAATAATCGCCTGCGGTGGGCGGGCTGTTTTCGTTGCGGGTGCCGGTCAGGTAATGGCTGGCATTGCCCTGCGGGTCCAGGTCGATGACCAGCACACGCTTGCCCTGACTGGCTGCCACGGCAGCAAGATTGACGGTAATGGTGGATTTGCCGACCCCACCCTTTTGGTTGAAGACCACGCGGCGGACTGCACTCATGGAACCCCTCTCGCAAACAGGCCGGTCAGACGCAGTCGTCCGGATCAATTCCCGGTTTCTTTACCGCAAACAAATAGCATTTGCTGGTAGCTGGCTGAATTCTGTACGACCGGCATAGGTTTTATCTGAGCGTCATTATAGGAGAAGCTGGCGATCTGACGGCCGTTTTCGTCGAACAATTCCATCATTCGTAGCCGGAATGTGCGATTACTGCAGTCAATTTCCCACTGATTGAGCGAAATCTTGTGGCGTGGGGTAGCCAGGAAGTTTTCTTTGCGCAGATTGAAAATGGTTTTCCGGTCACGAAAAACGACATGGCTCCCTTCGCGGCGGATCGACAGCTTGTCGATCTCGTTGAGAATGTTGCCATTGGGGGAAACGCCGAGATTTACCCAGTCCGCGCTGGCCGCGGACGGGAGTTGTGACATGGCGTTGTTGCCGGTCTGGGGTTTCTGGGTAGAGACGGGTTGTGTTGCACACCCGGCCAGCAACACGGCGGCTGCCGTGAGCAAGAGACGGTATCGCATGGAAGAACTCTCCGGAAGAATCGATGCAAGTGTCGCACAGCTGGGGAGAGACGGCCAATATGGCGAGGATTTTCACCGGTGGCGGGAACTTCCTTTTCCGTTGGCCTGTCACTTACCGTGCGAGAGCATTTCCTCTTCGTTTCACATTGTCTCCATCAAGGTTGGGCCGCTCCGGACGGGGCGGCCACTTTTTTTGCGGAGAGGTCAGAAAGTGGGTGCGTCACTGCACGGGAACAGCGTCAGCTGCAAGGTCGGGCAGTGCTCGGGGTGTGCCGGAGTCTCCGTGGCATGAGCCAGCCCGAAATCGGGTAATGCCACCAGACCATTGATGGCCATCAGCAATAGCCCGGTTGCGCCGCTCATGTGCCAGCTCAGACCCGGCGCGTCGCGTCGTGCGAACACGCAATACAGGTAGGCCGAGACGACATAGCCATACACGAGCGCTCCGAGCGGCCGGGCACCGTGGAGAAGCCATTGATTGACGCACAACAGTGCCAACGCACCGAACAACGGCAACCATGCTGACGACAGGCGACGAATGGGCATGATCCAGCCTTTCTGCAAGGCAATGTCACTGTCTTATCTTGGCAGGTTCTGTCCGATCCGGGAAGAGCCGGCCGCGCAAACCGGCACGATTGCTCCGGATGGCTTAAAATAGCCCACCTCAACGGAAGCCTCTCCCCCATGCAGGATGCACTGACTCTTCTTTCCACTGTTTTCGGCTACCCCGCATTTCGCGGTGAGCAAGAAGACATCGTCAACCACGTCGCCGCGGGAGGGAATGCCCTCGTCTTGATGCCGACGGGGGGAGGGAAGTCGCTGTGCTATCAAATCCCTGCCTTGATGCGTTCCGGCATGGCGCTGGTGGTCTCGCCACTGATTGCCTTGATGCAGGATCAGGTTGGCGCGCTCACCGAGCTGGGTGTCGCGGCCGCGTGTCTGAACTCGGCAACCTCGCCGGAGGACGCCCGCGACATTGCCCGGCGCGCCAAATCGGGTGAGCTGGACCTGCTGTATGTCGCGCCGGAGCGGTTGCTGACACCGCGCTTCCTGTCCTTTCTCGACAGCGTTCCCCTCGCTCTGGTGGCCATCGACGAAGCGCATTGCGTCAGCCATTGGGGGCATGACTTTCGACCGGAGTACCAGCAGCTTGGCCGGCTGGTCGAACGTTTCCCCGGGGTGCCGCGTATTGCCTTGACGGCCACAGCCGATCAACAAACCCGTGCCGACATCCTGCACTATCTGCAGCTTGGCGACGCCAGGGTATTTCTCTCCAGTTTCGATCGCCCCAATTTGTTTTATCAGGTGCTGGAAAAGCACAATGCCAAAAAGCAGGTGCTGAGCTTCATCCAAAGCGAACACCCCGGTGCGTCCGGCATCGTGTACTGCCTGTCGCGCAAACGCGTCGAGGAGATGGCCGAGTGGCTGGTGGATAACGGCATCCATGCGCTGCCTTATCATGCCGGCCTTGGCCATGAGGTCAGGGAGCGCAACCAGCGGGAGTTTATTCGCGAAGAGAGCGTGGTCATGGTGGCGACGCTGGCGTTCGGCATGGGGATTGATAAACCGGATGTGCGGTTTGTCGCGCACGTCGACATGCCGAAGTCTCCGGAAAACTTTTATCAGGAGTCGGGTCGTGCCGGGCGAGATGGACTGCCTGCCACCAGCTGGATGTGTTACGGCCTCAATGATGTCGTGCAGTTGTCGGGAATGATCCAGAACTCGGATATGGCGGACCTGCAGAAGCAGGTCGAACTGAACAAACTGGATGCCATGCTGGCTTTTTGCGAGACGCCAGGCTGTCGCAGGCAACATATTCTGGGGTTCTTTGGCGAGACCAGCCAGCCATGCGGACATTGCGATAATTGTTTGAATCCCCCGGTCCTCTACGATGCCACCGTGCCAGTGCAGAAAATGCTGTCCTGCATTTACCGGGTCGGTCAACGCTTTGCCGCCAGCCATGTGGTGGATGTCCTGATGGGCAAGACCACGCCGCTGGTCGAAAGCACCGGTCATTTCGGCTTGAAAACCTTCGGGGTCGGCAAGGAGTTCAATCAACGCCAGTGGCGCTCGGTGATTCGGCAGCTGGTGGCGCGCAAACTGATTGAAGTCGATCTTGCCCGGGGACAGTCGCTGGTGTTGACCGAGTCGTGCCGTCCGTTGCTGAAAGGCGAGGAGCAGATTTTCCTGCGGCCGTTGGCGGCCGAAAAACCCTCTATCCGGCAAACGACCGACCGCTGGCTGCGTACCGAACGCGAAGAACGGCTCTGGCAGGCCTTGCGCCGTTGGCGCAAGGGGCGCGCAGATGAACATAATGTGCCGGCCTATGCGGTGTGTTCGGACAAGACCTTGCGCGAGTTGGTCGAGCGGCGCCCGGAAAACGCTCGCGAGCTCACCCGCATCTATGGTCTGGGAGAATTGAAACTGGCGCGGTACGGGAATGATCTGTTGGCGCTGCTGCAGGAAAACCGCGAAGAGGGCTGACCCCCGCCTCTTCATGCAATTGGGCTACAATCGCTGCTGCCAGTCATAGAACAGTCACAGTGGAGAAATAGCATGGCCGTCAATCTCGTGGCCACCGAGGCACTTCTGCCTATCGGTGGCGTCAGCCTTTCCGTGGCGGAAGCCGGTATCAAAAAAGCCGATCGCAAAGATCTGCTGGTCATCCGCCTGGACAAGGGCAATACGGTAGCCGGTGTGTTCACGCAGAATCGTTTTTGTGCCGCCCCTGTGCAAATCTGCAAAAACCATCTGGATGCAGGGGTGCAGATTCGTGCGCTGGTGGTGAACACCGGAAATGCCAATGCCGGGACCGGAGAAGAAGGCCGCCAGCGCGCCTTGTCGGTCTGTGAAACCCTCGCTGACGAGTTGGGCTGTGCTCCTGAGCAGATTCTGCCGTTTTCTACCGGGGTGATTCTCGAGCCCCTGCCGGTCGACAAGATTATCGCCGCCTTGCCCTCCCGCCGCGAAGCCGGTTGGGCCGAGGCCGCCGAAGCCATCATGACCACCGATACCCTGCCAAAGGCGACCAGTCGCCAAGTGCAGTTGGGTGATGTCACCGTTTCCATTACCGGCATTTCCAAAGGTGCCGGCATGATCCACCCGAACATGGCCACCATGCTCGGCTTCATCGCCACCGATGCCTCGATTACCCGTCCTGTGCTGACTCAATTGGTTCGCGAGGTGGCGGATGTCAGCTTCAATTGCATTTCTGTCGATGGCGACACTTCGACCAACGATAGTTTCATATTGATGTCTACCGGCGCAGCGGGCGCAGCCTTGATCGACTCTCCCGACCATGAGGGTTATGCGGTCCTCAAACAGGCGCTCATCGACGTCGCCAAAACGCTGGCGCAGGCCATCGTGCGAGATGGCGAAGGTGCCACCAAGTTCATCACGGTGGTGGTCGAGGGTGGGCGTTCCACCGCCGAATGCAAGGCGGTCGCGTATGCCATCGCGCGCTCCCCGCTGGTCAAAACGGCATTCTTCGCCTCCGACCCCAATCTGGGACGTTTGCTGTGCGCGATTGGCTATTCCGATATGACGGACCTGGATGTCGAGCGGGTCGAACTCTATCTGGATGACGTGTTGGTGGCGTGCCAAGGCGGGCGAAATCCGGCGTATCGCGAGGAAGACGGTCAACGCGTGATGCAGCAAAGTGAAATTACCGTGCGCGTCGTGCTTAACCGCGGCGTTGCCAGCAGCACGGTTTGGACCTGCGATTTCTCGTATGACTATGTGCGCATCAATGCAGATTATCGTAGTTAGGCTCACCGCCTCGAGGTGAAACCGCACCCCGGAATCAGATCATCGGGTCTTTGACTATATAAGGAGTCATTATGCAATTCAGGGCACTGGGGAGTACCGGACTCACGGTAAGTCAAATCGCACTCGGCACGATGACCTGGGGTGAACAGAACAGCGAGAGCGACGCGTTCGAGCAAATCGCTATCGCGTTGGCACATGGCGTCAATCTGATCGATGTGGCGGAGCTCTACCCGGTTCCGCCCCGTCCCGAGACGCAAGGCGAGACCGAGCGCATTCTGGGGCGTTATCTGCAGCGTCATGGTGGTCGGGAGCGCATCGTGCTGGCGACCAAGGCAACCGGACCGTCGTTTGACCCGAAACGTCCATCGACGATTCGGGGTGGCCGTTTGCATTTCGACCGTGCCAGTCTGGTCGAAGCCCTGAACGGCAGCCTTGCCAGACTGCAAACCGACTATATCGATCTGTATCAATTGCACTGGCCCGACCGCAGTGCCAATTACTTCGGCCGGCGCGGCTATCCGTGGCAAGCCGATCCGGATGGTTCTGTCGCGCTGGAGGAAACACTCGAGGTACTGGCCGGCTTCGTCAAAGAAGGCAAGATTTGTCATTTCGGCCTGTCCAATGAAACGCCGTGGGGGGTTGCCCGCAGTCTGGCCGCTTCCGCCACGCTGGGCATCCCTCGTGTTGCCAGCATCCAGAATCCCTATAGCCTGCTGAATCGAACCTACGAGTTGGCGCTGGCCGAGTTCAGTCACCGCGAAGGCATTGGCTTGCTGGCCTATTCTCCCCTGGCGTTTGGCCTGCTGTCCGGCAAGTACCGTCATGGTGCGCGTCCCCCCAGAGCCCGACTCACCTTGTTTGACCGGTTTACCCGTTATACCGGCGCGCAGAGTATGGCGGCGGCGGAGAGTTATGCCGCCCTGGCGGAGGCGCACGGGCTCAGTCCGGCGGCCATGGCGCTGGCGTTCGTCAACCGCCAGCCATTCGTTGCCAGCAATATCATCGGGGCGACGACACGGGAACAATTGCTGGAAAACCTGGCTTCCGTGGAAATTTCGCTGTCGGAAGAGCTTTTGGACGGAATCGACGCCATTCACGAGTGCTGTCCCAACCCGGCTCCCTAGTGTTTACTGGGGTCGCCACGGGGTAAGAGGGAGTGAGCGAAAGAGGCTGCTTAATTAACTTGTTTTGATATGTTGTTACTTATCAATGGCTTGTGATAGAAAATGTACTTTCTTGCCCTGTTTTTGAAATTAGGTGTTGACGGAGGCAGGTGTCGGGCGTATAGTTCACCTCCTCAGCTGCAGACGCAAACGAAACAAGCGAA
>JAGLBD010000085.1:7975-10735 GCA_018260425.1 Pseudogulbenkiania sp. | reverse complement strand
AATCCGTTCGGGGAAAGGGGCTTTGCGCGTCGAACCCTATTTATGCAACAAAGCCCTTCTTTGATGAGTTCAGAGAACAGTCGACACGTTATCCATACCAATCTGACTAGCGCATCACCAGTGCAATTCCACAGTTAACCGGATGGCCCAAAGCTACGCTTTGGGCTCACAACTACCTCTGGTGTTCCAGAACGACCACATTCCAACGTTGGCTTCTGCAACTTCGGGTCGATTCTGGCCTTTGGAAAAAGATAAAACCAGGCATTCGCCCAACAGATGGGTGGATGTCCGGTTTTTGTATCTGAGCAGACTCTTCGAACCGCCCTCGCGAGCGACCACTTTGGCCGAATTGCCGCCAGTAAACATGATTGGGTAGCAAAGACCGGCCAATGCACGATACCGGCGGCGCGTGTGTCGGCATCAGTTCAGACTGGCTCGTTTGCTGTCGCCAGCGCAAAGCCCTCGTCGATCCAGCCGGTGATGCCACCTGCCATGATCTTGACCGGCCGCCCCAGTTTGGCGAGCCGCAATGCACCACGTGCCGCCCCATTGCAATGGGGGCCTGCGCAGTAGGTGACGAAGAGCACGTCGGCCGGCCATTGAGCCAGCTTGCTTTCCACCAGCTTGCCGTGTGGCAGGTTGATGGCCCCCGGCACATGCCCCTTCGCATACATCGCAGGAGAGCGGACATCCAGCAGGACAAAATCCGGGCCGGTCTCCAGCGCTTCATGCACATCCCAGCAATCGGTTTCGAAGGTGAATTCGGCGGCAAAGTGCGCTTCGGCAAGGGATGAGGGGGCAGCGGGAACGGCGGTGACTGCTGTAGACATGATGGGCTCCGTCGACACAAAAACCTCATTGTTCCCCAGGGGGCCCTGCCCTACAATTGGCAGGAATGACATATATCGACCATTTTACGCCAACGATGCAATCAGGACATGACGCACCATCGACAGCGCTAACGGGACCGCAGGTTGTCGCCCTCGTTTACGATGGTTTATGCACGTTCGAGTTCGCGATTGTTGCAGAGGTTTTCGGACTGGCCCGCCCGGAAATGGGGTCAAACTGGTATCGCTATGCCAGTGCCGGCATCGAGCCCGGCCCATTGCGGGCACACGGCGGGCTCACCGTCATGGCAACGGGAGGCATTGAGCTACTCGATCAGGCCGACTTGATCGTGGCGGCCGGCTGGAAAGGGGCTGGCGTGCCGGTACCGGCCGAGCTGGTCACCCGCCTGCGCAGTGCGTGGGAGCGAGGCGCCCGTTTGGCGTCGATTTGCTCCGGGGCATTCGTGTTGGCGGCAACTGGCCTGCTTGATGGCCGACGGGCAGCCACGCATTGGCGCTATGCTGAAAAACTTCGAGACTTGCACCCGCACATCGATGTCGATGCGGAGGTGCTCTATGTCGAGGAAGAGCGGCTCTACACCTCGGCGGGCAGTGCGGCCGGCATCGACCTCATGCTGCACATCGTCCGGCAGGATTACGGCGCCAAGGCCGCCAACTCGGTTGCCCGCCGTCTGGTCATGCCGCCGCACCGGAGTGGCGGCCAAGCGCAGTTCATTGAACGACCGGTACCGCCAGACCATGAACATCGACTGAGCGGTGCACTGGACTCGATTCGACACAGCTTGAATGCCGACTGGTCTGTCGAGCGGATGGCCGAGCGGGTCGCGATGAGCCCGCGAACTTTTCTGCGGCGATTTCAGGAGGCGACCTCCCAGACGCCCGGTCAGTGGCTGATCGAGCAACGGGTTTCGCTCGCACAACGCCTGCTCGAGACCACCCGGCTACCGATCGAAAACGTTGCCGCCGCCGTCGGCTTTGGCAGTGTTCAGGTGCTGAGGCATCACTTTCGGGAAAAGCTCGCCATTTCGCCGCGAGATTACCGCAAGGCGTTTTCAAACGAGACTCACGACCCCGTCGCAAAGTGAACTAAAAGGGAGAGACGAGATGAGGGGGAACGCACGCTTTCGTCGTTGCCCCCTGCCAGAACAGACGGCGTTAAACCACCGTTCGCACCACACCCTGCCCCGGCCAGCCGGGCTGCGGCCTCAACTTCCCCGGCACAGCTCCACGGCTTGCTCAAGCCGCTCTACGGTGAGGATTTCCAGCCCCTCGACCGGTTGGCGCGGACGATTGGCCACGGGAACAATGGCCCGGGTAAAACCCAGCTTGGCCGCTTCCTTGAGACGTTCCTGCCCCCGGGCTACCGGACGCACTTCGCCGGCCAGTCCGACTTCGCCGAATACCACCATCTTCTCCGGGAGAGGACGGTTGCGCAGCGACGACACGATGGACAGGATCACGGCCAGATCGGCGGCCGGTTCGGTGATCTTTACCCCACCCACCGCGTTCAGAAAAACATCCTGATCGAAAGCGGCCACACCGGCATGGCGATGCAGCACCGCCAGCAACATCGCCAGACGGTTCTGTTCCAGCCCCACCGTCAGACGTTTGGGCTGAAACCCGTGACAGTCATCCACCAGCGCCTGAACCTCCACCAGCAAGGGACGGGTCCCCTCTTGGGTGACGAGCACGCACGAACCCGGCACATCGTCGCGGTACGACGACAAAAAAATGGCCGACGGATTCGAGACGCCTTTCAAGCCGCGCTCGGTCATGGCGAAGATGCCCAATTCATTGACCGCACCGAAACGGTTCTTGATGGCACGGATCATCCGGTAGCTGGAATGGTTGTCGCCCTCGAAATACAGCACGGTATCCACCATGTGCTCGAGCACCCGGGGACCGGCCAGCG
>JAGLBD010000085.1:0-7875 GCA_018260425.1 Pseudogulbenkiania sp. | reverse complement strand
TCGAAATACAGCACGGTATCCACCATGTGCTCGAGCACCCGGGGACCGGCCAGCGCGCCTTCCTTGGTGACATGGCCCACCAGCAAAATGGTGGTGCCGGTTTCCTTGGCCATGCGCGTGAGCTGCGCTGCGCATTCCCGCACCTGGGACACAGATCCCGGAGCGGAGGTGACCTGTTCGGTATACAGCGTCTGGATAGAATCGATAACGACGACTTCCGGGGCTTCCTTGCGCAAGGTCGGCAAGATCGCCTCCAGGCGAATTTCTGCCAAAAAACGTACCCGGGAAGGATCCACCGCCAGCCGCGAGGCCCGCAAGGCGATCTGCTGCGGCGACTCCTCGCCGGAGACGTACAACACCCGCCGCCGTTCGCCCACCGCCGACAAGGCCTGCAGCAACAAGGTCGACTTGCCGATACCCGGGTCGCCGCCGATGAGGATCACGGCGCCGCGCACCAGTCCGCCACCCAGCACCCGGTCGAGCTCTTCAATGCCGCTCGGGTCACGCGGCACTTCCTCGGCCTGAACGTCGGAAAGCGTCTGGACCACCGACCCGGTCGACCAGGCCTGATAACGACTGTTGGCCGCGGACGCAGCCGGGGTACTTTCCTGCAAGGTGTTCCAGGCATTGCAATGCGGGCACTGCCCCTGCCACTTGGGCACCTGCCCGCCACACTCGCTACACGAGAACACCGTCTTGATTTTTGCCATGGGCTGCTGTGTCTCCGGTCAATGCGCCGCGGAGCCGCCCTGACCGTTTTTTTGATTCAATTCATTGATCAGGTTGAGGATTTTCTTGCTCTCCCCGGTACCCTGACGTTTCTTCGCGTCGGACGCGTTCTGCTTTTTGATGGCGGCCAGCACCGCTTCCACCTGAGGATCGGTCTTTGCCATGCGATCGGCCTCCTCGCTGGTCAACGGCTTTTTTGTCGCCTGTTGCTGCACCTCCGGCGCCGATGAGGCAGCCGCCCGGGAGGCATCGGTTCGTGGTGGCATCACCGCCAGCGGCGCGGAGGCTGGAGGGTCAGGCGGAGGCGACAGTTCCTGCAGCTTCTGCTTGACCATATACTCCTGCATCTCGCGCCAACCGGCATAAACAGCCGCTTTGTCGGCCTCGGGGTTGCGCAGATAGCATTCTTCCAGCGAGCGCCCGGTCTGGCGACAGGCCGCACCGATCGCCTTGTTGGCATCTTTGGACAGGCCGGTCACATTGTTCAGCCAATTGCAGGCCGACAAGGACAGGACCACTGGCAACAGCAGCAACACCCGCATGGTTATTCTCCTCAGGCCTTCTTGTTGCGCAGGTCAAGCTCGATGATCTCGCCGCTTCGCCCTGCGCTGGCTGCCCCGCCCCAATACAGGAAGTGCGGCAACACTGCCTCGATGTCGGCGCGCTCGCTGCGGTCTTCACCCGGATGGGTACGGATACGCTGCGGCGAGTTGACCGGACCTGGCACCAGCAAATTGACCCGCAGGTTCGGATAGGCATCCCATTCGTTGGCCGCTACGGCCGTCAGGTAGGAAAGCCCCTGCTTGGACGCACCGAAGGCACCCCAGAATGCACCGGGATGCAGGCCGTGGGTTTCGCCGACAAACACCACCGAAGCATCCGGCGACTCTTTCAGCAAGGGCAGACAGGCACGGGTGATGGCAAACGGCGCAACCGTGTTGATCCGATACTGGTTCATCCACTCCTCGATGCCTTGGTTAACCAACGGCGAGGCAGCATAAAAGTGCGAAGCGCAATGCACGATGCCATCCAGACGGCCCAGCGTCTGCTTGATCTGGTACGCCAGATTGTTGAACTCGGTCTCACCCGCCGTCAGCAGATCAAGGGTGATGGCGGCCGGCTCGCTCAATCCTTCCGCGATAATACCGTCATAGACAATTTCCAGCCCGCGCACACTGCGTGCCAACAGCACGACAGTTGCACCATGGCGGGCATAGCATTCGGCCACAGCGCGGCCAATCCCCTGGGAAGCACCGGTCACCAGGATAACGCGGCCGGCCAGACAGTCTTTTGCAAAGTCGTTATTCATCATCATTGTGGTTCTGTGTGAAATCCTGCAGCAGGGCGGTAGCGGCGGTAATGCCGCTCCTGACCGCCCCTTCCAGCGTCGCGGGGTAGTCCGAAGCCACCCAGTCGCCCGCCAGATAAAGTGAGTGTAGTCCGAAGCGCGTGTCCGGACGAGCCAAGCCGACACGCGCGGCAAAGGTAGCGCGTTTTTCGGCAATGATGCGCGAACGCTCCGGTTCGACCAAGGTCGGGTCAACGCGGGAAACCGCCGCTACGATCCGTTTCAGCAGCGCGTCCCGGTCGGCAACCGTCTCTTCGGAAGGCGCGCTCAACACCGCTGCAACCATCCCGGTTTCGCCGGTCAGGCAGTCCCGGTCAAACAACCAGTCGGCACCATCATCCAGACCGCACATCGGGCCGGGTAGGTTGACCGGCACGGGAAACTGCAGGTACACGGTATATATCGGACAGTAGTCGAATGCCTTGATGACAGACAACAGTCGTTCATCATCGAGCAGCCCCTCGACATGATAGGGTGCCACCGCGACCACCACCGCATCAAAGTACTCGCCGGCAACCCGCCAGCCGTCGCCCTCGCGTTGCAGCCGCTCGACACGCTGCCCGTAGACCAGTCGTACGCCCTGCTCGCCCAGCCAGTCATTGGCCGGCAGGGGAAACAATTCCGACAAGTCGCTGCGCGGCAACAGCAGGTCGCTGTCACTACGCAGCGGGCTTCCCAGCGTATCACGCAACACATTGGCGAGAATCTGCATCGAGGCTTCCGCCACGGGCGTATTCAAGGCCGACAGCACCAGCGGGTGCCAGAACAGTCGGCAGAGCGTATCGCTCTGCCCTTCCCGGGCCAGCCAGGCCGCCACGCTGACATCTTCGTCCAGCCGCCAGCCCGCCAGCCGCAGCCGGGTCAATGCCCGTCCCAAACTATACTTGTCACGCCAGCCGATCCCCCGGGCCGTCACCAAACCAGCCATCAGGTGCAAGGGGGCTGGCAGGGGTGGACACCACATCCGCATACCGAAGGGCTGTTGCCACTGCATCGGCACGCGTTCGAACAAGGTCTCGGGATCGGCACCGACTTTGCGCATCATTGCCAGCGTCTGGTGATAGGCGCCAACCAGAATGTGCTGGCCGTTATCCAGAAAACGCGAGGTGGTATCCACGCGTCGCGCCCGGCCGCCGGGTTCCCGGCCCGCCTCGAAAACGCTAATGTCAGCCTGCCCCACCAACTCGATGGCGGCAGACAAACCGGCCCAGCCGGCTCCGATCACGGCAACACGGGGTTTCACGGTTGATATCCGAAGGTCCAGGTTTTCCAGGCAAGCCACAGCTTGCGCAGCGGGGTCAGCGACAGGCGCTGGTTAAGCACGTGCTCGGGACCGTCCGCCGCGATCTCGTCCAGCGTGGCGCGGTAGATCGCCGCCATCAGCAAACCGGGGCGCTGTGCCTTGCGGTCAACGGCCGGCAACAGGGCCCAGGCCGAGGCATAGCGCTGCCGGGCACGTTCGATCTGGAAACGCATCAATTCGGCGAACTCCGGCGTTTCCTTGCCGCCCAGAATATCGGCGGCCGGCACGTTGAAACGCTGCAGTTCCTGCATCGGCAAATAGATGCGGTCAAGACGGGCATCCTCGCCAACATCGCGGGAAATATTGGTCAACTGGAACGCAATGCCCAGTTCATGCGCATAGTCCAGCGTGGCAGGATCGCTATACCCAAAAATCCGTGCCGACAGTTGACCGACGACCCCGGCCACCTTGTGGCAATACACCAGCAGGTCGTCGATGCTGTCGTAGCGGGCATAGTCGAGGTCCATCTGCATACCGTCGATGATTTCCAGCAACAAGGACTGCGGCAACGCAAAATCCTGCGCAGGCCCTGCCAGCGCTTGGGTCACCGGGTGTTCGGGGTTTCCGGCAACCATCCGCCCCAATTCATCGCGCCACCAGGCGAGTTTGGTGCGGGCGACGCCCGCGTCGTGGCACTCGTCGACCACATCGTCGACTTCACGGCAAAACGCGTACAAGGCCGTGATGGCACGCCGGCGCGCTTCAGGCAGGAAGCGGAAACTGTAGTAGAAGCTGGAGCCGCTGGCCGCCGCCTTGTCTTCGCAATACTGATCGGGGGTCACGGACCTCTCCTGTCGTGATTTAGGTGATTAGGGGTCATTTTTTACGAATTGCCCGGCGGATCATCACCCACCAGTCTTTCCAGTCCAGCACCGGCCGGTGCGCAAACACATTGCCGCCCGATTCATGCAGTTTGGCCAGAATCCGGTCGCCACCGAGAATGATCAGGCGCAATTCCAGACCCAGCCGTCCGGGCAGTTGCCGCCCCAGCGGCGCTCCGGCCTGCAACAGGCGGCGGGCACGTTCGATCTCATGCAGCATCAACGGCGTCCACATCACCGGCGGCTGCCCGGAGGCCACACCTCTGGCAATGTCGTCCTCGCTGATGCGGTAGCGCGCCATATCGGCGGCAGGCAGATAGATACGGCCTTTTTTCCAGTCAACCGCCACATCCTGCAGGAAATTGATCAGCTGCAGGGCAGTACAAATCCCGTCGGACATCGCCATGCGGCGGCTATCGGTTTCACCAAAGATAGCCAGCATCAAGCGCCCGACCGGATTAGCCGAGCGGCGACAATAGTCAGCCAGTTCGGCATAACTGGCATAGCGGGTGGTCGTCACATCCTGCCGAAAGGCCGAGAGCAGATCGTAAAACGGCTCGAACGGCAAGGCATGAGCGCGAATGGCGTCGGCCAGACGCGCCATCATCGGGGTTTCCGGCACGACGCCGGCCTTGATGCGATCCAGTTCCGCCACCAACTCGTCCAGCAGGGCAAAGCGCTGATCCGGTGCCATGTCACCTTCGTCGGCGACATCATCGGCATATCTGGCGAAATGATACACGGCATGCACGGCCTTGCGCATGTGGCGCGGCAACAGCAGGGAACCTACCGGAAAGTTTTCGTAATGACCGACTGACATAAACCCTTGCAGGGAGAATGAAGGATAAGACGGATTATACCCTGACATTACGCCAAATTATTTTCGCATCCCACTTTACACAAATAAATGTCACACCTATAATGCGCCCCACTGTGTACCAAACACCAGTAACACGGGGCTATAGCTCAGCTGGGAGAGCGCTTGCATGGCATGCAAGAGGTCAGCGGTTCGATCCCGCTTAGCTCCACCAACCATCTTGCGGCACGGACTGCCGCACCGTTCCGAAAAACGGTCGCACGCCCTGAAACCATTGCGTTTCCGGGCTTTTTTATTGCTCTCATTCTTCCATGCGCATTCCCGCCATCCCGCGTCACAGGGATGTCGCACTGCCGCAGGCTGTGGCAAAATCCCTCGTTAACGACAACAGGATATCGACCATGCTCTGCACCCACTGCGGCGAACCCCGCTCCAACGATGCCACCCCTTGCCCGCAATGCGGCGCACCACAGCATGTGCCGGGTGCTCCGGGGGGATTCTGGGTGCGCTTGCTGGCCACGCTGATGGATCTGGTGTTCTGTACCGTGCTGTCGATGTTCGCCAACATTCCGCTTAGTCTTTTCGCCAGCGCGCTGCTGGGCGACAGCGCCAGTGCTGCCACCCACCAGCAAGTGGGTTCCGTGCTGGGCTATGGCTCACTGCTGGTGATCGGCTGGCTCTATTCGGCGCTCTGGGAGTCATCGCGCTGGCAAGCCACACCGGGCAAGAAAATTCTGGGGCTGGTCGTCTCGGGACCGCATGGTGAACAGCTGGGACTGGGGCTGGCAACGCGCCGCTTCGCCGCAAAAGCGCTGTCGGCGCTGCTGCTGGGAGCCGGTTTCCTGCCAATTGCCCTGAGCCGCAACAAGGCAGGACTGCACGACCGGCTGACACACACCCGGGTCAGCCTGTCGTAACCACTTAAAGCTTGAATAGCTTTTCGAGATGGGACGCCACACCGTGCGGGTGGTGATGGCCGATGCGCGGCAAGCCGGGCAATTGCTCGACGAGCCGCGGATGGGCATTGCCCATCAAGTGCGGATGGCCAACCGAACGCAACAGTTCGATATCGTTCTGACCATCGCCAAACGCCAGACAATCCTCCGCCGAAATCCCCAACCGCGCCAGCACCAGTTCCAGTGCATGGCCTTTTGACACCCCCTTGGCCATCACTTCCAGACAATCATCGGCCGAGAAGGTGATGTAAGCTTCACTGCCCAAGGCCGCGTGCAAACGTGCCTCGACACCGAGCAGTTCCTGATGCTCCCCGATGTAAAGCACCTTGAACACGCCCTCTCCCGAATGAGCCTGCAGGTCGGCGACCTCATAGTGCATGCCGGAGTCTTCGTGCACCGCCAGCAACTGCGGCGCGGGACGATCGATCAACCACCCCGAGTCCAGATAGAGGTTCACATAGCATGCCGAACCGGTAATGTCAGACCTCACGATCCTGCGCACGGTATCCGGCGGCAGGTCGGCCTGATGGATCAAGCGGTCATCCGGGTCATGCACCCGGGCACCGTTGGCCGTAATCAAATGGGCACGAATCCCCATCGCCTGACGGATGCCGCGCACATCCAGCGGATGACGCCCGGTGGCCAGGGCAAACCCGACCCCCAGTGCGGCGATGTCCTTGAGGATGCGAATGGTTTCTTCATGAACGCGATGGTGACGGTCAAGCAGGGTGCCATCCAGATCGGAGGCGATGAAACGATACACGGCGCAGTTCCCTTATTGGAGATAATCAAGTATACGCCTGCCGGTCCGGCGCAGGCATTTCCATCCAGGCATCCCACGGCGGCGGGTCGCCGATCCGGGCGATCATGAAATCGACAAAGGAACGAACCTTGGCCGACAAATGTCGCCGGGATGGGTAGACCGCATACAAGGCCAATTGTTCCAGCGGATACTGGCGCAACAACGGCACCAGCCGGCCGGCGGCCAGATCCTCGCCCAACAAAAAACTCGGTTCGTTGATGATGCCCTCGCCAGAGAGCGCGGCGGCCCGCAGCAAATCACCATTGTTGCTGCGCAGGCACCCCGCCACCTTGACCTGCCGGTCGGCCCCGTAATGCCAGACACCGGGTTCCGGGGAGTGGGTATAGATCAGGCAGCGGTGTTGCTGCAAGGCGTCCGGCTCCAGCGGCGTACCGTGGCGGGCCAGATAGTCCGGAGAGGCGCAGGTCACCACGTGAATGGTCGCCACCCGACGCGCGACCAGCGTATCGGGCAGGCGGGCGGCGATGCGCAATGCCAGATCAAAGCCTTCTTCCACCAGATCCACCTGCCGGTCGGACATATCCACGTCCAGCGTCACCTCGGGATACGCCGCCAGATAGGCCGGCAACAAGGCGGTAAGGTGCTTGAGGCCGAACGACACCGGAGCGCTGATACGCAGTACACCGCGCGGTTGATGGGTATCGCTGCTGACCGACGCATCGGCCTCCTGCAGATCGGCAAGGATTTGCTGACAGCGCTGGTAATAGACCCGGCCGGCATCGGTCAAATGCAAACGCCGGGTGGTTCGCTGCAACAGGCGCGTACCGAGCCCAGCCTCCAGCTCGCCGACATGGCGCGAGGCCGCGGTCGTCGAGATCGACAGCCGCTCTGCCGCCTTGACGAAGCTGCCCGCCTCTACCACCCGGACGAACACTTCCATGGCTGCCAATTTGTCCATTCGCCCTCCGATTGCCCCAAATTACGGGATAAATAATTTCATTTATGCCAATTTATCCCAATAACGGCCACAGGCATACTGGCATCACTACGGAGCCAACCACACCGCTCCCCCACGACAACAGCAAAGGATACGCATCATGATCGACACTAAAACCGCCCCCTACGCCGCCCTGGTACT
>JAGLBD010000010.1:62027-77923 GCA_018260425.1 Pseudogulbenkiania sp. | reverse complement strand
GACTCCCCCTTCGAAGCCCTGACCCAACCGGTCAGGGCTTTCGTCATTGTGCGCCCTGACCGCGTGGTTTGTTTTACCAAGGCAAGGGTGCTTTTTCTCCGTTGGCATGCTCCCCGTAGTAAAGCGATGGCAGGAACTGTGCGAGATAACTGAACTCGCTATAGCAGTGCTCCAGCAGCCCCAGACCGATTTCATCCGGCACCGGCTCCTGTGCATTGAGTCCCAGTACGAATCGACTACGCAGTACTGCTCCCTTGTGCGTATCGCGCACTAGATGAATCATTTGACCGTCGAGCGGGTCGCCGGAGGCATCGAGCTGCACCGCGTCACCAAAACCGATGCGTGCATAGATGGCGGCCGACACCTGGCTATCACGCTGCGCTTGCTGTAGCTTGCCGGGGCTAAATAATTCAATCGGGTCGTGAAACTTCAGTTGTGCCGTGACCGGAGGAATACTCCCCAGTGACTCGACGGCCCGTATCGATGCGCCAATATAGTGCTGTCCCTTCTGCCACAGACTATTCCAGCCCTGATGTTCAACATGGTCATGCGGGTGCCACCAGCGGATATGCTGTGTCGTTTCAAAAAAGGTAAACCACCAATCAAGCATCCGCCCCTTGCAGTGCGGCAACTCGGTTCTGACCGCAACCACTAATTCACCTCCGGGTAGTCGGTCAATGCCGGTTTCCAGAGGCATGGGGGCGGCTGACAACATCGGGTCAAAATAGCCGGAGGGTGCACTGGGCAGTGTCATTGCTGAATTCACGGTAAACTCCTGTACGAGTCGGGCCGCTAGCCCGAGATTAAGGAAACGTGTTACGTTTCCAAATTACTCCTGCAACCTGATTGCTGTCAACACCACCATGACACCACCGACCGATTTAGTTGTTCGCCATTCCAGAGGACGCCCGTCATTACCCGAGGCGGAGGTCAAACAGCGAGTGTTTGCGGCTGCGACCGAGCTGCTGGCCAGCCAGGGCTATGCGGCAACGACCATCGAAGCGATTGCCAAACACGCGGGAGTGGCCAAAAAGACCGTGTATCGGTTTGCTGAAAACCGTGATGAAGTGATTGCCGGGATAGTCCGGAGCTGGACCGATGCCCTGGAGTCCGATCTGCAGTGCGAACCGTCAGGAGACTTCGGCCAGCGACTTGAGGCGACGCTGAATGCTATCGCACGGCGGGTGTTGAGTGAACAGGCCGTGACGATGTTCCGGGTGCTGACCGGTGATTTCCCCGGTCGTGACGCGCTACTGGAAAACTATACGCACAACGGCATCCAGCGCGGTCGCCAATTGCTGACCGAGTGGCTGGAGCGCCAGAGCGATGTGAATGCGGTGCTGTGCGGTAATGCCGGCCTGTCTGCTGACGTGTTGTTGTCCATGGCCATCGCAGAACCCCTGCGGCAAATGGCACTGGGCTTGCTGCCACCCTTGCCGGACGGCGATATTCAGCAACGCATCAAAGCTGTCTCAATGGTGTGGCAGATGGCAGCGGCAGGCCAGGCAGTAGCGCAGAAAGCTTGATGAAGAACACCCCGCGAGCCTGAGTCGGCGGCGGGGTGTTCGTTACGGTCATGACCCAGATAACGGTCAAAGAATGCGATAGAGCAGCCGATCCACCCTGACGCGGCTCAGACGACTGATGAGCTTGCGCACGGCTTCCGGATAATGGCGAATGGACTCGAGATCCCCGGCCCGGGTGACCTTGCGGCAATGGCGGAAAATGTTGTCCAGTTCAGCCTGATTCTGCTCGACCAGCTCGCCGTTCGGGTCGCGGAACAGCAGGGCATTTTCCAGATCGAGGCGGAAGGCGCGTGGATTAAGGTTGTTACCGGTGATCAAGGTGTAATGGTCATCGATCAGAATACCCTTGAGATGGTAACTGTTGTCCTCATGCTTCCACAGGTGCAGGCGCAACTGATCGTTGATGAGCGCCTTTTCATGGCGCTTGGCAAAGCGGCGCAGATTGATCTCGTAGAGATAGGGCAGCGCACCGATGGCCTTGAACGGTTCACTTTCCGGAATGAAGAAGTCGTTGGCGGTCTTGTCGCCGACAATGATGTCGACCGTGACGCCACGACGCAGCAGCCGGCCGATTTCGCGTGATACCGGGCGGGGAAAGTTGAAATAGGGGGTGCAGATCACCACGCGCTGTTTGGCACTGGCGATGAGCTGGCACACCTGACGGTTCAGCGGATTGTTTTTGCCGACACCGATCAAGGGCGTGACCGACAATTCCCCCGGCAGGGCCATGGCCGAACCGTAGTCATAGCGTTGGTGGGTGAGCCCGGCCCGGAATTCCTTGATTTCGCGACGCAAGGTGCGGGTCTGGGGCGGGTTCGGCAAGTCAAGACGGTGTACCGCCGGATTGCCCAGTACATGCTGTGTGACCAAACCGTACATGCAGTCGGCCAGCGCAGCATCATCGATCAGATGATACCGGTCGAAGCGGTAACGCCCCTGCCAGCCAAGATAGACATTGTTCAGGCTGGCGCCACTGTAGATGACCTGGTCATCGATGATGAAGCCTTTGAGGTGCAAGACGCCAAACAGCTCGCGGGTCTGGGCCGGGACACCCCACACCGGGACGCGCGCTCCGTTCTGACGGGAGACTTCGCGGTACCAGGCGGCATTGCCTTCCTGATGCCCGGCGCCGATCAGTCCGCGCTGGGCACGGTGCCAGTCGACCACGACACAGATATCGAGCCCGGGGCGTTCCCGCGCCGCATCCTGCAGGGCATTCATGACCAGATGGCCGGCTTCATCGTCTTGCAGATACAGGGCGACAAGGCAGATGCGCTTGCGTGCCGTGCGGATGGCTTCAAGCAGAGTCGTGCGAAAATCTTCCGCACTGAACAAGGTGGTGACCGCTCCCTTTTTCAGGCCGAAGGCCGGGAGTTGGTCGATATGCGGACGTAGTTGGATAAGGGGCATCGTTTTATTGTTCAGGAAATGCCGTAAAAACGCTCTATGGTATCACTACTGCCGTAGCGGGGTGCGTCATATCGCCTGATTCCGCGTGAGACTCCACCGACTCTCAATGGCACTGTAGTCTGAAATGTGCAAAAATTCGGGTAACTAGACGAATTGCAGGTTTTTTTTATGCTGGACCGGGACGGGTATCGCCCCAATGTCGGCATTGTCCTGATCAATGGTCGCAACGAAGTCTTCTGGGGGAAGCGCGTGCGCGAGCATTCATGGCAATTTCCACAAGGGGGCATCAAACCGGGGGAGAGTCCTGAGGCTGCGATGTATCGCGAACTTCTCGAGGAAGTGGGACTCTTGCCTCAACATGTCAAGATTCTGGGGCGAACCCGGGACTGGTTGCGTTATGACGTGCCCAGCAACTGGGTGCGTCGCGAATGGCGTGGCAGCTATAAAGGCCAGAAGCAAATCTGGTTCTTGCTGCGGCTGGTAGGCCGCGAATGCGACGTATGCCTGCGTGCGACCAACCATCCCGAGTTTGATGGCTGGCGCTGGAATCGTTACTGGGCGCCGGTCGATGCCGTTATCGACTTCAAACGCGACGTGTACGAACGTGCACTGCGCGAGCTTTCCCGTTTTTTGAAGGGTGTGGAAAGTTACGAGGACTATGTGTCCAGTCTGACTGGCGACACGACCGGAACCGACTTGAGCGTATGAGCTAGCGGCCGCCAGACGCTCTGGTGGCGCAGCGGATTCGTCAGGGCGCGTGTTCCTGCCTTGTTTCAACACCCGGGCGCCAACCCGGGTGTCCCTGTCGTTGCCGTTTTCCATAGAAGGGGCAGGCGAGTCCTGCCCGCGGGGTTTTCCACCGCCCGGCATACCACCCCTTCCCGATACTGACATTAACGATTGAATGCACATGAGCCAACATTACGATGAATCTTCGGTTCGGGTGCTCAAGGGCCTGGAGCCCGTCAAAGAGCGCCCGGGCATGTATACCCGGACCACTGACCCGACCCATATTTGTCAGGAAGTGATCGATAACGCCGCTGACGAAGCGCTGGGTGGTTTTGCCCGCAAGATTGCCGTCACGGTGCATCTGGACGGCTCGCTCTCTGTCGAGGATGACGGCCGTGGCATTCCCGTCGGTCTGCATCCGCAGGAAGGGGTGCCGGTGGTCGAGCTGGTCTTCACCCGTTTGCACGCCGGCGGCAAGTTCAACAAGAAAGACGGTGGCGCCTACGCGTTCTCAGGGGGCTTGCACGGTGTCGGTGTCTCGGTGACCAATGCCTTGTCCACCCGACTGGAGGTCGAAGTCAAACGCGAAGGCGGTATCTGGGGTCTGACCTTTTCCGGGGGGGATGTCATCGAGCCCCTGCGCCGGATTGGCGACTGTGGTGCCCGTACCTCGGGGACCCGCGTTCGCATCTGGCCGGACGGCAAGTATTTCGAGAGTCCGCGCTATTCGATGAGCGAACTCGAACGCCTGCTGCGTGCCAAGGCGGTGTTGCTGCCGGGTGTGGCCGTGACCCTGACGCTGGAGAAAGCCGGCGGTGACGAGGTCAAGGTCTGGCAGTATCCGGATGGCCTGAAGGGCTATCTGGCCGAACTTTGCAACGGTGACGAGCCGGTTGCTCCGCTGTTTGCCGGAGAGGCCTATATCGGTCAGGATCACGAACAATTCGCTCCGGGCGAGGGTGCCCAGTGGGCACTGGCCTGGTTTGAAGAAGGCTCGGGCGGGGAAAGCTACGTCAACCTGATTCCGACCCCGGTGGGCGGTACCCATGAAGCGGGTTTGCGCGCAGGGGTGTTCGAGGCGGTGAAGAGCTTTGTCGACCATCACAATCTCCTGCCGCGCGGCGTGAAGCTGATGGCCGAAGACGTCTGGAGCAAAATCCGTTTCGTGTTGTCTGCCCGTGTGCTGGACCCGCAGTTTCAAGGCCAGACCAAAGACAAACTGACCAGTCGCGACGCGTTGCGCCTGATCTCCTCGATTTCCCGCGATCCGGTTGAACTGTGGCTCAACCAGCATGTCGACGCCGCGAAAAAAATTGCCGAACTGGCGATTCGCCAGGCCCAGTCGCGCCTCAAGTCGGTCAAGAAGGTCGAGAAGAAAAAGGGCTCCGGCGTCGCGGTATTGCCGGGCAAGCTGACGGATTGCGAGAGCGAGGATATCGAACGCAATGAATTGTTTCTGGTCGAAGGGGATTCGGCCGGCGGTTCGGCCAAGCTGGCTCGCGACAAGGAATATCAGGCCATTCTGCCTTTGCGTGGCAAGGTGCTGAACAGTTGGGAGACCGATAAGGACCAGCTGTTCTCGAATGCCGAAATTCATGATATTTCCGTCGCCATCGGCGTCGATCCACATCGCTACGGCGACGAGGTGGATGTCTCCGGCTTGCGCTATGGCAAGATCGCCATCCTCTCCGATGCCGACGTGGACGGCTCCCATATCCAGGTGTTGTTGCTGACGCTGTTCTTCCGGCATTTCCCGGCCTTGATCGAGCGTGGGCATATCTATGTCGCGCAACCGCCGCTGTTCCGTGTCGATGTGCCAGGCTCGGGCAAAAATCGCCCGCCGCGCAAACTCTATGCCCTGGACGAAGCGGAAATGAACGCGATTCTCGAGCGCCTGTCCAGCGAAGGGGTCAAAACCGGCTCGCTGGGCATCAGCCGCTTCAAAGGCCTTGGCGAGATGAACCCGGAGCAGCTCAAGGACACCACCATGCATCCCGACACGCGGCGCTTGTCGCAGGTCAAGGTTCGCAAGGACGCTCTCGAAGAAACTCGGGGGATGTTCACCATGTTGATGGGCAAAGGCGAAGCAGCCGGCCGTCGTAGCTGGATGGAAGCGCGTGGCAACGAAGTCGACGCGGATATCTGACGGTATAATGCCCCGACACTGCAAACAGGTATAACCATGACAACCCTGAAAAACGATACCTTTCTTCGCGCGCTGCTCAAGGAGCCCGTTGAGTACACTCCGGTCTGGATGATGCGTCAGGCTGGCCGCTATTTGCCGGAATACCGCGCCACCCGTGCGCGTGCCGGCAGCTTCATGCAACTGTGCATGAACGCCGAATTGGCCACCGAAGTGACGCTGCAACCGCTGGAACGCTATCCGCTCGATGCCGCCATCCTGTTTTCCGACATCCTGACCATTCCCGATGCCATGGGGCTGGGTTTGTCGTTTGCCGAAGGCGAAGGTCCGCGCTTTGCCCGAACCGTCCGTACCGAGGCCGATGTTGCCTCCCTGTACGCTCCGGACCCGACCGACAAATTGCAGTATGTGCTGAATGCGGTGTCGTCGATCCGCAAGGCACTGGATGGCCGCGTTCCCCTGATCGGCTTCTCCGGCAGCCCGTTTACGCTGGCCTGCTATATGATCGAAGGGCGCGGCAGCGACGACTTCCGCAACGTCAAGGCGATGCTCTATTCCCGTCCTGACCTGTTGCATGCGATTCTGGCGGTGAATGCCCGTGCGGTGACGGACTACCTGAATGCGCAGATCGAAGCCGGTGCACAGGCGGTACAGATTTTCGATACCTGGGGCGGTGCCTTGTCGCATGCGGCCTACCAAACCTTCTCGCTGGCCTATATGAAGACCATCGTGGACGGTTTGATCAAGGAAAAAGACGGACGCCGTATTCCGTGCATCGTGTTCACCAAAGGCGGTGGACAGTGGCTGGAGGCGATTGCCGGCAGCGGTGCCGATGCGATCGGTCTTGACTGGACTACCGACATTGCCGAAGCCCGACGTCGTGTCGGTGAGCGGGTGGCACTGCAGGGCAATCTGGACCCGAACGTGTTGTTCGGTTCGCCGGAAGGGATTCGCAGCGAAGTCGCACGTATCCTGACCGCTTACGGTGAAGGTTCGGGTCATGTCTTCAATCTGGGGCACGGTATCTCCCAGTTCGTCGATCCGGAAAATGCGGGTGTATTGATCGAGGCCGTGCACAGTCTGTCGCGTCGCCGTTGAGCGGAGCAGGGGGGTATCGGTGTGTCGGTAAGCCCTGATAACGGGGCTCAGCGCATAAGTACCCTGCCATACCGTTTGATTTGAAACAGATGCCGCCTGCTTAGCGCGGCATTTTTTTTTCAGGGTATTGACAGGGGGCGCGGGAGTTGTTCCACGACTTATGCACACTGGCAGCATGCTACGTATATCTACTTTGCAATCAAAAAGTTCCCAAAATGGTGCGTTCGTAACTCATTGAAAAATAAGAGCTTTAATATTTGCTCAAAAAATATGCAATCCAATGGAAAGGCTGCCGCGAAGCCATTCCCCTCTGTGCAAACAGCATTATTCACAAAGTTATCCACAGGATCTGTTAACAGCTGCCGCAAAGGCTTGTCTGGTCGGGGTTTCGGGGATAGAGAGAGAAAACATGACTGAGCTGCAAACGGTCCAGGTCGCTGTCGATGTTCCTCTGCATGGCACATTTACTTACCGTGCCGGTAAGCCTGTTTTGCCCGGGCAGCGGGTGATCATTCCCTTCGGACGACGTACCGTGTGTGGCATTGTTGCCAATGGTATACCTCATGAGGGTGTCGATCCGGACAAGCTGAAGTCGATCGATACCGTGCTGGATGGCTTGCCGCCGCTGCCCGACGCTTTTCTGGATATGGTCGATTTTGCGGCCCGTTACTATCACCACCCGGTGGGACAAGCCCTGTTCACCGCCTTGCCGACCGCGCTGCGCGAGCCGCGCGATCCGGTCATGCCTGACGAATCCTACTATCGCCTTACCGATCTCGGGCTGAGCCTTGAGCCCCCGCTGCGGCAACGCAAGCGCCATGCGCTATGGCAAGCCTTGTGCGATGGACCGATGCCGCTGGCGGCGATCAAGGAGTGGGTGCCGCGTGCAGGCGCACTGGTGGCCGATTGGCTGGCGGAGGGGGTGTTGCAGCGTGAAGCTCCGCCGGCTTTGCCCTTTGCCGTGGCCGACAGCCCGGCACTCACCGAAGAGCAGGACAGCGCGCTGCAGGCGCTGCAGGCGGCACACGGCTATGAGGCCTTCGTGTTGCAGGGAATTACCGGCAGTGGCAAGACCGAGGTGTATCTGCGCCACATCGCCGGTGTACTGGCCAGTGGGCGGCAGGTGTTGATTCTGGTGCCGGAAATCAATTTGACCCCGCAATTGGTCAACCGGTTTGCCCAGCGTTTTCCGAACACCCGCATGGCCTTGCTGCACAGCGAGCTGGCCGATGGCGAGCGGCTGCGTGCCTGGGTCGATGCCTGGCAAGGCCGGGCAGACATTGTCATCGGGACCCGGATGGCGGTGTTCGTTCCGCTGCCACGTCCCGGCCTGATCATCGTCGATGAGGAGCATGACAGCTCGTTCAAGCAACAGGACGGACTGCGCTACCATGCCCGTGACCTGGCGGTCTGGCGCGCCCGTCGCGATCAGGTGCCTATCGTATTGGGCAGTGCGACGCCCTGTCTGGAAACCCTTGCCAATGTCGAGGCCGGGCGTTACCGGCGGCTGAGCCTTACCCGGCGTGCCCATGCTGCCGCACGCTTGCCGACCATTCACTTGCTGGACGTGCGCCATCTCAAACGCGTCGAAGGGCTGGCCGAGCCGGCCATTCAGGCATTGCGTCAACGGCTGGTCCGCAAGGAAATGAGTCTGGTCTACATCAACCGGCGCGGCTTTGCTCCGGTGGTGGCGTGTACCGATTGTGGCTGGATTTCCGGATGCCCGTGCTGCTCGGCCCGGCTGGTGGTGCATTTGCTGGAGCGGGTACTGCGCTGCCACCATTGCGGACACGAGGAACCGGTGCCGCGTGCCTGCCCGTCGTGCGGAAATATCGATATCAAACCGTTGGGGGAGGGAACCCAGCGACTGGAGTCGGCGCTGGAGCGGATGTTTCCCGAGGCGCGCATCCTGCGTATCGATCGCGATACGACGCAGCGCAAGCATGCCTGGGACGGTATTTACCAACAGATACATGCGGGTGAGGTCGACATGCTGGTCGGCACGCAGATGCTGGCCAAGGGACACGACTTCGGTGCCTTGAGTCTGGTGGTGGTGCTGAATGCCGACGGCGGACTCTATTCGGCAGATTACCGGGCATCGGAGCGATTGTTTGCCCAATTGGTGCAGGTCGCGGGTCGCGCGGGGCGTGCCGATGCTCCCGGCGATGTGCTGGTGCAGACCCAATGGCCTGAGCACCCCTTGTATCAAGCCTTGAAGGCCAATGACTTCGACGGCTTTGCCCAGACACAACTCGGTGAACGGGCGGCGGCCGGATTTCCGCCGGCGACGTTTCAGGCGGTATTGCGCGCCGATGCGCCGAGCCTTGGCGAAGCATGCCGTTTTCTCGACGCGGTTGCCGCCGGACTGGCCGGGCAGTATCCGGAGGTGCTGGTATCGGGGCCGGCTCCCGCGCTGATGATGCGGCTGGCCAATCGGGAGCGCGCACAATTGATCCTCGAATCGGCACGTCGCCCGGCCTTGCATGCCGCGCTGGACGCCGCCGCTCATGTCGCCACGGACCTTGCCCGCACGGCGTCACGTACTTTACGCTGGTCGCTGGATGTCGACCCACAGGAAATGTGAATGAAATGGATAGCTAGCGCGCTGCTGGCGCTCATCGGCACTGTGGCGCAGGCCGTGCCTCTCGATTTGCACGGGCTGACCCCGCAGTCGGTGGCGCTTTATGCCGCCGAAGTGGGGGGCGCGGAACCGCTTGCCGTCTGGCGTGACGGAGAACCCGTCAACCCCGCTTCGACGATGAAAGTCCTGACTGGCTGGGCGGCGCTGGAGCGACTGGGGCCCGACTATCGCTGGCAAACCGGACTGGCGAGCAACGCCCCATTGGAAAACGGGGTGTTGAGCGGCGATCTTTACTGGATTGGCCGAGGTGATCCGCACTTCTATCTGGACGCGCTGCGCGAGTTGATCGTGCGCTTGCGCGAACGCGGGGTGCGCAAGATCGACGGACGGCTGGTGCTGGATCACTCCTGGTTCAACCGGATACCGGATGCGGCCGGTTTCGATGAGGATCAAGGTAAACCCTTCGCCAGTCGGCCCGACACCCATTTGACCCATCTCAACGTGGCGTGGCTCACTTTCATGAATGATGCAGCCGGTCCACGCGTGGTGATGGAACCGGCTTTGCCGTCACTGCCCTTGCAGGTGCATTTGAGCTCCACCGATAGCGGCGAGTGCCGGGATGTCCGCCAGCACGTGTCGATCCGTCGCGAGGCATCGGCCATCCGCATCGAGGGGACCTTGCCGAAGGCCTGTGATGGAGCAAAAAGTTTTCTGGAGGTGATGGAGCCGGAGGCCTTTGCCGCACAGAGTTTCACGGCGCTCTGGCACGAGGCTGGCGGCGAAGGCGCGTTGCCCGTCGCGAGCGGCATCACGCCGGCCGGTGCGCGCACGCTGGCCTCGCTCGACTCGGAGCCCTTGTCACGGGTGTTGCCGGATATTCTCAAGTTCAGCAGCAATCCGATGGCGCGTTTGCTGTTCCTGACGGTCGGGCGCCAGACGCCGCTCGATGGCGATGTGGTGGCAGGGGCCGAGCAGAGCATTCGAACGTTGTTGGCCAGTCATGGCATCGATGCTTCGCCCCTGGTGCTGGAAAACGGCTCGGGCCTGTCACGCCGGGAACGGGTTTCGGCGCGCTTGCTGGGGCAGGTGCTGGAGACGGCCCTGAAGGGGGCGTGGGGGCCGGAACTGGCTGCCAGTCTGCCGGTTGCCGGTGGCGAGGGAACCTTGAAGCGTCGTCTGGCTGACTATGGCGGACGCTTGCGACTCAAGACCGGTACGCTCAAGGATGTGCGTGCGCTGGCAGGGTATTGGCAGGAGCCCGATGGACGGCGGCTGGTGATTGTCCTGCAGGTGGCGAATGCCGTGCCGGGCAAAGCGGCTCCGGCGATGGATGCCATTGTCGAAGATCTGGTTCGTCGATTTCAGGAGACGCCCAAGCGCATTTCAGCAGGTATAATGCACTAATTGAATGTCTGGAAGAGTGTGCGATGAAGTCCGTAAAAATGTATACCACAGCGGTGTGTCCCTACTGCGTCCGAGCCAAGCAGTTTCTGGCTTCCCGCGGGGTGACGGACATCGAGGAAGTCCGGGTTGACCTGGATCCGGCCGAACGCGAAAGCATGATGAGCCTGACCGGTCGCCGTACCGTGCCGCAGATTTTCATTGGGGAAACCCATGTCGGTGGATGCGATGACCTGCTGGCACTGGCGCGCGACGGCAAACTGGACGTTTTGCTGGCCGATTGATGCCATATGAATGATGTTGGCGACCCGATGGATTCATGCGATGATTCGGGGAGCCGGGAGGCCGCGACCCTGAGGGACTGTGCCTCCGCGTATTTTAACCTGAACTGTGCCCGCGACAGGGGCGACTAGCGAGACTCGACACATGAGCGAACAACAAGAATTGCAACCGGTTTTCTCCATTGAAAAACTGTACACCAAGGATCTGTCCCTGGAAGTGCCGAACGCACCGCAGGTGTTCCTCGAGCAAACCCAGCCGGAAATCGAAATGCAGCTGTCTACCGAAGGCAAGCAGATCGATGAAGGATTCTACGATGTCGGCCTGTCGGTAACCGTTACCGCCAAAGTCGCTGACAAGGTGGTTTTCCTGGTGGAAGTCGTGCAATCCGGTATCTTCCAGATCCGCAACGTACCGACCGAAGACCTCGACCCGATCCTCGGCGTAGCGTGCCCGAACATCCTGTTCCCGTATGCTCGCGAAGCCGTTTCCGATCTGGTTAACCGCGCAGGTTTCCCGCCGGTGCTGCTGAACCCGATCAACTTCGAAGCCATGTACATGCAACAGCGTGCACAACAGGCCGAAGCAGGTAACGCCTGATGAAGTCCGGGTGTCTCGCTGCCATCCTGGCGCTGGTGACGGGGGTGTCCGCTCCGTTGGCCGGTGCGCTGGAGTTCCGTTCGGTCAAGGAAACCGGTGTGGCGTTGTACGAGGCACCCGCCCTGACCGCCAAAAAACTCTTTGTCGTCAGCCGCTACTACCCGGTTGAAGTGTTGTCCACCCAAAAGGAATGGTCGCGGGTACGCGATGCGACGGGGGGGATAGCCTGGATTCCTGCGGCAGCCTTGTCGACCCAGCCGATGTTGCTGGTGGTCAGTGACCGCGCCGATGTGCGCGAGTCGGCCGATGTGTCGGCCAAAGTGGTGTTTTCCGTGCCGCGTGACGGTGTTCTGGAGTTGCTCGCCCCCCCGCAGACCGGGTGGGTGAAAGTCAAACATCGCGATGGCGGCCAGGGTTTCGTGCGCATTCTCGATGTATGGGGACTATGAGATGAAGCTCGCGGTATTGGGTGCGGGGGCCTGGGGAACAGCGCTGGCCATGTCGTTTGCCCGTCACCATGAAGTGGTGTTGTGGGCCCGGGATGCGGCCCATGTTGCCCGTATGTCTGCCGAACGTTGCAATCAGCGCTATCTGCCTGATCAGGCGTTTCCGGAATCCCTGACGGTTTCGGCGCAATTGCCGCTGGCGATTGCCGGAGCCGAACTCGTATTGATCGTCACGCCGATAGCGGGCTTGCGCCCGACACTCAAGGCGCTGACAGCGATTTCCACGGCCTTGCCGCCGGTCCTGTGGGCGTGCAAGGGTTTCGAGTCAGGCTCGAGCCTGCTGCCCCATCAAGTGGTGGCCGAAGAGCTGCCTGCCAGTATTCCCTGCGGGGTAGTGTCCGGGCCGAGTTTTGCCCGGGAAGTGGCGGCCGGCTTGCCTGCTGCCGTGACGCTGGCCTCTGACAATGCCTCCTTTGCCCGTGATATCGCCCGGGACCTGCACAGTCCCTTGTTGCGACTCTACGCCAATGACGACCTGATCGGCGTCGAAGTGGGCGGGGCAGTCAAGAACGTGATGGCGATTGCCACCGGTGTTGCCGATGGGCTGGGTTTCGGCCTGAATGCCCGTGCCGCGTTGATTACCCGCGGCCTTGCCGAAATTACCCGTCTGGCCATGGCGCTCGGTGCCAGCCAGCAGACCATGATGGGTCTGGCCGGCATGGGCGATCTGATCCTGACCTGTACCGGCGAGCTGTCGCGCAACCGTCAGGTCGGCCTCAAACTGGCCACCGGCAAACCGCTTGATGTCATTCTCGCCGAGCTTGGCCATGTTGCCGAAGGTGTGCCGACGGCCCGGGAAGTGTTGACCATGGCCGAGCGTCTGGAAGTCGACATGCCGGTCACCGCCGCGGTCTGTGGCTTGTTGTACCACGGCAGCGAGCCCTCGCAGGTTGTCGAGGAATTGCTCAGTCGCTCACCGAAGTCCGAATCCTGATCCTGAGCCGGGGAACCCCCGGCTGCCTGTCCTTTGCTGCCGACTTGACCCTCTATTGATCCCGGTCTCTTGCATTTTGCCCTTATCAGGTCAACCATGAGAGGAAACCTGGGAGAAAGCTATGGCTCAGCATCGTGTACTGTATGGCGAAGAAATCCTGCCGGTGACCGGAGAGTTTCCCGAAGCCGGGACGAAATTACCGAGTTTCATGCTGGTCGATGACCAGTTCAATGATGTTCCTCTGGAGCATTTCAGCGGTTTGCCCAAGATTATCCTGACCCTGCTGTCCGTCGATGAAAACGAGCATGGCGGTCTGCGCCTGTTGCGTGAAACCCGACGCTATTTCGAACGTTGGCCGCAGTTGCATCTGGTGGTGATCACGGTCGACTCGCCATCCTCGCTGCGGCGTGCCCGCAGGGAACACGGCCTGCCGGGCGTGTCGCTGCTGTCGACCTTGCGCGGTCGGGATTTCCATAAACGCTACGGGGTGCTGATCAGCGAGTATCCGCTGGCCGGGTATACCGCGCCGTCTATCATCGTCACTGACGGGCACGATCAGGTGTTCTATTCGGAACGGTTGCGCGATACGCTGGATGACTTCCGCTTCGACAAGATCGGCGAGCTGCTGATTAAGGCGGAAGAAGAGGCCCGGCTAGCCGCCGAGCAAGCGGCCGCGGCGGAGCGAGAGGCAGGTGAGGAGGGCTGAAACCCTCCCGCTGTCAAGGATAGAACCAGTAGATGCTGTAACCGCGAGGGCGTACCGGACCCGCATCGAAGAGAATGTCGATGCGGGCTTCGCTGTTGGCATTGAAGCGCCCCAGCATGAAGTCATCGTGCTTCAGATACTCTTTCGGTGTAAAGACCTTGCGCACCAGGACCTGATCGTCGGCGTCCTTGAGGGTCAATTCCATCATCGGCCAGGCTTGCGGGTAGGCCGCGCGGTTGCGCACCTTGGCCTGCAGTTGCAGCAGGTTGGGGTGATCGGGCAGTTGCGGACAATCCGACCATTCGGTGCGGATGTATTCCAGATCGGTCGGCAGGGCGACTTTGCAGCCAAACGCCTTGCAGGCGGCTTCCAGAGCCGGGCGCAATTCAGGGACTTCGGCAGAAATACGGGTGCGATTGAGGTAGACCAATTGCCCTGCCAGCACGAGGACGCCGGCCAGACTCACCACAATCAATAGGGCCGTGAACCACCAGGCGCGTTTCTCCGGGGCTGGTTCGCTTGAGCCATCCAGATGGGTAGCGAAGGATGGCTCGTGCTGTTCATCGTCTTCACGGGCCGTTAACGCGTCATTGATCGGTAGTTCTTCATCAATCGGTCGTGCCGCGGTGCGACGGGTATCGAAAATGGCCGGAGTTTCGCCGTCATCGACTGTTTCATCGATCGTGTCCGCGTGGTGGGGCGGTGTTTCCGTTGGCGCATCGTCGAACGGATCACCCAACGGCGCCTCCATCGGGCTGCGATGGCTGGTGACCGGTGCGCGCAACGCATCGGTCAGAGCCTGCTGGAACGCGTCGATATCTTCCGGGCTGGCGGCGGGTTCGGCGTAAGGCTGCGGGGCGTCATCCTCTGCCGGGTAGGCCTCCCCGGCCGGAGGATGTTCTGCGGCCAGTCGTTCGGCTTCGGCCTCGGCACGTGCCGCTTCCGGGTCGAAGTCGGGAACTTCCAGCTCGAAATCATCGAGTTCGCTGGCTAGCGTGTGCGGGGGCGGAGTCGGCTCGGCGGACCGCCCGGCTTCCTCGTTGGCCTCGTCGACCAGCCGTGGCGGCTCGGCGGTCACCAGATGGTGAGTCGCGTTGAAAACGTGTGAACAGCGCCCGCAACGGACCAGTCCGCCTGCAGCAGCGAGTTGAGCGTCGTTGACCTTGAAACGGGTCTGGCAGTCCGGGCACTGTGTGGTATGCGTCATACGTTTTTAACGGCGGGTTCCTGTAAGGCGTGTCCACCCCTCATCGAATACCGGAGGGTCCATGTCGAACCAGGCGGCGTAGATGGCCGACAATTCCTCGGCCTGCTCTGCCAGTATGCCCGACAGAACGATTTTACCACCGGTTTTGACATGATTTGCCAGCAATCCACCCAACATTCGCAGCGGATTGGCCAGAATGTTGGCCAAAACGACGTCGTATTCGGCCGCCGGTGTCTGGTCAGGCAGGCAGAACTCGGCGTGAACGTTGTTCTGGCTGGCATTGTCGAGGCTGGAACGCACGGCTTGGGCGTCGATATCCACCCCTGTCGCACTGGCTGCGCCGAGTTTCAGGCCGGCAATGGCCAGAATGCCCGAACCGCAGCCATAGTCCAGCAGGCTTTCGCCGCCGCGAATGTTGGCATCCAGCCACTGCAGGCACAAACGGGTGGTCGGATGACTGCCGGTGCCGAAGGCCAGACCCGGATCCAGTTGCAGATTGACGGCTTCCGGTGCCGGAGCATCATGCCAGGTCGGTGTGATCCACAGTCGGTCAGAGATGCGGATAGGCTCGAACTGGGCCTGGGTCATACGTACCCAGTCCTGTTCTTCGATGCGTTCCACACTGAAGGCCGGCTGGCCCAGTTGGCAGGCATTGCAGGCCGCCGCGATCATCAGCGCCACGTCGGCGCCTTCCTCGAACAGGGTGATGATGCGGCTCTGGCGCCACAACTGGTCAACCGGTTCGCCGGGTTCACCAAAAATCGGTTCTTCCAATG
>JAGLBD010000010.1:0-61927 GCA_018260425.1 Pseudogulbenkiania sp. | reverse complement strand
CGCTTTGTTTGTAGCGCAGCTTTTCGCCGGCGGCGATGCGGATCTGTTCCTGCACGATATCGATGCCGGTGATCATCTCGGTCACCGGATGTTCGACCTGCACGCGAGTGTTCATTTCGATGAAGTAGAAGCCCCCGTTTTCATAGAGGAACTCGAAGGTACCCGCACCACGATAGCCAATCCGTGCGCAGGCATCGGCGCAGACCTTGCCGATCTCCGCACGTTGTTCGTCGGTGATGCCGGGAGCCGGCGCTTCCTCGATGATCTTCTGGTGGCGGCGCTGCATCGAGCAGTCGCGCTCGCCCAGGAAGATGGCATTGCCGTATTCGTCGGACAGCACCTGGATCTCGATATGGCGCGGCTGTTCGAGGAACTTCTCCATATACACGACCGGGTTGCCGAAGGCCGCCTGGGCTTCGGCGCGGGTCATGTTCACCGCATTGACCAGAGCGGCTTCGCTGTGTACCACGCGCATGCCGCGTCCGCCACCGCCGCCGGCCGCTTTGATGATGACCGGGAAACCGATTTTCTTGGCGCTGCGCACGATGTCTGCCGGGTCGTCGCCCAGTGCACCGTCGGAACCGGGTACGCACGGTACGCCGGCGGCGATCATCGCCTCCTTGGCGGACACCTTGTCGCCCATCAGGCGAATGGTTTCCGGACGCGGTCCGATGAAGACAAAACCGGACTGTTCGACGCGTTCGGCAAAGTCGGCATTCTCGGACAGGAAGCCATAGCCCGGATGGATGGCCTGGGCGTCGGTGACTTCGGCTGCGGCGATGATGGCCGGGATGTTCAGATAACTTTTTGCCGAGGGGGCCGGTCCGATGCAGACCGATTCGTCGGCCAGCTTGACGTACTTGGCTTCGCGGTCGGCTTCGGAGTGAACCACAACGGTTTTGATGCCCAGTTCGCGGCAGGCGCGCTGGATACGCAGAGCGATTTCACCGCGGTTGGCGATCAGGATTTTTTCAAACATGGCTGGATCGTCCATAGTGAGGCCCGTGAAACAACAAGGGCACGGATCAGTGTCGTGCCCTGTCGCTTCTGGCCGTGTCGGTCAGGGACTTATTCGATGATGAACAGGGGTTCGCCATATTCAACAGGTTGGCCTTCCGTCACCAGAATGGCCTTGACGGTACCGGCACGGTCGGCTTCGATTTCGTTCATCAGCTTCATGGCTTCGATGATGCACAGGGTATCACCGACATTGACCTGGCTGCCGACGTCGACAAAGTTCTTGGCACCCGGGCTCGGTGCCCGGTAAAAGGTGCCGACCATCGGCGATTTCAATGCATTGGAGAGGTCGGGGCCGGCGGCCGGTTGCGGTGCAGCGGCGACGGGCTGCGGCGCAGCGCCATGGTCTGCCGGCAGTTGCACGGCGGTCATCGGCTGTGCATACGCAAACTGTGCGTTGGCGGAAACGCGGGTAATGCGGACTTTTTCTTCACCTTCGGTCACTTCGAGTTCGGCAATGCCGGATTCCTCGACCAGATCGATGAGTTTCTTGAGTTTACGCAGATCCATTGGGTAATCCTTCTGAAGCTATGTTCGTGACTTCACCGGGGCGCGTCGAGATGGCGCAGCGCGTAGTCCAGTGCCAGTTCGTAACCGTGAGCGCCCAGACCGGCAATGACCCCAACTGCTATATCGGAGAAATAGGAGTGGTGGCGGAATGCTTCGCGGGCGTGAACGTTGGAGAGGTGGACTTCGACAAACGGAACCCTGACAGCCGACAGCGCATCCCGAAGGGCGACGCTGGTGTGGGTGAAAGCGGCCGGATTGATGATGATGAAGTCGGTGCCGTCGCCAAGGGCCGCGTGCACGCGCTCCACCAGAACATGTTCGGCGTTGCTTTGCAGGGTATCGAGTTGATGCCCATGGGCCGTGGCCAGCTTCACCAGATTCCGGTTGATGTCTTCAAGCGTTTGACTGCCGTAGTGCTCGGGTTCACGGCGACCCAGAAGATTCAGGTTGGGGCCGTGCAGCACAAGGAATTTTCGGGCCAAAACTTGAGTTCCTCGTTTAATCATGGGCGCGAGTTTGCCGTAAATCGCAGCAAGATGTCTAGCTTTTACTGAAATTCAAACGGCTGTTTGTCGGTCGTTTGCAAATGTCATTGACTGAAATCGAGCAGATACACTAAATCAACTTGCCGGGCTGGGCAAGTCGGTAGTGTCATACCATTGGCAATTCCGGTGTTGATCTGCGGCAAACCAGCTTCATCGGCTTCTCTGCCCGCAACGGCTGCCACACAGGTATAATCGCAGTATTTGCCTTATCATCGATCATCATGCAGCTTTCCGATTTCGACTACATTCTGCCCGAGCAGCTCATTGCCCAGCATCCGCCCGCCGTTCGCGGTGGCAGCCGTTTGATGCATGTTGATGGCGAGCGCATCACGGATGATGAGTTTGTTCATTTTCTTGACCGGGTCGCTCCTGGCGATGTTCTGGTATTTAATGACACCCGCGTGGTCAAGGCGCGCCTGTTTGGCGAAAAAACCACCGGCGGTCGGGTCGAGGCGCTGATCGAGCGTGTGCTCGGCGAGCACGAGGCACTGGCTCATATCCGTGCCTCCAAGTCGCCCAAGCCCGGTACCCGGCTGGTGTTTGCCGGACGCTGGGAGGCCGAGATGATCGAGCGGGCCGGCGACCTGTTCCGGCTGCGCTTCTCGGAAGACGAGTCGGTATTCGATATCATGGAGGCGTCCGGCAAGCTGCCGTTGCCGCCGTATATCGAACGTTCTGCCGGCGATGACGACGACAGCCGCTACCAGACCGTCTACGCCCGCGAACAAGGCGCCGTGGCCGCGCCGACTGCCGGCCTGCACTTCACCGAAGACATGCTGGCCGCACTGCAAGCCCGTGGCGTGGAGTTGCTGTGGGTGACCCTGCATGTCGGGGCCGGGACGTTCCAGCCGGTGCGTGTCGAGTCGATCGCCGACCATGTGATGCACAGCGAGATTTACGATATTCCGCAACATACCGTCGACCGCATCGCCGCCGCCAAACGCGAAGGCCGCAAGGTGATGGCGATTGGTACCACCAGCGTGCGTGCGCTCGAGTCGGCGGCACGTAGCGGGGAATTGGTGGCCGGCCGCGGTGAAACCGACATCTTCATTACCCCGGGCTACCGTTTCAGGGTGGTGGACCGCTTGCTGACCAATTTCCATCTTCCCAAGTCGACCTTGCTGATGCTGGTGTCGGCGTTCGCCGGTTCGAAGGCGATTCGCCAGGCCTACCGGCATGCAGTCGACGCCGAATACCGCTTCTTCAGCTATGGCGATGCCATGTTGCTGGAGAAAAACGACGGCGGAGAATGAATCCATGAGCGACAATGCCCGTCACCAGCCGGTGGAAATCCGTTTGCATGCGGTTTCCCGGGTACTGGAAATCACCTTCGATGACTCGAAGACCTTTGCCTTGCCGGCCGAATACCTGCGCGTGCATTCGCCCTCTGCCGAGGTGCGCGGGCATGGTCGCGGCAACGAGGTATTGCAGACCGGCAAACGGGCGGTCGCGATCACGGCCCTCGAGCCGGTCGGCCACTACGCCTTGCGGCTGGTATTCGACGACGGCCATCACAATGGTTTGTACAGTTGGGATTATCTCCATGAACTGGGTGAGTGCCAGGAGGCATACTGGCAAGCCTATTTGAGACGACTGGAAGAGGCGGGCGCCAGCCGCGATGCCACTCCGGACGCTTCTTCTTGAACGAGAACAGGCAAGACAATGGACAAGACGACACACTTCGGTTTCAAGACCGTTTCCGAGAATGAAAAAGCCGGCAAGGTGGCCGAGGTCTTCCATTCCGTGGCGCAAAAGTACGATGTGATGAATGACCTGATGTCGGGAGGCATGCACCGTATCTGGAAGCACTTTACCCTGACAACTTCCGGGGTACGTGCCGGCGACAAGGTGCTGGATATTGCCGGTGGTACCGGCGATCTGGCCCGCGGCTGGGCCAAACGCGTCGGCAAGACCGGCGAGGTGTGGCTGACGGATATCAATAGCTCGATGCTGACGGTAGGACGTGACCGCCTGCTGGATGAAGGTCTGGTGTTGCCGGTCTCGCTGGCCGATGCCGAGAAGCTGCCGTTTCCGGATGCCTATTTCGATTGCGTGTCGGTGGCTTTTGGCTTGCGCAATATGACCCACAAGGATGCTGCGCTGAAAGAAATGCGCCGCGTGCTCAAACCGGGTGGCAAATTGCTGGTGCTTGAGTTCTCCAAAGTGTGGAAGCCCTTGTCCCCGTTCTATGACCTGTACTCCTTCAAGGCCTTGCCGCTGATGGGCAAGCTGGTGGCCAATGACGCCGAGAGCTACCGCTATCTGGCCGAGTCCATCCGGATGCACCCGGATCAGGACACCCTGAAGGACATGATGCTGGAGGCCGGTTTCGACAAGGCCGAGTACCACAACCTTACCGGTGGCGTCGTGGCGCTGCACAAGGGCTTTGTGTTCTGATCCGGCCCCGGACAGTGACAGGGAGTTGTCAAAATGCGCATTGATCTGGCGGTAATGAATCATTTGCTCGCACAGTCGCCCGAAGTCCGCGCCGAGTTGGCCGCGCATGCCGGCCGGCGTGTGGCCTGGCGCGTGGCACCGGTGGCGGTGACCGGCGTAGTGAACAGTGACGGTTGGCTTGCCGGGTGCGAGGGCGAGCCCGAAGCGACCTTGACCCTGCGCCACTCTGCGGTGATGGCGGTGATGGCCGGTCGCGACCCGTCAGTCAATGATGTGGTGCTGGAGGGGGACGCCGAACTGGCCGGGGCATTGCTGCGCCTGTCGGGCCGCCTGTCATGGCATTGGGTCGAGGATGTTTCCCGGCTGGCCGGCGATGCCGCCGCCTATCGCGTGGAGCGACTGGTCAAGCGTGGCGGGGGTATCCGTGGCGAAATTGCCTGGCGGCTGGCGGCCAGTTTTGCCGAGCATTTGCGCGAAGAAGCCCCGCTGCTTGCCGGTAAACCTGCCGTTGCGGCCTATGTCGGTGCCGTTGATGAATTACGCGACGATACCGAGCGTTTTGAAAAACGGCTGTTGCTGCTTGAGCAGGCCCTGAACCGACAGACTCATTGAATCATGCGCATTCTTCGTTCTTTCACCATTTTTGCGACGTTCTGGCGTTTCGGTCTGGACGAGTTCCTGCGTGGACATTCCCGGCTGGGGTTCATTCACCGGCTGTTTCGCTGCATACCATTGCGGCGTGACCTTGATCATCCTCTGCCGGTCCGGGTGCGGCTGGCACTGGAGTCGTTGGGGCCGATTTTTGTCAAATTCGGTCAGGTGCTATCGACGCGTCGCGATTTATTGCCCCCTGACTATGCCGAAGAACTGGCCTTTCTTCAGGATAAAGTCCCCCCCTTCGACGGGAGTCTTGCCCGCGAAGTGATCGAGCGCGCTTTCGGTGTTCCTGTCGAGCAGTTGTATGTCGATTTCAATGATGTGCCGGTGGCCAGTGCATCGGTAGCGCAGGTACACAAGGCCTGGTTGCGCAACCCGGACGGCAGTCGTGGCCGCGAGGTGGCGGTCAAGGTGGTGCGTCCCGACATCCTGCCGGTCATCGAAAAAGATCTGGCGCTGATGCGCACCCTGGCTCAGTGGGTCGAGCGCTTGTTCGCCGATGGCAAGCGCTTGAAACCCCGCGAAGTGGTGGCAGAGTTTGACAAGTACCTGCATGACGAACTGGATATGATGCATGAAGCGGCCAACGCCAATCAGTTGCGCCGCAATTTTGTCGGTTCCGACATGCTGATCGTGCCCGAAGTGTTCTACGACTACACCCGGCGGGAGGTAATGACCCTCGAGTGGATGCATGGAACACCGATCTCCCAGATCGAGCGGCTGCGTGCGGAGGGCGTGGACCTGAAGAAACTGTCGCGCTTCGGCGTCGAGATTTTCTTTACCCAGGTGTTCCGGCATGGCTTCTTTCACGCCGACATGCACCCCGGCAATATCTTCGTGGCCGAAGACGGACGTTATATCGCGCTGGATTTCGGTATCGTCGGCAGCCTGACCGACGTGGACAAGCATTATCTTGCGGTCAATTTCCTGGCCTTCTTCAATCGCGACTATCACCGTGTCGCCACGGCACACATCGAATCCGGCTGGGTGCCTGCCGATACCCGTGCCGAAGAGCTGGAAGCGGCGGTACGCACGGTGTGTGAACCGATTTTCGAGAAACCGCTGTCCGAGATTTCTTTCGGCATGGTGCTGTTGCGCCTGTTTGAAACCAGTCGCCGTTTCAATGTTGAAATCCAGCCCCAACTGGTGCTGTTGCAAAAAACCTTGCTGAATATCGAGGGATTGGGCCGCCAGCTGGACCCGCATCTGGACTTGTGGGATACCGCCAAGCCGTTTCTGGTGAAATGGATGAACGAGCAGATCGGTTGGCGCGGGCTGTTGCGTACTCTCAAACACGAGGCGCCGCAATGGGCAACGACTTTGCCCCAATTGCCCCGCAAGCTTAACGAGCTGGTGTCCGGCGACCGCAGTGCCCTGGTGGTGGAAGGCTATATGCACTTGATGCGCGAGCAGAAGCGGCAGAACTTCTGGCTGGCGCTGATCGCCATTCTGCTGGCGGGGCTGCTGGTGAAGAGTTTGCTGAGTTGAATCGGAAACAAGGAGCTACGGCTCCTTTTTTCTTGTGGGGGGCTTGCACTTGTTATCTAATAATATATTATATTAATACATATATCGTATCCGGTAAGGAGAACACCATGCTTCACGACTACCCAAATATCACCACTGAAATTTCTGCTCAACTCGGCAAGATGCGTCAGGAGATTCCCGATACCCTCAAAGGCTTTGGCATGATGAGTCGGGCGGCGCATAGCGAAGGGGCGTTGTCGAACAAGACCAAGGAATTGATGGCCATCGCCATCGGCATTGCCAATCGCTGTCAGGGGTGTCTGGCTTTCCATGCCAAGGCACTTGTCGAGTTGGGCTGTAGCCGGGCCGAATTCATGGAAATGTTGCAGGTCGCCATCTATATGGGCGGCGGTCCGTCGTTGATGACGGCCGCGGAAGCCCTGCAGGCCTTTGAATCTTTCGGCGGCGAGGCGACTCCCGCGGCCTGAGTCAGTCGGAAAGGTAGCGTTTCATCAACTCCCGCCAGGCGGGAGTTTTTTTGTAATTGGCCATGGCTTGCGCGTAGCGCTGTGCCGTGGCCATGCGCTTTTCGCTTCGGGAAAATGCCAGATAATTGGGACGGGCGAATAGCGGAGGGTCGAGAAACTCGATCGCCGGCAAGGAGGGGTCATTGCGGGTCAGATAGCGGAACTGCTCCACGTCGCCGACCGCCAGGGCGAAGCGTTCCGCCTTGAGCATTTGCAGCAGTTGTTCATTGCCCCCCACCACGACCCGCTTGGTGAGCGAGGGGTCGTTATCGAATTCGCGGGAATAGGCGTAGCCCTTCAGTACCCCGATGGGAATGCCGCGCAGTGCGGCAAGATCACCGTGCCAGTGGTAGTTGCCGGAGGTACCGGCCAGGGTGATGAAGGCGGATCGGGTGGTGCTCAGCGCCGCGTCCGGCAGGAAGATTGCATAGCGTTCCCTCTCCGGGGTCTGGCTCATGAAGGTGATGGCATCCGCTTCGCCGGAGCGAAGCATGGATTGGGCCCGGGTCCACGGTACGCTTTGCCAGTGCACGGTGTCGCCCAATTGCCGGGCGATGAGGTTGACCAGCTCGATGTGCAGGCCGGTCAATTGGCCATGGCTGACCATCTCGAAGGGTGGATAGTTGCCATCACCCCGCACAATGAGCAGGTTTTCTCCCCGGGCCAGCGGTGCCAGCATGGCCAGCAGCAAGACGATGGTGCTTCGCCCGATCGGGTTCATCGGTTTCCCCTGCCTGAAAAGCGGATTGCATTACTAGCGTTTTAGCGGCAGCGGCGGGAGTTATCAATGAAGCCGGCTCTCAGACCAGAAGGGCCGCCAGCACTTTCCGGCCTTCGGCGAGCAGGATGTTGTAGGTTCGGCAGGCGGCTTTGGTATCCATGATTTCCACCCCGATGCCCGCCGTGGCCAACGTCGCCGTCAGGCGTGGATGAAAGAAGCGCTGGGTTGCACCGGTGCCGACAATCACCACTTCCGGGGTGTGCTCCAGCAAGGCGGCAAAGTGCTGTTCCGACAGCGCGTCGAAGTCGGTCACTTGCCAGGGCAGCAGGGTGTCGGGGGTGACGATGAGGTTGCCGCTGTGCGCCTCGCGGTTGATCTCGACCTGGCCGTCGCTGTAACCGGTAAACAGGTTCTGGCCTTCTCCGGTGGCTTGGTGAAGTTTCATTGGATGCGTCCTGTCAGGAATGGCGAATCCCGTTAGTGCAGCGCACCACGGATTGGGATAGGATTATACGCAACGAATGCCGGTTGGACAGGACGTTGTAGGCTGCCCGCCCGGCTGGAAAAAGACGCCATGACCAAAAAAACCTCACCACGCCGTCGCTCCGCCTCACCTGCAGGGAAGGCGGGCGAACAGGTGGAACAACGGATCACCATGCAGCCAGTCAACAAATCCAGAAAACTCGACAACGTGTGCTACGACATTCGCGGCCCGGTGCTCGAACACGCCAAAGTGATGGAAGACGAAGGTCATCGCATCATCAAGCTGAATATCGGTAACCCGGCGCCGTTCGGCTTCTTTGCGCCGGACGAGATCATCGAGGATGTGATCGTCAATTTGCCGAGCGCCTCGGGCTATTCCGATTCCAAGGGCTTGTTTGCCGCCCGCAAGGCGATCATGCATTACGCTCAGGAAAAAGCCCTGCCCAATGTCACGATGGAAGACATCTATATCGGCAATGGCGTTTCCGAGCTGATCATGGTGGCGATGCAGGCCTTGCTCGATGCCGGCGACGAGGTACTGGTGCCGGCCCCCGACTATCCGCTATGGACCGCGGCAGTGAGCCTTGCCGGCGGCAATGCCGTGCATTACCTCTGCGATGAAAATGCCGGCTGGTTCCCGGATATCGAGGATATCAAGGCCAAGATCACCCCGCGTACCCGCGCCATCGTGATCATCAACCCGAACAATCCGACCGGCGCGGTCTATCCGCCGGCCTTGCTGCAGCAAATTGTCGAGGTGGCGCGTCAGCACCAGCTGATCATCTACGCCGACGAGATTTACGACAAGGTGCTCTACGACGGCGTGAATCACACCTCGATTGCTGCGCTGGCACCCGACCTGCTGTGCATTACTCTCAATGGCCTGTCGAAAAACTATCGTGCCGCCGGTTTCCGGGTTGGCTGGCTGATTGTGTCCGGCGAGAAACGCCATGCCCGCGACTATATCGAAGGACTGGGCATGCTCTGTTCGATGCGCCTGTGCGCCAACGTGCAGGGGCAGCATGCTATCCAGACCGCTCTGGGAGGCTATCAGAGCATTGATGATCTGGTGGCGCCCAATGGCCGGCTGTGCCGTCAGCGCGATCTGGCCTGGACGTTGCTGACCGAGATCCCCGGGGTCAGTTGCGTCAAGCCGCAGGGCGCCTTGTACCTGTTCCCCCGCCTCGACCCGCACATCTATCCGATTGCCGACGACCAGCAGTTCATTCTCGAGTTGCTGCAGCAGGAAAAGGTGTTGCTGGTGCAGGGTACCGGCTTCAACTGGGTTGCCCCGGATCACTTCCGCGTGGTATTCCTACCTAATACCGATGATCTCACGGACGCCATCGGACGCATCGCACGCTTCCTGGAAAACGTCCGCAAGCAACACGGCACCGCATGACATGCGTGCCGCCAGAGAATGTTGTTGAACAAGGGGCCTTCGGGGCCCCTTTTTGTCAATTGGGCAGGAAGTCAGACCGCCCGGGTAAGGAGACAGTATGAAGCCGATCAACGTTGGCCTGATGGGAGTGGGGACAGTCGGTGGCGGTACCGCCACCGTACTTAAGCGTAACGCCGAGGAGATCAGCCGCCGCGCCGGGCGAACCATTCGCCTGTTCATGGCCGCCAACCGCGACGTGGCGCGCGCCGAAGGGGTCTGCGGCCCCGATGTGACGGTGGTCGACGATGCCTTCAGGATTGTTGAACATCCCGAGGTGGATATTGTCGTCGAACTGATCGGCGGCACCAGTATTGCCCGTGATCTGGTGCTGCGCGCCATTGAGAACGGCAAGCATGTTGTCACCGCCAACAAGAAACTGCTGGCGGAGCACGGTAACGAAATTTTTGCCCTGGCGCATGAAAAGGGTGTGATGGTGGCATTCGAAGCGGCAGTGGCCGGCGGCATCCCCATCATCAAGGCCTTGCGCGAGGGATTGTCGGCCAATCGCATCGAGTCGATTGCCGGCATCATCAATGGCACCTCCAATTTCATTCTGACCGAGATGCGCGAGAAGGGCAGCAACTTTGCCGACGTGCTGGCGGAAGCCCAGCGACTGGGCTATGCCGAAGCCGACCCGACCTTCGACGTCGAGGGACATGATGCGGGTCACAAACTGACCATCATGTCGGCGATTGCCTTCGGTATTCCGATGCAGTTTTCACGCTGTTACCTGGAAGGGATCAGTCAACTGACCGCCAAGGACATTCGCTATGCGGAAGAACTGGGCTATCGCGTCAAATTGCTGGGTCTGACGCGTCGCACCGACAAGGGGATCGAACTGCGGGTTCACCCGACCCTGATTCCCGAGGGCCGTCTGATCGCCAATGTGAACGGGGTGATGAACGCGGTGCTGGCCAGCGGCGATGCCGTCGGCCCGACCCTCTACTACGGCGCCGGCGCCGGCGCCTTGCCGACCGCCTCTGCCGTGGTGGCTGATCTGGTGGATGTGACCCGGCTGTTGACCGCCGACCCCGGCCATCAGGTGCCGCATCTGGCTTTCCAGCCGGACCGTCTGCAAGACCTGCCGATCCTGCCGATCGACGAAGTGGTGAGCAGTTACTACCTGCGCATTCAGGCGGCCGACCGCACCGGCGTGCTGGCCAATATCACTCGCATTCTGGCCGAGAACGGCATCTCCATCGAGGCAGTGATCCAGAAAGGCTCGGTGTCCGACGGATCGGCAGAAGTGGTGATCCTGACCCATCGTGTACAGGAAAAGCATGTGAACACTGCCATTGCCGCCATCGAAGCGCTGGAAAGCGTCAGCGGCAAGGTGGTGCGTCTGCGCATGGAAGAATTGAACGGCTGACCCATAAAAAGACCAGGGACCATGAGATATATCAGCACCCGGGGCGAGATGCCCCCCAAAACGTTTTCCGAGATACTCCTGATGGGATTGGCGCCGGATGGCGGTCTCGTCATGCCGGAAAGCTACCCGCAGATTGACCGGAGCCAGCTGGATGCCTGGCGTTCGCTGTCTTATGCCGACCTTGCTTTCGAGATTCTGCGTTTGTTTGCCGATGACATTCCGGAGCAGGACCTCAAGCCCTTGGTCGACATGACCTATCGCGCCGAGGTGTTTGGCAGTGAAGCCATTACGCCGTTAAGTCGCCTGCAGGACGGTACGGCCATTCTGGCCTTGTCCAACGGGCCGACGCTGGCCTTCAAGGACATGGCGATGCAATTGCTCGGCAATCTGTTCGAGTATGTGTTGGCGCAGCGCGGGGAGACCCTGAACATTCTTGGCGCGACCTCCGGGGATACCGGTAGCGCCGCCGAGTATGCGATGCGGGGTAAGCAGGGTATCTCCGTGTTCATGCTTTCCCCGGATGGGCGCATGAGCGCCTTCCAGCGTGCCCAGATGTACTCCTTGCCGGATGCCAATATCCATAACATCGCCATTCGCGGCATGTTCGATGACTGTCAGGACATCGTGAAAGCCGTGTCGGCCGATGCGGACTTCAAGGCACGCCATCGTATCGGGACGGTCAACTCGATTAACTGGGCGCGGGTCGTGGCGCAGGTGGTGTATTACTTCAAAGGCTATTTCAACGCCACGGCCGGTAATGACGACACCGTGAGCTTCGCGGTGCCGTCCGGCAACTTCGGCAATGTGTGTGCCGGGTATATCGCCAAGCGCATGGGGTTGCCGGTCGAGCGCCTGATTGTGGCCACCAACGAGAATGATGTGTTGTGCGAGTTCTTCGCCACGGGGCGCTATCGGCCGCGCGGCAGCACCGAGACCCATGTCACCTCCAGCCCCTCGATGGATATTTCCAAAGCCTCGAATTTCGAGCGCTTTGTCTTCGATCTGGTTGGCCGTGACAGTCTGCGCATCAAAACGCTCTGGCAGGCGGTAGAAAGCGGGCAGGGCTTTGACCTGTCTTCGGACCCGGCATTTGTCCGGGTGGCCGGGGAGTTTGGTTTTGTGGCCGGACGCAGTCATCATGGCGATCGTCTGACCACCATTCGCAGTGTTTGGGCCAGCGATAAGGTCATGCTGGACCCGCATACGGCCGACGGGGTGAAGGTGGCGCGCGAGTTGCGGCGCCCGGGTGAGACGGTGGTGTGTCTGGAAACAGCACTGCCGGTCAAATTCGCCGAAACCATGGAGGAGGCCCTCGGGTGCACTCCTCCGCAGCCTGCCGCGCTGGCCGGTTTGGAAGCCTTGCCGCAACGGGTGGTCGTGTTGCCTGCCGAGACGACGCAGGTACAGGCCTATATCGAAAAGTCGCTGGCCTGAGTGGCGATTCGGCCTGCTGCAATGACAAAACCCCCTGATCGACAGGGGGTTTTGTCTTGAGTGGCCTACGCGTCAGAACGAGGCGGAAACCCCCACGGTCGCGGTGCTTTGGTTGCCGTTTTTGCGGCCGCTCGTTGCGCCGATCTGCCCCCAGGCCGACACCGTCTTGCTGATGGCGGTCGTTACGCCCAGACGTGCATCGAACCAGCTGCTGTCCGGTTTGCCCAGATTGACGGTGAAGTCCCCCGGCATGCTGTTCAGGCCCGCGGTGACTTTGCGGTCGCCGGTCTTGAACTCTTTCACATAGTCGACACGGGCATACGGCGAATAATTGCCGTAGCTGGCATTGACTTGCCAGCCCAGCGAACCGGTCAGCGACTTGACGTTCTGGTCGCGGAAGAACTGTGCCGTGCTGTCTACTCCGTCCTCGGCGACCGTCTGTACCTTGGCCTGGGCGAAGCTGATGCCGACACGTGGACCCATGGTCACCGGGCCGAGCGGGTAGTCCATACCGGCGTAGATGCGGTAGCCCAGCTGGGTGCCGCCGACGTCGCCATTCTTGGTGCCGGTCACGGTATTGCGGCGGCTGGTCATGCTGATGTCGCCGATCTGCAGATCACCATCAACAAACACATTGCCCGACTTCCAGTTGGCACTGAAGGCCATCAGCGTCGAGCTGTTGTCGATATTGCCCAGCGAGTCGACGCTGGTGGTGCCGCCGGCGTGCGATGCCGAGAGGCCCAGTGACAACGTATCGCTCAACTGATAGTCACCACCGACGGTATACAGTTCGCCCTTGGCCTTGCCGGTCAAGGCCGCGTAGTTGAGGGTGTCCGGGCGGTAGTTGCCGGATGCCCAGGCGCTGACGGTCCCCACGGCACGATGCGAGGCACGAATCGCTTCATAGCGCGAGCTCAGGGTATCGCCCAATTGACGCGAGGCGGTCAGCGACGCTTCCGGAATCGCACCGGCAAAGGCCGGGGAGACCACAATGTCGGAGATGTATTGACCGACCAGCTGGGAGATTTTCGGGCTGGGATGGAAATCATCGGTGAACACATAGCTCTGGGCATTGATTTGCGGACCGGAGCACAGAATGGCATCCCCGGCACAGTACGGGCTGGCAATATTGGTGATGCCGAAGCGGGTCGGGTTGTTCAGCACCTCGTTGAACAGCGCATTGATGTTGGGGCGAACAATGCCATGAGTGCCTTGCAGACCCATATCGACCAACTGGTTCAGGCCCGTGCTGGCTGAAGCCAGCGTGCTTTGCAAGGTCGCCATGCCGCTACTCATCTGGTCAGCGATGGCCGAGACCGGGGTCACTCCGCCGGACAGATTGGAAATGGCCGTCGCCACGGCGGTGATCGCCCGCTGGTAAGCGGCCTGACGGTCGGCTTCCGTCTGGATCGGAGCGGTGCCGATAATGCCCAGCACCGTCGGATAGATGCCGGTGGCCTGAGCGATTACATTGGCCTGGGCACTGATTTGCGCCGAAGTCGGGTTGCCGCCGAGGGATTGCTTGGCAGCGCTTTTCAGGGTCTGGTCGATGACCGAGAACAAGATGGTCGGGGCGCGGCTCGGATCGGGGATGTTCGGAACGATCACCAGTGCCGCCCCATTGGCATTGAGGGTACGGGCGAGTCCGGCGGTGATGGTGGCCGAGTCGGTCAATACCTGAGTGGCCGCAGTCTGGGCGGCCGCTTGGGTGCCGCCGGTCTGCAGAACGGCCTGCGCCTTGACGACCGATGCGGTCAGGTCATTGCCGCCGATCCAGACCGAGTAGGCGGCGTTGGGGTCGATCTTGCCGCCGTGCTGGGCCAGATAATTGGCGTATTGTGCCTGAATGTCTTCAATCGGCAGTCCGCCGGGGCCGAGGTGGGCATCGGGGAACTGGAAGGGCACCGCCGTCTGGGCCTGGGCACCACCCTGGGCATAGTTGTTGCCGGTGGCGCTGGTGTTGGCCGGATTATTGGTCTGGTTGTTGGCGACCGAACTCAGGCCGAAGCGTGCCGCAAAGACATCCGTCCAGTTGGCGCCGTTACCCATCAACCAACGCGCCTTGGCGCCCAGAGTCGGGGAGGTCGGGTCGGTCGGATCGAACTTCTGGCCGGCGAAGGCGCCGGTATCGGACAGACTGTCGCCAAAGAAATAAATCGTGCTGTAACGGGTGTTGTCAGCGTGTGCCGAGCCGAGGCTAAGCAGTGCCATTGCGGTGGCCAAGGTGGCGATGCGGAATTTCATGTGTTGCCCCTGTTTATTGTTTAAAGTAAAAGCACTATGCCCATGCGGATTATTTTGGCAATAGTGTAGTTTGTCAATCTCAGACCGCTGTCATTGCGGGCATGCGATAGAATGTGCTGATGAAAAAACTGTTCTTGTTGCTTTTACTGTCGTGCGCTGCCGTGGTTCATGCGGCGAATCAGGATCTGGGGCGGCTGGAAGAGACAGCACGCCGTTTTGTCGCCGGAGAGCTGGCGCAGCGTCAGGCGACGTTTACGGTGGGCCGGGTCGACCGGCGACTGGCAGTGCCGGCCTGTGGCGAGTTGCTGGCCGGCTGGGCGCAAGGCGCGAAAACCACCGGGTCGACACTGGTCGATGTCAGTTGTCCTTCGCTGGGCTGGTCGCTGCGCGTGCCGGTGACGATCCGCGAAGCGCGTGTCGGGGTCGTGGCGACCCGGCCATTGCGCTCCGGTGAGATCGTGTCGGCCAATGACGTCAAACTGGTGGCCTTGCCGGATGGCGCCGCGTCCCAGACCGTGATGACTGACCTTTCCCAGGTGATCGGCCAGACCATGACCAGCGGGGTGCCGGTGGGCGGCTGGCTGCGTTCTTTCATGGTTCGCGCCCCGGTTGTGGTGAAAATGAATCAACGCGTCAAGGTCATGGCGACTGGCGATGGATTCAGTGTTGGCGCGGATGGAACCGCCATGGGCAACGCTGCAGCGGGCGAGGGCGTTTCGGTGCGAATGACATCCGGGAGGATAATTCGCGGCACGGTGCGAGAAGATGCTGTGGTGATTGTGGTATTCTGAGCCAAATACCTGTCAAGACGCGCGGTTTTGAGCCGATAATAGTTTAGAGAACGTTTTGCAGTAGGGAAGGACACATCATGAAGATCGACAACACGGGCAATAGCGCAGGCATCATCCCGACCCAGACCAAGCGCACCCGCCGCTCGGAGACCGAGGGTAGCGCGACGGCGCCCGAAGTGCCGTCGTCGAAGGTCCGGATCAGTTCCGAGGGAAGCAGTGCCACCAAGATCAGCGATCAGGTTCCCGAGTCGTTCGATGCCGAAAAGGTAAAGAACATTCGCGACCAGCTGCTGGCCGGTGCCTACCAGCCCGATGCCAGCCAGATTGCCGGCGGAATGATCAAGCACCTGCAGGGTTTGCTTTAAGACTCGGCAACAGGACTTTCGAGGTAGCGTGACGAGAGTATGACCGACAATCAGCGATTTACCGAATTATGCCGGGATGAAGCGGAAAGCTTGTCCCGGCTGTCTGTGCTTCTGGAGCAGGAATTTGCCATTCTCGACGGCGAGGATATGCCGGCTGTCGAGAGCGTCGCCTTGGAGAAGGCGGTCGTGCTGCAGGAGGTGCAGGAAAAGAGTCTGGTACGTGCCGAGTGGATGAAGGCGCAGTCCATCTACTCTGCCGATAGTGTTGCCGCCTGGCTGGCCGGGCGCGATGAAGCCGCCGCCGCATGGGCCGAACTGGATGCCGCCCTGTCCCGGGCGCATGCACTGAACGAACGTAACGGCGCCATCATCAATCGGCGTCTGGAACGGACCAGTGATGCTCTGGCGTTTTTGAAGAGCTGTGCTTCGGCCACACTGGGTTACGGCAAAGACGGTACGACGCCTGATGTCCCAGTCGGTGGCCGGCACCTGGGTTCCGCTTGAGTCGGCCTCCCCGGTTTGGGTCGCGCCCCGGCTTTGTGGTATCTTCGACCTTGGGCCCGAGACAACGACCTTAAACAATGACCCTGCTATCCCTTATTTTCGCCTTGGCGCTGGAGCAATTGCGTCCCTTGGGAAACCGCAACCGGGTGTGGTTGCTGTTCACCCGTTATGCCAATTACCTTGAGCGGAACCTGAATGCCGGCTCGTGGCGTCATGGCCTGCTGGCCTGGTTTGTCGCCATTCTGCCACCGGTTCTGGTCGGTCTGGGTATCTACTATGCCCTGTCGGCCGTCAGCCCGATTCTGGCGTTGGCGTGGAACGTTCTGGTGCTCTATCTGACGATGGGGTTCCGACACTTCTCCAGTGCCTTTTCCGAAATTTCCCTGGCCTTGTCCGAGGGGCGTGATTTTGACGCGCGGACCTTGTTGCGGCAGTGGACGGGTCAAGCGACCTCCGAGCTGTCGGTCAATGAAATTGCCCGTCTGTCCATCGAACAGGGGGTGGTCGACAGCTACCGGCATGTGTTCGGCACAATGTTCTGGTTCGTGTTGTTGCCCGGACCGGCCGGTGCCTTGCTGTTCCGCCTGTCCACCATTCTTGGCAACAAGTGGGGCGAACGAATCGGCGAAGATGACCAGTTCGGTGTGTTCGCCGGCAAGCTCATTGACTGGCTGGACTGGATTCCGGTGCGTCTGACGGCCGCCGGTTTTGCCGTGACGGGAGATTTCGAGGATGCGGTGTATTGCTGGCGAGCCCAGGCAGTCACCTGGGGCCATCATGCCGCAGGTATCCTGCTGGCCTCGGCGGCCGGTGCCATCGGCATTCGTCTCGGCGACCCGTTGAAACAGGATTACACCATCAAGTTCCGGCCGGAGCTGGGTATCGGCGACGAAGCGGATCCGCAAGCACTCAAGAGTGCGGTAGGGCTGGTCTGGAGAACAGTGGTCCTCTGGTTGTTTGTTGTGCTGCTTGCCGGTGTTATCCGGTATCTGAGCTGACCGAAACGACCTTGCCAATGAAACACGACGTGCGGCGCGCAGGCCTGTCCTTCGCGCCGCCACCCTTTTTTTGCAGGAGCATTACATGACATTTGCCGAGCTTGGACTGTCGCCGGAGATTCTCCGCGCCATCGACGAGCAGGGCTATAGCGAGCCCACGCCGATCCAGGCCAAGGCCATTCCGCTGGTGCTGACCGGTCGCGACCTGATGGCCGCGGCGCAAACGGGGACCGGCAAGACTGCGGCCTTCATGCTGCCGATCCTGGAACGTCTGAAAAAGTTTGCCAACCCCAGTGCTTCGCCGGCCATGCACCCGGTACGTGCGTTGATTCTGTCCCCGACCCGCGAGCTGGCCGATCAGATCGGTGTCAATGCCAAGGCCTATACCCGCTATCTGCCGCTGCGCGCCACCACGGTGTTCGGCGGGATCAATATGGATCCGCAAACCCAGGAGCTGCGTCGTGGCGTGGAAATTCTGATCGCCACCCCGGGACGTCTGCTGGATCATATCGGCATGAAAACCGTCTCGCTCAACAAGGTCGACGTGCTGGTGCTCGATGAAGCCGACCGCATGCTGGACATGGGCTTCATTCAAGACATCCGCAAGATCATGTCGATGTTGCCCAAGCAGCGTCAGACCCTGTTGTTCTCGGCGACCTTTGCCACCGAGATCAAGCGGCTTGCCGAAGACTTCATGATCGACCCGCAACTGGTCGAAGTTGCCCGCCAGAACTCGACCAACGAGCATGTCGAACAGCTGGTCTATCAGGTGGACAGCTATCGCAAGCGCCATCTGCTGTCGCATTTGATCCGCGAACGGGAAATGTCGCAGGTCATCGTGTTCTGCAAAACCAAGCTCAGTGCCGACCAATTGGCCCGGGAGCTCAAGCGCGATGGTCATGCTGCCGAAGCCATTCATGGCGACAAGGCCCAGGGGGCCCGACTGGAAACCCTGTCGGCGTTCAAGAGCGGCGAAATCAAGGTACTGGTAGCGACCGACGTGGCCGCCCGCGGCCTGGATATTTCCGAGCTGCCCTACGTGGTCAACTTCGAGTTGCCCAACTCGCCGGAAGACTATGTTCACCGCATCGGTCGTACCGGCCGTGCCGGCGCCAGCGGTATTGCCATTTCGCTGATGAGCCAGGATGAAACCCGCCAGCACGAATCGATCGAGAAGCTCATCAAGAAAACCTTGAGACCCGAAACGGTTTCCGGGTTCTGGCCTTCCTGGATGGAACGTCCGGCCGGAGAGGCACCGCCCCCTGCCGCAGAGCGTGCCCCGCGTTCGCGCGAGCGTACGCCGCGCGAGCGTCGGGAAACTCCCGCACCGCAGCTACCCGTGGCGCTGACCCCGGTCAGTAGCGAGGGCCGCAAGGTCTTGCTGCCGCTGCCGTCGGGCAAGACCAAACGTGAAGTGCCGGCCTTGTTCCTGCCGCCGCGCTACAAGCTCGAAGGCAACCGCCAGTCGTAACGCCCTGAGGGCTGTGCGTGATTCCTGCGCAGCCCTGTCGCTTCCTGCCTGACCTTCCCGAGAGACAGTGTGAATTCCGATACCCCGTTTGCCGATCTGGCTCCCGAATCCCTGCTTGACGCGATTGAAAGCCTTGGTTTGCGTTGCGATGGCCGCTTGTTGCAACTGAACAGTTTCGAGAACCGCGTCTACCAGGTCGGACTCGAAGACGGTAGTCAACGCATTGCCAAGTTTTATCGCCCGGGTCGCTGGAGTGACGAGGCCATCCTTGAAGAGCATGCCTTCAGCCTGGAACTGGCCGAGCGGGAAGTGCCGGTTGTTGCCCCGATTGCCTTGAATGGCCAGACCCTGCACCACTTTCAGGGGCATCGTCTGGCGCTGTTCGCCAAACAGGGCGGACGGGCGCCAGAGCTTGACCGGGAAGGTACGCTCGAATGGCTGGGACGTTTTCTGGGACGCATTCATGCCGTGGGCGAGAACGCGACTTATCAGGTTCGTCCGGTTCTGGACAGTCAGACCTTTGGATTGGAGCCGCGGGATTTTCTGGTCTCGGGTGATTGGCTGCCTGCCGAGTTGAAATCGGCATGGACCAGTATTGCCGATCAGGCACTGGAAGGCGTCTGCATGGCGTACCAGCGTGCCGGCGACGTCCAGTTGCTACGTCTGCATGGCGACTGCCATACGGGCAATGTGCTGTGGACCGATGACGGTCCGCACTTCGTCGACTTTGATGACAGTCGTACCGGGCCGGCCATTCAGGACCTGTGGATGCTGTTGTCGGGGGACGAGACGGAAATGCGGGCGCAGTTTGCCGCCTTGCTGCGAGGTTATGAGACCTTCCGCGAGTTTGATGACCGGGAACTGCACCTGGTCGAAGCCTTGCGCACCTTGCGGCTGATTCATTACAGCGCCTGGATTGCGCGGCGTTGGAACGACCCGGCCTTTCCGGCGGCCTTCCCCTGGTTTGGCAGCGTCCGCTATTGGCAGGACCGGATTCTGGAACTGCGTGAACAGGTGGCCTTGATGCAAGAACCGCCGTTGGCGCCGTCCCTGTACTAATCCCCGGGCAAGGCCTGAAACGACACAGCCGCCGGCGATTGCCTGCGGCTGTGTGCTATTCATCAAAAATATCTTACATATCATTTTTCCAGAGGAACGCTTGATTCTTGCCTGATTGCTTGGCGCGATACATGGCTTTGTCTGCCTCGTGAACCATTGCCTCGGGGGATGTTGTACTCGCTAAACGCCTGAGGGTAATGCCAATGCTGGCGCTAACAGCTATCTGGTGCTGTTCGATCTGGATTGGTTGGCGAATAGCGGCAAGAATCTTGTTCGCACATGCCATGGCATGGTCTGCGCCATGAGTCAGTCCTTCCAGTATCACCACAAACTCATCTCCGCCTAAACGGGCTACCGTATCTGTGTTTCTGACGACTTTGAGTAATTTGAGGGTAACTTCTTGCAGCACTCTGTCGCCGGCCTCGTGGCCCAATGTGTCGTTGACGGGTTTGAAGCCGTCCAGATCGATGTACAGCAGAGCGATATCCTTGTCTGTCCGGTCAGCCCGTGCAATAGCGGCGGGCAGCGCTTCAAAAAAACCCCGTCGATTCAGCAGACAGGTCAAGGCATCGTGCCGGGCTTCCTGCTCGCGCAACGCTTCGTTGTGCTTCCGCTCCGAAATATCATGCAGGAAAGCGCTGAATCTGATATGACCATCAGAGATCAGCGATTTGACACGCAGTTCGACCGGTAGCGTGGTGCCGTCACGGCGCATGGCCATGAGTTCAAGACGTTTATTGAGGATCGAGGACTTGCCGGTAGCCAGATAATGTTTCATTCCTGCCCGGTGAGCCTTGCGGTGGATTTCCGGGATGATCATGTCGTCCAGCGACTGGCCGATCGCTTCTTCCGCACTCCAGCCAAAGGTGCTTTCCGCTTGCAGGTTCCAGTCTATGATCAGCCCGTCCTCGTCTATGCAGACATAGGCATCATAGGCATTGTCGATTACGGCGCGCAGCTCGGCCTGCTGTTTGTTCAAGTCCTGTTGCGCCTGAACCTGCAAGGCCATGGTCCGGGCTAACAACGCATTCGATTCTCGTAGTTCACGGGTTTGCTCCTTGACCTCTTTCTCAAGATTCTGTCGGAGGCGAGCCAGTGCCTCTTCGGTTTCTTTCCGCGCCTGAATGTCCTTCACTACCGAGACAAAACCAATCAGTTGTCCTGTCGGGTCGATGTGCTTGGTGACAACCAATTGAATCCAGACGGTAGAGCCATTCTTGTGCACATAGCGTTTTTCCAGCTGATAGCGGTCTATCGTGCCTGCCACCATCTGTTCCAGCAGGTTGAGATCCTTGTCGAGGTCTTCCGGGAAGGTGATGTCCCTAAAGGTCACCGCCATCAGCTCCTCCTGGCTGAAGCCGATAATCTCGCACAAGGCCAGATTGACCCGCATCCAGGATCCATCCGGCGCGACCATGGCGATGCCTACCCCGGCCCGTTCGAACACAGTCTGGAACAAGGCCTCGCTTTGGGCGATATCCAGATCGGCCTGCTCGACATGCGCTTTGGCCAGCAGGGCGGTTTCCCGCAGACGGATTTCTCGGGTTACCAGACCGGCCAAATCGAGCAAGATAGCCAGCTCCCGCTGCGTCAAGGTTTTTGGTTTGGAGTCGATGGCACACAAGGTGCCCAGCGGCAAGCCGTTCAGGCTGCGCAGGCTAACTCCAGCATAGAAACGGATGTTGGGGGCAGATGTCACCAGCGGGTTATCATGAAAACGCTCATCTTCCAGAGTATCTTCGACCACCAGGGGCTGATCCTGCAGGATGGCATGCGAGCAAAAGGCAATACTGCGCGGGGTCTCGCTGGCTGCCAGCCCGACGCGCGATTTGAACCATTGGCGATCCTTGTCAACCAGAGAGACCAGCGCAATCGGCACATTCAAGACACTGGCAGCCAGACGGGTAATTCGATCGAACACCTCTTCTTCAGAGGTGTCTAGCAAATGCAAACTGTGCAGAATCGATACTCGGGTGCTTTCGTTATTCGGCAAAGGCGCTTCACGCATGGCATGACCTCGAGTCGACACTATTGAAAGAAATTGATTTGAACACTCGGTATGTTTTTAAGTGTACGCAGAGATGCTCATCCATGATAGACACATTACGGGTCTATGAAGAGTCTGGTGCCAACATCTCGGCAGACGAACACACTGTATGAGCCCCCTTGGCGCTGTCCTTCCCTGAAACGACACAGCCGCCGGCGATTGCCCGCGGCTGTGTGCTATCTGACGGTGGCTTGTTTTGCCTGATCAGAACGCCGGAATCACCGAACCTTTGTACTTCTCTTCAATGAACTTGCGGGCTTCCGGGCTGGTCAGCGCGGCAGCCAGTTTTTTCACGGCATCGCTATCCTTGTTGTCCGGACGTGCCACCAGCAGGTTGGCATACGGGGTTTTCTTTTCCACGAACAAGGCATCGCGTGCCGGAACCAGTTTGGCTTCCAGCGCATAGTTGGCATTGATCAGGGCCAGGTCGACCTGTTTCAACACTCGGGGCAGGGTGGCAGCTTCCAGTTCGCGAATCACCAGTTTTTTCGGGTTGCCGGTAATATTCTTGACGGTTTCGGTGATGCTGTTCGGATTCTTGAGGGTAATGATGCCGTTTTGCGCCAGCAGCGCCAAGGCACGACCGGCATTGGTCGGATCATTCGGAATGGCGATGGTGGCACCTGCCGGCAGATCGGCGACTTTCTTGAAGCGGCTGGAGTAACCACCGAACGGTTCGATATGCACCGGCTTGCTGGCGACCACCAGATGGGTGCCGCGATTCTTGTTGAAGGCGCTCAGGTAGGGAATGTGCTGGAAGAAGTTGGCATCGATGCGCTTTTCTTCCACCTGGGTGTTGGGCAGCACGTAGTCATTGAAAACTTTGACTTCCAGTTGCACGCCTTGTCTGGCCAGTTGCGGTTTCAATGCCTCGAGGATTTCGGCATGCGGCACCGGCGAGGCGGCGACCGTCAGTTTGACGGGCTCGGCAAAGGCCAGCGGAGACAGCAGCAAGGAACCCAGCAGGGTAGCAGTAAAGAGACGACGGTTCATGGTTTCACCTTTGTAGTTGGTTTGTGTTTCAACAGGTCATGCAGAAATCATTTGCGGCTGAAGTGTCTGACCAGCCGGTCACCGGTGCTTTGCAGTATCTGTACCAAGACCAGTAGCAGGGCGACGGTCACGACCATCACATCGGTCTGGAAGCGCTGGTAGCCGTAGCGCACCGCCAGATCGCCGAGTCCGCCGCCACCAATCACGCCGGACATGGCGGTGTAGCCGACCAGAGCCACCGTGGTGACGGTGATAGCGCCAATCAAGCCTGGCAGGGCTTCCGGCAACAGCACGAAGACAATGATCTGGCGGGTGCTGGCGCCCATCGACTGGCTTGCCTCGACCACGCCCCGGTCGACTTCGCGCAAGACGTTTTCAACGAGACGGGCAAAGAAGGGGGCTGCACCGACTACCAGTGGCGGAATGGCGCCGCCGACCCCGATCGAGGTGCCGATCAACAGCACCGTGAGCGGAATCATGATGATCAGCAGGATGACGAAGGGCAGCGAACGCAAGATGTTCACGATGACTGACAGAGCGGCGTACAGCCGTGGCCGTGCCAGCAGCTGGTCCGGCGAGGTCAGAAACAACAGGATGCCGAGCGGCAAGCCCAGCACCACGGTAAACACCAGTGATGCGCCAAGCATGGTCAGGGTGTCGAGGCTGGCGGTCGCCATTTCGTTCCAGTCGACATTGATAAACAGTTGGGTGATCTCGTTCATGCCTGTACCTCGCAGTGCACACCTTTATCGACAAACACCTGCTGCAGGCGCTCAAGAGACAGCCCGGAACTGACCACGCTGACCAGTAACTGACCGAATGGCGTGCCTTTGATATCGGCGAGGGTGCCATTGACCAGATTGAAGCGCACCGAGTGTTCCCGGCTAACCTCATCCAGCACCGGGTTCAGCGTCGGGGCGCCGACAAAGGTGAGTTTCAGCAAGGGGCCTTGCACATGCTGGCGCCAGGCTTGTTGCGAAGCTTCCTGATAGAAACCGGTTTCTGCCAGGAGTTTGCGGGTGACTTCGTGCTGCGGGTGCAGGAACACCTCGATGACCTCGCCGCTTTCCACGATACGACCCCCTTCGATCACCGCGACCCGGTCGCACAGGGTACGAATGACGCGCATTTCATGGGTGATCAACACGATGGTCAGCTTGAGCCGGCGATTGATGTCCGCCAGCAGGGCGAGAATGGCGTCGGTGGTTTCCGGGTCCAGCGCCGAGGTGGCTTCATCGCACAACAAGACTTCAGGGTGATTGGCCAAGGCTCTGGCAATCCCGACGCGCTGTTTCTGGCCACCGGATAATTGCCCCGGAAAACTGTCCCTTTGGGCCGTCAGCCCCACCAGCTCAAGGAGTTCGGTGACGCGGGCATCCATGGCGGCGTTGTCCAGTTCGCCAGCCAGCTCCAGCGGGAAACGGATATTGCCGGCGACGCTGCGTGACGAGAGCAGGTTGAAGTGCTGGAAAACCATGCCGATGCGGCGGCGGGTGTGTTGCAGGTCGCGGCTGTCAAGAAGGGTCAGGTCGACACCGTTCAGCAATACCTGTCCCTGCTCGGGTCGTTCCAGCAGGTTGAGGCAACGGATCAGCGTGCTCTTGCCCGCCCCCGAGCGACCGATGATGCCGAAAATGTCCCCTTCGGCAATGCTCAGGCTGACGGCATCGAGGGCTTTGACCCTCCGGCCGTCGGCCTGATAGTGTTTTTCCAGATTGGCAACTTCAATCACAGCGTTTCCTTGCGTAAGACCAGCCAGACAGTGTGGCGAAACCAGTCTATCCAGCTTGCAACAGATTTAAAAAGTACCGTTTTTGCTTTTTTTATAGCTGGAAACGCTTAAGGGGAACGCTGTCAACCCGGGGCAGGAAAAGCATCGGGTCAGGCCTTGTGCGATGCACAATGCTGTTTTAATATTATTTTGGGTTTGGTTCAGTCGAATCACCTGCGTCGCTCGGACGGTTCCGGGCGCTTACGTCAAGGAAATACTCAATGTCATCAGCTGGACAGCGCCGCTTTGCGCGCATCGATCGCTTGCCTCCCTATGTGTTCAATATCACCGCCGAACTGAAGCTGGCCGCGCGGCGCCGGGGTGTCGATATCATCGACATGAGCATGGGGAACCCGGACGGCGCGACTCCCGCGCACATCGTGGCCAAACTCACCGAAGTGGCCCAGCGTCCCGATACCCATGGTTACTCGTCGTCCAAAGGCATTCCCCGCCTGCGCCGTGCCATTTCGCGCTGGTATGAGGAACGCTATCAGGTGGAAATCGACCCGGATTCCGAAGCCATTGTGACGATTGGTTCCAAGGAAGGGCTGGCACATCTGATGCTGGCGACGCTGGACCGCGGCGATACGGTGCTGGTGCCAGACCCCAGCTATCCGATCCATATCTACGGTGCGGTGATTGCCGGTGCGCAGATCCGCTCGGTACCCCTGATTCCCGGTGTGGACTTCTTTGCCGAGCTGGAAAAGGCCATACGCGGCAGTTATCCGAAACCCAAAATGATGGTGCTGGGCTTCCCGTCCAATCCGACCGCGCAATGTGTCGAACTGGAGTTCTTCGAACGAGTTATCGCTTTGGCCAAAAAGCACGACATTCTGGTGGTGCATGATCTGGCCTACGCCGATATTGTCTTCGATGGCTGGAAAGCCCCCTCGATCATGCAGATTCCCGGTGCCAAGGATATCGCTGTCGAGTTCTTCACCTTGTCCAAAAGCTACAATATGGCGGGCTGGCGGATCGGTTTCATGGTCGGCAATCGGGATTTGGTGGCGGCGTTGGCGCGGATGAAGAGCTACCACGATTACGGTACCTTCACGCCCTTGCAAGTGGCGGCCATCGCTGCACTGGAAGGTGAGCAGCAGTGCGTTCACGATATTGCCGCGCAGTACCAGAAGCGTCGTGACGTGCTGGCCAAGGGCTTGCACGAGGCCGGTTGGCCGGTGGAGATTCCCAAGGCGTCGATGTATATCTGGGCACGTATTCCCGAGCCGTATCGCGCACTGGGCTCGCTGGAGTTTGCCAAGTTGTTGCTGGAACAGGCCCGGGTCTCGGTGTCGCCGGGGATTGGTTTTGGCGACCATGGCGATGACTATGTGCGCTTTGCCCTGATTGAAAACGAGGCGCGTATCCGTCAGGCGGTACGTGGCATCAAAGCCATGTTCAAGGCGGATGGCGTGTTACAGGGCGAGTAATCGGCGTCACTGAATAAAAAAACGGGCGGTGGCGTTGGCCACTGCCCGTTTTGTTGACTGCGCAGCGCTTACCAGATCTTGATGCGTTCACCGGCCGGTTTGAACATCTTGTCGGTCGACTTGACGTCAAAGGCTTTGTAGAACGCTTCGCTGTTGGACGAGGCGCCGATGGCGCGGAATTTATCCGGGGAATGCGGATCGGACACGATTTGCGACAGCAGGGCTTCTTCGCGTTCCTTGGAGCGCCATACCTGACTGAAACCGAAGAAGAAGCGTTGCTCACCGGTCATGCCGTCGATGACCGCTGCCGGCTTGCCGCCCAGCGACAATTGGTAGGCCTTGTAGGCGATCTGCAGGCCGGCGTTGTCGGCAATGTTCTCGCCCAGGGTCAGTTTACCGTTGACATGCTTGCCCGGCAGCGCTTCGTAGCTGTCGTACTGCTCAACCAGTTTGGCGGTAATGGCCTTGAACTTGGCACGGTCTTCCGCGGTCATCCACTGACGCAGATTGCCATCGCCATCGAACTCGCTGCCGCTGTCATCGAAGCCATGGCTGATTTCATGGCCGATCACCGCACCGATGCCACCGTAGTTCGCTGCGTCATCCGCTTTGATGTTGAAGAACGGCGGTTGCAGGATCGCCGCCGGGAAAACGATTTCGTTGACGCTCGGATTGTAGTAGGCGTTAACGGTTTGCGGCGTCATGTGCCATTCGCTGCGGTCTACCGGCTTGCCAATGCGTGCCAGCATGCGGGCGTGCTGGTATTCACCGGAACCCTTGATGTTGCCGACCAGATCGTCTGCCTTGATGGTCAGGCTGCTGTAATCCTTCCACTTCTCCGGATAGCCAATCTTCAACATGTACTTGGAGAGTTTCAGATGGGCTTCCTTGCGGGTTTCCGGACCCATCCAGCTCAGGTCGTCGATGCTTTGCGCATAGGCCTTCATCAGGTTGGCAACCAGACCTTCCATGCGGGCCTTGGCTTCCGGCGGGAAGTATTGTTTCACGTACAGTTTGCCAATTGCTTCACCCAGGCTACCCGATACCGTGTTGACGCCACGTTTCCAGCGCGGGCGCTGTTGAGTGGTGCCGGACAGGGCCTTGCCGTAGAAGTCGAAACGGGTGTCGGCAATTTTCTTGTTCAGGAACGGGCCGTAGGCATCCAGCGTATGCACGGCCAGATAGTCTTTCCAGACTTGCAGCGGGGTAGCGGCAAACAGTTTGCCAAGGGCGGTAAAGTAGGTCGGTTGGGCCACATCGACTTCTTTTACCCCGTTGGCGCCGGCCGACACAAAGAACAATTGCCAGTCGATTTCCGGAGCCAGTTTGGCCAGCGCTCCGATCGGCATCTTGTTGTAGGTTTTTTGCGGGTCGCGGTTTTCGACATTGGTCCAGTGGATGCGAGCCAGTTCGGTTTCCAGTTTCAGCACGTTCAGGGCACGTTCAGCCGGCTTGTCATAGCCACCCTGAGTGAACATCGCGGTCAGGAAGGTCAGATAGGCCTGACGGGCTTTTTCGAAGCGGGCATCCTTTTCCAGATAGTAATCGCGGTCCGGCATGGACAGGCCGCCTTGCTGGATGCCGACCACGTTTTTCAGCGAGTCCTTGGAATCAGGGCCGACGCTGAAGCCGAACGGAACCGAAACCCCGGTTTTTTGCAGTTCACCCAGCAGTTTCACCAGCTCCAGCGAGTTGCCGAGCGCATCGATCTGTGCGAGATCGGCTTTGATCGGCGCCAGCCCGCGTTTTTCGACAAGGGCTTCGTTCATGAAGCTCTTGTAGAAATCACCGATTTTCTGTGCCTCGGCAGAACTGGCCGGATTGGCGGCGGCATTCTCGATAATTTTGCGACTACGCTCCTGAGACAGGTCGTAGAGTTTTTTGAACGAGCCGGTATAGGCTTCGTCGGCCGGCAAGGTCGTTGCCTTGATCCAGCCACCGTTTACCGCGTCATAGATATCATCTTGCGGACGGACTTGTTTGTTGAAACCGGCGGTTTCGATACCCGAAACCGCTTCGGCTCCCACCTGCCCGCACACCATCAGCGAGGCAGCGACAATTGCCAGTTTGAAGTTCATGTTTTTCCCTTTGTAGTGCCGCCCGGCCGGACCTGCCTGAGCGGATTATGTTTGGCAATATATCGCTCTACATTCTGGCGATCAATGCCTTTTGGATATTAAATATGCCTACCAAATCCTGATGCGTTCGGATTCAGGTTTGTACATGCCATCACCCGGTTGGATGCCGAAGGCTTTGTGGAAGGCATCGCTATTTATCGCTGCTCCGATCGGGCGGTAACTGGACGGGGAGTGCGGGTCGGACACCAGTTGCGACACCAGCGCTTCTTCCCTGACCCGTGAGCGCCATGCCTGTGCGAAGCCGATGAAGAACCGTTTGTCGCCACTGAGACCGTCAATGGTCGGCGGGGCTTTGCCGCCAAGTGACAGCCGGTAGGCCTGATAGGCAATTTGCAGGCCGGATAGGTCGGCAATGTTCTCCCCGAGGGTGAGCCGGCCATTGATAGGCTGTCCTTTGACTGGCTCGACGGCAGAGTATTGGGCAATCAGCTTGCGGGACAGTGCATCGAAGTGCTCGCGGTCTGCGGCGCTCCACCAGTCTTTCAGGTTGCCATCACCATCGAAATGGCTGCCTTGATCATCAAAGCCATGGCTGATTTCATGGCCGATCACCGCGCCGATAGCACCGTAATTCACCGCATCATCGGCCTTGCTGTTGAAGAACGGAGCTTGAAGGATGGCGGCCGGGAAGACGATTTCATTCTTTTGCGGGCTGTAATAGGCGTTAACCGTCTGGGGAGACATGCCCCACTCCTGACGATCCACGGGTTTGCCGAGCTTGTTCATCATGTACTGGACATTGAATGCCGTGCCCGCCTTGAGGTTGGCCAGTGGATCATCAGGCTGGACATGCAGGCTGCCGTAGTCGCGCCATGTGTCCGGATAGCCGATCTTTACCGTGTATTTCGCCAATTTGGCTTGGGCCTGCTGCTTGGTCTCCGGACTCATCCAATCGATAGTATCGATGCTTTGCCGGTAGGCTTGCAGCAGATTGGCCACCAGAGTTTCCATGCGGGCCTTGTCTTTGGCCGGGAAATGGCGTGCAACATAGTATTTGCCGACGGCTTCGCCCATCAGGCTGTTCACCAGTTGCACGCCCCGTTGCCAACGCGCAGCAGGTTCTTGCTGCCCCTGCAGCACTTTGCCGAACAGGGCGAAGTGTGCGTCGGCAAAGGCCTTGGGCAAATAGGGGGCGGCTGCCGAGAGCTTGCCGGCCAGCAGGTAATCCTTCCAGATGGCCAGGTCCGAGGCAGTGATCTCCTTACCCAGCGCGATGAGGTAGGAAGGTTGCCGGATGTTGACCTGAGCGGTGTTGTCCAGTGCGCTGGCTGCCAGCCACGTTGCCCAGTCAATGCCGGGAAGCTGCGTGGCCAGCGCACGGGTCGGCAGCGGGTTGTCGGTTTTCCTGGCGTCGCGGTTGTCGACCCGGCTCCACTGGATGCGGGCCAGACGGGTCTCCAGCGCCAGCACGGCAGTGGCGCGCTGTTCGGGGGTGTCGTAGCCCGCCAGGCGGAACAGAGTGGTCAGATAGGTCTGGTAGGCCTCCCGGGCGCGTACGAAGCGGGCATCGTTGAGGAGATAGTAGTCCCGGTCGGGCAGGGCGAGGCCGCTTTGTCCGATCGACACCTGATAACGATTGGCATCATGGCTATCCTGAACCACATTGAACGCCAGCGGGCTGCGGCCCAGGTCGCGCTGGGCGGTCGCAAAGGCAGTGATCAATTCCTGCCGGTTGCCGATCGATTCGATGGCCGCGAGATCCGGCCGCAGTGACGCGAGACCCGCTCTCTCGATGGCCTCCTCGTTCATGAAGCTCTTGTACAGGTCGCTGATCTTGCGCGCATCGCTACCTTTTAGCTTGCCGCTTGCCGCGTCGTCCAGCAAGGCACGGACTTGCCGGTCAGACTGGTCGCGTAATTGTGCGATGGCACCCCAGCTGGACTTGTCGGCCGGAATGGCGGTTTTTTTGATCCAGGTGCCATTGACGGCCAGATACAGGTTGTCCTGGATGCGTACCGAGCGGTCAAAGTTTTCAAATTCGATGCCGGAGACCGGAAAGGCCGTGGCTTGCAAACTACTGGCGACCAAACCGGCCAATAGCGTCAGACGAACAGGATTCATACAGGTTTTCCTTGCGACGACTTGCGGGGTTTTGTTGATGACTTCGGCATATTGCACTTCGAACACGTTGGATGAAAATAGTTCCACACAATGACAAGGGACTTTTTTTGCCCTGGTCGTCGTAAATGGCTAAAAAGCGTGCAGATTCAAGGCACATCACGCTTGCATTTCTTGGACAGATGAGGCAAGAATCAGACTCGACATTTCAACGACATTTCAACAAGAACCCAGCATGGCACTCATTGTACAAAAGTACGGCGGGACGTCGGTGGGCACCACGGAACGTATCAAGAACGTGGCCCGGCGCGTCGCCAAATGGAAGAGTCAGGGGCATGATGTAGTGGTGGTGGTGTCTGCCATGAGCGGAGAGACCAATCGCCTGATTGCCCTGGCCAAGGATATCCAGGAATATCCTGATCCGCGTGAACTCGACGTGATCGTTTCTACCGGCGAGCAAGTCACTATCGGTCTGTTGGCCATGGCACTGAAAGAAATCGGTGTGCCGGCGGTCAGCTACTGTGGCTGGCAGGTGAAAATCCTCACCGACGATGCGCACGGCAAGGCTCGTATCAGCTCCATCGACGAAGACGTGATGCGCAATGACCTCGGCGCGGGACGCGTCGTGATCGTGGCGGGTTTCCAGGGGGTCAGCGAGACCGGGAACATCACCACGCTTGGCCGGGGTGGCTCGGACACCTCTGCCGTGGCGTTGGCAGCGGCACTGAAAGCCGACGAATGCCAGATCTATACCGACGTGGACGGGGTCTACACCACCGATCCCCGTGTGGTTCCCGAGGCACGCCGTCTCAAGACCATCACCTTCGAGGAGATGATCGAGATGGCGAGTCTGGGGTCCAAGGTCTTGCAGATCCGTTCGGTCGAGTTTGCCGGCAAGTACCAGGTCCGTTTGCGTGTCCTGTCCAGCTTCGAAGACGAGGGCGAGGGCACACTGATTACGTTCGAGGAAGACGAAAACATGGAAAAGGCTGTAGTCGCCGGTATCGCATTTGACCGTAACGAGGCGCGCATCAACGTCAAGGGCGTTCCGGACAAGCCGGGTATCGCCTACCAGATTCTGGGTCCGGTGGCGGATGCCAATATCGAAGTGGACATGATCATCCAGAACGTGGGTGAAAATGGTGCGACTGACTTTTCGTTCACGGTGCCGCGTGGCGAGTTCCAGCGCACCCTTACCATCCTGCGCGATGTGCAGACCCATATCGGCGCTGCCAAGATCGATGCCGATGACAAAGTCGTCAAAGTTTCCATCGTGGGGGTCGGAATGCGCTCGCACTGTGGCGTTGCTTCGACCATGTTCCGTACACTGGCCGAAGAGGGCATCAATATCCAGATGATCTCGACTTCGGAAATCAAGGTATCGGTATTGATCGACGAGAAGTATCTGGAACTGGCGGTACGCGTGCTGCACAAGGTATTTGGGCTCGACGAAATTTCTGCAGCCTGAAACGCTTGACAGAGAGCGCAACACCCCTTAGTATTGCGCTCTCTGAACGGAGAAATGGCCGAGAGGTCGAAGGCACCGCCCTGCTAAGGCGGCATACGGGGTAACCTGTATCGAGGGTTCGAATCCCTCTTTCTCCGCCAGAAACAGCGCACCCGTAGCTCAGTTGGATAGAGTATCTGGCTACGAACCAGAGGGTCGGGCGTTCGAATCGCTCCGGGTGCGCCAGATGTCCCTATAGTTTAGCGGTTAGAACACTGCCCTTTCACGGCGGCGGCCGGGGTTCGATTCCCCGTGGGGACGCCAAACACTTAGCCCTTGATGCATGACATCAGGGGCTTTTTGTTATCTGCCGGTAGACTGCCGGCTCGAACGATTTTGGCTGATTCTCATGACGACATCCCAACCGAATAATCCGACTCACGGCGTTACGCTGGCCCGCATGCTGGAAGAGCTGCTGGAAGCCTATGGATGGGATGGATTGGCCGCGCGTCTGGACGTTCGCTGCTTTAGTCATGACCCCTCCATCAAATCCAGCCTGGCCTTCCTGCGCAAGACCCCCTGGGCGCGCGAGCGGGTTGAAGCGATGTACGTGTCTTTGCGTAAACGTCCGGCCGATGACCGGCCACGGCTGTTTCCCAAACGCAACGCCGAGTGATTCCCCGGCCCGGTTCCGGGCCCGTTGTGCCTAATCCCTTTTTCCTCCTTTCCCTGCTTGAACCACTTTTATGCCTTTTTTACAAAGGCTTGCTTATGCTTTCCGAATGAATAGGTGTCGAGCCCCTGTCGGGCCGGGTGCCGTTCATCCCGCATAAGGTGCTCTGGCGCGGGTTGGCAAGCCAGAGCCGTATGAGCGATCAGATCATGACGACCTTAGCCAGTCTCTGCTCCATGGATACCATTTTTCTCAATGCCCCGGTGTTCAACCGTCAACAGCTGTTTACCATGGCGGCGCGCCATTGGCGGCATAGCCACGGATTGCCCGCGGACGAAATCGTGCGCCGGCTGGAACAGCGTGAACAGCTGGGCTCGACGGCATTGGGGTCGGGCGTGGCCGTGCCCCATGCCAGAATGCCGGGCTTGCAAGAAACGCTGGCCGTGTTTATTCGCGCCGCCAGACCGGTTCCCTTCAATGCCCCCGACGACAAACCGGTCACCCAGTTTCTGCTATTGGTGGTGCCGGAACAGGCTGGCAAGGATCTCCTGCAACGCCTGGCTGAAGCAGTGCGAGTGCTGGGAGTGCGCGAGTTTCGCGAAGCGGTCAGGCAGGCGGTGAGCGCCATCGAGGTCAGTCAGGCCATCCGTCACTATTCCGGCGTTTCCCTGTCGCTCTGCTGAGGTAATCCGCATGACTATCGATCCAGACCCGAGTCGTTCCGGCTACGCCCGCGTGTTGGCGGATACCTTGCCCTATCTGCAGGCATTGCAAGGCCAAACTGTCGTGATTGCCTGCTGTGGTGATCGCCTCACCGACCCTGCATTGCGCGCCGGGCTGGTGCGCGACATTGCCTTGCTGTCATTCATTGGGTGTCGCCCGGTGCTGGTGCATGGACAGCCACCGGGCACGCTTGCCGACGCGACCTCCCTGGCCGGGATAAACCGGCTACTGGTGCGTGAACTGCTGGACTGTGGCGTCGAAACCGTCGGTATGTCGGGCGATTCACTGCGGTGCAGACTCAATGATGGTCGGCTGGTCGTTCCTGAGTGTCAGTCGGTTTCCGTGTGGCTGGAACAGAATGTCCTACCGGTGATCATGGCCTCGAGTCTGGATCAGGGCGGGGTCGAGCATAGCCTGCCGGTGGACACGCTGGGGGGCTTGCTGGCATGGCAGCTGCAGGGGCGGTCGGTGCTCATGACGGGTGCGCAGACACTGGCCGCCATGAGCGAGGCGGCGCGACTGACCCCGGCGGCGCTCGAGGCGCAACTGGACTCGCTTCCGGAAGACGCCAGAGCCTGCAGCCGTAGTGCTCTGGAGGCGCTCGCCCATGGCGTCAAAATGGTCTATGTGCTGGATATCGATGTGCCGGGGGCTCTACTGGGAGAACTACTCTGCGAAGAAGGGGAGGGTTTGTTGCTGTGTCGTCATCACCGCGCCCACGTGTTGTCCGATAGCAACCGTTACTTTGCCGCTGGCGAGGCGGTCCTGCACGATGATTGGCGTGTCGGGCAAAAGTGCGTGGTGCGCTTCTAGCTTAGCCAGCCGCTTGCAGGATGAGCTCGTCACCCTGCAGTTGTGTGCAGTTGCGTCCGGAGCGTTTGGCGAGATACAGGGCTTTGTCGGCCTGTTCTACCGATTCTCGGGCCGACTGGCCATGCATCGGCTGGTAGAGTGAAAGACCGATGCTGACGGTGTAGAACAGTGGCGAGTCCTGCAGGTCGGCGGGCGACTGTTCGATCTTTTTACGGATGCGCTCGGCGATGGCATGCGCTTCGTGCAGTGACGTTGCTTGCAGGAACACCACGAACTCCTCTCCGCCGAAGCGAGCGGCCATATCCTGCTGGCGCAATTGCGAGCGCAGGCAGTGGGCGAAGTGCCTGAGCACGACATCGCCGGCAAGATGGCCATGCTCGTCATTTATGCGCTTGAAGCGGTCGATATCGATCATCAGGATGGCATGGCTGTCGGGGGAGCTGTCCAGTCGTCGCTGGTTCAGCGAGTCCTGAAAATAGCGCCGGTTATACAGGCCGGTGAGATCATCGAAACTTGCCAGCCGACTGAGTTTGCTACGCAGCCGCGCATGGTAGAGATGGAGAACCAGAAACAACAGCAGGCAATTCAGAAAAAATGACGCCACCAGACCCCAGGTAAAAGCTTGTCCCATTTGCAGGACGGAATTGACGCCCTGATGGTCGGCAGATAATGTCCGCCACAGCGTCGTCAGGCCGCCAAGCACCGAGATAAGGCTGCCGATGCGTGCGGTAATGCGGGAACCGGGCTCATCGATGAGTAAAAAGCGCCGGGCGATGAGCAGATGCAGCAGGAACAGTAGTACGCCATTCACGACGATGCGGGTGTAGAGCCATTCCGGCGTATAACAGAACTGGTAAAACAGCAGGTAGACCAGATCCAGCAGCAGAGCGCTTTTCCAGTGAAGGGGCATGCGGGCGTGATAGGCCAGAGCCATGATCATCGATTGGTAGGCACCGACAATCAGGACATTGCCGATGCCCAGAGCCAGCCATAGCGGCATGAGCTTCTGCAAGCCGATAAACAAACCGCCCAGACCACTCAGCAATGGGGCAAGGCTGAAGAACAGTAAGGATCGTTCCTGTCGATCACCCATCCAACTGGCAAACAAGCCGATTGTATAGACGAGGCTTGCCATGGAAAACATCAGATAGGTGGTCTGTATTTCAAGATGGATCATGTACTTTGCTTAATAATGATTCGCATCGAATGATGACATCAATCACTTTGTCATTGGTACTTTTGTGAGATTTGCTGATAAATCCCTTTACGCATGATCGCGGCCAAACCATGGTTGAAGCGGTTGCGCAGGCGTTGGTCACGGAATGCCACCCGGTAAGACTGACGGGCGAACAGGGGATGGAGGGTGACCTCGACCGGACGTTCCAGTTTTTGCTGGATCAGCACAGTGTTGTAGTAATGAAAAATACGCTTGTCGCCAACCACGACGTCGATGACGTCGCGATAGAGCAGGCGGTTTTGGTCGATTTGGCTAGAGGGTTCGCTATAGGAAGGATTCTCTTTGACCATGGCCTGAAATTCCGGGCCGAATAGCTGGCTGGCCAGCGGAAACCCCGCGACACGGTACTTGCGCAATTCGCTGATCGTCTCGAGGCTGATGCCCTTGCTGGCCACGGTGATCGCGTAGTCTTCATAGGAGATATAGACGTCGGACAGCGCGGCGGCCGGCGCTGTCTTGTCGGTCATCAGACTCACCCCGTCCACTTGCCGGTGGCCGAGCAGCAAAGGCAGTCTTTTTTGCGGAAAAAATACCGCCTTGAGTGTCAGGCCCTCTTCCTTCAAGGCCGCCCTGATGACGTCAAGCTCCAGGCCCGATTCGGTTTCTTCGATGACGTAGGGCGCAAGGGTTTCGCCGAATGCGATGGTCACCGTGGTGTCGGCATGACATAACCGGCCAACCAGCAGCAAGGCCGTGAATATCGCCAGACGCAGTCCAGTCAGTCGCAGGCTAGGTAGCATAAGATTTCCAAGTGGGATATCACTACCAATCTACAGCGTCTCCCTGGCTTTTACTATACGAAGTTCCACTATGAATAGTCTTCGTTGAAGTCGAAGAGGGTAAAACAAAACCGGCCCAAGGGGCCGGTTCGTGTGACGGGTGCGCAGTAATCAACGCGAAATCGGTTTGTAGCGAATCCGTTTCGGCTTGGCACCTTCTTCGCCAAGACGCTTCTTCTTGTCGGCTTCGTATTCCTGATAGTTCCCGTCGAAGAACACCCACTTCGAGTCGCCTTCGCAGGCAAGAATGTGGGTGGCGATCCGGTCAAGGAACCAGCGGTCGTGGCTGATCACCATGACGGAGCCGGCAAACTCCAGCAGGGCATCTTCCAGCGCGCGCAGGGTTTCGACGTCAAGGTCGTTGGAAGGTTCGTCAAGCAGCAGAACGTTGCCGCCGGAAATCAGCGTCTTGGCCAAGTGCAGACGACCACGTTCCCCCCCGGACAGATTGCCGACGATCTTCTGCTGGTCGGCGCCCTTGAAGTTGAAGCGGCCGATATAGGCACGCGACGGGGTTTCGTAGCGTCCCACAGTCAGAATGTCATGACCGTCGGAGATCTCTTCGAAGACGGTCTTTTCACTGCTGAGCGAGCCACGGCTCTGATCGACAAAGGCCAGTTTCACGGTGGAGCCGACATTCACTTCGCCGCTGTCCGGTGTGTCTTGTCCGGCAATCATGCGGAACAGTGTCGATTTACCGGCGCCGTTAGGGCCGATAATGCCGACGATCGCACCGGCCGGTACCTTGAAGGACAGATCATCAATCAGCAGGCGGTCGCCAAAGGCTTTGCTGACATTGTTGAATTCGATCACCTCGTTACCCAGACGCTCACCCACCGGGATGAAGATTTCCTGGGTTTCGTTGCGCTTCTGGTAATCCTGGCTGGACAACTCTTCGAAGCGGGCGATACGGGCTTTGGATTTTGCCTGGCGTCCCTTGGGATTCTGGCGTACCCATTCCAACTCTTTCTTGATGGCTTTCTGGCGGGCCGACTCGTTGGACTCTTCCTGTTTCAGGCGGGCTTCCTTCTGGTCCAGCCAGGAGGAGTAGTTGCCTTTCCAGGGAATGCCGTGGCCGCGGTCCAGTTCAAGAATCCACTCGGCCGCGTTGTCGAGGAAGTAGCGGTCGTGGGTGACAGCGACCACGGTGCCGGGGAAACGCACCAGGAACTGTTCCAGCCACTCGACCGATTCGGCGTCCAGGTGGTTGGTCGGTTCGTCGAGCAACAGCATGTCCGGCTTGGACAGCAACAGTTTGCACAAGGCGACGCGACGCTTTTCACCGCCGGAGAGATGTTCGATTTGCGCATCCCAAGCCGGCAGCCGCAAGGCGTCGGCGGCAATTTCCAGTTGTTGTTCTGCGCTGCCGTCGCTGGCGGCGAGAATGGCTTCATACTTGGCTTGTTCTGCCGCGAGGAAGTCGAAATCGGCATCGGGCTCCGCATAGGCGGCGTAGATTTCGTCCAGCTTCTTCTGCGCCACCATCACATCGCCCAAGCCTTCTTCCACGGCTTCGCGAACGGTATGGGACGGGTTCAGTTCCGGTTCCTGCGGCAGGTAACCGATATTGATGCCCGGCATCGGGATGGCTTCACCCTCGATTTCCTTGTCGAGGCCGGCCATGATGCGCAGGACGGTGGATTTACCCGAGCCGTTCAGACCCAGCAGGCCAATCTTGGCACCCGGGAAAAAGCTCAGGGAGATATCTTTGATGATCTGCCGTTTCGGCGGCACGACCTTGCTGACTCGCAGCATGGAAAACACGTATTGCTGTGACATTGACGTATCCGTAGTGTCTACAAAATAAAGCGATGAGCAAGAGTGTACCAAATCACAGGATTACTGCCAGCGCGAAGGTGGCCAGCATGGCAAAAGCACAGCCCAGTTTGGCCGCCGTGCCCGCCAAAAATCCCAGAAATGTTCCGATGCCGACTCGTCCGGCCTGCGTGAACTGGCGGCGCGCCAGCCACTCGCCCAGCATGGCGCCCAGCACCGGCCCGAAAATCACTCCGGGCAAGCCAAAGAACATACCGAGCAGTCCGCCCAGAAAGGCGCCGGTCAGCGCCTGACGGCTGGCTCCGGTCTTTTTGGCGCCGAACAGGCCGGCCAGCAGATCGATCAGCATGCCAATGGCCGCCAGCGTCGTCATCACCACGATGCTGGCCGTGCCGACATGGCGGAAGTCATCGGCCCAGGCGGCGAGAATCAGCCCGGCCAGCATGACCGGTAGCCCGGGCAGGGCGGGGACAATCGTCCCGGCCAGCCCGATCAGCACCAACACCACCGCGAGGCCGTAATACAGCAGTTGTACGGTCATCAGCGGGTGTATTCTTCCATCAGCATCACTTGGGCGCACTTCTCTTTGGCACGCGAGGTGCGGCGTCGGTAGGAACCGTCACTTTGCATGTCCCAGGCGTTGACGTTGTCTTCCAGGTAAATGCGCAGACCTTCGCGGATCAACCGTTTCTTGATCTTCACATCCAGCACCGGCACGCAGGTTTCGATGCGACGGAAGAAGTTACGGCCCATCCAGTCGGCGCTGGCGAAGAACAGGTTTTCTTCACGGTTGTTATAGAAGTAGAACACCCGTGGATGTTCCAGAAAACGTCCGACGATAGAGCGCACGGTAATGTTTTCGGAAAGACCTTCCACGCCGGGGCGCAGCGCGCAAACGCCACGCACGATCAGCTGGATCTTGACCCCGGCCTGACTCGCGCGGTAGAGCGCGTGAATCACCTGCGGCTCCAGCAAGGCGTTCATCTTGGCGATAATTTGCGCCGGCTTGCCTTGCGTGGCGTTGTCGATCTCGCGTTCGATGGCGCTCATGATCATGCTGTGCAGGCTGAACGGACTCTGGAACAGTAGTTTGAGCTTACTGGCGCGGCCAAGCCCGGTCAGCTGGACAAAGATGTCATTGACGTCGCTGGCGATATCCTCGTTGCAGGTCAGCAAGCCGAAGTCGGTGTACATGCGTGCCGTGCGCGGGTGGTAGTTGCCGGTCCCCAGATGGACATAGCGACGCAGGCCGTGTTCTTCGCGGCGCACCACCATCAGCATCTTGGCGTGGACCTTGTAGCCATAGACCCCGTAGACCACGTGCGCGCCGGCATCTTCCAGTCGGGTGGCCCAACTGATATTGGCTTCTTCGTCGAAGCGCGCCATCAGCTCCAGAACCACCGTGACCTGCTTGCCGGCCCGGGCAGCGGCAATCAGCGACTCCATCAATACCGAGTCGGTACCGGTACGGTACACCGTCATCTTGATGGCGACCACTTGCGGGTCGGTGGCGGCGAGATTCAGCAGGTCGATGACCGGCTGGAAACTCTGATAGGGGTGATGCAGCAGGATGTCGCCGTCGCTGACGGCTTCGAACAGTCCGGCTTTCTTTTCCAGCGATACGGGCAGCGTCGGGATGAACGGCGCGAACTTGAGGTCGGGACGGTCAACCAGATCCGGTACCTGCATCAGCCGCACCAGATTCACCGGGCCGTCGACGCGATAGACATCGCGCGGGTCGAGGTTGAACTGGGTCAGGAGGAAGTCCTCCATATGCTGCGGGCAGGTATCGGCAATTTCCAGACGTACGGCATTGCCGAACTGGCGCTGGCGCAATTCACCCTGCAAGGCGGTACGCAGGTTTTTCAGGTCTTCGTCTTCCACGTTCAATTCGCTGTCGCGCGTGACGCGGAACTGGTAGCAGCCTTTAACCGTCATGCCGAGGAACAACTCGTGCATGTGCGAGTGAAGGATGGAGGACAGGAACACGAAGGTGTGGCGGTGGCCGGCGCACAACTCCGGGGGCATGCGGATGACGCGCGGCAGAATGCGCGGTGCCTGAACAATGGCGATGCCCGATTCGCGTCCGAAGGCATCGCGGCCGTCCAGTTCGACGGCAAAGTTAAGACTCTTGTTGAGTACCTTGGGGAAGGGATGCGAGGGGTCGAGACCAATGGGGGTCAGGATCGGCATCAATTCCCGGAAGAAGAAGTCACGGACCCAGAGCTGCTGGCTCTCATCCCATTCGTTGCGGCGCAGGAAGACAATGCTTTCTTCCCGCAATGCCGGGAACAGGTTGTCACGCATCACCGCGTACTGTTCGCGGATCAGTTCGCGGGCGGCATCCGAGACCTGCTTCAATGCCTGAATGGGCGTGGTGCCATCCGGCAGGATGCGATCGGGGGTGTGCAGCGCCGCTTCTTTGAGCCAGGCGATGCGCACTTCGAAAAACTCGTCCAGATTGGAGGAGACGATACACAGGAATTTGAGGCGTTCAAGCAAGGGCAGGCGCGGGTCTTCTGCCTGAGCGAGAACACGGCGGTTGAACTCGATCAAGCCGAGTTCGCGATTGAGCATCAAATCTTGCTGGTGTGACATAGTACGGCGAGCCCATCCCGAAATTGACAAAGCCCTCTGAAACGAGGGCTTTTATGATAATGCATTACGCAACAGGAGGGGTATATCCTGCTGGGGCATCTGCACCTTGACCAAAGAAATACGCTTCCATTTGGTGAGCCAGATACTGACGCGCACGCGCATCGGCGAGACTGAGCCGGTTTTCGTTGATCAGCATGGTCTGATAACGCAGCCAGCCTTGCCAGGCTTCCTTGGAAACACATTCGTACACGCGCTTGCCAAGTTCGCCTGGCAGCGGCGGGAAATCCATTCCTTCGGCTTCGCGGCCGAGTTTGATGCAATTGACGGTTCTGGCCATGGTATATCCTGAAATAAAGTGCCTTGATGCTCGATGCCGTGATTGTGGCACAAGGCAGCGCGGCTTCCAACCCCGCTGCCGGCAAGGGCAATGGCCTAGAGGGTTTTAATGAAAACCTTCGAACGGCGCTGATAGTTGTACATTTCCTGACGCGACATCGGTAGACGGCTCGGCTCGGTTTCCACAAAGCCGCGCTCGACGAACCAGTGCGCCGTTTGCGTGGTCAATACGAATAACGATGCCAGCCCGCGGGCACGCGCCTGATACTCGACATGGTTGAGCAGCGCTTCGCCAAACCCGGCGTCGCGATGGTCGCTCGAGACGGCGAGACAGGCCAGTTCTGCGGTTTCTGCATCGGTAAACGCGTGCATGGCCACACAGCCATAAATACGTTTGTCGTGCTCAAGCACCGAATAGTTCCCGATTTCCATCTCGAGCAGTTCCCGGCTGCGCTTGACCAGAATGCCTTGCTCCTCCAGCGGACGGATCAGGCCGAGAATGTCGCCGATATCGTCAATCGTGGCGGTACGTACCCGCACCAGCGGGTCGCGGGCAATCATCGTGCCATTGCCGCCGCGGGTGAACAGCTCGGCGAGCAGTGCGCCGTCTTCCTTGCTGCTGACCAGATGCGCACGCGATACCCCGTCGCGGGTGGCGCGAATCACATAGGGCAGGTAGAGCGTGACGTCATTGGGCAGGTTGCCGCCCCGATGCAGTTCTTCGGCTTGCTGCGCGGTCAGGGTGCTGAGCAGTTTGTCTTCAATGGAAATGACGCCACGACCATCCACCAGAAAAATCAGCTTCTCGGCTTTCAGCGCGATGGCGGTGTGCGTGGCGACTTCTTCCATGGTCAGGTTGAAGGCTTCGCCGGTGGGCGAGTAGCCAATCGGCGAGAGCATCACCAGATCGCCGGCTTCCAGACGCTGGGTGATGGCGGCGACATCGATGCGGCGCACCTGACCGGTGTACTGCATGTCCATGCCGTCGATAACCCCAATAGGCTGGGCTGTCAGCATGTTGCCGCCGGAGATCCGCAGGTGGGAGCCATGCATCGGCGAGTTGGGCATGCCCATCGACAAGGTCGCCTCGATCTCGTGGCGTGCCAGTCCAACCGCTTGCTTGACGATGTCCATGGTCGGCAGGTCGGTAATACGCTTTTCCCGGTGGAAGTGACGGGCGATGCCCTGTTTGCCGAGCAGGGAGTCGATTTGCGGACGGATGCCATGCACCAGTACGATGCGCACGCCCAGCGTGGTGAGCAGGTTGATGTCTTGGGCAAGTCCCGGAAAATGGCCATCGGCCACGGTTTCGCCACTCACGGCGACCACGAAGGTCTTGCCGCGAAAGGCGTTGATGTAGGGGGCGGCTTCCCGGAAGGAAAGCACGAACTCGCGTGTCAGCATGGGGCCAACCTCTAAAACAATCCGCCCGGATCGTTGCCGGGCGGGTGTGAAGACGGAGTCAATGAACGGTCCTGGGCTCAGTTACCCTTCTTGAGCAGTAGTTGCTGCACCTTGAGGGTGGTGATGGCCTGGGACAGCTGGAAGTCGTTCTTCGGCGATGGAATGCCGCTGACCGGAGCCTCTTCGTCACGGGGAGCCTTGCCCGCCGGCGTTGCCGGAACGGCCGGTGTGGCAGGGGCTGCCGGTGGCGCCACTTTTTTCACGGCTTTGGCATCCGGTTTGTCCTCGCCGTTCGGGTTGGACAGATGATGCTCGAGGTCAGCCTCGCGGATGCGCAATGCCTGTTCTTCGGTGGTCAGCGTACCATTCTCGACGACCACGTCCGGCGTGATGCCCTTGGCCTGAATGGAATGGCCGCCCGGGGTGAAGTAACGGGCGGTGGTCAGTTTCATCCCGCCCTGGGTGCCGAGCGGCAGGATGGACTGCACCGAGCCCTTGCCGAAGGTCTGGGTCCCCAGAATCAAGGCACGCTTGCTGTCCTGCAGGGCACCGGCAACGATTTCCGAGGCCGATGCCGAGCCGGCGTTGACCAGCACCACCAGCGGCACCTTGCGAACCTCGGCCGGCAGCTTGGCCAGCGGATCAGGCTGGTTGGGCGCCGCGTAGTTGTTGACGCTCGCGTACAGCTTCATCTTCGAGTCGGAGGCACGCCCTTCGGTGTAGACCACCAGACTGTCTTTGGGCAGGAAGGCGGCGGCTACGCCCACCGCACCATTCAGTACACCGCCGCCGTTGCCGCGCAGATCCAGCACCAGCCCTTTGAGCGGAGCTTTGTTCTGGCGGTACAGGGTGGTGATGGCTTCGGCCATATTGGCCGTGGTGGGATCCTGGAACTGGCTGATGCGCACATAGCCATAGCCCGGTTCGATCATGCCGGATTTCACGCTCTTGGAGCGGATGATGGCCCGGGTCAGGGTGATGACCAGCGGTTTGCTCTCGTTCTTGCGCAGCAAGGTCAGGGTGACCTTGGTGCCGGGTTTGCCCTTCATGCGCTTGACGGCGTCGTTGGGGGTCATGCCGCGCACCGGCGTATCATCGATCTTGATGATCAAGTCGCCGCTTTTCATTCCGGCCCGATAGGCCGGGGTGTCGTCGATCGGCGTGATCACCTTGATCAAACCGTCTTCCGAACTGATCTCGATGCCCAGGCCGCCAAACTCGCCCTGCGTCACTTCGCGCAGTTCCTTGAAGGAGTCCGCGTCGAAATAGTCGGAATGCGGGTCGAGTCCGGTAATCATGCCCTTGATGGCATCGTTGATGAGCTTCTTGTCATCGACCGGTTCGACATAATCCTGTTTGATGCGGCCAAACACTTCGGCAAAGGTGCGAAGTTCATTGAGCGGCAACGGGGCAACCGGAGCTTCTTTGTCGGCGAAGGCTTGAAGGCTGACAGTCAGCGCTCCGCCTGCGAGCGCACTGGCCACGATAAGGACCAGATTCTTGATGCGAGGACGGCTCATGGTATTCAGTTTTCTCCGAATGTCGCCTATTGGCGTGCCCAGGTCAGCGGATTCACCGGTCTGCCCAGATAGCGTATTTCAAAGTACAGGCCGGTATCACCGTTGTCCAGCTTGCCGCTGGTACCCAAGGTATCTTGTGCCTTGACGGTGTCGCCGACCGAGCGTCCGATGCTGGCAAGTCCGGTATAGACGGACATGTAGTTGCCACCATGGTCTACGATAACCGCATTACCAAAACCTCTCAAGGCATCTGCATACACAATCCGTCCCGGCGCGATGACCCGCACGCCCTGACCCGGTGTCGCCTTGATGAAAATCCCTTTCCAGGTCGTGCCTTCGCTGCGGGCCGTACCAAAGCGTCCGGTAATTTCACCGGCGACCGGCAGCTTCAAACCACCCTGCTGGCTCTTGAATTCGCGGCCTTGCTGGCTGTCTTCCGCCGCAGGGTCTTTCTCTATGGCCACACTCTGGCGTGCCTCGCTGGGCACCGGCTTGCCCTGTTTGCGGGCGTTGTCGGCCAGTTTGCGACGTCGTTCGTTTTCTTTGCGGGCCGCTTCGATACGGGCTTTGCGTTCGGCCGCTTCCTTCGCCTTGCGACGCTGGATTTCGCGATTGATCTGGCTGATCAGGCTGGTCAGGCGCTTTTCATCTTCCTTGAGCCGCGTCAGGCGTTCCTGGCGGTTCTGGATGTCGCTGGCCAACTGATTGACGGTGTTTTCCTTGTCGGTCTTGGTTTCGATCAGCCGGTTCTTTTCCGTGCTCTTGCGGTGCGAGAGGTTGTCCAGACGGGACAGTTCATCTTCCAGCCTGGCCGACAGGGCTTCCAGGTCTTTCTGGTGCATGTTCAGATCGCCCACCAGCTGCTGGCGGGCCTCGACGACATGGCGGTAATACACCATGTCGCGCGAGGTCTGGTTGGGGTCGCCGGCATTGAACATGAGCTTCATCGCATCATGGTCGCCATTGCGGTATTGCACCCCCAGCATGCGGATAACCTGCTGGCGGGTCACCGCGATACGCTGACGGGTCTGGTTGATTTCCGCACGCAAGGTAGCCAATTCGTTTGCCGATGCACTCTTCTTGCTCTCGAGGGTTTTCAGTGCCTGACTGGTGCGGCTGATGGCCTGCTCGGATTGCTGGATAGCCGATTGCGCTTCCTTCTTCACCGCTTCTTTCTGCGCGATGTCTTTTTGCAGGGAGGTGATCTCCTTGCGCACCGACTGCAGGTTTTGCTGATGGGGCGCCACCGACAGGTCGGAAGCCCCGCCCGCCGGCGCGGCGCCCGCCGCGGCCGGTAGAAGGCACGTCAAGGTCAGGAGAGTTGGCAGTTTCACGAGAAGTCGATCAAAGAGTGTCCGGTCATGTCGTCAGGCTGTTCCAGTCCCATGATCGCCAGCAGCGATGGCGCGATGTCGCGCAGCGAACCGCCTGCCTTGACACGTGCAGGCCGGCCGACGTAGATGAAGGGAACCTGGTTCAGGGTATGCTGGGTATGCGGCTGGTGGTGCACGGTGTCCTGCATGTTTTCGCAGTTGCCATGGTCGGCGGTAATGATGACTTCGCCACCGGCAGCCCGCATCGCCGCAACACATTTGCCCACGCAGGCGTCAAGGGTTTCCACGGCCTTGACGGCGGCGTCGAAGTTGCCGGTATGGCCAACCATGTCGCCGTTGGCGTAGTTGCAGATGATGGCATCGTACTTGTCCGAAGCGATGGCGGCGAGAATATGCTCGGTCACCTGGCTGGCACTCATCTCCGGTTGCAGATCGTAGGTGGCCACTTTGGGCGACGGCACCAGAATGCGGTCTTCGCCAGGGTAGGGAGTTTCTTCCCCGCCATTGAAGAAGTAGGTCACATGCGGATACTTTTCTGTTTCCGCGATACGCAGCTGGGTCAGCCCCAGCGACGCCAGGTATTCACCAAAGCCGTTGCGGATCTTTTGCGGCGCATAGGCGACCGGTACGGCATAGTCTTCGCCATAGGAGGTCAGCGTGACAAAGCGGCCGAACGCCGGTTGGCGCAGTGCAAAACCGTCGAAGCCGGCTTGGGTGAGCGCCGAGGTCAACTGGCGGGCGCGATCGGCACGGAAGTTCATGAAAATGGCCACATCGCCATCCTGCATCGGTGCCGGTGCTCCGATCAGTGTCGGTTTGACGAACTCGTCATTCTCGTCGCGCGCATAGGCCGCCTGCAAAGCGGCGAGGCCGGTGTCGGCATGGTAGTCGGAACGTCCTTCCACCAGCAGGGTGGCCGCCGGAGCGACACGCTCCCAGCGCTTGTCCCGGTCCATGGCATAGTAACGGCCGCCGACGGTGGCCAGTCGCGCATGGGGGCAATCGGCCAGCACGGCGTCGAGGCGGGCAAGGTAGGTGGTGGCGCTGCGTGGCGGGGTATCGCGTCCGTCGAGGAAGGCGTGTACCAGAATCGATTCCACTCCGGCCGCTTCGGCGGCACGGATCAGGGCATGCAGATGGTTTTCATGGCTGTGCACGCCGCCATCGGACAGCAGTCCCATGATATGCAGCGCATGTCCGCGAGCGGCATCGAGCGCTGCGCGGAGTTCCGGGTTGGCGGCAAAGGCGCCGTTTTCAAGATCGCAGTCGATGCGGCTGATGTCCTGACTGACGATACGGCCGGCACCGATATTGAGGTGGCCCACTTCGGAATTACCGAACTGGCCACCCGGCAAACCGACGAATCCTTCCGAGGCGTTCAGGGTGCCAAAGGAGGGACTGGCAAACAGGGCATCGAGGTGGGGTTTTTTCGCGTGCAGTATGGCATTGTCTTCACCGTCTGTCCGGTAGCCGAACCCGTCCAGTATCAACAGTAGCGCCTTTGTCGGTTTGTTCATGTTTTTTGCAATCAGAATATTAGAAATTCTTGATAATAACGGGGGGAACCGATACTATTGTACCCCAAAGATACATAATAATGACTAGCTTTAGGAGTGACGCTTTGCTGTTCAATGAAGAGCAGATCGAGCAGACCTCGCGGGCGATGAAGGCGATGTCGCACCCACTCAGGCTGAAAATAATTTCCGTTCTTGGCGACAAGGAAGTCAGCGTCCAGGATATCGTGGAAAAAGTGGGTACGTCACAAAGTAACATTTCCCAACATCTGGCGATCATGCGAGACAAAGGAGTATTGCGCACCCGCAAGGACGCCAACAAGGTGTTCTACCGGGTCGGGGATCTTCGTACCCTTGAAGTTCTTCGAATGATGCGCGAAGTTTTCTGCGGCTTCGGTGAGTGATCGCCCGCCGCCGGCAGGACCGGAAGGCCGCTCTCAGCGGCCTTTTTTCTTGCGGATATGCAGGGTCTTGCTGATCCGTGCCACCACATCACCGGAGGCGTCCTTGACGTCGACCGTCAACTTGGGCAGATATTTTTCCCCGTTGGCCGTTTTGGCAAGGATCTCGCCGATAAGTTCCTCATCAAGAGAAAAATCGGCGGTGACCGTACCCTTTCCCGGTTTCAAATAGTCAATCGCGCCGTCCTTGTCCCAGACAATGTAGTCTTTGCCCAGCCGTTGAATCAGCATCAGCATGAAAAACGGGTCGGTCATCGCATACAGACTGCCGCCGAAATGAACGCCGACATAGTTGCGGTTGGTCAGGCCCAGTCGCAGGGTGACCTTGATGTGGCGCCAGTCGGGGCTGATCTCGCGCACCCGGATGCCTGCGCCGAGGAAGGGCGGCCACAGGTTGATGAGGAGTTTGGCAAGGCGGGGTGTCACTTTCATGGGTCGATGCTTTCAAACGGGTGTTTGAAAGCATCTTCTCCGAAGAGTTTGATCCATGTCAAATGAATTCAAAACGGCAGTTCCGGCTGAACGCCGGCAGGGTGATGCACCACGGCGTGGGTGCTGCCTTGTGCCAGCCGCAAGGTCACCGTCTCGCCTTCCTGCAGCTCGTTCGGCGCCAGCACGGCATGGCCTGCGCCGTTTTCCACAATCGCATAGCCCCGTGCCAGCACGGCATCGGGATTCAACGCTTCCAGCGTGCCGGCCAGCCGGGCCAGATGGTTTGCCCGCGAGTCGGTGATTCCGTGCATGGCGCGTTCCAGCGCGGCTGCGGCATTGGCCAGACGATTGGCATGTTCGCGCGGCTCGGGCATTCTGCGCAACAGCCGTGCCCGGGTCAGATCGAGAGCCCATTGGCGGCGAATAATCATTTCACGACCCTGCCGCAACAGCCGTGACTGCGCCTCGGCAAGTTTTGCCCGTTGCCGTGCCAGTCGTTCTCCCGGGTGAACCAGCCTGCGTGCCAGAAAATCCAGCTGCTGTGATTTGTCGGTCAACTGCCGGGCCAGTGCCCGGTAAAGATGGCGCCGGGTCATCTCCAGGGTATTCTGCAACTGCTCGCGACTGGGCGACACCAGTTCGGCCGCCGCGGTGGGGGTCGGTGCACGGCGGTCGGCGACAAAGTCGGCGATGGTGAAGTCGGTCTCGTGTCCGACCCCGCTTACCACTGGCACCGGAGAGTCGGCAATGGCCCGTGCCACGCACTCTTCATTGAATGACCAGAGGTCTTCGATGCTGCCCCCGCCGCGGCAGACGATCAGCACATCGATTTCGCGACGGGCACTGGCGGCGCGGATCGCCGCTTCGATCTGGCGTGCCGAACCGTCTCCCTGTACCGGTGTCGGGTACAGGATGAGCTGGATGGAGGGCATGCGGCGTTTCAGGGTGCTGACCACGTCCCGCAGTGCGGCGGCCGCCGGAGAGGTGACAATGCCGATGGTGCGGGGGTGGGGTGGCAGGGGGCGTTTGCCTGACTCGTCGAACAGGCCTTCCGCCGCCAGTTTTGCCTTGAGTTTTTCAAAGGCTTCATAGAGGCGGCCAAGGCCGGCCTGCCGCATGGTGTCGACCGTGATCTGATAGTCGCCACGCGCTTCGTAGAGTGTCACGGTGCCGCGCAATTCGACCTGCATGCCTTCGGCGAGGTTGAATCCGAGCTGGGCCCGTTTGTGGCGGAATAGTACGCAGCGGATCTGCGCGCTGCCGTCTTTCAGCGAAAAATAACCATGCCCGGAAGCCGCCAGCGTCAAATTGGATATCTCGCCACCGATCCATACCGGCGGCAGTCCGCGCTCGAGCAAATCCCGCGCCATACGGTTGAGAGTTGTGACGCTGATGACGTCGTCACGGGATGCATCAAAAAACATGGTTGTCAAGTCATCCACAGTCTGAAGCCGTATTTTGCTAGCCGATCGATTGTCGGACAATTTCCAATGTCCTACCCTCGGCAAAAGGCGGCGAAGTCAATAAAATCAAGGGTTTGCAGGTTTGGCCCATTCAGCGGGCAATTCAGCGCGAAGCGTGTCGGGGCGGGCTTGGCGCGCGCAATCCACAAAGTTGTCCACAGAGTTATCCACTGGTTTTGTGGATGGACTGTCATTTCCTTTGAAAATCATGGCTTAGCGTGATTGTCCTGAGACGGGAGGTGAAATTCGATTCTGCCAACCGCGAAGAAGATAGCATGAATCGTGCCTTGCGTTGCGCTGGATTGCGTTCCGAACTTGCCCGCCTTGGTCTGAAAAGTTAAAGTCAGTCCTTTACGAAACAGTGGGAGTTTGTCGCGTGTGGTCGATTATTGAAGCAGCCGGCTGGCCCATCTGGACCATTATCGCCGCCTCGGTCATTTCCCTGGCTATTATTCTGGAACGTCTGTTCACCCTGCGTTCTGCCAGTATTGCCCCGGAGGGACTGCTGAAAGACACGCTGTCGGCCTGGAAGCGTCAAGGAGCCCATGATCCCTTTATCACGGGTCTGGCCGACCATTCGCCGCTGGGACGTATTCTGGCGGCCGGCCTGCGCAACGCGGGACATTCGCGCGATGTCATGAAAGATGCCATCGAGGATGAGGGCCGGGTTGTCGCCCATGCCCTGGAGCGCTTTCTGACCACGCTCGGAACGGTTGCCGCCATGGCGCCCTTGCTGGGGCTGCTGGGTACGGTGGTGGGCATGATCGAACTGTTCGGTGCGCAAGGGCCGACGGGGGGCAATCCTCACCAGTTGGCGCATGGCATTTCTGTCGCGCTGTACAACACTGCCTTCGGCTTGATCGTGGCCATTCCCAGCATGATTTTCTATCGGCACTTCCGCTCCCGTGTCGATAGCCTGCTGATCGATATGGAGTCGCAGGCCGTCAAGCTGGTTGAAGTCGTGGATGGCCAGCGCGACTCGTCGCAAGCCTGAGGAGCCATCATGAATTTTCGTCGCGGGCGCATGCGGGATGAACCCGAGATCAACTTCATTCCATTGATCGACGTGTTGTTGGTCATTCTGATCTTCCTGATGGTGACCACCTCGTATTCGCATGTCTCCGAGCTGGAAGTGAATTTGCCGACCGGTGGTAGTCAGGCGGTGCAGGCCAAGGAAAATGCCGTTACGGTGCAAGTGTCCAGCGATGGGCACATCAAGGTCGGCACTGTTCCGGTACCTGCCGGTAATGCCGACGCACTGACCCGGGCACTGGCCGCCGCCGCGGCCGGCAAGAACGATACGGTGGTGACGATCGATGCCGATGCCCGTGCCACTCACCAGTCGGTCGTGGATGTGATGGAAGCCGCCCGGGCCGCCGGACTCACCCAGTTGACCTTTGCCACCCGGGCTGTGTCCCGGTGAGTCGTCTCGAGCGTCACTGGTACCGTCCGGAGCGTGGGTTGAGTCTGGTGCTTACCCCGCTCGAGCTGCTATTTGCCCTGCTGAGCGCGCTGCGCCGTCTCTGTTATCGACTGGGCTTCGCCAAGTCTGAGCACCCCGGCGTCCCGGTGGTGATCATCGGCAACATCAATGTGGGCGGAGTCGGCAAGACGCCGTTGACGCTGGCGCTGATCCAATCATTCCAACAGCATGGCATCCAGGTCGGGCTGGTCAGTCGCGGCTATGGCGGGACGCATCGCGAGCCGTGCGAGGTGACGTCCGAAACCCCGGCTTCACTGGTGGGTGACGAACCCTTGTTGCTGGCCGCCAGTGGCGCTCCGGTGGTGGTGGGACGCGATCGGGTGGCGGCTGCCCGGAAACTGGTCGAGCGCCACCCCGGGCTGGACCTGATCCTGAGTGACGACGGCTTGCAGCACTACCGGCTGGCACGGGATCTGGAACTGGTCGTGATGGAGGGTTCCCGTGGCGTCGGCAACGGCCATTTGCTGCCCAATGGACCGCTGCGCGAACCGGTGTCGCGACTGGAGCGCATCGATGCACTGGTGGTGAACGGCCCGGATATCGCCGGGGTGCCGCTCCCTGCTGCCATACCCTGTTTCACCATGACGCTGCAGGCATCAGACTGCTATCTGGCCTCTGACCCCTCGGTGCGTGCGACACCCGCGGCCTTTGCCGGCAAGCGGGTGGTGGCCTTGGCCGGGATCGGTCATCCGGAACGCTTTTTTGCGACGGCGCGCGGACTTGGCATCGAACTGGCGGCGACCCATGCGTTTCCGGATCACCATCCTTTTGGTGCCGGCGATATCCCGTCCGACGCCGATGTGGTGCTGGTGACCGCCAAAGACGCGGTGAAGTTACGCCACCTCAATCATGCTAGACTATGGGTATTGCCCGTTCAGGCCGTTGTAGAGCCGGATTTGGCGGGCTGGATAACCACTCGACTCAAGATACGACATGGACGCTAAATTTCTCGAAATCCTGGTGTGCCCGCTGTGCAAAGGCCCGTTGGTCTTCAACAAGGGCAATCAGGAATTGATCTGTAAACCCGACCGTCTGGCCTATCCGGTGCGCGACGGCATTCCGATGATGCTGGAAAGCGAAGCGCGGGAACTGCCGCCAGAGGAAGAGGTGGAATGACCGGAACGTTTGTCGTAGTGATTCCGGCACGAATGGCATCGACCCGCTTGCCGGGCAAGCCATTGGCCGATATCGCCGGCAAGCCCATGGTGGTCCGCGTAGCCGAAAGGGCCCTGCAAAGCCGTGCGGCGCGCGTAGTGGTTGCGACGGATCATGAGGCGGTTGCCGGAGCCTGCCGTCAGGCTGGTGTCGAGGTGGTGATGACGCGTACCGACCATCCCAGCGGTACGGATCGTCTGGCGGAGGTGGTGGAGCAACTCAAGCTGCCTGTCGAGACCATCGTGGTGAATGTTCAGGGTGACGAGCCCCTGATCGATCCTGCCCTGATCGACCAGTTGGCGGTGCTGATGGACGGTTGCAATGCACCTATGGCCACTGTGGCCCATCCGCTGCAGGGTGCCGACGAGTTCTTCAATCCGAATGTCGTCAAGGTGGTGCTGGATCGCCACAGTCGGGCGCTGTATTTCAGCCGCGCACCGATCCCCTGGCCGCGCGACGCCTTTGCCGTCGACCGGCAATCCCTTCCGGCAAACCTGCCTGCATTGCGTCACATCGGTATGTACGCTTACCGCGCAGGTTTTCTGGAAACGTATACGAGGCTGGAACCTTCACCGCTGGAAAGCATCGAGGCACTGGAACAATTGCGCGTTCTGTGGCACGGTCATGACATAGTCGTTGCCCGGGTCGAGCAGGCGCCGCCAGCCGGAGTGGACACTCCGGAAGACCTTGAGCGGGTGAACCGGGTTTTCAGGGACACGAACACAAGCAAATAACAACTCGATTAGGGAGTTTTTCATGAGACTGATTCTGTTGGGCGCTCCGGGCGCCGGCAAGGGTACCCAAGCCACTTTCATCAAGGAAGCCTTCGGCATTCCGCAAATCTCCACCGGCGATATGCTGCGTGCTGCGGTCAAGGCGGGAACGCCGCTGGGTCTCGAAGCGAAAAAGATCATGGATGAAGGTGGTCTGGTTCGTGACGATATCATCATTGGTCTGGTGAAAGAGCGCATTGCCGAGTCCGATTGCGCCAATGGCTTCCTGTTCGATGGTTTCCCGCGCACCATTCCCCAAGCGGATGCGATGCGTGAAGCCGGTGTGGATATCGACTATGTCGTGGAAATCGACGTGCCGGATAGCCTGATCGTCGAGCGCATGTCCGGTCGTCGTGCCCACCTGCCGTCCGGCCGTACCTATCACATCGTGTTCAATCCGCCCAAAGTGGCCGGACGTGACGATGTGACCGGTGAAGACCTGGTGCAGCGTGATGACGACAAGGAAGAAACGGTCAAGAAACGTCTGGCCGTATACCACGAACAGACGGAAGTTCTGGTTGGCTACTACTCCAAACTGGCAGCCGCCGGCGATGCCCGCGCACCGCAGTATGTCAAAGTCGACGGAACCCGTGCGGTTGACACCGTCCGCGATGAAGTCTTGGCGGCACTGAAAGGCTGACCGTCCGTGGCATGATTTGACGATTCGCAACAAGGGCGGAATTTTTTTCCGCCCTTTTTTCATGGCCCTCTGTAAAATCAACGATTTGTCGCCATCTATTCTGCTTTGGCAGGTGTCGGGAGTTTTTCATGTATCACGGCGAGCGCTTCAATGGAGTTTCGCATCTGGTGGGTTCGGTACTGGCAGTAACAGGATTGATCACGCTGGTGACCATGGCGAGCATGCAGGGGGATCCCTGGAAAATCGTCAGTTTCAGTTTGTATGGCAGCACGCTGGTGATCCTGTATTTCATCTCGACCCTGTATCACAGCGTCAAGGGACGGGCCAAGAGCATCCTGCAAAAGTGCGACCACTCGGCCATTTACTTGCTGATCGCGGGGAGTTATACGCCGTTTTGTCTGGTGACCTTGCGCGGTGCGTGGGGATGGACCTTGTTTGGCTTGAGCTGGGGTCTGGCGGCATTCGGGATTATTCAGGAATTGACGCTGGGGCGACGCACCCGGCTGTTGTCGATGATCCTGTACGTGTTGATGGGCTGGCTGGTGTTGATCGCGATTGTGCCGTTGATCGAACGGCTACCGGCTGGCGGACTGTTCTGGCTGGCGTTGGGCGGGGTGCTGTACAGCGTGGGGATCTACTGGTTCATCAATGATGAAAAGATTCGCCATGGTCACGGCATCTGGCACTTGTTTGTGCTGGGCGGCAGTGTCTGCCAGTTTCTTTCGGTGCTGCTCTACGTTGCTTGAGCTCCGCTTGGTTTGAGCACGTCATATTCGTTGATCCACCGCGCTTGCCACGAAGGCCAGCGCGGTGTGTTTTTGTGGAAGGCCGCTTTCACGCTTCGATAGGAAACGGCAGTCGGTCTTCGTTGATAATCCGCTGCAGGGCTTCGACGATGTGCGGGTCGAACTGGGTGCCGGACCGCCCGTGGATGTACGACATGGTGTCGTTCATGTTCCAGGCTTCCTTGTAGGGGCGTTTGTTCAGCAGGGCATCGAAAACGTCGACCACGGCCACTATGCGTGCCGACAAAGGGATGTCCTGTCCCCGGCGTTTCAAGGGGTAACCATTGCCGTCATAGTGCTCGTGATGGCCTCCGGCAATTTCCGCCCCCAGCGTCAGGTAATTGACGCCTTCGCACAGCTGGCTGGCTTTTTGCAGGATATGGGCACCGATGGTTGCATGCTGCTCCATGATGATCCGCTCTTCGGGATCCAGTTTGCCGGGTTTGAACAGGATATTGTCCGGGGTGCCCACCTTGCCGACATCATGGAGGATACTGGCCATGCCGATCATGTCCATGAACTCCCGTGTCAGGGTGTCCGGGTAACAGTTCATGGTCTTCAGCTCGACCGCCAGGGCATCGGTCAGTTTTTGCACACGCATGACATGCTCGCCGGTATTGCTGTCACGGAATTCGGCGAGGTCGGCCAGTGCGACCACGGTCGCCTGTTGGGCATTGCGCAACTGACTGTACAAATAAAGATTGTCGTACGCAGAAGAGATGCGTTGGCAGAAAACTTCCAGCAGGCTGCGTTCCACTTCGTCCAGAGGCCAGGGCGGACTGAAATGCACCACAAACTCGCGACCATTCTGCGAGCAAATATAGAGCATGTCGTAGGGGTGGCTGTATAGATTGCGCCGTTGGCGAAACGCCTGGGTAATCGCTTCGGCCAGTTCCGGCATGCCGGTAAAGTCATTGTGCTGGGACAAGTCTTCATACGCGCCGGTCGCCGCAATGACTTCCAGTCCCGGGCGTCCGCTGATCTCGGTACCATTCTCGACACACAATACCCCGTCCATCCCCACATCCAGAATGGCACTGATCTGTTTGAGTACGCCGGAGGCGAACTCCTTGAGCGAGTAGAGGTGGTAGAGGTCCCCCGCACCATCGAGAATCTTGGCGAGTCCCTGCCGGCTTTTCTCGATGGTCAGCATGTTTTCAAACGCACGCAGCGAGGCAATGACGGTGGTAAACAGTTTTTGTACCGTCAGTTCGGTCTTGGTCTTGTAGTCGTTGATGTCGTAATCGAGGATGACTTCCTGCTCCGGCGCATGGCCAGGTTGGCCGGTGCGCAGCACGATGCGGACGGTTTGATTGCCCAGTTCATGGCGAATGCGTTCCACCAGCAGCAGACCGGCATCGTCGGACTCCATCACCACGTCCAGTAATATCAGCGCGATATCCGGATTGTCCTGCATGCAGCGATAGCCCTCGCTGGCACTGTAGGCGTTGAGCAATTCCAGTCCACGGTCCTTGAAGCGAATGTCCTTGATGGCCAGCCGGGTGGCAAGATGGACGTCCTTTTCATCATCGACGATCAAGACCTTCCAGGGTTTGCGTTCGTTACCCGGCGCGGCCGTTGCATCGGAGGGATCGTCATCGACCAGCCAGCTGTCATCGTTATTGTCCTGTGTCATCACGAAGTCTCCCTTTGTAGTTGTTCCGGGGCTGAGCTGGGTAGTTCAATGGCAAAGGTCGTGCCATGTCCTGCCTGACTGACCACCTCGATGGTGCCTCCCAGTCGCTGGCGTACGATGTTGTAAACGATGTGCAAACCAAGCCCACTTCCGCCACTGCTGCGCCGGGTAGTAAAGAAGGGTTGAAAAATCTTGCCGAGGTTTTCAGTGGGAATGCCGCGGCCATTGTCATTGACTTGCAGCAGGATGTGGCCGGATGGCTGGCGTTGTGCCGAGATGCGGATTTTTCCTTCGGCATTTTCATCGAAACCATGGACCTGGGCATTGACGACCAGATTGGTGATGACCTGCGACAGTGCCCCGGGGTAGCTGTCCATCAACAGATCTTCTTCACAGGCGATCTCGACGTCAATGCGGCTGCGTTTGAAGCGCGGCCTCAGGCTGGTGATGATTTCATGCAGGTATTCGTTCAACTGGAAGTCGCGGCGTGCTTCGCTGGTCTGGTCGACGGCGACTTGCTTGAAGCTGTGAATCAGGTTGGCTGCGCGTTCGGCATTGGCCAGAATGAGGTCGCAGCTTTCCTTGGCCGTTTGCAGATAATTCTGGAAATCACTTTTTTTGATCGACCCGCCCAGTAGTTCTCCGTTGAGGTGTTGCGTCACAGTGGCCAGATGCGAAGCCGTGGTAAGGGTAATCCCCACCGGGGTATTGATTTCATGTGCGACGCCGGCCACCAGCCCCCCCAACGATGCCAGCTTCTCGGCTTCAACCAGCGTTTGCTGGGTTTCCAGCAGTCGGCGGTAGGCATCCTGGGCTTTTTGTTTTTCATCTTGTGCATTGATTTCGGCGGCGGTGCGCATGGACAGCTCGGCCATGATCCGGGCCACGATACGATTGAAACTGCGAGCGACTTCACCGAACTCATTGTCCTGACGAACCTCTAGCGTCACATCCTCCAGCATGGTGCTGGAGGCGGCATGGTTGAGTGCCTGCTGGAGCTCCGTCAGTGGGTGAAACACAAAGTAGCGCAAGGCATAGGTCATCAGGATCAGCAAAAGAATATCCAGCACGATGATCTGTGCGGCAATCTCCACCAGTCGTGATTGCAGGGTATTCATTAGCCCCTGCCGGGAGAGAAATACCGTGGCTTCGCCCAACACTTCCTTGCCCTGGTAAATGATGGGAACCTTGAGGACGTCATCGGCCGTGGGGTGCTCCAGCGGCGTCATGTCGCGGATGACGCCGTGGTTATCGCGGATACGACCGACATTGAGTCCGGCATCGCCACGAATGCGGATGGCGTCGATGGATGGCCAGCCCAGTTCGGCGTCCAGTGTCAGACGGATATACTGATCGTCGAGCTGCCAAACCCCGTGAGGCAATGACAATGCCAACCGCTCTTTGAGGGCAGTGCGTAAGGCCTGATAGTCTGCTTCACCTTGTTTCTTGTTATTGGCGTACGAGATGAAACCCGTTATGCCCAGAATGACGGTGACGCCGAAAATTAGCCAGACGGTCAGTTTCGCCTTGATGCTGTTCATGTGCTTGCAGTTCTTTCCGGATGCCCCTTCATTCATCCTAAGTAACGGCAGGGCAAATAGCAAAGTTGCTTGCAAAACTTGTCATGGCCAGTGAGCGGCGAACACGGCGGGCGCCCCGCTCGGGTGCGCCCGTCAAGTTTGTCGTCAGGCTACGGCCTATTTCGCCTGCCAGTCCAGCATCTCGTGCAAGGGCAGTGGCTGGTCGTCGAGGTACTCGAGATACAGCTTGGGATGGGTCAGCAAGAACGTTACCGTTTCTACATACTCCGGCTTGACGTACTTGGCGATCCAGCGATCGATGAATGTGGCCGATAATGCGTTGCGCACGTAAATCGGTAGTGCAAAGTGCTTGTCGAGCTCCTGTTGCACCGACAGGCCTGTATCAGGTGATAGATTTAACTTGGCGAGAGCATCAGGTTTTGTTGCCAACTCATAGTTAAAATCATACAGAACCGTGCTTGCATTCGTGAAATCCGCTTGCTCTGAATTGCTAAGGCCCAGGCTAGTCCGTGTCGCAAGAATCATGCTGTACAGCGTGGCATACTGATCCATCAGTACTTTGAGTTTTCTTGTTTGTTCAAAGCCATTCGAATTGTTTATCAGGTCCACGGCACAGGTTTCCGGCATATAGCCTGGGGTGTTAACCAGCGAGCCGGGCTTCAGCGTCGAACTGATACCATCGCAATCAATGAGTCTGATGACCTTATTGGCATCGATGCAGAGATTGTCCAGCTTGATGTCCAGGTGGCAGTAACCTCGACGGTGCATTTCATCGAGTTGACTGACCAGTCTCTCGAATTCCTTGACGGCTACGGGACCTTTGTAGTCAATCAGGTCAGTGCCGGCGTTGCGAGTGATGAGTCGGGTTGCGCTGACCACCCGGGGGATAACGATGCAGTCGAGTTTATTGAGAAAGGCTGGCAGCTGACACACGCCATCCTCTGGCGTCAGTACTTCATCCAGGATAAAGGACAAGGTTTCCTCACTGGCGATGACACAGGTTTTATGACTACCTTTCAAGTTAAAATCGCTGCGATCTTCCCCTCTTTCAGTGGCAAAACGGTGGTTATATTTATCGTAGTTATAGCGGCGGAGTTCTTCCTCTTTTGTGCTCTCTTTGCTCTCTTTGCTCTCTTTGCTCTCTTGGTTTTCTTGGTTTTCTTGGTTTTCTTGGTTTTCTTGGTTTTCTTGGTTTTCTTTGCTTTTTTTGCGGAGGGGATGCCGGTTTTCCATGACTTTTGTGCCGAATATATTGGGCGGTTTTTGAGCGCGGTTCTTGACGAATTCTTTGAAGGCGGTCTGGATTACCCTTGCGGCATCATTCTGTTTTTTGGCCATTTCCGGGTCGATAGCCGGGTCTGCCAGAACGAGGGTGTCGGTTGTCGTGATGATGTCGCCCGTGCGGGAGGCGGGTTGAGTGTCAGTAGGACCTGCTGCCTTAGCTGCCGTGATGAGGTCGCCAATCCTTGTGTCGCTGCGTGAGTGAGCGGCGGGTTGGGCGGGGTGCGCATGGCTCTGGCGAATGCCGCCCAATCGGTCTACTAGCCACTGGCATCCCTTACCCAGCCGGTTGAGTATCTTCGCGGAAAACTTATGTGGGAAAGCCTGGGGCGAGAAGAGAGATATCATTGACTTATCTTTCCAGATTAATCGTGGGAATACGCTTAATCTATCCCTGATGGCTTTTCATTAATTCCAAAAAATGCTTGTCGGTGCGACGTCAGGCTGAGCTTAGGCGGCGCAGGGAGATGTTTTGCCCGGCCCGGCCAGTCCGGTCAGAATCAAGTCGAGCCTGCCAGCCGCTCGTTGGTGCCGTGCGCAACGCCGGATAGTCTGTTTCACCTTGTTTCGTGTTACTGGCAATAGCACAGTGGCTTGCAACACGTGTCATGGCGAGTGAGCGGTGGATGCTCCGGAAGGAGAGTCCGGTGATTCTGGCGTCCGGCAACGGCTTAGTTTGCTTGCCAGTCCAGCATCTCGTACAAGGGCAGTGGCTGATCTGCGAGGTACTCGAGATACAGCTTGGGATGGGTTAGCAAGAACGTTACCGTTTCTCGATACTCCGATTTGATGTACTTGGCGATCCAGCGATCGATGAACCTGGCTGATGCGAAATTGCGCGCGTAAACCCAGGTATTGAATTGTTTTTCAAGTACCTGATCCAGCGACGGATAGTGATCTTGCCGGAAATCGTACTTCTTCAGTTTTTCAGGGTCTCTTGCCAGAATACCGTTAAACACCTGCCGGGCATGGTTCACCCTGTTGAATCTCTCCAGCTCCGGCTTGGAGAGGCCGAGGCTAGCCTGCGTCGCCATAATCAGGCTGCACAGCATGGCATAGCGATCCATCAGCATCAGGCGTGCGGTTGACTTGAGGGGGCCTTGGGCGCCATTTTCGATATCCGCTACACAGGTTACCGGCATATAGCCCGGGGTATAAACCAACGGCTTTGTCCTCAACACCTGCTTGATACCATCGCAATCAATGAGGCTGATCTCCCCATCGGTATCGATGCAGAGATTATTCAGTTTGATGTCCAGATGGAAGTAGCCGAGACGGTGCATTTCATCGAGCTGACTGACCAGCTTTTGGAATCCTTTGAGGGCAACGGGTTCTTTGTTAAAACCCAGGTCGATGCCGGCGTTGCGCATGACCATTCGCCTTGCATTGAGCCACTGCGGTAGCACCATACGGTCAAGGCCCTTAAGCGCTTCTTGAAGCGGGGGCGTTGCCGGGTTCCATGGTGTTGACGTGACAAATGACAGCATGCCTTTACCGATGATGACACAGTGTTTATCCGCGCCATTCAAGCCATGATCGGAATCTTTTCCCTTTTCCAGAGTAATGAGGTTGTTATTCTTTGTCGCATCGAAGTAATAGCGGCGAAGCCTTTCCCCCTCTTGGCGTTCTTTGCTCTCTTGGCTTTCTACGCCTGGTTCGTTCTCCCTGCTCTCTTTGCGCAGAGGGTGCAGGTTTACCATGAATTTGACACCGAATTTATTGGTCTTTTTTGCATCACGTTTTTCCAGGAATGTCTTGAATGCCTCCTGGATGACACGTGCTGCGTGCTCCCGTCTGCTTAGTTCTTCAGGATCTATGGCGGTGTCAGTCCGGATAGCGGTACCGGTCATCGGTGCAACGCCGCCAGTGCTGGGGACTGGTCGAGGGATGCATGCGGGGGTGTCGGCAGGCTTGTGTCCCTTGACGTCCGAAACGTGCCTGCCTAAAGCCGTGGCGTTACTGCCCGGGCGGGTGGAAGGCTGGGCGTGGCTCTTGCGAATGCTGCACAGTTGGTCGACGTGCCGATGACATCCATTGTCCATTTGGCTTAGACGCTCCGTCGTAAAGTGAGGCGAAAAAGCCTGCGGAGAGAAGAGGGATATCATCGACTGATCTTTTCGGAGAAAGCGTGGGAATACGCTTAATCTATCCCTGCTGGCTTTTCATTAATTCCAAAAAATGCTTGTCGGTGCGGCTCAGGCTGAGCTTAGGCGGCGCAGGGAGATTTTTTGCACGGCGAGGCTGGTCAGAATCAAGGCAAGTCTACCCCGGGTCCATGCAAGCCGCTCTTTGAGGGTAGTGCGCAAGACCTGCTAGTCTGCTTAACCTGGTTGCTTGTAAAACGTGTCATGACGAACGGGTGATGATCAGGGCGGGCGCCCCGTGCAGGAGCGCCCGATGGTACTGGAAGCCTGGTACGGGCAACGGCTTAGTTTGCGTCCCAGTTCAGCATCTCGTGTAACGGCAGAGGTTTGCCTCTGAAGGTTTCGAGATGTAGCTTGGGATGGGTCAGTAACAGCGTTATCCTGGATATATGCTCCGGCTTGACGTATTTCTTGATCCAGCGATCGATAACCCGCTCGGTTGCATTGTTGCGGATGTAAACCAAGGTATCGAGCTGTCTGGCAATTACCTGAGAAGGTGATAGACAGTCAGCTTGCTGGAAATCGACCGTGTCCCGGTCTGTCGGACACATTACCAGCTGCTTGTTAAACAGAATCCAGCTAAAGCATATGATGATGAAATCCAGCCGTTCCTTCTGAGTAAGACCCAAGTTGCTCAGTGTTGCCTGAATCATGCAGCACAGCATGGCATATTGATCCATCAGCATCAGGCGTGACATTGACTTGAGGGGGCCTTGGGCACCCCTTTTGATATCTGCTACACAGGTTGCCGGCATATAGCCCGGTGTATAAGCCAGCGGCTCAGGCCTTAACATCCACTTGATACCGTCGCAATCAATGAGGCTGATCTCGCCATCGGTATCAATACAGAGATTATTCAGCTTGATGTCCATGTGGCAGTAACTGAGAGAATGCATTTCGTTGAGTTGAGTGACCAGTTGTTGGAATCCCTTGAGTGCAACGGGCCCGTCGTGACGCATCAGATCGATGCCGGCGTTACGCATGACCATTCGCTTGGTATTGAGCCACTGCGGAATAACCAGACGGTCAAGTTTCTTGAGGTCTTCTTGAAACGGTGGTGCTTCCGGGTTCCATGGTTTTGACGTGACAAAGGACAGGGTGTTTTTACCGACGATGACGCAGCGTTTATCTGCGCCCTTCAAACCATGCTCGGAATCTATCCCCTTTTCCAGGTTAGCGAGCATGTAGTTGCTTCCTTCCCTTTTGAAGTGATAGCGGCGGAGCCTTTCAGTCTGTTTACGTGCTTTGCTCTTCGGGCTTTCCTCGCTCACTTTGCTTCCTTCTCCCTGATGGAGTGGATGCAGGTTTTTCGTGAACGTGATACCGAATTGATTGGGCTCTCGCGCATCGCGGTATGCTAAAAATGTCTTATATGCCTTTTGGATGGTACGTGCTGCTTGCTCACGTATTTCAGATTCTTCAGGATCCATAGGGGTATCAGCCGGGATGGCGGAGTTGGTCATCGTGGTGACACTGTCCGGACGGTTGGCGGGTAGGGTAGAAAGTTCGTCCTCGCCATCAAGCACTGCCGAAACATCACTA
>JAGLBD010000036.1 GCA_018260425.1 Pseudogulbenkiania sp. | reverse complement strand
GCATACTTCTTCTTGAAGATCAAGCATGCCTTCCCCGGAAAACCGCGATGAACCTGAAAAAACGGGCAGCGCCCCGCAGGGAATTGCCATACGGGAAGGTCAGGTTGCCGGCACGGGCAACCTGAGCGACGACATGGTATTCCCGGGAATTGATAGCTGCCTGGTGTGCATACGCATAGGTGCCGATGGCACAAGAACCGGGGCTCACGCGGTCATTTTCCCCGAAGAGACGGCAGGCCAATTATCGTTGGCCCGGCAGTGTGAACAGTTGAACAGCCACGGGCCGGAAGACCGGCTTGTTATTCTTGGCTGTTATGGCGAATGGGAAGCCAACGGCTATTATTTCCCGGAAAACCTTATCGCTTTCGAGGACTGTCTGGCGTCATTCGACCCCGGCCAGATCACCATTATCGATTCGGATGACATCATGAGATCGCTCACGCAAGGCCGGGGCGCGGCGCATCACATCATTCTGAGCGGGACTGGCGAGATCAAACTCACCTTCACAGAAACTAGCAGCAAGACATTCTTCGGGACTCCCGAATCCGTCGACGTGCCAGCCAGCCAGATTCGAAGCCGCAACGGAGACCTTGTCGAGACATGGCGATGATCGGGGGCGTCACCTGCCCCTGTTGCGAAGCTCCTCACGGCAGCCGAATGCAAAACCGATGCCGGCCAGCCATAGCACCATTCGAGGTAACCGATGCAGGGTTGCTCCTGTCAAAAAACCCGTTTGTCGCGTTCAGATCACAGGATATAGTAAGGGTTTGGCGACGACTCCGATTTCGCCGTGGCCGAAGGCCATGCGACAATCGCTATCGCACATTCATGACACACTGCAAGGAAACCCGATGAACAAGACACTGCTCGGCCTGAGCCTGATTGCCACCCTTGGCGCCACCCTGTGCCTGCCGGCCGTTGCCGCGGAAACCAAGGCAAAACCCGCTGCCAAAGCCGTCCAGAACGACGGGCTGATCATCAAGGACGTCAAGAAAGGCACCGGCAAGCCTGCGGTAGCCGGCAAAGAGGTGGTGGTGCACTACACCGGCTGGTTGCTCGACACCAAAAAGCCCGATCAGAAGGGTGAGAAATTCGACAGCTCGCGCGACCGCAACGAACCGTTCAGCTTCCCGCTGGGAGCCGGGCGAGTCATCAAGGGCTGGGACAAGGGCGTGGCCGGCATGAAGGTCGGCGGTCAGCGCACCCTGATCATTCCGGCAGCGCTGGCTTATGGCGCGCGCGGTGCCGGTGGAGTGATTCCGCCCAATGCCACGCTGGTTTTCGATGTGGAACTGCTGGACGTTAAATAAGCCCTGCGACCCTCATGACGCCAGCCTTCCGGTTGGCGTCATCGCCTTGCAGCGCCACGGAGTCCGACATGCAGACACACCGGCTGGAAGCGTTCAGCGATGGCGTGATCGCCATCATCATCACCATCATGGTGCTGGAACTCAAAACCCCCGCTCGCCCGGACTGGTCGGCCCTGCAACCGTTACTGCCGGTGTTCTTGTCCTATCTGCTCAGTTTTTTGTACGTGGGGATTTACTGGAACAACCACCACCATCTGTTCCATGCGGTCAAGCGCGTCAACGGGCTGGTGCTGTGGAGCAATCTGCACCTGTTGTTCTGGCTGTCGCTGATTCCCTTCGTCACGGCCTGGATGGGAACCAACCATTACGCCACCGTGCCGGTGTTCTGTTACGGGCTGGTGTTGTTCATGTGCGCGGTTGCCTATTACCTGCTGGGACGGGCGCTGGTCAACAACGAGGGATGCGAGTCACTGGTGGCAAGGGCACTGCGCCATGACGGCAAAGGCAAGCTCAGCCTGCTGGTCTATATCGCGGGAATGGCCGGCAGTCTGGTATCGGTGTGGATCGGCATCGCCTGTTACTGCGGGGTGGCGCTACTCTGGCTGATCCCGGACCGCCGGGTGGAAAGCGTACTGCGCCACAACGCTCCGGAGTGACGCAGGCCAGCGATTACAGCAGGGTACGATAGCCGTTGCCGATCACCGAAACGGCGAAGTAGGCAAACAGCAGGGCCGAGATGATATTGCAGTAGAGCGTTAGACGATGGCCGATCAGATGACGCCCCTTGCCGGCCAGAATGGCGAGAAAGGCCGACCAAACCATCCCCCCGCAAAAGAATCCGCCAAGAAATACGCTGTTCATCGCCAGACTGCCATCGGTCGCCTGGGCAATGACAGTGCCGCCCACGGCGGCAAACCATAAAATCGAGGTCGGCGAACCGAGCGCCAGCCCCAGCCCGCGCAGAAAATCGGTCTTGACTGACGACGCCCCGGCCTCGGCGGCCTGATCATATTCCGCTGGCAGGTCGGCTTTACGGGCTTCTTCCCAGGCGGCTCGCGCCATTTTCCAGGTCAGCCAGACCAGAATCGCCCCGCCCCCCAGCCACAAGGCCCAGCGCACCGGGGTATAGGCCAGCAACAGCGCCAGACCGCACAGCGACAGCACGGCGTAGACAATGTCACCGACACAGGAACCCAGCCCCATATACAGCGCCGGCTTCACCCCGGCCCGGATCGCCGTGTTGATCAGCGCGGTATTGACCACCCCGATATCCAGACACAACGACAACGCCAACAAAAAACCTTTGATATACACATCGTGCATCACGACGACTCACACCTGTTCAGACCAGCCCCGATTCTAGCGCAATTCCGCCAGCACCAGTTCCGACTCCTGCTCCAGCAGACGCCCCAGCTGCACCGTCGTGACACCATCCCATTCGTTCAGCAGCAGCTCGCGCCCCTCTTGATAGCCTTGGCGGGGCAACACAATGGCGGTACCCCGGTACGCGTCATTGCGCAGATGAATCAACAACGCGATCAAGCCCTCGTCACGACACATCGCCGCAGGCATCTCCGCCAGCCAGCCATCGCCGGGCAGCGGCCGCAAGGTGACCGCCACCGGCCGCGGCATGCGTTCGATGCCGACTTCCAGCCGGTACATCGCCTCACGCCGGATGCGCCGCACCATGCCGATATGCCATGCTTCTCCCGGGCCGGTACGATAGGCCAGCAAACGTCCCAGCCGCACCCAGTTATTGCCGGGGCCGCTCAGAATCACCCCGACACCGGAGTCGCTGCGATTCAAGCCATCCCAGCCCAATACCGAATCGGTTTCGGCGGGATGTTCACCATCATGGCTGAGCAACTGGTGAATGCCGGCCAGCCGGGCAATCACATCGACCCGGCCACTTAGCGGCACCCGTTCGGCACGGCGGTAGAAACGCCGCATCGAGGTCCATTCACGCCCCAACTGGCGCATGAACGCCGGGGTCAACACACTTTGGTGACTGATCGAGGCCAGAATAGGCAACTGCATATCCGCTTCCAGCGCATCGCGCCACAAGGCCAGCGAATCCATCACCGGACCACTGTGCCAAAAGCGGGCACCATCGGACGGACCTTCATCGTCCAGCACCCGCATCGGGGGAACATCACGGATCAGATAGACGGCAAAGCCGCCACGTTGGGGCTCGTGCGACAAGGCCGGCATGGCGGGCATGCGTTGCAACAACTGACTGGCGGCCAATAGCTGGCGAGAGGTCAGGTTGCCGCCCGACAGCAGCGACATCAGTTGCAACTGCAGATAACGATGTTCAAGCGTGGCCTCCCCCTGACTCATGGGGAGTTGGTGGAGAGCCGCAGCTTCGGCCAAGCGGTAGGCACGATGGGCGGTGAGCCAGAACCCCGCCGGGGTGCGCTGATGGCGAAAGTAACACCACAAGGCTTGATCCAGCAGCAGGTCCAGCAGCATGGCCAAGGCATCCTTGCGTGCCAGCAAGCGGTCCGGCAAGGCATCCAGTGCCGAGACCAGACACCGTTGATACTCCTGCAGACGGGTGCGAAGCTCGGCATCGTCGGCACTAAGGGTCAACTCGCCGGCCAGATAGTCGCGGCACAGGCTCTGGTAGCCCGAACGACTTCCCTGACACAGCACCAGCAGTGCCTCGCAGGCGGCCAGATCGCGCCGGCGCGATTTACGCAGCCAGGCCGCCACCGCACTACTGACCCGCGCCACCGTCTGCTCAGGCGGACAGTTGGCCAGCCAGCGGCTTGCGACTTCGGGAGACTGCAGCGGATCACTGTCCAGCCGTGCAGCCCGCATCAAAAAATCCAGCATGCGCAACTCCGGGAATTACAGGGCCAACAGACTGACCACACGGTAACGGCTGATTCCCATCAGCGCGGGAACCACACTGGCCAGTGCGGAATAATTGTCCTGCTGATTGAGCGCACCGGCAAAGTCGGTCGCGAATCCCTTCGCCCAGACGTCCTCGTCCGGGCGCGCCAATTGCGCAATCGCCGCATCGGTCTGCGCCAGTGCACGGCGAATACTTTGCCGCACCTGGGTGACGCGATCCAGCGCATCGATGACTTCGCGAAGCGTGCGACGAATCGCAGCATGATCCGCTACCTCCCACCGCGCCGGCTCCAGTGCCGGACGGTCGGCATCCAGCCGCACCCGGTTGGGTTGGCCGGCGGGAAACACATTGCCGCTGCCGCGCAAGGACAGTTGGTCCTGCAAGGCGGCAAAGCCCTCTTCGGCAATGTCGAAACTGAGACGTCCCTCTTCGTCTTGCGAGGCCTGAATGCCGGCCCGCGACAGGGACTGATTGAATCGTGCGAGGATTTCACGGGCATCCGCTCCGGCCGGAATCGTCACCGGCAACGGCGGCATGCCACTCATGCCGGTGAAAAACGTCAGGGTTTCGCCCCCGGAGGCGGCCAGCGTCGCCATGTCCAGACCACGAATGCGGAAGGCCTGACGTGCGCCCGAGCGGGTCGCCAGTGTCAGTTGGTCATCAATCGAGCCCCCCGACTTGCGGCTGCGCTGCTGCCATTCCCGGGCCACCCCGGCAACACTCTCGGCAACGGCTTCCGGATTGACCCGCCGTTGCGTCAATTGCTGACTGAGGTCCGCCTTAAGGTTTTCCAGTTGCCCGGCCAGTACCTCGACATAGGCATCGGCTTGCTGAAACCGGGTCAGTTTGTCATTGAGCTCGGCCGTATAACGATAGGTTCCGGGATGACTGATGATCCGGTCAGTACCGCGTACGGCATGAGGTTTGCCCGACTCGGCGCTGACCCGGCCGGCCGGTGCAGCGGGAGTGGCGGCATCCTCTCCGCCTCCGGGACGCAAACCGTCCCGGGAAGTAATCCTGACCATTCAGCCCCCCTTAGATTGCATCGAACAGCGACAGGCTGCTGACCTTGCCATAGGCTTTGCTGGTGGCCTGCAACGCCAACATATAGGCATTCATGGCGATGCTCGCCTCGGTATAGTCCTGGGCGCCCAGTTCGGTCATGATTTGCTGATTGGCGACACTGACGCTGCCATGGTTATTGGACAGGGTGCCGATGGTATTCTGCGCACTGCCGAGACTGGCAATCTTCTGACTGAAACTGCGTTGCGCCACATCGATGGCATCCAGGGCACCGGTAATGATCGCGCGGGTGGCCGGATCGTTGCCATTGACGCCCTTGGTCCCCATGACCGTGACCGCCGAATCCAGATGGTTAAGCAGAGTCGCCATTTCTTCTACCGTGACGTTGGAGTACTGAGTGACACCGTTGCCGACCACCACCAGTTGCTTGTCGGTATTGCCGACATAGCTGTAGCGGCTGCCCGCCGCGGCGGTCGGATCGTATTTGATCGGGGCGGTACGGGTGGTGGTGCCCGAGTAAAGGTAGTTGCCCTCGTCGTCACGGGCATTGCTTTCGGCCAGCAGTGAATCACGCACGGTCGCAAGCTTGCCGGACATGGCATTCAGATCATCCGAGGAATCCCCGCCATCCACCGCCCACACCATCAGGTCACGAATATCCAGCATGTCGTTGGTCATGCTGGTCAGGGCCGTTTCGTTCTGGCTGAGCCGCGACCTGAGCGACTGGATATTGGACTGGTACTGCGAAATGGACGCTTCCTCACGCGACAGGCGCAGCATGCGCACACTGGCGATCGGATCATCGGACGGCACGATGATGCGCCGACCGGAAGACATTTGCTGCAGCAGGGTAGCGACCCGGCTCTGGTTACTCTCCAGCGCCTGCTGCATCTGATTGGTAAATTGGGAACTGGCGATACGCATGTCACCTCCTCCGGTCAGTTCATCATGGACAAGGTGCTTTCGAACAACTGCCCGGCCACCGAAACGACCTTCATGTTCGACAAGTACATTTGCTGGTACTGCACAAGATTGGCCGCCTCTTCATCGCGGTTGACCGCGCTGGTCGACTTCCAATCGCCTTCGGCCTGATTGCGCACTGTCTTGGACGTGGACAAGGAGGACTGGTTCTGGCTGCTCTGCAAACCCACGGTACCGATCAGTTGCGAGTAGGCATCGGCCACCGAACTCATGCCCAGTGCCGCCACCGGGGCTTCCTTGAGCTTGACCAGTTCGAGCAGCTTGCTGCTGTCCGACGGCTTGGCCGGATCCCCGGAAAACCCTAACTGGCGGAACACCAGACTGCCATTGACGGTCAACATGCCTGCCGGATTGGACAGGTCATAGACGAACAACGGCTGGCCCGGATTGCCATCGATATCGTAACCACTGGCCAGCGTGGCATTGACGCGCGTGGTCAGGTCTTCCGCCATGCTCTGGATCTTGCCCAGCGTCGGCAGCAACACGCCGTCTTCGTAACTGGCCAAGCCACCCAACTGCCCGCCAACCAGTGTCGAATCAACCTTGAAGGTTTCGCTGGCATAGTTGACGGCCAGACGTTGCGAGCCGTCCGCCTGCTTGCTCAGGGTCATGGTACCGGCATTGCCGCCCAGCACCAGCGGCTGACCGTTTTTCAGAGTAACGTTTACCGGTCCGGTGGTATCCCCGATGACCTGGATATCGACCAGCGAGGCCAATTGGTCCATCTTGCGGTCACGTTCGTCGAGCAGGCCGGCATCATTGCCGCCACGCGCGCGCGACAAGTCGATTTGGTGATTGATATCGGCGATGTCCTGCGACAGGGTGTTCACCTGCGCCACGCTGACCCGCCGTTGCTCCTGCAAGGCCGAACGCTGCTGTCCGAGCACCTTGTTCTGATAATTGAAACGTTGTCCCAGCGCCTGGGCCTGATCGATCACCTGCTGGCGCAAGGGCTGCGAGGTCACATCGGTCGATACCGCGTTGACCGCCTTGAAGAAATTATCGATGCCGCCGCTCAGGCTGCTGCCCTCATCGCCCAACACCTTTTCCAATTGAGTGAGGTAAGGCTGGCGGGCATCGTAGCCCCCTTTGAGCGTGGCGCTCTGCCACATCTGCAAGGTTTTGAAGCTATCGCTGACGCGGCGGATCGAGGTGACTTCCACACCACTGCCTGCGTTCAACCCGGCCATGGAAGACGGGGTAATGGCACTGAGCACCACCCCTTGCCGAGAGTAGCCCTCGGTCAACTGGTTGGAAATATTCTGGCTGGTGGCGGACAAGCCGGCCTGCGCGGCAATCGCGCCGCTCAGGGCATTGCTGATGATGGACATGGTCAGGACCCGGAAGGCTGTTGATCAGACAAGGCGACCGGTGCGACCGCATTATTAACGTGAATATTACCGCCAGCGTCGACCGGCGGTCTCAGCTGGTGCAGGATCGCTCCGGCAATGCCGAAGGCGTGCTGACGTGACAGCACGCTGGCCATCTGCTGGTCGGTCCAGTCAAGCAACTCCTGCCCGGTCTGGCCGTGGAACAGACTGTCCTCGCCATTCAGGGTCTGATTGCTCTTGCGCATCTCGCGCAGTAGTTGCTGGATGAACATCGCCTCGAAGTCCTCCGAAGCACGCGCGAGCTTGCCATCGGCCTCGCTCGGGACGGCTGCGGGCAATTCCTGCCCGGCCGCCCCGGTGCCCGCCCCGGATCGCAAGGTGTTCTGTACTGTCATGGCATGACTCCCGGTCAGATAACGATCAACTCGCCTTCGATGGCACCGGCCTGATCCAGAGCCTGCAGGATGGCCATCACATCGTCCGGACTGGCACCGACGCGATTGAGGGTATTAATGATGGTTTGCAGGCTGGCACCGGCCGGCCAGTTGAACATCTGGCCACTGCCGCCCTGATCGACATTGACCGAAGACTGCGGCACCACCGCCGTGCGTCCCCCGGACAACATGCCGGGCTGGCTGACGGCCGGCTTTTCGGAAATGGTCACCTTGAGCGCACCGTGCGACACCGCCGCGGCACGCACCGTCACCCCGGCACTGATCACCACCGTGCCGGTGCGGGAATTGAAAATCACTTTGGGCGTTTCAGCGCCGACCGCCACATTCAGGGCTTCCAGATCCGCCACGAAGGCCACCCGGGCGGTCGGTTCGGCCGGCGCACGTACCTCGATCGAGGTCGCGTCGCTGGTGCTGGCAATTTTGCCGTAACGGCGATTGATGGTCTTGACGATATTGGTCGCGGTCTGGAAGTTCGGCCGCTTGAGACTGAGACGCACGGTCGGGCGGGTACTGAAGTCGGTATCGATTTCCTGCTCGATCGATGCGCCATTGGGAATACGCCCGGCCGTCGGGGTATTGATCGTCACGCTGGAGCCGCTCGCTCCTGCCGCACTAACACCACCTACCACCACATTGCCCTGGGCCAGCGCATAGGTTTCGCCATCGGCGGCTTTCAACTGGGTAAGCAGCAGCACACCGCCACGCAGACTCTTGGCATCGCCCAGCGAGGAGACCGTCACATCGATGGTCTGCCCCTTGCGATAGCCCGGCGGCAAGGAGGCACTGACCATCACCGCCGCGGTATTCTTGACCTTCACATCGGTCTTGTCCGGCATCTTGACGCCGAACTGCTTGAGCATGTTTTCTACCGACTGACCGGCGAACTTGACCTGCGACTTGTCACCGCTGCCGTTAAGACCGACCACCAGACCGTAGCCGACCAACTGGTTTTCCCGGATCCCCTCGACACTCACCAGCGTCCGCAACGGTTGCGACAACACCGGGGCCGCCATCAGCAGCCCCGTCAGAAACACCACACAATACTTCAGCATCGCAACATCCTCAGAACGGCATCCACGGGCTGGCAAACAGACGCGTCAACCACCCCGCCGTGTTGGCATCGTTGAGCGAGCCTTTGCCGGTATAGGAAATGGTGGCATTGGCAATGCGCTGCGACGAGACCCGGTTGTCCGCTTCGATATCGGCATCGCGCACATAACCACTCAGGGTAATGAACTCGTCGTCCTGGTTGATATTGAGTTTTTTCTGGCCCTTGATCAGCAACAGGCCATTAGGCAGCACCTTGTGCACCACCACGGTAATGGATCCACTCAAGGCATTTTGCTGGGTGCTGGACGAGGAACCGGCAAAATTGCGCTTGGCATCCACGCCCATTTCGGTCGCCATGGCACTGCCGCCCAGAATCACCGCCGGTTTGGCACTGATGCCGGAGTTTTTGTCGAAGCGGGTATTGGCCTGCTTGGAGGCCTGGGTACTTTCCTGCAGCACCACGGTCAGCACGTCGCCGGCCCGTACCGCGCGGCGGTCGCTGACCAGATTGACCGACGCCGATGGATGAAACACCCCGCCGGCGCTGCCGTGAGTGCGACTGGCGTCGATGTCGGGCAAGGCCGTTTCGTCGACCGGGGGCTTGGGCGGGATCACGCTGCACCCTGCCAGCCCGATCAGGGCCAGCGCGGCGAGTCGTTTCATCAGCGTACCGCCTGCGACAGGTATTGCATCATATTGTCAGCGGCCGTCAGCACCTTGGCATTCATCTCGTAGGTACGCTGGGCGGAGATCATGTCGACCATTTCCTCGACCACCTGAACGTTGGAGCCCTCCAGCGAACCTTGCTTGATTTTGCCCAAGGCGTCTTCGCCAGCCACCCCCACCGTCGCCGGACCACTGGCGTCCGACTCTTGATAGAGGTTGTCGCCCAGCGCCAGCAAGCCGGTCGGGTTGATGAAATTGGCCAGAGTCAGTTGCCCAAGTTCGGTCTGGGTGGTTTGTCCGGCAATCGCGGCCGACACCGTCCCGTTTTCTGCGATCGACACCTTGGTCGCGTTGGCCGGAATGGTAATCTCCGGCATCAGCGGCAGACCCTGGGCGTTCACCAGCCGTCCTTCGGCATTGACCTGCAACTGGCCGGCACGGGTGTAACCGGTCTCGCCACTACTCATCTGCACCTGCAAGAAGCCGTTACCGACAATCGCGACGTCCAGCGACTGACCGGTGGTCATGATATTGCCGGTGGTAAAGATTTTCTGGGTGCCCAGCAAACGGGTACCGTTACCCAGCTGCACACCGGACGGCGCCAGATTGTTGTCGTCGAGCTTGGCACCCGGCTGACGCTCGACCTGATAGAACAAGTCCTCGAACACCATGCGGTCGCGCTTGAAGCCCACCGTATTGGCGTTGGCGAGGTTGTTGGCGATCGCGGTGAGTTTGGCATCCTGAGCCTGGATGCCGGTCTTGCTGATCCACATTGCCGGATTCATGAGGGTCTCTTTCCTTGCACGTTGGGTCAGCCGCGCATCAGACGGTTGCCGGCATCTGCCAGGTCATCCGCCGAACGCATCAGCTTCATTTGCATTTCGAAACTGCGATTAAGGGTCATGGTGGCCACCAGCTCTTCCACCGCCGACACATTGCCGGATTCCAGATGGCCGGCAGCGACTTCGATGTCATCGCTGGCTGTCGCCGGACGACCATCGCGGCGCACCAGCAGTCCGGCCTCGTTCTTGGTGGCGTCGCCGGCCGGCAACTGCACGGTCTTGAGCCGGTCGACATCCTGCAAGGCGGTCTCGCCCTCGGGCTGGACCGCCACGGTACCGTTGTCGGAAATCTGCACCTTGGTGAAGGGCGGCAACATGATCGGCCCGCCATCGCCCAACACCGGATGGCCGTTGAGCTGCAGCTGACCATCGGCACTGACCGTCAGGGCACCGGCGCGGCTATAGGCTTCCTTGCCGCCCACTTCCACCGCAAAAAAACCTTCGCCCTTGATGGCCACGTCCAGGTCACGGCCGGTCGCCATCAGCGTGCCCGGGGTCAGATTGACCGCATTGGCCGACAGACTGGCCTGCTGGCGCGAGTCATAACCGTAGCCTTTGACGGTCTGGCTCTGTGCCATCTCGATATCGGCACGAAACCCCCGTGTTTCGACATTGGCAATATTGTTGGCATGCACCTGTTGGGCGTGCAGGGCGCGGTCGGCGCCGCTCATGGCAGTAAATAGCAGTGCGTCCATGACGAGATTCCTTAGATGGCCTGCATCAGGGCTTGCATCATCTGGTTCTCGGTCGAGATCACCTTGGTATTGGCCTGATAGGTGCGCTGCGACTCCATCAGGTTGACAAGCTCAGCCGTCATGTCGACGTTGGATTGCTCCAGCGACCCGGAAATCAGCTTGCCGGCCAGACCTGTGCCCGGTACGTTGACGATCACCGCGCCGGAGGCCGGGCTATCGGTCCAGCTGGTATTGTTGATCTGCACGAGACCGTTCTCGTTGGGGAAGGAGGCCAGCGCCAGAATGCCGCAGCTTTTTTTCTGGCCATTGCTATAGGTGGCACTGATGTCGCCGCTGTTCTCGACCTTGACGCCGGTCAGCAAACCCGACGCAAAACCGTTCGGACTATTGACGGTGGTCGAGGCATCGCCGGCATAGCTGGTGGTGCCGCTGTAATTGAAATTGACGTTCATCGCGGCCGCGCCGGCAGGTGTGCCGCAATTTACCGCCACCGGGGCGCTCGGAGTCACCATGGCCCCCGTGGCATCGAAGGTCAGGGTCGTGGTTGCCGGCAACGCCGCACCGTCAAAAGCGTAATGGACGTCCACAGTGCTGGCACCGGTCTTGACGAAGTACTGGGTGACATTGTGGGTATTGCCCAAGGAGTCGTAGACGGCGGTCACCATCGATGCGTTGTAGGAGGTCGGTTTATCCTTGTCGAACGTCCCGGTGGGTGTTTTCCAGCCGGCGGACATGTTGGCGACAAAGTTGACCGCATCGGAGGCCTTGGCAGGGATCTGGCCTTGCGGCACTTTCAAGTCGCCCATCGCCCCCCGTGCACCGGAGGTATCCACCGCATAGCCTTGCACACGGCGACCCACGCTGTCGACGACAAAGCCGTCTTTGTCGGTCCCGAAAATGCCCACACGGGTATAGGCGGTATTGCCGGTCGCATCATGGGTAATGAAGAAGCCCTGCCCTTCGATAGCCACGTCCATCGGACGGCCGGTCGAGGTGGTCGGACCACCGCGGGAAATGCTTTGCGTGGTGGAGGAGGCCTGCGAACCGGTTGGCTGCGCCCCGGCATAGGTCGAGGCAAAGTTGGTACGGCTCGATTTGAAGCCGTAGGTGCCGCCGTTGGCAATGTTGTTACTGACACCGGACAACTGGCTGTTGACGGCGTTGATGCCGGACAAGGCGATTTCAAAGCTCATTGAACACTCCTCTGCAAGTCGATCTCAGGATCAGGAAACCGTGGCGGCGTTGCCGGAACGGGCACGACCGATTTGGGAAATATTGGCAAAACCGACTTCGCCGACACCACTTACCTTGACCAGCGGCGAGCCTCCCGACAGCGGGACACGCACCGACTCGACCACGCCGGCGACTTCCACCGCCGGCTTTTGATTGTTTTCCGTGGTAACGGCAATGTCGTAGCGACCGGCCGGCAAACCCAGCGCAACAGGATCGATGCGGGTCTCGAACGCGCCGGCAGCGTGCTGCCCCAGTGCGACCGGGTGGGTCTGGCCGTCGGAACCGGTCAGGACCAGCGTGACGTTGGTGGCGTTGTTGGCCAGAGTGATGCGGGTGGCCAGCGCGGTTTTGTCCAGTGCGACCGACGAGGTCTCCACCATCACCTCGCTACCGACCTGACGCCCCAGCTCCAGGGTCTGAAGGTTTTCCAGCAACACGGCATTGTTCTTGGCCATGGCCGTTTGCTGCTCGGTCGCCTTCATCTGACTCATCTGGGTCAGCTGATTGACGAACTGGGAGGCATCGGTCGGTTCCAGCGGGTTCTGATTCTTGATCTGGGCCACCAGCAAGGTCATGAACATATTGGAAGAGTCCGTCGTGCCATTGGCGACGGGCACGGTCGGCAGATTGCTGCCGGAATTGCCGTTGGCCGTCTGGCCGCTTTGTGCGGCGTTTACGTTACTCATGAGCCCTCTCCCATTTTGAGCAGGTCCTGTTGCATGGTTTTCACCCTGGACAACACTTCGATATTGGTCTGGAACGCACGGGTCGCCGACATCATGTCGGTCATTTCCTCGACCTCGTTGACGTTCGGGTAAAACACCATGCCCGATGCGTCCGCCAGTGGATTGCCCGGCTCGTACACTTTGCGCACCGGGTCTTTGCTCTTGATCACGTCCAGCACCTGAACGCGGGCATTGCGGCCGTCCTCCTGCATCACCGCGGCAAACACCGGCTTGCGGGCGCGATAGGCATCCTGATCGGTACCGGCGACGGTGCCGGCGTTGGCAAGGTTGCTGGCCACGGTATTGAGACGCACCATCTGTGCGTTCATCGCCGAACCGGCAATTTGGGAAATAGCCTTGAATGACATGGGGCGGGTTATCCGGAGATCGCCTTGGACAGTCCCCTGAGCTTCATATTGACGAAGGTCAGGCTCATCTGGAAGTCCGAGACATTTTGGGAAAAGGCGGCTTGTTCAACGCCGATCTCGACGGTATTGCCGTCGCGGGAAGGCGCATGGGGAATGCGGTACTGCGGTTCATCGTCGTCGTCCAATGGCAAACCACTACCGACACCATCGGCAATGCTGGCCATGCGTCCCCGGAAATCCAGGTCGCGGGCCTTGTAGCCCGGGGTCGACTCATTGGCGATATTGGACGCCAGAATCTCGGTGCGCTCGGAGCGCAAACGCAATGCTGCCGGGTGTACGCCCAGCGCCTTGTCGAAGCTGATACCCATAATGTTGCCTTCAAACCCGCGGTTCAGATATGATGATTTGCATCGAAGGCACTGCATGTCGCCAGTGCAGTTTCTGCCCGAAACCCTCGCACACGCTCCAGCAATCCCACCTGACGCCGTATCCTAAACAGCGCTCCCGCGAGCGTATACGCAACAATTACCAATCACGAATACGTGGTAATAATCACACCATGCGAAACACATTAGTCGTTCTGGCACTGCTGCAAGCGCTGCCTGCGGCGGCCGCCTCGTTGGCCGAGCAAGGCCGCAACGCAATCCGCCAGCAAGTCCTTGCCGCGACCCGCGAGCGAGGCTGGCAAGAGGTCAACGTTGACGTCACGCTGCTCAATCCGCCTGCCGAAGTGACCTCGCGCCGCTGCCGCTCGGTCGAGATCAACGCCATTCCGACCGACAACCTGATCCGCCGCAGCGTCCGGATCGACTGCCATGACGACACACCGTTTTCGGTCACAGTCGCGGCCCGCCTGCAGGTCAGCGCAAAAGTGGTCAGTCTGGCCAATGACGTTGCACCGGGCACGCCGCTGAATGCCGGCGACCTGACCCTGACGGACAAGACGGTGGGGACACTGGAAACGGATACGGTGATGCGCAGCGAAGAGGCACTGGGCATCGCCAGTCGCCGCCGCATGAAGCAAGGACAGGTGTTACTCAGACGTCAGCTGGATCTGCCCTGGAAAATCACGCGCGGCAGCACGGTGACGCTGGTAATCAAGGAGGAAGGCGTGGAAATCAGTGTGGAGACCACGGCACAGGACAATGGCCGTGAAGGCGACTGGATCAAGGTCATGAAAACAGGGTCGCGCAAAGTGCTGCGCGCCCGAGTGAATGCCGACGGCACCGTCACTCCGGCCGAGAGCGCTCAGGGCTGACGCAGCAGCGCACGCACCTTGCCGGCCACCGCCACCAGCTTGTCAGCATAGGCCGGGTCGGTTGCATAGCCGGCACGTGCCAGCCCTTTGGCAAACGCGGCGACATTGTCACCACTGCCCAGCACACTGCGGTAACGCGGGTTACTGCTCAGGAAACGCTGGTAATCGCCAAACCCTTCGGCAAGACTGCCGTAGGCACGGAAGGCGGCCGGTGCAGCAGCTTCGCCGGCCTCACGGGTCATGGCCAGCGCACTCTGCCCCTGCCAGCCACTGTCGGCCTTGATGCCAAACAGATTGTAACGGCTCGCGCCATCCTTGCCGCGCAAGGGTTTGCTGCCCCACGCCGACTCCAGCGCGGCATGGGCGGCCACCAGATCGGCCGATACCCCCAGCGAACGACCGGCTTCGCGGGCCAGCGGCAGAATTTCATCCAGAAACGCCCGTGCCTGACTATCGCTGGCACCGGACGGGGCTTGCGCCGACGCGGGACCTTGGGCCCGCAGCATGGCGACCCGGGCTTCGGGACTCAACTGCGCGGTCATGCCCCCCTCGCCGGTGGCGATATAGCGTTCGACCTCGCTGCGAGTTTCCCGCATCAGCGCGCCAAATGAACCACTACCCTGCCCGGCGGCCGGCAACGGTGGAAACTCGTCGGGCACCCTGGCCCATCCGGATGCGGAGGGAGCTTCGATCATGAGGCATAGCCTTCCGGCGCGTAAACATCACGGCCTTCACCATACAATACCCGCTCCAGCACTTGCTGCTGGGTGGTCATCAATTCACCATTGCGTTGATTCAGCGAACGGCAGTGCAGCACACGCTCCTGCAAGCTGCTCCAGGCGTTCCGGCACGACTCTGCCAAGGGCTCGGGCAGCCGGGACAGCACCAGCTCCATGCCCGCCGCATCGGCTTTACCCGTCAGCGCCTGTACCAGACGGGTTCGCTCGCGGCGACGTTCGTCCAGCGTGGCGCACACCGACAGGATGGCGGCGGAAACATCACTCATTTTGTCGGCATTGGGCACCAGTGCCGAGCGGAATTGGGTATCCAGCAGACCTTCCAGTTGCTGGTAGTCGGCCAGGTCCGACTTGATGCCCAGCAATACGGCACGCACGGCTTCGCGGGGATTCATGGTCAGGAGCCTCCATGGTAACGGCGGATCACCTCGGCCAGACGGCCGGCATCCATGCGGATTTCACCACGCGCCAACGCGGCCTTGACTTCCGCCACGCGTGCAAGATCGACATCGGGCAATGCCGCGAGCGCTTCACGAGCCGGGGCAAGACGTTCGGAGGCCAGTGGCGCACTGTCCGGAATGGCTGGAGCCGTGCGGGTCTCGACCCCGGATTCGCGGCTGACGGCCCCGGTGGAATCGATGGTCTGACGTGTCTGGCGACTGATGCGCATGGTCTCCCCCTTGTCGGTAATCCGCTGAATCATGGTAATACCTGTATAAGGACGACCGTCCGGGGCGTCGACTTAAACGGCCCGGACATTTAGTTGAAAAAAAACCGGATCAGAAATTGTCCGGGAGCATCTTCAAGACGATGATGCGGCGGTTTTCAATTTCGATATAGCGACCGAACACCAGTTCCTTGAGAATACGTGCCACCATTTCCCGCGAAGAACCAATGCGATCGGCAATTTCCTGCTGGGTCAACGGCGATTTCAGGGTAGTGCGCCCCTGCTCTTCAACCAACATGCCGTTGAACAGAATACGGATACGTCCATAGACGTCGAGCAAGGCCAGATGTTTGGCGGCGGTGGCGAAATAGCGCACCATGCCGACCAGTTTCAACATCACCTTGTCTTTGACCTGCTCATTGGGAAAACCGCTTTCATTGCCGAACACCGAGGCAAGATCACTCTGGCGCAGCACGATAAACTGGCAATCTTCGTCGGCACGGGTCGTCCAGGCGCACGGGCCGCCATCCAGAAAGGTCACTTCGCCCAAGGCATCGCCGGGCTGATTGAACATAAAGACAAACTTCTTGCCGTTATTCTCGCCGCTGTACGAGCGGGTCGAACCCCGCACCAAAATATACAAGGAAGACACGCTGTCTCCCTCGCTAAACAAAATCTGGTCCCGGGACAGCGTCAACGACACCGCAACATCGGCCAATGCCTCGAGTACGCTGTCTTCCACCCCAGAGAAAAAATCACATGCCTGTAGCCACTGCTTAGCAAAACTTTTGTCCATCGTTATTATTCCGGCACTCTCTTCGATCGTGTTCCGTATGGATACAACCCGAAATCTCCCGCCATCAGCACTTTCTGGACAAGCACTGACAGACGGCCCCCCTCGCTGACGTTTTTACAACCGTAAAAATACGCATCAGCTTCGGGAATAATACTATATATCGCTCAAATACCAAAACAAATTATCAATCGTCATTGCATTATAAATGCCATGATTGAAAAACAGGTCAGAAGTGTGGGGTATATGGAGTTATCAGCAGCCAACCGAACCGCAGTCACACTGCGATCCGGCTGGAGAGACTTAGTGCGCCGCAGCGGGCTTGGAGGCAGGCAAGGCTTTTTGCAATTGCTCGATGGCCGCACTGTCAGCGGGCCGGACTTCGAGGGTTTTCATCGGCGGGGCCTTGCCGCTCGGCATGCCGAACAAGCCGGCGACAAACGCCGCCTGACTGCGTGACAGCACCACCAGCTCGATCCGGCGGTTGATGGCTGCATCGGGATGTGCGGCATCATACGGGGCTCGGTCGGCCATGCCAACCACTTGCAGCACATTTGACGCCGGCATACCGCCATCCAGCAGGTTGGCACGGGCGGCCATGGCGCGGTTGCTCGACAGCGACCAGTTGGACAAACCGGAGTGTCCCTGACCGGCGTATTGCACCGAATCGGTATGTCCGACCACCATCAATTGATTCTCGATGGCGGCAAACAGCGGGCCCATCTTGTGTAACAGCAAGCGGAAGCGTGGCGAGGGAATCGCACTGCCCCGGTCGAACATGCCCTGATTATCGGTGTCATGCAGCATGACCCGCAAACCATACGGGGTAATGTTGCTGTCGATGTTGCCGCCAAGACCTGCTTCGGCCGACATCTCTTTGAGGGTTTTTGCCAGACGCGCGAGGTCTTCCTGCGAGTCGTAATACTGTTTGTCGCCGTCCGCCCCCGGCTTTTGCATGGTGGAGGTCTGGCCCGAATTCTTGATCTGCGACTGGGCCTGAGCCTGCACGCGCCCCGGCACCGGGTCACGCGGGATGAGACTGCCCGGCGGGTTGCCTTCATGATTCAAGGCCGAGGTGCCGCCCTCCAGCGCCGGACTGCCAAAGGCGGTGCGCAGCAAGGTTTCGGCCTGTTCCTGATTGCGGGCCGCCAGCACCCACAACACCAGAAACAGACACATCAACGCCAGGCAGAAGTCGGCAAAGGCGACTTTCCAGGCACCACCATGCCCTTCGTCATCGTGCTTGCGCGAGACGCGCTTGATGACCGCCTCTTCGTGGCCCTTTTCGCGACTCATCAATACTCACCCTGCAAACTGTCGATCCATCCTTCCAGCTGGACAAAACTCGGCTTCACATTGAGTTTCACCAGACGGCGCCCGGCGTCGATCGCCAGCAAGGCGGGTTTGCCGGACACGTGGGTGACCAGCACCACCTTGACGCACTCCAGCGTGGACAGCTCTTCCTTGACCTGCTGGGTCATCATGTTGGACAGCGGGTCCATCACGCCATAACAGAAGAAAATACCGATGAAGGTACCGACCATGGCGGCCGCCACCTTTTCACTGATCTCGGCGGCAGACGCCCCCGAACTCACCGTGTTCATCGCCATCACGATCCCCAGCACCGCCGCCAGAATACCGAAGCCCGGCATCGCCTCGGCAATCTTGTGCAGCGACTTGGACGGCTGGGTCATCTCGGTATGGATCGCTTCGAGTTCCTGTTCCAGCACGCCTTCCAGTTCATGCGAATTGATTTTGCCCATCGCCATCAGGCGGAAGTTGTCGACAATGAAGGCCAGCAGCTTGGGTTCCTTGAGAATCAGCGGGTAGCGCTGAAACACCCGGCTCTCGCGCGGTGCTTCGACGTGCTGGTCGAGGGCTTTCAGGCCCTGCCCGGCAATCATCAGCAATTCGTACATCAACAGCAGCAGCTGACGCTGAAACTCGGAATCGCGCTTCTTGCTCATCACCACCTTGCGCAGTTGGGTGAGCATCTCGTTGAGCACGTGGCGCGGGTTGCCCAGAATGATGGCCCCCAGCGCCGCACCGCCAATGATGAGCAGCTCGATGGGCTGCCAGATCACGTTGAGTACCCCGCCATTCAGCAGGAAGCCCCCGAAAACGCAGCCAAGGACGACCGCAATACCAAATAGTTGCTGCATGTTTCCCTACTCCGCGGCGATGTCCGCTTGCAAAAAGACTTTCATTTTGTCGAGCGCCTTGCGATTGATCTGACAAATCCGCGCTTCGGTCAGATCGAGCACCAGGGCGATTTCCTTGAGACTCAACTCATACTCGTAATACAACTGGATGACCTGCTGTTCACGTTCATCCAGTACCACCAACGCTTGCTCAAGGCTGCGCCGCAGCAGCAGCGCCTGTTCCGGACCGGGAACCGACCCGTGTCCCGGCGCATCCTGCTTTTCCAGCAGGGCATCGAAGCTGGCCAACGTTTCGGCATTGTCGGCCAGCAGATAGGCCTGCCAGGCCGCATCATCCATGCCCAGTGCCGTCATGGCTTCCGCGTCGGTCGGCTCGCGTCCCAGCCGGCGGGTCAAGGCCCGCACGCCGTCACGCAGCCGATGGGCATCCTGACGCACGGTGCGTGGCCGCCAGTCCAGCCGCCGCAATTCGTCGAGAATCGCACCGCGGATCCGCAAGGAGGCAAAACCGATGAAGCGCTCGTCTAGCTGCCCGTAGCGGCGCAACGACTCCAGCAAGGCCATCAGGCCGATCTGCTCCATATCCTCACGGTCCAGCACTGCATCGGCTTGCGAGGCCAGTTGCCGCACAATCCGTTTGACCAGACCGGCATAGTCGCGCAATGCCCGGGCTTCGGTGCCAGCATCGCTTTGGGGTTGCCATTCCTGCAGCTCGGCGTAGCTCACGGCATTACTCGATGATCAGCCGACCAACCATCACGTCCAGAAACGGACGCTCCTGGCCGTCGCGGGCGTAGGCGGCGGCAAACGCATCGGACAACACCTTGCGGTACTGGTCCACCGTCATCTGGCCGGCTTTGCCCACGCTATAGGCCGACAGCGTTCCCACCGTCAGGCTACGCAGGTAGGGCAGTTGCTCCTTGACCTTCTTTTCCGATTCCTCGGTGGTCCGGAACACCAGATCGGCCGACAGGTAATGCGCTGCCGGGCCACCGCTATCGTCACGGAGCATGACGATGATCTTGTCGAGCGTGATATAGCGGAACTCCTTGGCCTCCCCTTTGGGGGCTTCGTGCACCACCTTGGCCGGCGCGGAGCCGGACGCGGCAGGACGCGAATTCATATACACCCAGGTACCGCCACCGGCGCCTCCGGCAACCAGCAACAACACGCCCAACAGCAGCAGTCCATTCTTGTTCAACACGTCACCTGTCTCCCTCAAACATCTCGATATCCATTTACACCCTGACTAGCCATGCGCCATCGCGGCTGCCGTCCTGGCTGGGCGCATCGTCGGCGCGGGCAATGCGCTGCAGACTGGCCTCAGCCTCGTCGGCGCTCTGCCGGCCCGATTGACGGCCATCGCCGCTGCCCTGCTGCCCGACCGACACGCTCACATCGGTAAACTGGCGCTGCATCAGGTCATTGCGCAGCGTGTCGGACACGGTTTGCAACTGCCGCACCACATCGCTATTGGAGGCGGTGAGTTGTACGACCAGAGAACCGGCTTCGTGGCGAATGGCAATTTCCACCGAGCCCAGCATCGGCGGGTCGAGCCGGATCACGGCATTCTGGATGGCGTGATCGGCTTGTACCGTAAGGCGTTCGCCCAGCGTCGCGGCCAGGGTCGGCGCCCAGCGGGCCGGCGTGGCAGCCGGCAGACTCAGCGGCGCCCACTCGGTGGTATGCTGCGGCGCCGGCGCACGCTGGCCGACGACTTGCAGCGGGGTCATCAAACGATTGGCCAGACTGTCGGGGCTGTCGTTGCCACGGTTGTCGGCGCTATTGGCCAAGGTGGCCAAGCCGGCGGCATCCAAGGCCGCCTGCGGCTTCGTTGCCCCCACCGCGTCAGGCGTGGCGACGGCAACAGTGTCGTTGGCAACGGCCGGCATGCCTTGCGCCACGCTCCGGTCAGTCAGTCCCTGCGGCAATGCGACGGCAACGGACACGGTCGACAGTCCGTCATCAGCGACAGCGACGGGCTTCGGCTCGGCGGCCTGCGGTGGAACCAGCGGCGGCTGCATGGCCAGCAAGCTCATCCATGGCATCGCAGCGAGAGGCGCTGCAGTCGCTGCGGCCTCTGTCGTTTCCTCCTTCTCCACGCCAGGTTGTTCCTGCCCGGCCGGCGTTTCTACCACGGCGACGGGGACGTCCGGCACAACCGGCACGGTCGGTGCGGTCGGCAGCTCGCTCAGCAGACTGGCAAAATCCGCCGGGGCAGGCGCAGCCGGCAAGGCCTGACTGTCGCTGCCGTCCAGGATGTCGGCCTCCGCCGGCCGGCTGGCCGGGCTGCCGGTGTCGCGGGACGCGACGTTCACGCTATCCATCATGGGGGTCATCATCATTGCTTAGTCGTTCCAGCCATCGACCAGCGCGTAGGCGGTGCGTGCCTCGCCATGCTGACCGATATCATCGAGAATGCCTTTGAGGCGATCGCATTCGCCACCCGCCTCGGCATAGGCGCGCTGCCAGAGCGGCGTCAAGCGCTGCAACTGCTGGCGCTCTGCGGCGGTAAACGCACCTTGCCGTTGCTGCAAATACGCCAAAAGCCTGCTATCGAGCAGGCCGAATTCCATCCAGTCACGCGCCGCCAACGCCGCTTCGGCGCGGGCGGCCAGACTCGCCAATGCGGCAGCGTCAGCCATGCAACTCGCCAACGCCTTGCCAGCCGCCCTTGAGGGTGCCGAGCAGCCCCACCACCTCGTCGATGGCGGCGGTGTCCAGTTCCAGACTGGCATCGTGCAAGCGCCACACACAGTAGTCGTAGAGGCGTGCCAGGTTGTTGACGACTTCATTGTCGGCATCAAAGTCCAGCGCACTGGACAAACCATTCAGGATGTTGATGCAACGCGTGATGCTGTCACCTTTCTGCTCGTAACGGCGTGCTTCGATATGACCTTTGGCACGGGCCAATTCATCGAGAATGCCGTCGAACAGCACCAGCACCAGTTCCACGGGCGAGGCGGTGGACGTCTGGGCTTCGAGGTTTACCGCGTGATAGCTGGCATAAGCTTCGTAATCCAAAATGCGATCCTTCTCAGAGATTGGTCAGCATGTCCATGGTTTTGGACATCTGCGACTGCATGGCTTGCAACTTGCTGAACTGGGCCAGATAGCGTGCATAGGCCTGGTCATGCTGGGTAGCGATGCGGATCTGCTCGCTGTCCAGCGACTTCTGACTCAGCGCCAGATTGTCCTGGCGTTTCTTGATGTTGCCATTGGTAAAGTTGACCCAACTGTCGGTCGTGCTGGTCAGCGCCTGCAACAGCCCCGACTTGCCATTCGGCCCGAACAAGGTGGCGTCCAGCACCGACGGGTCCTTTGCCAGCGCTTTTTGCAAACGGGTGCTGTCCACGCTCAATTGCCCGGTGCGGTCGGAGGAGATGCCCAGCGAAATCAGGCTCTGGCCATTGAAAGCGGTACGCATCAAGGTAGCGAGCTTGTCGCGCAGGCCCTGCACGGCGCTATCGCCGCTCAGCGCGCCAGCGGCAACCTTGTCAGCCGGTTTGCCAGGCGACAGCATTTTGTCCAGAGTGGTGCGCAGGGTATTGAAGGCGTCGACGACGGTCTGCACATTCTTGGCCGTACCGGCATTATCATTGGCGACCGACAGGGTCAGCGGCGCATCGCCGGCCTTCATCGCCTGGCTCACGGTCAGCGAGACACCGGTAATGCCGGTAAAGGTGTTGGAACCCTGCTGCATGCGGATACCGCTGGTCTGCCCCCCCAGCCACACCACGGCATCGTCGGCGGCGGACAACACAGTGGGCGCGCTCAAGGCACTGGCCAGCGCCGGGTCGGTCAAGCCGGCGGTGTTGACGCTGATTTGCTGATCGGCGCCGGTCTGGTTGCTGGACAACACCAATTGGGTCTTGCCATTGGCCGAAACCAGCATGGCGGTCACCAGCGAGGTGTTCTGGGGATTGCTATTGATGGCACGCGCCAGTTCGTCGGGGCTCACCGAGCCATCGCCGTTGGCATCGGCACGCGACAAGTCGACCTGGAAGGATTTCCCCCCGGCCAGATTGACCTGGAATTGCCCCGAGGACGGGCTGGTGCCGTAGAGATTGTTGAAGGCCACCTGACTATTGGTGGCGACCTTTTCGACAAACAGGCTGTAATTGCCCGCTGCCGCCTTGGCCGATGCCGTGGCGGTGGCAATGCCCTCGCGGTTGAAGGTCGAGGTACGGGTGACCGCGGTGGCCTTGCTGCTCATTCCCGACAAGGCGGTCTTGAAGGTCTGCAGGGCGGTCTGCAATTGCGACAAGGCGTCACGCTGGGCCTTGGCATTTTGCAGACGTGCGCTCAGACGGTTTTGCGCCGGAGCCGTAAAGTTGTCCGCCAGCTGAGTAGCGTATTGAACCGGGTTGATATCGGAAATAGCCATGTCGCGCTCCGTGAATGATCGTCACTGTGATACAGGCGACCGTATTGCGTCGAGCCTGAACCGGGCGTGAATAATCACACTCTCCTGGTACTGCTGCGTTGGGCGGCAAGGTCGTCGGTGCGTTTCTGCTCGCGGCGACTTCGCTCCAGATGTTCCTGCCGACGGCGCTGGTCGATGACCTGCTCCAGCCCTACCTGCTTGCGGTAGGCGGCGAGCAGGATCTGCCGGTCGGCGGCCATATCCATTTCATGCAAGGCGAGGTCGCGCTTCTGGTCTTCCAGCACACTAAGCAAAGCGCCTTTGTACTGCCCGGCATTGATGGCCAGCGCCGGATGCGCGGCAATCGGCTGGGGACGCTGGCACAACTCGGTCAAGGCATGGATGGTATTGCGGTAACGCTGCTCTAATTGCGCCTTGCGACGCATTTTCAGTTCGAGGGCATCGACTTCCTGCCCGCGCAGTTTCGCCAGCAGCCCCAGGCTGTCATCGCTAGACGATCGTGTCATCCAAGCACTCCTTCAAGCTGCGCCAGACTGGCCGCCAAAGGTGCGGCTTCATGAACGCTCTGGCGCAGAAACGCTTCGATAAAGGGATAACGCTCGACGGCGCGGTCGGTGGCCGGATCAGCCCCCTTCACATAACCGCCCAGCGGAATCAGTGCCCGCACGCCCTGATAACGCGAAGCCAGTTCTTTCAGCTCGCGGGCGGCCGCCTGATGTTCCGGGGAGGTGACCTGCGCCATGCAGCGGCTGATGGATTGCGCGATATCGATGGCCGGATAGTGACCACTCTCGGCCAGACTGCGCGTCAGCACGATGTGGCCGTCGAGAATGGCCCGTGCGGTATCCACCACCGGGTCTTGCTGGTCATCACCTTCGGCCAGCACGGTATAAATGGCGCTCATGCTGCCCGAACCGCCCTCACCGTTGCCGGCACTTTCCGCCAGTTGCGGCAACAGGCCGAACACCGAGGCGGGATAGCCCTTGGTGGCAGGGGGCTCACCCAGCGCCAGCGCCAATTCGCGCTGGGCCATCGCATAGCGGGTCAGCGAGTCGACCAGCAGCAAGACCTGCTGACCCCTGTCCCGAAAATGACTGGCAATCGAATGGCACAGCTCGGTGGCCTGCAAGCGCATCAGCGGCGACTCGTCGGCCGGTGCCACCACCAGCACGGCGCGGGCCAAGCCCTCTTCGCCCAAGGCATGTTCAATGAATTCGCGCACTTCGCGGCCACGCTCGCCAATCAGGCCGACCACCACCACATCGGCCTCGGTCTGACGGGTAATCATGCCCAGCAACACGCTCTTGCCGACGCCACTGCCGGCGAACAAGCCCACCCGCTGGCCACGCCCCAGCGTCAGCACGCCGTTGATGGCACGCACACCGACATCCAGCGGCTGGGTGACCGGACGTTTCTTCAGGGGATTGACCCGGGGTGGGTGCAGACTCAAGGGGTGATCGCCGCCCAGCCGGCCACGACCGTCCAGCGCCTCGCCCAGACCATTGACGATCCGGCCCAGCCAGGACGGGCCGATCAGCAGCTCGCCATCATCGTCGACCGGCACCACCCGCGCACCGGTCATCAGTCCGACCGGCTTTTTAAACGGCATCAAATAGGAGACGTCACGCCGAAACCCGACCACCTGCGCCAGCAGCCACTCACCGCCGGCAGTCTCGACGCGGCAGCGCTGGCCGGTGGCCAGAGGACAGCCGACACTTTCCAGCAGCAGGCCGCTCACCCCGACCAGACGACCGGTGACCCGCGCCACCGGCACATCGGCAAGGTCAAGATGACGGAGGGTTTCGCTCAGTGAACTCATGGCGACGCGTCAGCCTCGCCATCCTGATCGTTCAACACATGCTCGCGTACCTGACTCATGCAACGTTCCAGCCGTTGCTGGCAACCCGCATCCGCTTCGGCCTCGCCGGTGCTGACACGGCATTCGCCATAGCCCAGCGCCGGGTCGGGGATCAGTGTCCAGCGCGAAGCCCGCTCCGGGGCGAGCTCGCCGATACGGCGGCACTCTTCCGGATTGAGGAACACCCGCACCTCACCGGTGGCGGTCGGCATGGTCGCCAGCGTTTCGTCGACCAGCGACAGCAATTGCACCGGTTTGAGCGCCAGTTCCGAGCGCACCACCTGCGAGGCGACCTTGCCGACCAGATCCACCACCTCGCGGCGCAAGGCGCTCTTGAAGTCCTGTTGAGCCGCTGTCAATTCGGCCAGCAAGGCATCCACCGGTGCCATGGCGGCGGCAAACTCGCGGCGCACCTGTTCCAGCGCTTCGGCACGCCCTTGCTCCAGACCTTCGCGATAGCCAGCCGCCACGCCTTCGGGACGCCCTTCGGCCATACCGGCCTCATGCCCCTCGCGGTAGCCGGAGTCCAGCCCCTGCCGATAGGCGTCTTCCAGACACTGCTGGGCATCGCCAGGCTGGCCTGACATCGCTTCGGAGGGTGCGGTACTGCGCACCAGCGGCGGAAACTTGTACAAACGGATCCCGGGCGCCATTACTCGAGTACATCCTCGGAGAACAGCTGCAGGTCGATCTCGCCCGCGTCGGCCAGTTCGCGTACCGCGGTGAGAATTTCGCTGCGCACCTGCTCGACGCGACTGACCGGCACCGGGCCGAGACGGCGCATCATCTGTTCGAAACTCTGCGCCTGACGACGCGGCATGCAATTGAGGATGGCACTGCGCACCGCAGGCTCCGCGCCCTTGAGCGCGATCGACCACTGCTCGAGCGGTACCTCTTCGATGATGCGGGTCAACACCACTTCGGTCTGGCGCGACAGGCAGAAGAAGTCGTACATACGGGCCTCGACCTCACCCATCAGATCGGGGTCGCGGGCACGCATCAGTTCGATCATGCGCTGACGGTCGCCCGAGAGGCGGTTGATGATGTCGGCGGTTTGCTGCACCCCTTCCACCGTGGTGCTTTGGGTATGCAGGCAGTCAAGGCTGCGGTTGACCAGTTCGTCCAGTTCGTCCAGCAAGTCACGGTCAACGTCCTTGAGGCGGGCAATGCTCAACAGCACCGCGTCGCGGCACTCCACCGGCAAGGCCTCGATCACGTCCACCGCCAGAGAAGGAGGCAGAAACGCCAGAAACAGTGCCTGCATGCGGGCATGCTCATTGGCGATCTGGTCGGCCAGCCATTTGGGGGAGACCCATTGCAGGCGCGCCATCTTGGGACGGATCACGTCGCCGTAGATGCTGTTCAGCACGCTGTTGGCGATATCGCTGCCCAGCGCCAGATCCAGCGACTGTTTGAGAAAGGCCCGCGAGGCACCATGCACGCCACTTTGCTCGCGGTAATCGTCGAAGAAACGCTGGATGGTTTTCTTGACGGCATCCACCTTGATGCCGCTCATGCGCGACATGACCTGGGTCACTTCCAGCAATTCGTCACGCGACAAACAACGCAGCACATTGGCAGCAGGCTCCTCACCCATGCTCAACATCAGGATCGCCGCTTGCTCGATCGGCGTCGGCGAAGTGGGTTGCGTGGTGGAGCCGACCGGCGTAAAGGCCGGTGCGGCCGGAGAATCAAGCACTTCGTCCATGGCTCTGTACCCATTGTTTGACGACTTCGGCGACACGTTCCGGCTCTTTGCTGGCCAGCATCTTCAGATGCTCGACCAGCACATCGACGGACGAACCGGCAGGCGGAAGATCATACCCGTCCAGCAGTGGCACCATTGGCATGGTAGAAAGATCGGCAGCACGGGGCTCGCTGCCCGGACGCGGAGCGGCAACGGGCGCACGCGGTGCATCGCGCACCACCTCGCGGCTCGCAGCGGCCTCGGCCGTTTCGGTACGGCGTTTGACCGGCGCTTCGGGTAGCCACGGCTTGATCCAGCGCAGCAAGGGACGGGCCAGCAACAGCCAGGCCAGCAAGGCACCGATTGCCCAGCCTGCCCAGGACGCCACCTCGAACCACAGCCCCTGATCTTCCCACCAGGCGGCCGCGGCCGGCTTGCCCGGGAACGGCATGGCGGTCACCACCAGCGAGTCACCGCGGTTGGCATTGATGCCCAGACCATTGCGCAGCAGGCGGTCGAAGTGACCCAATTGTTCGGCCGTCCAGCCGGTCTTGCGGTCCGGCGCCATCGCCGCATTGACCAGCACCGCCACGTGCAAGGCACGCAAGGTGCCGCGGGCATGGCGGATCTGCATCACGCTGCGGTCATAGGCGTACTGGCGGGTCATGGCATTCTTTTTGGAGAGATTGCCGTCGGCGCTAGCCGCCGAGGCATCCTGAGGTGCCGGACGGTTGCTCAGCGAACCGGGAACGCCCATGGCCAGCGCATCGCGATTCTGTTCTTCGCGCATTGCCTCATTGGTGATCTTCGGCGCTTCGCCGTATTTCTCGCGGGTTTCTTCCACCCGGTCGTTATCGACTTCGGCGGTGATGCTGACCTTGAAGTTGTTACCGCCCAGCACCGGGTCCAGCAAGTCGACGACATTCTGTCGCGCCTCATCGCGGTAGTGACGGGCCGCCTGGGTATCGATGGCCGGGTTGCCGGCACCGTCGGACAGATCCAGTTGCGCCGACAGCAAATTGCCGGCCTGATCCACCAGCGTCACGCGCTGGGCATCGAGACTGGCCACACTGCCGGCCACCAGCTTGACGATCGCGGCCGACTGCTCGGGGGTCAGATGCGTGCCTTGCTTGAGGGCAATCACCACCGAGGCGGAACTCTTTTCACCATCGCTGACCACAAAGGAGGTCGAGCGGGCAATGGACAGATGCACCCGGGCCGACGCCACCGGGTCGAGCGTCATGATGCTCTGAGCCAGTTCGCCTTCCAGACCACGACGGAAACGCACATCCTGCACAAACTGGCTGACCCCCAGCGGGTCGTTGCGGTCCAGCAATTCGAGACCGGCAGGCAATTGGGCCGAAATGCCCTTGGCGGCCAGCAGCATGCGTACCTTGCCGAGCTGGTTTTCAGGGACGAGCACCTGCCCGCTGTCGGGATGCAGACGATAGGGAATATGTTCGGCGTCGAACACCGCCATCATGTCGGCCATCGCCACCTTTTCACGGGCACCGAACACCGGACGATAACGACTGTCGTCGCGCCAGACCCAAAGCATCACCAGCAGGGTCACGGCGGTGGCAAGCACCACCAGAGGCAATACCGTGCGCCAGGCCGGCAAAGCCAATTTGCTGCTGCCGGCGTCATCACTCGTGAAACGGGCCAGACTGGCCTTGATCTTTTCAAGCACGGATACGTCTCGCTGTAGGAGAGAGAGGAAGAATCAGAGTGGCATCTTGAGCAGGTCGTCGACCGCTCCGACCACCTTGTTGCGAACCTGAACCAGCGCGGAGAAGGACAGACTGGCTTCCTGGGTCATCAGCATGGCGCCGACCAGGTCGTCACTCTTGCCACTTTCCACATCGGCCATTTTGTCGCTGGCCGCACGCTCGCTGGCATCGACCGAACGAACCGCCGCCACCATGCTGTCGGCGAAGCTTGCCGGGTGCGCGCCCGCCTCGTTCTGCTGGATGGCCGGCGGCTGCAGGGCCAATCGCGACATGTCGGCGATCATACTGGCTTTGTCGCCGAGAATCAGGCTGCCGATTTCACTTTTCATGGAACCCCCGGTAATGCGCCAGTGCGAATACTGGCAAGGCTTGACAATGGGGATCGAGTTTACTTCCATGCCATTCCATAACATTTGTAAATATTCACAAATCCCCCCGTGAAAATTCACCCCTGCCAACGTCTTACCCAAGCCCCGCCTGCCAAGTAAGATGCGGACTCGCGAATTCCCTGTTAGTTGAAGGGGATGTGGTCCCAACCTTTGCCGACAAGTGCCTGTATGCCCAAAAGCAAGCTCATCGCGCCGCAAGCGGGACGTCGACTGGACGCCCTTGATCCCAGAACCCTGGGACGGCCGTTCCATCTGTTGCCGGTTTTCACGCAAGCGCTGCAGGATGATATCGACCTGTTTCTCGGAGTACGTCTGAATCGCCGCTACCATGCGCGTTTCGGCATGACCGGGGTGCGGTGCAGCGGACCGGCTGACACGCTGTCGCGCAGTGTCATGCAGCGCTTCTCCCACTCGATGGGCCATATCGACATCGCCATCGACCGCAGCCTGCTGTTGCGCATGCTGGACTATCGCTATGGCGGTGGCTGGCAAGCCGGCAGCGCCGCCACCGACCCGGCCGACGTGGCGGTCACCGAAACCGAACTCCGCCTGCAAGCCGCTCTCGGGGCCGATATTGCGCTGGTCACACTTGGCACGCTGACCCGGCTGAACGGTGCACCGCTACCGTCCACCCCGCCGCGGCGCAGTGGCCAGCCCGGGGTACACACCCGGCAGTCCTGCGAAATCATCCTTGAGATTGCCGATCAGGAGCGCGATTGCGCAGGCTCGATCGCCTTGCGCCTTGACGCCGAGCTGTTCGAATGGCTGATGCAGGCCGTCGGCGCCAGCCGCCGCAGCACTCCGGGCGGTGAAGAAGCCCCGCGTCTGGTACTGGAAGACCATGTGCGCGTGCGACTCGCCGCCTCCCTGCTGACGCTGAGCCTGCCGCTGGGCGAGGTGCTCGACCTCAAGATCGGCCAGATCATCCCCGCTCCGATGCGCCAGCGTGCCGATGTTCATGTCGGCCACTCGCGCCTGTTTACCGCCAGCGTTGCCGATAATGCCGGCAAGCTGTGCCTCACCGCCTTTGACGATGTGGAGTAATGCATGGACCTCCCGGATACTTTTGACCTGGATTCACTCGACACCCTGTCCGACGCCGCCGGCGCAGAACCTGCTGCCAGCGCACCGCGCCGCGACCTGAACCCGTTCATGCGCAAGATTCCGGTCACCCTGACCCTGGAAGTCGGTGCCGTGGAACTGCCGCTGGCCGACCTGTTTGCCATTGAGCACGGCTCGGTGCTCGAACTGGACAAGCACGCCGGCGAACCGCTGGATATCAAGATCAACGGCACCCGCATCGGCCGTGCCGAAGTGGTGGTGGTCGGTGAAAACTACGGTCTGCGCGTCGTGGAACTGGAAAACCTTGATATGGGCATCCTTCCGGCATGATTTCCCGCAAAACCTTGTTGGCCGGTGCCGCGTTGCTCGCCTTGAGCGTGCCGCTTGCCGCACAGGACCTGTCGCTGCTGTCGCTGGGACACGGTGCCGCCGGGCAGGAACTGACCGTCAAGACCCAGGTGCTGGTGCTGATGACCCTGTTGGGTCTGCTGCCTATCCTGCTGTTGATGATGACCAGCTTCACCCGCTTCATCATCGTCCTGTCGCTGCTGCGTCAGGCGCTGGGCTTGCAACAAGGCTTGCCGAACCGGCTGATGACCGGCATTTCGCTGATCCTCACCTTGCTGGTGATGCGCCCGGTCGGCATGGATATCTGGAAAAACGCCTTTCAACCCTACGATCAGGACCGCATCTCGCTGGAAGAAGCACTGGTCAGGGCCGAATCACCCATCTCGCGCTTCATGCTGGCGCAAACCAGCAAGGCGGCGCTGACGCAGATCTCCACCCTGTCCGGCGAGAAAGACATTGCCAGCCCGACGGCGCATAGTTTTCCGGTAAAACTGGCAGCATTCGTGCTGTCCGAACTCAAGACCGCCTTCCAGATCGGCTGCATGCTGTTCATCCCCTTCCTGGTCATCGATCTGGTGGTCGCCAGCGTGCTGATGGCCATGGGGATGATGATGCTCTCGCCGCTGGTCATCTCGCTGCCGCTCAAGCTGTTGCTGTTCGTGCTGGTGGATGGCTGGTCGCTGACCGTCAATACGCTGGTCACCAGCATTCAGGCCTACTGATGCTGACCCCGGACATTGCCGTCGATCTGGTCACCGACAGCCTGCATGTGGTCATGCTGCTGGTGGTGGTATTGGTGCTGCCGGGCCTGATCGTCGGGGTACTGGTCAGCCTGTTTCAGGCCGCCACGCAAATCAACGAACAAACCCTGAGCTTCCTGCCCCGCCTGCTGGTGACCCTGCTGGTGATTTGTCTCGCCGGCAAATGGATGACCAGCTATCTGATGGATTTCTGCGTGGACATCTTTCATCGCGCGGCGACCTTGCTGGGATAGCCATGCCCGCCCTGACACCCGATCTGCTGACGCTGCTCTCCGGTTTCTGGTGGCCGTTCTGCCGTTTCATCGCCGCCTTCAGCGCTGCGCCGATTCTCGGCGACACGCTGGTGCCGCTGCGGGTGCGCATCCTGCTCTGCGCGGTATTGGCCATCGTCACCCTGCCCGCCGGCCTGGCCATTCCGGCCGTCAATCCGCTGTCGCTGGCCGGCGTGGTGATGGCGCTGGAGCAACTGCTGGTCGGTCTGCTATTCGGACTGTTGTTTTATCTGGTGCACGGCGCCTTGCTGCTGTGCGGGTTTCTGGTCTCCTCGCAAATGGGTCTCTCCATGGCGGTGATGAACGACCCGTCCAGCGGCAACAGTTCCGACGTGATCAGCCAGTTCTTTTTCCTGTTCAGCGTGTTGATGTTCTTTGCGCTGGACGGTCACTTGATCATCACCACGGTGGTTTACCACAGCTTTAGCCTGTGGCCGCTCGGCAAAGGCTTGCCGCTGACGTCGCTGGGCGCCTGTGCCGGCAGTCTGGGCTGGATGTTGGCGGCCGCCCTGCTGTTGGCGCTGCCGGTGATTTTTGCGACCTTTGTCGTGCAACTCGGTTTCGGTCTGTTAAACCGCGTGGCCCCTACCCTCAATCTGTTTTCCCTGGGGTTTCCGTTGGTCACGCTGTTCGGCCTGCTCACCCTCAGCACCTTGTTCCATACCCTGCCCGAGCACTATGTGCGGCTGACCGGCCAGATCCTCGACATGCTGGACAAGCAACTGGGGGGGCTGCATGGCTGAGCAGGGTAGTGACCAAAAGACCGAAAAGCCCACCCCCCAGCGGCTGCGCAAAGCCCGGGAAAAGGGGCAGGTCGCCCGCTCCAAGGACCTGGCCGCCGCCGTCGGGCTACTGGTCAGTCTCAAGATCCTCGCCGTGTCGCTGCCCGGCTATCTGGAGGATTTTCGCCAGCTGATGGGCCATGCCGCCCCGGCGCTCGACGGCGACGGGGTATTGCTCGATGCCTGGTCCGGTGTGTTTGCCATGACGATGTGGCTGCTGATCAAAATGGTATTGCCCTTACTGATCATCCCGCTGGCCTTGCTGATCGCCAGCCTGATCCCCGGCGGCTGGATGTTTTCCCTGCAACCGCTGACCCCCGACCTTGGCCGGCTCGACCCGCTCAAAGGCGTTGCCAAGCTGTTCTCGGCACAGCGCCTGACCGACGTCGTCAAGTCGCTGGCCAAAGCCGGCCTGCTCGGTGCCGTGATGTTCTGGCTGACCCGACGCCATATGGCCGATTTTCAGGCGCTGCAATCGTTGCCGGTGCAGCAGGCCATCACCCGTGGCGCGTCCTTGCTCTACGATGTGTGCTTCGGCTATTGCGCGGTATTCATTCTGTTCGCCGCCATCGACGTTCCCTTGCAGGCGTTTTTCCATTTGCGCGCACTGCGCATGAGCAAGCAGGAAATCCGCGAGGAAATGAAAAGCAGCGAAGGCAAGCCAGAAATCCGCAACCGCATCCGCCAGTTGCAACGCCAAATCGCCCAACGGGGTTTGTCACGCTCGGTGCCCACCGCCAACGTGGTACTGATGAACCCGACACACTATGCAGTTGCGCTGCGCTACGACGAGTCCCTGGCCGAAGCCCCCTATATCGTGGCCAAGGGCACCGACGAAACCGCGCAGGTGATCCGCCAGATCGCCGAGCGCCACACCATTGAAGTGCTGGAAATTCCGGCACTGGCACGCGCCATCTACCACACCACCCGCGTCAACCAGCAAATTCCGGCGGCGCTGTACAAGGCGGTGGCGTATGTCCTCAGTTATGTGCTGCAGCTGAAAGCCTTTCGTACCGGCCAGCGCAGTGATGCCCCCACTTTCCCGACGAATCTTGCCGTCCCCCGCGACCTCTCGGAACCCCGCTCATGAATGCCCTGACTTCGCTGCTCGACCTTCTTAAAAAACACAAGGTCGCTACCCAGGTTCTCTTGCTCGCCCTGCTGGCAATGATGATCCTGCCCCTGCCGCCGCTCGCACTGGACATCCTGTTCACCTTCAACATCGTGATGGCGGTGATCGTCATTCTGGTGAGTGTTTCGGCACGGCGTACGCTGGACTTTTCGGTGTTCCCCACCGTCATCCTGATGTCCACGCTGTTGCGCCTGACCCTGAACGTGGCCTCGACCCGGGTGGTGTTGCTGCACGGCCATGAAGGCGGCCAGGCCGCCGGCCGGGTCATCCAGTCGTTCGGCGAAGTGCTGATTGGTGGCAACTTCGTGGTCGGTCTGGTGGTGTTCGTCATCCTGATGATCATCAACTTCATTGTGGTCACCAAGGGCGCGGAACGGATTTCCGAGGTGTCGGCGCGCTTTACGCTGGACGCCCTGCCCGGTAAACAGATGGCGATCGACGCCGACCTGAATGCCGGTCTGATCAATCAGGAACAGGCTCAGCAACGCCGCCGTGAAATCGCCATGGAAGCCGATTTCTACGGTGCGATGGATGGTGCCTCGAAGTTCGTGCGCGGTGACGCCATCGCCGGCATCCTGATCCTGCTGATCAACCTGATCGGCGGTGTGGCGATCGGTACCTTGCTGCACAACCTGCCGCTGGCCGATGCCTTCCGCGAATATGCCCTGTTGACCATCGGTGACGGTCTGGTGGCGCAGATTCCGGCGCTGTTGCTGTCGGCCTCGGCCGCCATTATCGTGACCCGGGTCAGCGACGCCGGCGATATGGAGTCGCTGCTGGGCAAACAGATGCTGTCCTCGCCGTCGGTGCTCTACACCGCCGCCGGGATCATGTTCATCATGGCCCTCGTGCCGGGCATGCCCTACCCCACCTTCCTGTCGTTCAGCGCCCTGCTCGCCTATGTGGCCTGGCGTCTGGGCAAAACCCGCCATGACACGCCGCGTCCTGCCGACAACCAGAAACTGGCCGAAAGCCTGCTGACCAGCAATGAGCCGACGCTGGACTGGAGCAGCCTGCCCTATGTGGACGTGCTATCGGTATCGCTGGGTTACAAACTGGTCGGGATGCTGGACAAGGCGCAAGGTGCGCCGCTGGCCAAACGGGTGCGGGGCGTGCGGCAGAGTACCTCGGAACAATACGGCATCCTGTTGCCGGAAATCGGCATCCGCGACGACCTGAAACTGAAGCCTTCCGACTACACCATTTTGCTTAACGGCGTGCCCGTGGTGAAGAGCGAGTTGCATGCCGATCGCCTGATGGCCATTCCGTCGCCGGAAGTGTACGGCACCGTTGACGGCATTCTCGGCCATGACCCGGCCTACGGCATGCCGGTCACCTGGATTCTGCCGGAGGACAAGGCCCATGCACTCAGTCTGGGCTATCAGGTCATTGATTGCGCCAGCGTGCTGGCGACCCATGTCAGCAAGGTGATCCGCGACTTTCTGCCAGAGCTGTTCAGTCACGACGACGTACTGGCCCTGAACCAGCGCCTCGCCGCCCTCGCGCCCAAACTCGCCGAGAGTCTGGACAGCGCACTCACCGCCACCCAGCAACTCAAGGTGTATCGCTATTTGCTGGGGGAACTGGTGCCGCTGCGCGATATCGTGCCGATCGCCACGTCCTTGCTGGAAAGCATCGAGCTGACCCGCGACCCGATCATGCTGGCGGCGGATGTGCGTTGTGCGCTGAAACGGCAGATTTGCCAGTCGCTGCTGGGAACCCGTACCGAATTGAAAGCCTTCAACCTGACCGCCGAACTGGAAAACATGTTGCTCGGTTCCTTGAGTCAGGCGCAACAAAACGGCAAGGTAATGCTGGACAGTTTCCCGGTGGACCCGAACATGCTCGCGCAGCTGCAGATCAATATGCCGCTGATCCGGGAACAGATGAAACAGATGGGCACGCCGCCGGTATTGCTGGTCATGCCGCAAATCCGCCCGATTCTGGCGCGCTACGCCAAACTGTTTGCCAGCGGCCTGACCGTGCTCTCCTACAACGAAATCGCAGAAAACCGCGAAGTAGCGATCGTCGGCACTCTGGGCTAAACCCTTCAGCGTGCCGGCAAGCCTTGCGTCCAGTCCACCAGCAAACCGGCTGCCAGGCACAGGGAATCGGGCAACAGGCGTCGCCAGTCCAGCTGCAGCAGCAAAGTCATCAACTCGGCGCTGTCGTGCACGACAAAGCCGGCACGGCGGGCCTCCACCATCAGGCTGATGGCAGCCGGATGGGCGCTGGGTAGCGAGGGAACACGGCGGGCACTGTTTTCACCGGGCAACCGTTCGCTGACCAGCCAGCCCTGCAGTTGCAGGCCGTTGTCCGCCAGCCGTACCGCAAAACCGGCACGCCCTTCCCGCAATCGGGTCCGGGTCGAGGCCCGGTCGGCCGCCAGTTGTATCACCACCCCGTCGGTTCGCGAAATCAGTCGTGCCGACAACTCTCCCAGCCAACCATCATGCCACTCCATGCGCAAGCTCCACAGGCGTGGCGCCGGCGGGGGGTCCGGCGGCAAACCCGTGTACTGTTCCAACGTGATATGGATGGGGATGTCCCAACCGAACAAGGGAAAGACCAGTTTTTGCTCCCAGAGCACCTGCAATTGACGCTCGATCAGCAAACGCAATGGCGAGGTCAGCGGATAGAGCTGGTCGAGCAAGGCCGCCAGTTGCGGGTCCCGGGGTGCTTCAGGTAACACCGGGGCATGGCGCGGCAAGGTGAGGGTTTCGGGGCGGAAGGTGGCCAGGCGCATTTGCGGTTGCGCCAGAAGTTGCCGGCGATTCATCTCGCCACGTTGCCACGCTGCCAGCATGGCTTCGTAACCGAGACCGGATGCGCAGGCAGTCTGTTTGAGCAAAGTGGCAAACGGTCCGGCACCGGAGGCCAGCGGGACAATGTGTTCCATGAGGATTTTGAGGGCCGGGGCATCGATGAAGGCCATCAGCTGCCGCATGATCAAGTCGGGCGGCAACGGCGTTCCTGCCAGCACCAGAGTCCCGGGACGCCCTTGTCCGGACAGCATCAGCCCGAGCAGCAAATCCGGTAGTCCCTGCACCACCTTGAGGTTGACCACTTCGCCACTGTTCAGCACTGGCGAGCCGGGCGGCAAGGCCAGCGCAAAACGCAGTGCGCCATGGCTGACCAGCACATGGCCCTCCAGATGATGGCCTTCCAGCTGATGCCCTTCGACCCGCACCTGCCAGATCGCACCGGTTTCGGTACTCAGACCCTCGCGACGCAACGCGTCCAGACTGAATGCCGGACGCGGCGACGTCGACAGACTGTCCAGCCGCGCGGGAATACCAGCAAGGTCAAACTCCGCCATACGGTCTCCACCATGAAAACAGCCCGGCGAAGCGTGGACTTGCCGGGCTGAAAAGGTCAAGCGCTAACGCTTACTGCATCAAGGACATCACCAGCTGGTTCATCGAACCGGACTGTTTCAGCATCGCGGTGCCAGCCTGCATCAGCATTTGCTTGGAGGTCTGGTTGGCGGTTTCGCTGGCGTAGTCGGTATCCATGATACGGCTGCGCGCTACCGAGGTGTTGGTGCTCATGTTCGACAGGTTGTTGTAGGTGTGCTCCATGCGGTTGGCATAGGCACCCAGACCGGCACGCACGGTACCGATTGCATCAACGGCGGTGCTGAGCAGGTTGATCATCGGATTGGCGGCAGCAGCGGTGGCCACTTCGGTACCGGCAGCAGCGGTATCGTACTGCTTGCTGACCGCTTTCAGGGCGGCATCCAGCGCGGTGATGCCGCCGGACACGTCAACGCTCAGGGTTTCGGCCGAAGAGGAACCGATCTGGAAGCTGACCGCCGCTTTCAGTTTGCCGGCAGCCGGGTCCAGCAGTTTGTCACCGGCAAACGCGGTGTTCTTGATGATGTTGGACAACTCGCCGCCCAGTGCATCGTATTCGGATTGCAGTGCGGTACGGTCTTTGTCGCTGTCGGAGCCCGACGCGGATTCAGTCGCCAGGTCCTTCATGCGCAGCACGATGTTCGACACTTCGCTCAGCGCGCCTTCGGCGGTTTGCAGCAGGCTGATACCGTTCTGGGTATTTTTCATGGCCACTTGCATGCCGCGGGTTTGCGCTTCCATACGGGTGGCGATCTGCAGGCCGGCCGCATCGTCCATGGCGGAGTTGATGCGGAAACCGGTGCCCAGGCGCGTCATCGAGCTGGTCAGGGAATTCTGGGTGGACGTCATGTTGCGCTGGGTGTTCAGCGCGGCTACGTTGGTTTGCAAGCTCAGCATGGCTGCGGGCTCCTGATGGATTCATCGTCTGACATGACAGCCATCACCCGATGACTGCCGCTACCCTAACAAGGCGAACCGCAGCGCAGAAACATTAAACCCCGGTCGGTGTGAATAATCACACTCCATTCACCACCACAAAAAAACAGCGGCCCGGCGAAACACAGGTTTCGCCGGGCCGCTGCCGTTAGCGCGGTTAAACGCTTACTGCATCAGGGACATCACCAGCTGGTTCATCGAACCGGACTGTTTCAGCATCGCGGTGCCAGCCTGCATCAGCATTTGCTTGGAGGTCTGGTTGGCGGTTTCGCTGGCGTAGTCGGTATCCATGATACGGCTGCGCGCTACCGAGGTGTTGGTGCTCATGTTCGACAGGTTGTTGTAGGTGTGCTCCATGCGGTTGGCATAGGCACCCAGACCGGCACGCACGGTACCGATTGCATCAACGGCGGTGCTGAGCAGGTTGATCATCGGATTGGCGGCAGCAGCGGTGGCCACTTCGGTACCGGCAGCAGCGGTATCGTACTGCTTGCTGACCGCTTTCAGGGCGGCATCCAGCGCGGTGATGCCGCCGGACACGTCAACGCTCAGGGTTTCGGCCGAAGAGGAACCGATCTGGAAGCTGACCGCCGCTTTCAGTTTGCCGGCAGCCGGGTCCAGCAGTTTGTCACCGGCAAACGCGGTGTTCTTGATGATGTTGGACAACTCGCCGCCCAGTGCATCGTATTCGGATTGCAGTGCGGTACGGTCTTTGTCGCTGTCGGAGCCCGACGCGGATTCAGTCGCCAGGTCCTTCATGCGCAGCACGATGTTCGACACTTCGCTCAGCGCGCCTTCGGCGGTTTGCAGCAGGCTGATACCGTTCTGGGTATTTTTCATGGCCACTTGCATGCCGCGGGTTTGCGCTTCCATACGGGTGGCGATCTGCAGGCCGGCCGCATCGTCCATGGCGGAGTTGATGCGGAAACCGGTGCCCAGGCGCGTCATCGAGCTGGTCAGGGAATTCTGGGTGGACGTCATGTTGCGCTGGGTGTTCAGCGCGGCTACGTTGGTTTGCAAGCTCAGCATGGCTGCGGGCTCCTGATGGATTCATCGTCTGACATGACAGCCATCACCCGATGACTGCCGCTATCCCCTCAAGGCGAACCGCCAGCGCCAAACATTAAATACCGCCCCCTGTGAAAATTCACACTCCCCTCAAGAGCAGCGCGACGCACCGGGCGCAGCAATGAAAAAGCGGTGCCCTCGGGCACCGCCACAGGCTGTTGAAATTGCCTCTGATTATTTGAATCAGAGGCAATTTCTTTTGTGTA
>JAGLBD010000035.1:17538-39479 GCA_018260425.1 Pseudogulbenkiania sp. | reverse complement strand
GTCATGGTGCAGGTGAATACCTCGCAGGAAGCCAGTAAATACGGCCTTGCCCCGGAAGAACTGACCCCGTTCCTACGGCAAATCCAGCCTCTGGACACCCTGCGCGTCACGGGCTTGATGACGCTGGCGATGCTGAGCACCGATCGGACCCGGGTGCGCGACTGCTTCATCTGCCTGCGTGAGCTACGCGACCGCAACCGGAACGATGCGCCTCAGGGCGAAGCGCTCCACGACCTCTCGATGGGCATGTCCGGCGACTTCGACATCGCCATCGAAGAAGGTGCTACCGTGGTGCGTGTGGGTCAGGCCATTTTTGGCGCCCGCGCCTTGCCCGATAGTTATTACTGGCCGGAAACCACACAGGAGTCCTTGTCATGAAAACTGCACTTGCCATTCGCCACCTTCACTTCGAAGATCTGGGCATTCTGGAAAACCTGTTGTTCGTGCGCGATTACCGGGTTCGCTACTGGGACATCGCGATTGAGCCCACGCCTCCTGTCCCGGTTAACGAGGTGGATCTGCTCATCGTGCTCGGCGGTCCGATCGGCGCCAACGACGTGGACCGCTACCCCTTTCTCGCCACCGAACTTGACCTGCTCCGGCAACGGCTGGCGCGGCGGCGTCCAACGCTGGGAATCTGCCTTGGCGCGCAACTGATCGCCCGGGCACTGGGTGCGGCCGTGGCTCCGATGGGCCACAAGGAAATCGGCTTTGCCCCCTTGCACCCAAGCGCGGGAGAGGATGCCTTGCTGGCGCCGCTAGGCGACATACCGGTGCTGCATTGGCACGGTGACCAATTCGACCTACCACCGGGTGCCAGCCTGCTGGCTGCGTCGGCAGCCTGCCCCCACCAAATCTACCGTATCGACGCTTACCTGCTGGCCCTGCAATGCCATCTCGAGGTCGACCCGACCAGGCTCGAAGCCTGGCTGGTGGGGCATGCCGGAGAGCTTGAGGCCGTCGGCATCCATCCGGAAACCCTGCGCAACGAGGCACACCACTATGGCGCTAGACTGGCAGGAGCCGCACGCAAGGTGTTTGGTATCTGGCTGGACGGACTGCCCAGCGCCCAAGGAGAGCCTGCATGACAATGTATAAACTGTGTTTGTGGCAAAACGGCCGGCTGATGGGTGATTTCGTCAGCGAGACGCCATGGGCGGCGGAAGCCATTGAACTGATCCGGCAACGGTTTCCGGCGGATGAAGGTTTCAACACGGCAGTCTGGGTCGCCCATCATGAAAAGCGGGTACTGGAAACCACGCTGGACGGGGTCAGATTGATCAGTCGCGAACCGGTGTTCGAACCCCCTCGGCCCGCAGCGAGTTGAAGGCAAGGCCTGCTGCACGGATAATAACGCGTTTAGAGACGCGGAATTTCCAGCATGCCTGTTGTGACTCTGGTTGAACGGATCGATGCCTTGCTGCCGCAAACCCAATGCGGCCAGTGCGGACATCCTGGTTGCCGGCCCTATGCCGAAGCCTTGGCAGAGGGTCGGGACCCCATCAACAAATGCCCGCCCGGCGGCGACGATGGCATCCGTGAACTGGCGACCTTGCTGCAAACGGTGGTCATCCCTTTCGATGCGGCCGGGCCGCACCCCGCCCCGCGGGCACTGGCCGTTATCCGTGAAGACACCTGTATCGGCTGCACCCTGTGCATTCAAGCCTGTCCGGTCGATGCCATCGTCGGGGCCGCAAAGCAGATGCATACGGTCATTGCCGCCGAGTGCACCGGCTGTGAATTGTGCGTGGCGCCCTGTCCGGTCGACTGCATCGATCTGGTCCCGGTGGCCGACCCGCAGGACAGCACCCGCGATGCTGTCATGCAGCGTGCCGCCATCGCGCGGCAACGCTACACCCTGCGGCAACGCCGCAAGGAACACGACAAGGCCGACAAGGCACGTCGCTTGGCCGAGCGTGCCGCGATCAAACCCGCCGCTCCGGCCTCCTCCACCAGCCTTCCCCCTGCCTCGCAGCATGCCCAAGCCACCCGTGAAGCGGTTTTGCAGCGCGCCATGGAGCAGGCTGCACGGCGACGTGACACCCCGCCCCCGGCAGGCGACAAAATGGCGTTGATCCAGGCGGCCATGGCGCGTGCCGCGGCCTTACGCAAGGAACGCGAAGCCGGGAACACCGATACCGCGGATAAAGAACAACCATGAACCGAGAAAAACGTCAGGCCATTTTCAGTACGCTACGCGAAGCCAACCCACACCCGACCACCGAACTGGAGTACCAGACACCGTTCCAGTTATTGATTGCGGTGCTGCTCTCGGCGCAGGCCACCGACGTTGGCGTCAACAAAGCCACCCGCCGGTTGTTTCCGGTCGCCGGAACACCGCAAGCCATCCTTGCATTGGGAGAAGAGGGGCTGTGCGAGTACATCAAGACCATCGGCCTGTATCGCTCCAAGGCGCGCCATACCATTGAAACCTGTCGCATGCTGCTGGACAAACACGGTGGTGAAGTACCCACCAATCGTGCCGATCTGGAGGCACTGCCGGGCGTGGGCCGCAAAACCGCCAATGTGGTACTCAACACCGCCTTCGGTCACCCGACCATCGCGGTCGACACCCACATTTTCCGGGTGGCGAACCGCACGCGGCTGGCGGTTGGCAAGGATGTCCGCGAGGTGGAGGAGCGATTAATGAAAGTGGTGCCGGAGGAATTCAGGCAGGATGCGCACCACTGGTTGATCCTGCACGGTCGTTACATCTGCAAGGCCCGCAAGCCTGATTGTGAACGCTGCCCGATTGCACACTGGTGCGAATACCCGGCAAAGCCGATATGATGGGGTTCTGGTACTATTACAACTATCTCAATGACTTGAAACCCCGTGGGTCGCCACCACGTATTTCATCCGGTACCACGGAAAGGACGAACTGGTGAACAACTGCTTTCGCACCCTATTGATTGCCACACTGACCGTCACGGTCATGTCAGGCTGCGACAAAGTCGAGCGCCTCTTCAAGAAAGAACAGCCCGCACCGGTAGCCATTCCCGCCCAGGAAAACGGCCGGGTAGCCATGCTGCTGCCCGACTTCACCCAATTGGTGGACCGCGAAGGTCCCGCCGTGGTGAACATTCAGGCCAGCCGCACCGATGGCGGTGGCGCACAGACACAAACCGACAATCCCTACCCGGTGCCGGAAGACGACCCGCTGTACGAGTTTTTCCGCAGAATCATGCCGCAACAGGTGCCGCAAGACAGCCAGCCCTCCGACAGCGTGTCGTATGGGTCGGGCTTTATCATCAGCGACGATGGTTTTATCATGACCAATGCCCACGTGGTACAGGGCAGCGGCATCATCAAGGTGGTGATGACCGACAAGCGTGAATTCAAGGCGCGTCTGATCGGGCTGGACAAACGCACCGACGTCGCCGTGCTCAAGGTCGATGCCAAGAGTCTGCCGACCGTGAAGGTGGGCGATCCGAATCAACTGAAAGTCGGTGAATGGGTGGCGGCCATCGGTGCACCGTTCGGTTTCGAGAACTCGGTCACCGCCGGCATCGTTTCGGCCAAAGGCCGCAGCCTGCCGGATGAAAACTATGTCCCGTTCATTCAAACCGATGTCGCGATCAACCCGGGCAACTCCGGCGGCCCGCTCTTCAACCTGAAAGGTGAAGTGGTCGGCATCAATTCCCAGATCTACAGCCGTTCCGGTGGTTTCATGGGGATTTCTTTCGCCATTCCGATCGATCTGGCCATCGGCGTTGCCGACCAGATCAAGGTCAAGGGCAAAGTCAGCCGTGGCCAGCTGGGCGTGAATATCCAGGAAGTCAGCCAACCTCTGGCCCAGTCGTTCGGACTTGGCGCAGCGCGTGGCGCACTGGTGGTTCGCGTGACACCGGGCGGCTCGGCGGAAAAAGCCGGTTTGCAGGCCGGTGACATTATCCTCAAGGTCAACGACAAGAATATCGAGAGCTCGAAAGAGCTGCCGGTGGTCATCGGTGCGATGAAACCGGGTATCAAGGTCAGTCTGGTGATATGGCGCAAGGGGCACGAGAAGAGCTTCAGCGCGGTGCTGGACGAATTGTCCCAGGAACCGGTCAGCGACAGTCAGGAAGATGTTCCGCAAGGTCAAAGCTACCAGTTCGGCAAACTCGGCATGACCGTGACCGAATTGAATAGCGCGCAATTGCAGCAACTCGGCCTGCCCGGTGGTTTGCTGGTGCAAAAGGCTCAGGGCGTTGCCGCCCGCTCCGGCTTGCAACATGGCGACATTATCATTGGCCTGAACCAGAACCCGGTGTCCACCGTCAAGCAATTCGAGAAGGCCTTGTCCGATTCGCGTGGCAACATTGCCTTGCTGGTGCGCCGTATGGACTCGACCTTGTTCATTCCCTTGCGACTCAATTGAACCCGGGAGCCTCCACGATGACATCCTTCCTGACCAGCGACCTGTGCGACGAATTCAGTGACACGCTGGGCATTGCCAGCCCCGGGCTGGCACGCTTTGGCGGCGCCCCGCGTTTTTGCGGACCCATCGTCACCCTGAAGGTGTTTGAGGATAACTCACTGGTGCGGGAAATTCTTTCCACACCGGGTCAGGGACAGGTACTGGTCGTGGATGGCGGTGGATCGCTGCGCTGCGCCCTGCTGGGTGACCAGCTGGGTGAACTGGCCGTCAAAAACGGCTGGGCGGGGGTGGTGGTGAATGGCTGCATTCGCGATTCGGTGGCACTGGCGGCCTTGCCGCTGGGTGTACGTGCCATCGCAACGCATCCCTTGAAATCGGAAAAGCGCGGGATCGGTCAACGCGACCTCCCGGTCAGCTTTTTCGGTGTTCGCTTCGTGCCGGGCCATTGGCTGTATGCCGACGAAGACGGCCTCATCACCTCGGCGGACCGGCTGACCAACTAAGCGTCATACCGGCGTAGATGGCCAAGGTTCCGTAACCCGCTCCTTGCCATGGCGCCGGCCCTGCCCGGCCATCCGGGCCCGCTCAAAGACCGGCAGTCCGGCCAGCATGGCAGGTTCAACCCAAGGCAAACGCTCGGCAAAACACACATGATGCTCAGGCGTAATGCTCTCGGGGTGATCCAGCGAGGCGGCAGTGATATCCATCTCCTCCGGCTCTGCGTCATGCCGGTAAGCCATTGTCGAGCCACAATGCCCGCAAAAACCCCGCTCCACCCCCACCGCCGCGGCAAACCAGCGCAATTTGTCGCCATGCCATACCACATCGAAGGCCCGCACCGTGAACCACGTCACAAATGCTGCACCGCTGGCCTTGCGACAACTCTCGCAGTGGCAGTGATCGACCGCAAGCGGCTGTCCTGAAACACGGTAGTGAATGGCCCCGCACAGGCAGCGTCCGGTCAGGGAAGACATCATGGCAGTCTCCTCGGGCTAGGCGGGGCCGCAGGTTGCAGCCCTCCACACTGTCAGTATGAACGACTCCGGCTGATTTGCTACGTAAAAACACTGACTGTCCCGTGAGTCGATCCGGCAACACCGCCATCGCCTTACCTCATTCCCCGGCAACGGCCCTTACCCGACAAAAGCCGTGCCCGACAATGGTATACTCTGGTTTTTACGAACACCCGCTCTTTACTCCGTCATGACACCTTCCCACCCCGTTGCCGCGTTCAAGGCCGCTCTGTCAGACTGCCTGCTGCGAGACCGCCATGGACTGCGCCGCCAGATTCGCGATCTCGAAGACAAACTACGCAAGAACCAGCCCGCCGACCGACTCGAAGCCGACATCGCTGCACGCATCGAACGTTCCAGTGCCCGGGTTGCGGCACGCCGCGCGTCCTTGCCGACCCCGACCTTCGAGATGGATCTGCCGGTCAACCAGAAACGCGAGACCATCCGGGATACCATTGCCGCGCATCAGGTGGTGATTATCTGCGGTGAAACCGGCTCGGGCAAAACCACCCAGTTGCCAAAAATCTGCCTGGAACTGGGCCGGGGGGTACATGGCCTGATCGGCCACACCCAGCCACGACGTCTGGCCGCCCGCTCGGTGGCCACCCGGATTGCGCAGGAACTGGGCTCCGAGCTCGGGGAACATGTCGGTTTCAAAGTGCGTTTCACCGACAAGCTGTCGGAACGCAGCGTCATCAAGCTGATGACCGACGGTATTCTGCTGGCCGAAACCCAGACAGACCGTTACCTCGAAGCCTACGACACAATCATTATCGATGAGGCGCATGAACGCAGCCTCAACATCGATTTCATGCTGGGCTACCTCAAGCAATTACTGCCGCGCCGCCCGGATCTCAAGGTCATCATCACCTCGGCCACCATCGATGCCGAGCGCTTCTCCGAGCATTTTGACAAGGCACCGGTCATTGAAGTCTCGGGGCGTACTTTCCCGGTTGAAATCCGTTACCGTCCGCTCAAGGAGCGCGATGAGGACGAGCGGGAAATGGAAATGGAAGATGCGGTGGTGGAAGCCGCCAGCGAACTGTCGCGACAGGGTTCCGGCGACATGCTGGTTTTCTTGCCGGGCGAACGGGAAATCCGCGAAACCGCCGAGAAGCTGCGCAAGGCGCGGCTGTCAGGTTATGAAATCCTGCCCTTGTTTGCCCGTCTGTCCAATGAAGACCAGCAAAAGATCTTCAAGCCCTCCGGGGGCCGACGCATCGTGTTGGCCACCAACGTTGCCGAAACCTCGCTGACGGTGCCCGGCATCCGTTACGTGATCGACACCGGCCTTGCCCGCATCAACCGCTACAGCCCGCGCGCCAAAGTCGAGCAATTGCAGGTCGAAAAGATCTCGCAGGCGGCGGCACGGCAACGGGCGGGGCGTTGCGGCCGTGTCGAAGCCGGTATCTGCGTGCGCCTGTATGGCGAAGATGATTTTCTGGCACGCCCGGCCTTTACCGACCCGGAAATCGTCCGCTCCAATCTGGCGGCGGTCATTCTGCGCATGGCGGCGCTCAAACTGGGCCGCGTCGATGACTTCCCTTTCATCGAACCGCCCTCTTCGCGTCTGGTGGCCGATGGCTATCAGGTTCTGACCGAACTGGGCGCCGTCGACGACAAGAGCGAACTGACCCACGTCGGCAAGGAGTTGGCCCGCATTCCGGTCGACCCGCGTGTCGGACGGATGCTGCTGGCGGCCAATGAACGCGGCTGTCTGGAACAGATGCTGATCATTGCGTCGGCACTCTCCATTCAAGACCCGCGCGAACGTCCTTTCGAGGCCCGCGATGCCGCCGAACGTGCGCAGGCCCGTTTTGCCGACGAGCGCTCCGACTTCCTGTCCTTCCTCAATCTGTGGCATTTCTTCGATGAGGCCCTGAAACACAAGAGCTCGAACCGCCAGGTGGTGAATCTGTGTCACGAGCATTTCCTGTCGTGGATGCGCATGCGCGAATGGCGTGAATTGCACGGCCAGCTGCGCGAAATTGCCAATGAGATGGGCCTGAAAACCCGTAACGAAGTCAGCGAGGATGTGTCCGGCCTGACGCCAAAACAACGTCAGGCCCGCGAAGCCCTCCACTATGAAAACCTTCACAAGGCCCTGCTGACCGGCTTGATCGGCAATGTCGGCATGAAGTCGCTGGAGTCTGAGGATTATCTGGGGGCACGCGGCGGACATTTTCTGATTTTCCCGGGATCGGGACTGAAGAAGGCCAAGCCCAAGTGGCTGGTGGCCTCGGAGCTGGTGGAAACCACCCGCCTCTACGCCCGCTGCGTCGGTCGCATCGAGCCGGAATGGATCGAATCGTTGGCGCCGCATCTGGTCAAATACCACTACTTCGACCCGCACTGGGAAAAGAGTCGCGGCGAAGTAGTGGCCAGCGAGCGGGTCACCCTGTTTGGACTGACGCTGGTACCGCGCCGCCCGGTCAGCTATGGACGCATTGCCCCGCAGGAAGCGCATGAGCTGTTCATTCGTGGCGCGCTGGTGGCGATGGACTACGTGACACGCGCCCCGTTCTTCCAGCGCAACCAGCAGTTGATTCGCGAGGTGGAGCAGCTGGAACACAAGGCCCGCCGCCAGGACGTCCTGGTCGACGAGGAGGCACTGTATGCCTTCTATCAGGAACGACTACCGGCCAGCATCGTTGATGCGGCCAGTTTCGAGGCGTGGCGTGCCGAGGTGGAAAAAACCGATCCCAAACGGCTGTTCATGACCCGCGAGGAGCTGATGCGCCATGCGGCGCAACACGTGACAGAAAACCAGTTTCCCGAGTGGCTGGACCACGAGGATGGTCGCCTGCGCCTGAAATACCGCTTCGAACCCGGCCATGCTCTGGATGGCGTTACGGTGGATGTGCCGCTGGCTATTCTCAACCGCTTGACGCCGGACCGCTTCGACTGGCTGGTCCCCGGCATGATCCGCGAGAAGCTGCAGGCCCTGATCAAGTCGCTGCGCAAGGAACTGCGCCGGGCCTGCGTACCGGTTCCGGACTTTGTGACCCGGTTCCTGTCCTCCGGACCTGACCAGCAACTCGCCCTGTTGCCGCAGCTGGTGGCCTTCGTCAAACGCGAAACCGGCGCAAAGGTCAGCGAAGAAGACTTCGCTACCGATACCGTTCCAGACCATTTGCGCTTCAATTTCCGCATCATTGACGATGGCAAGCAGGAAATCGGCATGGACCGCGACCTGGCGGCCCTGCAACGCCAATTGGGTCAAGCCGCCCAGCTCACCTTCCGCGATGCCTCGCTGGATATCGAGCGGGATGACGTGAAGAGCTGGGACTTCGGCGACTTGCCGGCCAGCCTGCAATTTGCGCGCGGGCGCCAGCAACTGACCGGTTATCCGGCACTCAGTCTGGAAGAAGACCGGGTCGCTATCCGGTTGTTCGATACCCGGGAAGCGGCCGATATCGCCCATCGCGGCGGCGTGGTGCGGTTGTTGCAGCTGCAACTGAAGGAGCAGATGAAACAGCTGGGCAAAGGTGTGCCCGGCATCACCCAGATCGGCCTGCAACTCCGTTCGGTGTGCAATGTCGACGAGTTGATGGCCGACGCCTTGCAGGCGATTTGCGACCGGGCCTTCATCGGTGAAGACGAGTTGCCGCGCAACGAGAAAAGCTTCAACGAGCAAAAGGCACGTGCCCGTACCCGTCTGCCTGCCGTGACACAGGCCGTCACCCAGTATCTGAACCAGATTGCCGGCGAGTACTTGCCCCTTACCCAGAAGCTGGCTCGCCACAAACTGGGGAACGAGCTCAAACAACAACTCGACCGACTGGTGTACCGCGGTTTTCTGACCGCCACCCCTTGGTCACACCTGCCACAGCTGCCGCGCTATATGAAAGCCATGTCATTGCGCATGGACAAGCAAACCGCCAACCCGCAGCGCGATGGTCAGCGTGGTGCAGAAATCCGCCAACTATGGGATATGTGGCAGGCCAGAACCAGCAGTGAAGAAACCCCGTCGGCCGCGTTGGCCGAGTTCCGCTGGCATATCGAAGAACTACGGGTGTCACTGTTTGCCCAGGAACTCAAAACGCCGTACCCGGTATCGCTCAAACGTCTGCAAAAACTCTGGAGCGAACTCCCCAAGTCGTGACACGGGTCAGGGATGGAGCCAGCCATCCCGCACTGCCGAGAGACGGGTCTCCTCCCAGGCCGAGCCCAGCCGGACGATCAGGTCGTCGAGACGTTCGACGGCCTGCGTCCTGGCGGCAATCTCCAACTCCCGGGCAACCTCCCCGATCGCCACCAAACCCAGATTAAGGGAACTGCCCTTGATGGCATGCGCGCGCTCGCGGAGGGTATCCAGCCGACCCTCCTGACAGGCGGCATGTAGCTCATCCGCGGGCGACGGGGAGGCAAAGAAGGCCGCCACCAAATCGCCATACCCATCGCGGCCAAGCACCTCCAGCAATTCGGAACCGGTGCGGGAGTCCAGCCATTCCGGCAATGCATCGTTCATCGCAACACTCGTAGCCAAGTCCACTATTGTCTCCCTCACCGCGTCATGATTGACCGGTGCCGCCAGAGGCTGCACGACAGCACACACTTCCAGCAAGGCCCGACGGCATGCCTCGACCTCCAGCGGCTTGGTGAGAAAGCCGTTCATTCCCACCGCCATGACCCGCTCGCGCGTCTCGCTGAACGCATCGGCGGTCAGGGCAATGATCGGCACCGTACCATAGGGTGGCAGCAATTTACGGATGGCCAGCGTCGACTCGATACCGTCCATCACCGGCATGTGCAAATCCATCAAAACCACATCGTAGCGATGCAGCCGGGCGGCCTCGAGGGCCTGAGCACCATCTTCCACAAAAGCCGCCTGATGCCCCAGTTTCTTGAGCAAGCCGGCCAGGAATTTGCGGTTGACCGGATTATCATCCACGGCCAACACCGAAAGCGCACGTATCTGCAGGTCAGGGCCTTTCACCGCTGACTCGATGGCTTTCGGCTCCACCGCCAACTCAACCGGCAAGGTCACGGTGAACTCACTTCCCACCCCCTCCGTACTGTCGGCGACGATGTCCCCGCCCATCAAGCGGGCGATGCTACGCGAAATTTCCAACCCCAAACCACTGCCGCCATACCGCCGCATGGTAGAGGAGTCCCCTTGGGTAAATCGCTGGAACAACCGTGCACGGGTTTCCTCTTCCATACCGATACCGGTATCCCGTACCGACAAGGTCAACACCACACGGCCATCCGGTGCGGCACTCCCCGCCTGTACCGACAAACAGACCTCGCCCACCTCGGTGAACTTGATCGCATTGTGCAGCAGGTTGAACAGGATCTGTCGCACGCGGGTCGGATCAATCCGGACCCATTGCGGAACGGTGTCTCCCAGCTGAACCTCCAGCCTGAGCCCCTTGCTCTCGGCCTGCCGTCGCATCAGACTTTCCACCTGGTAGAGCAATTGCCAGAAATCGGTGGGCAAGGGCACCACCTCCAGACGCTCGGACTCCATCCGCGACAGATCGAGGATATTGTTCAGCAAGGACAGTAAGTGCTCGGCCGCCTCTTTGGCGGTATCGATCAGATCGTTTTGTTCGCTATTGGTCGGGGTGTCCTTGAGCAGGGTCATCATCCCCAGCATGCCATTCAACGGGGTGCGGATTTCATGACTCATATTCGCGAGGAAGGCACTCTTGGCACGGTTCGCCAAGCGGGCCGCCAGACCCGCCTCCTCCAGTTCGACCGCGAGCGTCTGCAATTGCTCCTGCCGGCGATTCAACATCCGTAACTGGCGTATGGCAATCCATGCGAACAATAGAATCAGCAAACATTGCACGACCGTCAGCAACAAGCTGGCTTTGACCTGGCTGCGAATCATACTGTTTCGTTCATCGATATGCACGGCCGAGCGTGCGCCCGCCGCCAGCGACAAATCATGAATCTCGCCCCCCAGCGCAGCGAGTCGCGAAATAAGCCGCTCGAGGTCGGTACGCTTCAGCGGCGAGGGATTGCTATCGGCGAAATAGGCTTCATTGCTGTCCAGAAAGGCCTTCAACCGGCTCAGGCTGCCTTCATAGCCAGGGTCCCCCGCCATCAATTGATGGCCAGGCCCCTGAGACACGACGTTATAGCGCGAATAGAGGATATCGTAGCGCAACTTCAGTTCGGCCATATCCAGTGCCCCGCTCCCCGCCTCCTGGTCTTTAAGGGCAAAGAGAAATTTCAGTGACTCGTCTTCCAGCTGGAAAAAACTCCAGCTGCTATTGTCATCCTGAAATTGTGCCGTACCGCTCACCAACGAGAATTGCCGGTACTGCAACCAGGCGGTCGCCGCGAATACCATCACCAGCGCCAGGATAATGAGACCGGCCCAGCGCTTGAAACGCTGAAAATTGACGCGTTCGGATGCAGGACTTTTCATTCAACAATGATCGCCTTGAGTTGCCAGGCAGAACGTCCGTAATACAATTCGGAACGCAATACCTCATTGCTGTCGAAGGGGTAGATAATAAACAACGGCCCCTTGTCACGCACCGGCATCGGCTTGCCATCCATCAGGCGGGCCATGATCACATCGAATTTGCCGGCATCGTCTGCCGGTATCTGGGTTTTGTAATCATTGAGCGCCAGCGCCTTGAGTCCTTTTCCTTTGGCCCCGACCATGGCCAGCACATCGCGCAGCAAGGGGCCGGTAAAGGTGTGGGACTCCTTGTACCAGGGGGTTTTGGCGGAAAAGGTGTGCTGCGGCAGCTTTTCCAGCATGGCGCTATCGAATTCGGCGGTTTCGCCACGGTTGTGCTCGCTGATGTTGCCACTGATCGTCAGTAGGGTTTTTCCCTTGGGCAGCTCCAACGCGAAGGCCGGCTGGAGCAGGCAGAAGCCGATGAGCGGCAGCAACACATGGCGGCAAGATCGAAGCATGGCAAGACTCCCTTGTGATAGTGGATCACGTTCGCATTGTAGATACGCAGTGATCACAGGATAATGCCATATTAGAACCCTGATACGATTGCTTCAGGAAAATTGTCGGATGACTGCGCTACCATGACCCCGGAAGACTCGTTTCCCCAGAAAACCGCCAGATTCACTGCCAGCCTCGCTGAAGTCGGCAAAGAGCTGCCGATGGACGTATTTGCACACAATGGTTTCCTGTTGCTCGGGCGCGGCCACTACGTTCTGACCCCCGAACAAAAAGCCAAACTGGCCAAGCTCGGTTACGTTGAGTCGGTCGAAGAGCCCCGCCCGCCCCGTCCTGTCACGGTCGATGGAAACGAGCATGTGTTGGTGCTGGAGGAAATGCACTATCTGCTGCGTCGTACCCGGGGGATGTTGCGCCACCCCTTGCTGATCAAGAACTTCGAGGCCAAGGTCCGGGAGATTGCCGATACGCTGGGCGAGCTGGCCGAACAGCAGCCGGATGCACTGATCGCCTCGATCTTTCTGGTGCCCTTCAACGAATACGCTGCCGCGCACGCACTGCACTGTGCCAGCTTGCTGGCCTTGCTGACCCGCCGCATGGCCTTGCCGGCCAACCACCGTCAGACGCTGCTGTGTGCCGCACTCACGATGAACATCGCCCAGCTGGAACAACAGAATGCCTTGTTCTCCCAGTCCGATGCCCTCAGCCCCGAGCAACGCCAGACGATCCATGACCATCCCTTGCTCGGTTCGGCCATCTTGCGCGAAGCCGGCGTCAACGATGAGTTCTGGCACACTCTGGTGCAAACCCACCATGAATCCTGGTCTGGGAAAGGCTACCCCTTCGGCCTCTCCCGGGACAGCATCCTGCCTCCGGCTCACTTGTTGCACATGGCCGACATCACCTGCGCCAAGCTGACCCCGCGGCAATACCGTGCGGCCTTGCTGCCCTCCACCGCACTGGGTCATATCTTTCAGCGCAAAGACGCCGAGTTTGATAGTGCGTTCACGACCTTGCTGATCAAGGAATTGGGGATCTACCCCCCCGGCAGCTTTGTCAAACTGGCCAGCAATGAAATCGGCGTCGTCGTGGCGCGCGGACCCAAGCCCAATATGCCCCGGGTGGCCGCCCTCAGAAAAACCGATGGCCCGCCGTATGGCGAGCCATTGTTTCGCGAAACCCGTCTTGCCACCTATCAGGTCATCGAACCGGTCAGTTCGTCGCTGGGTGGCGTGCGGGTCGGTTTTCTGGCACGCCTGTGGCGTGCCTGAGGCTTACACCGCTTCGCCGACTGCGGGGCCGGCCAGCGCGCCAGCCGGCATGCCAAGGCGGGCAACACGCTCGCGCAGCGGGGTGAAGGCGGCACTGGCGACCACGGTCTGCCATTCTGCCACGTCGCCCTTGCCGGCCATCCGCTCCAGCCGTTCGGCCAGACGCGGCATGGCAGCCGGCTCGTAGCCTGCCAGCACTTCATCGGCAAGGTCAGGACGATTGCACACCAGCGCCATGTCGCAGCCGGCGGCAAAGGCCGCACGGGTCCGGTCGACGATGCTGCCGGCGCCCGCGGCACCTTCCATGCACAAGTCGTCGGAGAAGATGACCCCGTCAAACTTGAGTTGTTGACGCAAGACGGTTTGCAGCCAGTAGCTGGAAAAACCTGCCGGCTGGGCATCGACCGCCGGATACACCACGTGGGCAGGCATGATGGAGGTCAGACCGGCATCGATCAAGCGTGCAAACGGGATAATGTCGGCCGCCTGCAACTCGGCCAGAGAGCGGTCATCCACCGGGATAACATGGTGCGAGTCGCCCTCGACCCAGCCGTGACCCGGAAAATGTTTGCCGCAGCTGCCCATACCGCCACGCGTCAACCCGCGCTGCAATGCTGCGGCCAAGGCGCCGACCGTTTCAGGATCGCCCGAGAACGCGCGGTTGCCGATCACCGCACAGCGTTGGTGGTCCAGATCCAGCACCGGTGTAAAGGACAAATCGACACCAGCCGCACGCAATTCAGCCGCCAGCACATAGCCGGTGTTTTCCGCTTCGTCCAAGGCGCGCTGACGATCCTCTTGCCACACATCCCCCAGTACCGCCATGGGCGGCAAACGGGTAAAGCCGTCCAGAAAACGTTGAACCCGTCCACCTTCATGATCGGCAGCGATCAACAGGGCCGGCTGGCGAATGGCGTGAATCTCGCGCGTCAGGGCTTTGAGTTGTTCCAGCGAAGCGAAATTGCGGCGAAACAGGATGACGGCGCCAACCAGCGGATGCGACAAGCGGCGGCGCTCTTCGTCGGTCAGGGTCTGGCCGGCAACATCGATCATCATCGGACCGCGCGGCAGGGACAAGGGGTGACTCATGGCGTATTTCCTTCCAGAACGACAAAGGCCAGTGCATAGCGGCGTTCGTCACTGATGGAGAGATGGTGGTGGGTGATACCGCGTGAAGCGGCATAGTCGGCCAGCACGGGAGCCAGCCACAACATCGGCCGTCCCAGCTCGTCGTGGACGACGGCAATATTCGGGCACAGCACCGGGGCGCGCAAACCGGTCCCCAGGGCTTTGGCCAGCGCTTCCTTGACGGCAAAACGCTTGGCCAGAAACCGGGCCCGGTCGGCACTGGCCAAAAACTCGGCCAGCTCGTCAGGCGCAAGAATATGCCGACCGGCCTTGTCGCCCCAGCGCTCTACGCGTTTCTGCATGCGCTCGACCTCGACAATGTCGGTTCCTATGCCGAGAATCATGACGATTAGCCGCGACGAGCGTCGATCATCAGGGCTTTCATGTCCCGCACTGCATCGGCAAAGCCGGTAAACAGCGCCTGGCTCACGATGGCATGCCCGATGTTCAGTTCACGGATTTCCGGGATGGCGGCAACCGGTTTGACATTATGGTAGGACAGGCCATGGCCGGCATTGACGATCAGGCCAATGCTGTCGCCAAACGCAGCCGCATCGCGCACCCGTTCCAGTTCGGCCTGTTGCGCCTCATGGCTCTCGGCATCGGCATAGGCACCGGTATGCAGCTCGATCACCGTGGCACCCGCGTCGCTGGCGGCCTGAATTTGGCGGCGGTCCGGATCGATAAACAAGGAAACGCGAATACCTGCGGCACGCAAGGCACGGGTAAAGTCACGAACGCGATCGAAATAGCGGATCACATCCAGGCCACCTTCGGTGGTGATCTCTTCCCGCTTTTCCGGAACGAGGCACACATCGTCAGGCTTGACCGCCAGCGCATTGGCCAGCATTTCGTCGGTCAGCGCCATTTCCAGATTCATGCGCGTCTTGATCACGCTTTTCATCGCGATTACATCGGCATCGCGGATATGGCGACGATCTTCCCGCAAATGCAGGGTAATCAGGTCGGCGCCTGCCGTTTCGGCAACCAGTGCCGCTTCGATCGGGCTCGGATAGCGGGTACCGCGTGCATTGCGCAGGGTAGCCACATGATCAATATTCACACCAAGAAGAATCATTCTTCACTCCCAGGATCAGTCGGTTCGGCGGCAAAGCTGACACTCTGCAGTAATTCACGGGTCGCCAATTGATGACTTCCCAACAAATCAGCCAGAATCAGGCGGGTAAGCCCCCGGGCCTGACGGCGCGTCAGCTCGGCACTAAAATCGTTGTTGGCCATGGCTATCAGTGCACTGCCACTGAGCTCGGCCACCGCTCCGCTCGTGGGGTAGCCTTCATCCAGTTCAGGTGGGTGACCTGGCCGGCACAGATATTTGGCATTTTCCGTGACAGGATAACCGCGACTATCCTGCCTGAGGTCCGGCGCATAGCCAAGCACCGAGATCAAACCCAGTTCGAATCGGCGCAAGGTTTCTGACAGGGTGCGGCCAGAGGCCAGTTCATGCACGGCACGGTCATAGACCGGCCATAGCTCGGGATGAGGGTCGTCGCGGGCGGTCAGGCGCACAACCAGCTCGTTGAGATAAAACCCGCAGATCAGGCCAAGTCCCGACAACTGCGGAACACCACCGACCCAGTCTGCACTGTGCAGGGTTCGCACCTCGTTCTTGCCGAACCAGGATAGCGACAAGGGCTGCAGCGGCAGCAACAGACCGCGCAGCTCCGCCTTGGGACGCCGTGCCCCGCGCGCCACCAGCACGACCCGGCCATGATCGCGGGTCAGGACATCCAGTAACAGACTGGTTTCGCGATAGGGCTGGGCATGCAGGACATAGGCAGGCTGACGATCGATCTTGCCGTTGCTCATTGTCGCTCGGGACACACCCGCTTAGTCGAGGCCGAATTGCTTGAGGAAGCGCACGTCGTCGGCCCAGCCGCTCTTGACCTTGACCCACACCTGCAAGAACACTTTTCCGTCGAACAGTTTTTCCATATCGAGACGCGCTTCGGTGGAAATCTTCTTGAGTTTCTCCCCGCCTTTGCCGATCACGATGCTCTTCTGCCCTTCCTTGTCGACCAGAATGGCGATATGAATGCGACGCAGCGCCCCGTCCATTTCGAACAGTTCCACCTCGACGTTCATCGAGTACGGCAACTCCTCGCCCAGGTAACGGAACAACTTTTCCCGCACGATCTCGGCCGACAAGAAGCGTTCGCTCTTGTCAGTGACCATGTCCTCGGGATACAGCGGCATCGATTCCGGCAGCGTCGGGCGAACCCGCTCGAGCAGTTCGGCCAGGCGCTGGCCATGCTTGGCACTGACCACTTCGACACCGGCAAAGCTGAAGTCTTCCTCGACACGGGCGATGAACTCGGCCAACGCCACCCGGTCCTTGGCCTTGTCCAGCTTGTTGACCACCAGCATGACCGGGGTGTGGCGCGGCAACAATGGCAGCAACTCACGGTCAGCGGCCGTCCAGCGCATCGCCTCGATGATGAACAACACGCAGTCCACATTCGACAGGGTGTCTTTGACGCTCTTGTTGAGCACGTCGTTCAAGGCGGTACGATGATGGGTCTGAAATCCCGGCGTATCGACAAAAATATACTGCACACCCTCTTCGGTATGAATACCGTTGACGCGATGGCGGGTAGTCTGGGCTTTTTTCGAGGTGATGCTGACCTTTTGACCGATCAGGTGATTCATCAAGGTCGATTTACCGACATTCGGGCGGCCGACGATGGCCACAAAACCACAGTGGTAAGGAATAGAGTCGTTCATTTTTTCTTCCTGCCTACGGCAAGAGCCTTGTCCAGTTCCAGCAGCGCCTGTTCGGCCGCTTGCTGCTCGGCGGCGCGACGACTGCCGCCCTCACCGGTTGATTCGATCATCAAGTCGCCAAGATCGCACACCACCTTGAACCACTGCTCGTGGGCTTCACCGCTTTGGGCGAGGATACGGTAGCGTGGCAAAGGCATGCGGCGCGCCTGCAAGGCTTCCTGCAGGCGGGTCTTGGCATCCTTGGCATGGCTTTTCGGGTCGATGGCGTCGACACGCGAACGATACAGACGGCGCACCACGCGCTCGGCCTCATTGAAGTCCGCATCGAAGCTGATGGCGGCAAACGTTGCCTCGACCGCATCGGCCAGAATGGAAGGACGGTTGAAACCACCGCTTTTCAGTTCGCCCTCTCCCAAATAAAGATAGTCGCCCAACACCAGCTCGTGGGCAATTTCCGCGAGCGTGGCCTGATTGACCAGATTGGCGCGCAGCCGCGACAACTCGCCTTCGGTCAAGGTCGGGAAACGGTCGAACAGCATGCGGGCTACCGTGTAGTTCAGGATGCTGTCGCCGATGAATTCGAAGCGTTCGTTATTCGGTGAGCCGAAGCTGCGATGGGTCAGCGCCTGGCGCAGCAGCTCGGGGCGCACGAACGGGTGGTCGAGCGCGGTGGAGAGTCGTTTGAAACGGTTTTCGTTCTGTGTCACGGTCATGCCAGAAAAGGTTGTGCCCGATGGTTGCCGGAAAGGCAACGCATCAGGCCTTCATGGAGCAGGGGCAAAAATCAGCGGATCATCGTGCCGATGCGCGACGGCGCGCCGGCATTCAGCCAGATCATGAACGCTTTGCCCACAACCAGACTGTCGTCGACAAAGCCCCAGTAACGACTGTCGTCACTATTGTCCCGGTTGTCGCCCATCATGAAATACTTGCCTTCCGGAACCTTGCAAATAAAACCGCTGTCGTCGTAGCGGCACAGGTCACGCCCCGGGAAGTCGCGAACAGCTTCCAGAAACACCGGGCTCTTGTCCGGCATGGCGAGAGTCTGGTAGGACTTGCCGTTGTAGCTCTCGGTAACGCGGTCGGCATGCAACTCGCCTGCCGGTTCGCGGTAGTCATAGCTGCCATCCGGGGTCTGGGCCACCGGCTGGCCGTTGACGGTCAAATGCTTGTTGCGGTATTCGACAGTGTCACCCGGCAAGCCAATCACGCGCTTGATGAAGTTTTTCTTCGGGTCGACCGGAAAATTAAACACCATCACGTCGCCATGCTGCACCTTGTTCACCGGCACCAACACCGAGTTGAGCACCGGGAGACGGATGCCGTAGGTGAATTTATTCACCAGAATGAAATCGCCGACGACCAGACCGGGACGCATCGAGCTTGACGGGATCACGAACGGTTCGGCAATGAAGGAACGCAGCACAAACACCACCAACAGCACCGGGAAGAAGCCACGGGCATTCTCGGCGAGGAATCCTGCCTCACCGCCTTCCACCTTGCGCCGGGGTTCGGCGACCCACTTGTCCCAGGCCGTGGCCACCCCGCTGAGCACCACCAGCAGCAACATCACGGCGGTAATGCTCCAGTAGTCGGTCAGTGTACCGAAGACCCCGACCAACACGGCCAGCGAGCCCCATTGCATGGCGGCCGGATAGTCCTTGGCTCCCGGCTTTTTCTTGCCGGACAACAACATCAGCACCACGCCGACCACAATCAGCGCCACAAACACCCAGAACATGTTTTCAAACACTTATTTGTCCCCCACTTGCAGAATAGCCAGGAATGCCTCTTGCGGAATTTCCACGTTGCCGACCTGCTTCATGCGACGTTTACCGGCTTTCTGCTTCTCGAGCAGTTTTTTCTTCCGGGTAATGTCACCGCCGTAGCACTTGGCCAACACGTTCTTGCGCAGGGCCTTGATGGTCTCGCGCGCAATGATCTGGCTGCCGATGGCGGCCTGAACGGCAATATCGAACATCTGGCGCGGAATCAGTTCACGCATCTTGGACGCCAGTTCACGACCGCGGTACACCGAGGTTGCACGATGCACGATCAGCGACAGTGCATCGACCTTCTCGCTGTTCACCAGAATATCGAGTTTGACCAGATCGGACACCTGGAATTCCTTGAACTCGTAATCCAGCGAAGCATAGCCGCGGCTGGTGGACTTGAGCTTGTCGAAGAAGTCCATCACCACTTCATTCATGGGCATGTCGTAAGTCAGCATGACTTGGCGGCCCATGTATTGCATATTACGCTGCACACCGCGTTTCTGGTTGCACAGTGTCATCACCGAGCCGACATAGTCTTGCGGCACGAGGATGGTCGCGGTAATGATCGGTTCGCGGATCTCCTCGATCTTGCCCAGATCCGGCAAGCGCGACGGGTTTTCCACTTCGATCAGGCTGCCGTCCTTCATCAGGACTTCGTAGATCACCGTCGGTGCCGTGGTGATCAGGTCCATATCGAATTCGCGCTCGAGTCGCTCCTGGACAATTTCCAGATGCAGCAAGCCAAGGAAGCCGCAACGGAAACCAAAGCCCAGCGCCTGGGACACTTCCGGTTCGTAACGCAATGCCGCGTCATTGAGCTGGAGCTTTTCCAGCGCATCACGCAACGATTCGTAGTCATGGCTTTCAACCGGATACAGACCCGCAAAAACCTGTGACTGAACCTCTTTGAAGCCCGGCAGCGCTTCGCTTGCCTGGCGACCGGCCAGGGTAATGGTATCGCCGACCTTGGCCGAACTCAGTTCCTTGATACCGGCAATGATGAAGCCCACTTCACCGGCTTTCAGTTCCTTGCGCTGTACCGACTTGGGCGTAAACACCCCGACCTGCTCGCACAGGTGTTCGGCATTGGTCGCCATGAAGCGGATCTTGTCTTTCGGCTTCAAGGAACCGTCGACCACGCGCACCAGCATGACCACGCCGACATAGTTGTCGAACCACGAGTCGATGATCAGGGCCTTGAGCGGCGCATCCAGCGTGCCGGCCGGCGCCGGAATCTTGCTGACCACCGTCTCCAGAATGTCTTCGATACCAATACCGGATTTGGCCGAGGCACGCACCGCATCGATCGCCTCGATACCAATGATGTCTTCGATTTCCTGGCAGACCCGCTCGGGTTCTGCGGCAGGCAAGTCGATCTTGTTCAGGACCGGCACCACCTCGACCCCCAGTTCGATGGCGGTATAGCAGTTGGCAACCGTCTGGGCTTCGACGCCTTGCGAGGCATCGACCACCAGCAAGGCGCCTTCGCAGGCCGACAGCGAACGACTCACCTCATAGGAGAAGTCGACGTGTCCCGGGGTGTCGATCAGGTTGAGATTGTAGATCTCCCCGTCGCGTGCCTTGTACTGCAGGGCTGCCGTCTGCGCCTTGATGGTGATGCCGCGCTCTTTCTCGATATCCATCGAGTCCAGCACCTGCTCACTCATTTCACGTGCATCGAGGCCGCCGCAAAACTGGATAAAACGGTCGGCCAGCGTCGATTTGCCATGGTCAATGTGGGCAATGATCGAGAAATTTCTAATATTTTTCATTGGTATCCAGCAAAATGATAAGGGCACGCAAGCGTGCCCTTGATAAACTCACACTGCCGCGGATTTTAGCTGATTTCGCCAAGATGTGCAGCCAGACGCTGCGTATCCAGATGGTAGTGACAGATTTCGGTCTCTCCCTCCATCAATACCGGCACCCATTCATTGAATCGTTGCTCCAGAACCGGGTCGGCATCCACATCCACCACATTCAAGGCAAAACCGTAGCGCTCTTTCCAGGGGGTCAACTCGGCCAGCATCGTATGGCACAAGCTGCAGTATTCACGAAAGTACAGGGTCAGCGTCATTCTTCAGCGGTCTCGGTCATCGGCAAGGCGAGGAACAGCGTCTGTCCCTGCCGGAGGATTTTCAGGGCAAGCGCTCCGTTTTTCGGCGTTTGCACCAAGGCATTATCCCACGCTTTGAGCGAGTCCAGGTCACGACTTCCTACGCCGACAATCACATCACCAGCCACCAGCCCGGCCTTGGCGCTGATGCCGTGCGCGGCACGCACCAACAAACCGTAACGAACCCCCAGCCGCGACAACTGCTCCGGCGCCAATTGTGCCAGCGCCAAACCAAGATGCGTGGTTGCACGGTTTTCCGGAACACCCGGCACCTGACGACCACGATACTCGCGCTGGGCCGTACGCGGATCCTCTTCCTTCAGTTCATCCGTCACCAGCGTCACGGTGCGACGCGACTTGTCGCCCCACACGTCAAGTGTCACCTTGCTGCCGGGCGCCATCGAGCTGATGGCACGCTGCAGGTCGGCACCATTGGTGACGTCGCGACCATTGACCTTCAGCACCACGTCCCCGGCATGCAGACCGGCTTTGCCGGCGGCACCTCCCGGTGTCACCTGACTGATCAACGCACCATTGGGCGACGGCAAACCGAACGAGGTGGCCAGCTCGCGCCCCATGTCCTGAATCATCACGCCGATCCGGCTGCGGCTGACGTGGCCCTTGGCCTTCAGCTGCGCGGTGATATCCATCACCGT
>JAGLBD010000035.1:8979-17438 GCA_018260425.1 Pseudogulbenkiania sp. | reverse complement strand
GGCTGCGGCTGACGTGGCCCTTGGCCTTCAGCTGCGCGGTGATATCCATCACCGTATCAATGGGGATCGCAAACGAGATACCCATGAACCCGCCCGACTGACTGAAAATCTGCGAATTGATGCCGACCACTTCACCATTCAGATTGAACAAGGGCCCGCCCGAATTGCCGGGATTGACCGCGGCATCGGTCTGAATGAAGGGGGTATAGGACTCGTCAGGCAAGGTACGATTGATGGCGGACACAATGCCGGATGTCACAGTGTTGTCGAAACCGAACGGCGAGCCGATGGCCAGCACCCACTCGCCCACCTTGAGATTGGCGGACTTGCCGAGTTTCACCACCGGCAATTTGTCGGCCTGAATCTTGAGCACGGCCACATCGGTACGGGCATCCGAACCGATCAGGCGGGCCTTGAACTCGCGCTTGTCGGTCAACGACACCGTAATCTGGTCAGCGCGTGCCACCACATGGGCATTGGTCAGCACATAGCCGTCCGGCGAGATAATGAAACCCGACCCCAGTGAGCCAACCTTGCGCTCGCGCAGTTGCGGTGGTCCATAGCGCCTGAAAAATTCGAAGAAGGGATCCCCGTTGAACTGCTCCGGCATCCCGCCAACCGATTCACGTACGGTCTGTGTCGTACTGATATGCACGACCGCACGCCCCTCTTCAGCAACGATACCGGTAAAATCGGGAAGGTTGCCCGGCACCGCGGCTACCGCAGGGGTAGCCAATACGGAAGCGCCCAGAGCAACAGTGAGAAGCATTTTCTTGAACCACATGTTCTTCACCTTTGGCTATTCTCGAAATCAGGACAGAAAAAAGAGACCCTCAAAAAACCCCGCCCGTTCAAGGGCGAGGCTGAATACGCAGATTCTTGGCCACGGACACCAGCGAGGCCTCCGGCAAGTCACCGACCAGCGTCAGTTGCTGCCCGCCCTGCACGACGGTCACCATGCTGATTGCGCCGTGCAGATTGGTCACCCGGTCAGGACGCGCGTCACCCGCCTGCGGTTCGACAAACAGCGACAGCATCGCCAACCCGTCGGAAAACACCAGATGCCGAACCACACGGTCGCTGCCATGCAGGCTGCGCTGCACCGAACGGAGCATACGGAAGCCCTGGGGCAAACCGGTCACATCGACAGACGCAACGGAGGCTGACGGTGCCGAGGCGGCCTGCTGGCCAGACCCTTTGATGCGGGCAGAAAACTTGTACGATGACTTGAACTGCTGGCGGTCGCGCGGAGCGGCCAGTTCCAGTTCGGTGAACGTATAGTGTTCGATGGATTCATTGGCCGGGGACAGTGTCACCATGCGCAGCGGCAAGGCCGTGCCCTGATCCAGACACAACCGGACCGTGAAACGCTGATGGTCGCGGGGACGCAACTCGACCAGATTGCAATCGCGCTGGGCGACACGGTCACGCCCCAGCCGCTTGATCACATAGGACTGGGCGACATCATCGAGATGATCGGACAACACATCGGGAAACAGCCGCATCGCGCTGACCTTTGCCGCGTTCAACGCCTTGCGGTCTTGCGCATAGCAGGTCAGCGAGTCCCCTTGCCTGACCACCTCGCGCGGCACGCCGTCCAGGGAAGAGCGTCGCTCGACAATGGCGTCGGGCGGCCCTCCCCGAACCAGACGGAACGTTTCCAGTACGCCGTTCATCTGGTGCAGATAGGTGGCATTGAGCGGCTGGCTACCGCCAGCCAGCTCGGCCTTTTTCAACAGCTGCCAGTCTTCGTCACTGGCAAGAACGGGATGAGCCAGTCCTGCCACGGCAAGACCGGCGACAAACAGGGCCTCTTTCAACGGCGCGCTCCATTACCGTAGGAAACCTTGACAATATCCTGCTCGGCCGCCATTTCCTGATGGGCCAGAAAATACGGATCTTCGCTATCGGACACGGCATGTACGGCAGAGACCGGAACGGCGCGATCAGCCATCATGCCCATCGCCCCCGTGCTGCCATTGCCCAGCGACTGCCAGGCCACCACCGCGGCGAAACTGACGCTGGCCGCCAGCGCCAGAGCGCCTGCCGTGCGCGGGTGGCTACGTACCGTATGCGGCAACCAGCGACGCGGAGCCAGAACAGTCGGCTCGGTCGCCAGTCGTGCCGACACGCGGCGTGTCACGTCCAGAGCCGCCAGACGATTCCCGCGCAGCGCATCACCGATCAGGTGATACTCGTGCCAGGTTGTCCTGAGCGCGTCATCCTCTTTCAGGGAGAGGAGAACCTGTTCGGCATCCGACCGCCCCAGTTCTCCGTCCATCAGTGAAGAAACCGATTCTTTCATGATTACCACCTTCTGTTTTTCGCCGTGTCCAGCAACGGCCGCAATTCTGCCGCAATCGCTTCGCGGGCACGAAAGATACGCGAACGAACCGTCCCGATCGGGCAATCCATCACACTGGCGATCTCCTCATAGGAGAGTCCATCCATTTCACGCAGGGTGATGGCAGTTCTCAGTTCCTCCGGCAGGCGTTCCACCGCCGCATTCACCGTTCCCAGAATTTCCTTGTTCATCAACTCGGTTTCCGGCGTGTGATAGTCCGGAAGCTGCGAAGTCATGTCAAAGGTTTCACCGTCCTCGTCTTCCACTTCCGACTGCATGAACGGCCGGCGGCCATTCGCGCTGAGGAAATTCTTGGCGGTGTTGATCCCGATGCGGTAAAGCCAAGTATAAAACGCACTTTCGCCGCGAAACGACGACAGTGCGCGGTAAGCCTTGATAAAAGCTTCCTGCGTCACGTCCTCGATGTCGTGGCTGTCGCGCACGAACCGTGACAACAAACGGGACAAGCGCCGCTGGTACTTGGAAACCAGCAGGTCGAAAGCCCGCTTCTCGCCGCGCTGCGCACGCTCCACCAGCTGTTGATCGATATCCCGATCACTCATGTCGTTATTCTTGCTCCCTGATTGTCCTGTTCTTTAAGGTTTGGTGGATATTTCCACTCACTACGGACAGGGACTAGACATAGCGCCTTGCCGCGAAGTTCCCCGGATGCCCAACAATATCAGAATAAGGCTCAAACTTGAATGAGGAATGGCGACAACGCCCTTCCTATAGAGTATTTGCACTCCAACCAAGCACTTGCTAGAATATCCGTCATCCCGACGTCATCACCAGCGAGGCAACCATCATGCAAACTCCCGGTCAACGTTTCAGAGCCGCTGTCGCCACCGAGTCCCCTCTTCAGGTCGTCGGCACCATCAATGCCTATGCAGCGCGTCTTGCCGAACACTCCGGCTTCAAGGCGCTCTATCTGTCGGGCGGTGGCGTTGCCGCGTCGTCCTGCGGCATTCCCGACCTTGGCATCACCACGCTCGAGGATGTGCTGATCGATGCACGACGCATCACCGATGTGACGGATCTGCCATTGCTGGTCGATATCGATACCGGCTGGGGTGGTGCGTTCAATATCGCCCGCGCCATTCGCAGCCTGGAAAAAGCCGGTGTCGCCGCCGTGCATATTGAAGATCAGGTACAACAAAAACGCTGTGGACACCGACCGAACAAAGCCATCGTCGGCAAGGACGAGATGGTCGACCGGATCAAGGCCGCCACCGACGCTCGCCGCGACCCGGACTTCGTGATCATGGCGCGCACCGACGCATTGGCCGTCGAGGGGCTGGATGCGGCGATCGAACGCGCCATTGCCTGCGTCGAAGCGGGTGCAGACATGATTTTCCCGGAAGCCATGACCGATCTGGCGATGTACCGTCGTTTTGCCGATGCCGTGAAGGTACCGGTACTGGCCAATATCACCGAATTCGGCGCAACGCCGCTGTACACCACCCGCCAGCTGGCGGATCACGGCGTGAGTCTGGTGCTCTACCCCTTGTCGGCATTCCGTGCCATGAGTCGTGCGGCGCTGGAGGTGTACGGCGCCATTCGCCGCGATGGCTGCCAGGAATCGGTGGTGCCGCTGATGCAAACCCGCATGGATCTTTACGACCACCTCGGCTACCACGCCTACGAACAAAAGCTCGACGAGTTGTTCCGCAAGGACGCGTCCTGACCCTACCGCAGTTCGCACCATTAGATGCCAATCACAGGAGAAGCAGCATGAGCGAAGTGGTTCTTACCGGCAAACCCAAGAAATCGGTTGCCCTGTCGGGTGTTGCCGCCGGCAACACCGCGCTGTGTACCGTAGGACGCAGCGGCAATGATCTGCATTATCGTGGCTACGACATTCTTGACCTGGCTGGACAAAGCGAGTTCGAGGAAGTCGCTTACTTGCTGGTGCACGGCAAATTGCCCAACCGTGCCGAGCTGTTCCATTACAAGTCAAAACTGCGCGCCATGCGCGGCCTGCCCGCCAGTGTCAAAACCGTGCTGGAAGCTTTGCCGGCCAATGCCCACCCGATGGACGTGATGCGCACCGGCGTTTCCGCACTAGGTTGCGCACTCCCGGAAAAGGATGACCACAATACCGCCGGCGCCCGCGACATTGCCGATCGCCTGATGGCATCGCTGGGTTCCATGCTGCTCTACTGGTACCACTTCAGCCATAACGGCAAACGCATCGAACTGGAAACCGACGATGACTCGATCGGCGGACATTTCCTGCACTTGCTGCACGGCTCACGTCCGTCGGACGAGTGGGTGCGCGCCATGCACACCTCGCTCAACCTGTATGCCGAGCACGAGTTCAACGCGTCGACCTTCACCGCCCGGGTCATTGCCGGCACCGGGTCGGACATGTATTCATCGATCGCCGGCGCCATCGGTGCACTGCGCGGTCCGAAGCATGGCGGCGCCAACGAAGTCGCATTCGACATTCAGCAGCGCTACGACTCTGCCGACGAGGCAGAACAGGATATCCGCAGCCGTGTCGAGAAGAAGGAAGTGGTGATCGGCTTCGGTCACCCGGTCTATACCGTTTCCGACCCGCGCAACAAGGTGATCAAGGAAGTGGCCCGCCAACTGTCCAAGAGTGGCGGCGATATGAAAATGTTTTCCATCGCCGAGCGCATCGAGTCGACCATGATGGACATCAAGTCGATGTTCCCCAACCTCGACTGGTTTTCGGCCGTCAGCTATCACATGATGGGCGTGCCCACCGCCATGTTCACCCCGCTGTTCGTGATCGCCCGCACCAGCGGCTGGAGCGCGCACGTCATCGAACAGCGCCAGGACGGCAAGATCATCCGGCCATCCGCCAATTACACCGGACCTGAAGACCAGCGCTTCGTCCCTATCGATCAACGCTGAACCCACTTGCATTCGCTTAAGGATTGACCATGTCTGCCCATATTCCGAACGTTCGCCCCGATCCCGATCACGTACTGGTTGATATCGCCAACTATGTTGCCGACTACACCATCTCCTCCGCCGAAGCCTGGAACACCGCCCGTCTGTGTCTGATGGACACGCTGGGTTGCGGTCTGGAAGCACTCTCCTACCCGGCGTGCACCAAACTGATGGGACCGATCGTTCCGGGTACCGTCGTTCCGAACGGTGCCAAGGTTCCCGGCACCCAGTTCCAGCTTGACCCGGTTCAGGCCGCCTTCAATATCGGTGCCATGATCCGCTGGCTGGACTTCAACGATACCTGGCTCGCCGCCGAGTGGGGCCATCCCTCCGACAACCTTGGCGGCATTCTCGCCACCGCCGACTGGGTCAGCCGCGAACGCGTTGCCCGCGGCGCGGCTCCGCTGACCATGAAGGATGTGCTTGAGGCAATGATCAAGGCCCATGAAATCCAGGGCTGCATCGCGTTGGAGAACTCTTTCAACAAGGTCGGACTGGATCATGTGGTCCTGGTGAAAGTGGCGTCGGCCGCCGTCTGCACCAAACTGATGGGCGGCAGCCGCGACGACATCGTCACTGCCGTCTCCCAGGCCTTTGTCGATGGCCAAAGCCTGCGCACCTATCGTCACGCACCGAACACCGGCTCCCGCAAATCGTGGGCTGCCGGCGATGCCACCAGCCGTGCGGTACGACTGGCTCTGTTCACCCTCAAAGGGGAAATGGGCATTCCGGGTGTCCTGTCGGCCAAAGGCTGGGGCTTCTACGATGTGCTGTTCAAAGGCCGTGAATTCTCCTTCCAGCGCTCCTATGGCAGCTATGTGATGGAGAAAGTGCTGTTCAAGATCTCCTTCCCGGCCGAGTTCCACAGCCAGACCGCCGTGGAATGCGCCATGACCTTGCATGCCAAACTGGCGGAACTGGGCAAATCCGCGGCGGACATCAAAAAGATCACCATCCGCACCCATGAAGCCTGCATCCGCATCATCGACAAGAAGGGTCCGCTGAACAATCCGGCCGACCGCGACCACTGCATCCAGTATATGGTGGCCGTGCCGCTGATCTTTGGTCGTCTGACCGCAGAGGACTATGAGGACAAGGTCGCACACGACAGCCGAATCGATGTTCTGCGCGACAAGATCGAGTGCGTGGAAGATGCCGCGTTCACCCGCGACTACCATGACCCGGAAAAGCGCAGCATTGCCAATGCACTGACGGTGGAATTGCAGGATGGCACGGTACTACCGGAAGTGGTATGCGAATACCCGATCGGTCACCAGCGTCGCCGCAAGGACGGGATTCCCTTGCTGGAAGCCAAGTTCCGCACCAATCTGGCGCGCCGCTTCCCGACCCGCCAGCAAGATGCCATCTATGCGCTGTGCAACGATGCTGAGCGACTGATGGCGACACCGGTCAATGCCTTTACCGACCTGTGGGTGATCTGAGCACTCGGATCCCCTCTCTTTGCCCGGCCCTGACGGCCGGGCTTTTTTATGCCGGGTTGCCGTCAGACCGACATCGCCGGCCAGCGCCGTGCGGCAAGCTGCCCCAGCGCGGCGATCAGCGAGCACAAGGTAAAATACACCAGGCCTATGAACAGAAAGATCTCCATCGGATAGACTTGCTCACGGTTATTGACCTGAGTGGCGACAAAGGTCAGCTCGGCAACCCCCACTACATAGGCCAGCGACGTGTCTTTCACCAGCGTGATCCATTGATTGACAAAAGAAGGCAGCATCACCCGCAAGGCCTGGGGAAGAATGATGAAACGCAACAGCATGGCGCGAGTCATGCCCAGTGACCGGCCGGCTTCCCACTGCCCCCGGTCGATGGCACTGATTCCGGCCCGCACCGCTTGGGCAAGATAGGCGCCGCTAATCAGTGACAGCGCCGCAATGACCGTTGCGACACCGGGAATATCGATACCGAACAGTACCGGCAGCAGGAAATAACACCAAAACATCACCATCACCACCGGAATGGCGCGCAAGGTCACGGTCACGGCTTCCAGCACGCGCACCAGCCATGTCGACCCCACCGTCAGCAGAATGCCGCCGGCCAGCCCGAGCACGCTGGCGACCACGGCGGCAAGCGCCGCCATCCACAGGGTAAGCATCAAGCCCCCGGCCGCTCCGCTCTGGCTGGTTCCCAGCAGAAACACCTCGAGATTATCGCGGATCAAGGCAAGATTCATCGCGCGCCCCTCCAGACGGGTTCCCGCTGCCGGCCGAGCCACTGTCCCGCCAGAATCACGACCAGATACAACAGGGTGGCCACGGCAAAGGCCTGAAAGGTCAGCAAGGTTTCACTTTCCACCTGACGGGAACGATAGGACAACTCGGCAACGCCGATCGCCATGGTCAGAGAGGTATTTTTGATCACCGCGGTATATTGACCGATCAGCGGGCGACGAATCAGCGCCAGCACCTGCGGCAAGATGACACATCTGAACGCCGGAAACGGCGCAAGACCCATGGCCCGTGCGGCTTCATGCTGCCCGCGGGGAATGGCCGACAAGCCGGCACGAACTTCTTCGGCAATGAAGGACGCGCCATACAGGGAGAGGGCCAGCAACGCGGCCAGCACTTCGTAACTTGGCCACGAGAGCGCCAGAGATCCCGTCAGGGACAGCGCGTGAGGCGTATTCAGCCAGATGCGCGCCTCCTCGCCAAACAGGCCCGGCACTGCAAAATACCAGATCAGCAATTGCACCATCAGCGGGGTATTGCGGAGCAGCTGGATCAGGCTGAATACGCTCCAGCGCAACGGCCGCGCACCGTAATGCACCGCCAGTGCCAGCATAACCCCGATCACTGTCGCCATGCAGCAGACCGCCAGCGACAGCATGGCGGTGAGCAGCACACCATCGAATAAAACGGCCAGCTGCTTTGTCGGTAGCCAGCCATGTCCCAGCCAGACAGGAGGTTGCATGCTCAGAGCTTGTCGCCGATTTTGTAGTCACGCGGCAGCGGCGCTTTGGTCGACGGGCCGAACCAACGATCATAAATCCGGCTGGCAGAACCGTTTTTCTCTAGCTCCTGCAGCGTCTGGTTGACCAGCTTCAACAGACGGGTTTCACCCTTGGGCAAGCCGACGGCCTGATATTCGCGGGTCAGGGTGAACGGCGCAATTTCGTATTTTTGCTTGTCCGGGGCATTGGCCAGCAAGGCGGCCAGTTTTGAACCATCCTGACTGA
>JAGLBD010000035.1:0-8879 GCA_018260425.1 Pseudogulbenkiania sp. | reverse complement strand
TGCTTGTCCGGGGCATTGGCCAGCAAGGCGGCCAGTTTTGAACCATCCTGACTGATGGCCTGGACATTGCCATTGCGCAGCGCGGCAAACGCCAGCGGCGTGTCGTCATAGGCGATCAGCGTGGTTTGCGGATATTTTTCGCGGAGATAGACTTCTTGTGTCGTGCCTTTGTCAACACCGACACGAATTCCTGCCAGGGCCGCCGGCGACTTTACCGTGCCCTTGCGGACGATGAACTGCTGCCCGGAGGCGAAGTACGGCACACTGAAATCGACCTGCTTGCGACGCTCGTCCGTCACCGTGAAGTTGGCGGCGACGATATCGGCCTTGCCGGACACCAGCAGCGGAATACGGTTGGCCGGGTTGGTCGGGACCAGTTCGAGTTTGACACCCGCTTTACGGGCAATGGCTTCAGCATAATCGACATCCAGACCGTGGAGACGACGGCTGGCAGCGTCCAGAAAACCGAATGGCGGATTACTATCGAATACCGCAACACGTAACACACCCGCCTTGCGGATATCATCCAGGCGATCGGCAAATACCGGCGATACGGCACCGGTCAAAGCAACGGCAAGAGCGAAAACGTGTTTCATCACGGAAATCCTCAGTGAGTTGGCATCGATACGTGGCGATTGTATTTAATCGACACGAGATTTAGGCCAATGATACCCACCAAGTTTAATCGCAAGAAATCATTAAAAGAATTAAACAACTAACTTTTGGTTATTAACGTGATAAACAAAACGGCACGCTGGTGCCGTTGAAAGAAACGGGACGATTCAGGCCCGGCGGCGCGAGCGGCTCTCCAGCAACATCCCGGCCAAAGAGCCATTGCCACAGGCCGCCCGACAAAAGCGGGAATGTGCGCGTGAAACGGTAGAAGGGCTGATATCCAGCTGGCAAGCCACCGAGCCGCGACTCATGCCTTCGATTTCCATCAACCATACCGCTTCACGAGCCCGCGGTTTCAGGCCGAGTGAATCGGCCAGGGTTTTGAATACGGTCAGCTTCATGATGATCTCCTTGCGAGGCCACTCTGGCAGAGGCGCGCCGGTGAGGTTCCGTTCAGGCAGTGTAGACAATCCGCCCGGAGAATTTAAGGGGTTTCGATGCTGCGCTGCAGCCATCCTTGCTAACAAAAACGGGCTTCACGCGGAGAAAATCCGAACTGCCGTTTGAAGGCGGTCGCAAAATTGGCGGGAGAGCTATAGCCTGCATCAAACGCGACCTCTGTCACGGCCCTCCCCTGGCTTAATTGCTCATAAGCACGCTGCAAACGCTGACGGCGCAGATAACCGGCAATACTGCAACCGGTCGCCGTACGGAAATGCTGCTGCAAGGTGGTCGGATTGCTACCCATTTCTTGCGCCAGCCGTGCCAGTGTCCACGCATGATCGAGGTTGCCGTGCAGTAGCTCCAGCAAGTGGGCTACCCGCTGCCGCGCCCGTGGCTCCAGATGCTGCGTCTCACACCGACCCACAGGCTGGATGGCGGCCAGCAACAGGTCCAGCGCCCGGCTTTCACGCTGTAGACGGGCAATGGGACTGGCATCAGCCTCCGGCATCAACAGGATCGACGCCAACGCCAGCACCCGGGAGCTTGCCTCCCCGCTGCGACTGGACACCGGCCTACCCTTCAGGGCTTCCAGCTGCGCCCACTCGGCCAACTCGACCATCCCTGCCTCGGCCAGCCACTCGTGACTGGCCGTCAGGACGACCTGGCGGTGACATCCCGGCTGACGCACGATTCGCTCAAAGGGTTCCTCGGCATTGGCACCCAACAGGACACAATTACTGCGTGCCCCGCCCAACTGGACAAAATCCTGATCGAACCTGACCGAAACATGTCCCTTGAGCATGACGATCAGCTTGAGCCCGGGAAGCATTTTCCCGACCCCAGCCATCCCCTGCCGAAACACGACCTCGGTACCGTGCAGCGCCAGACCCGGCCGGATGTCTTGCTCGACAAAAAGGCCCTCCATCACGGGCTCGCCACTATGTTCGGCCCACAAGGAGTAGCGCTGACCTGTGTTACGCCATCGAAGATCGGCAACATTCAGCACGTGATTTTCTCTATTTCCCATTCAATTTGCCTTTTTCGCAAACATAAAATTGCCGGGCGCAAAGGTTTTGTTGCTGCGCTGCTGCGACAATGGCTCCATTGTAATGATATCCATTCTCATCAGATAATCGAAGCGCTTACCTTCGACCGATCTTGCCAGGAACCCTTGATATGATGCAAAAGCCTCCTTTTTCTGCCCGTCTGCTGGCGGTGATGCTGCCACTGTGTCTGACGGAACATGCCCGTGCCGGCGAGCTCGTCCAACTGGAGACCGTTGAGGTCAAAGCCAGCACCCCGACTCAGGACGATACGGTAAAACGCAAGGAGCTGCTTGAAAAGCAGGCGCACAATCTTAACGAGATCTTTGCCAGGGATGCCGAGATCAGTGTCGGCGGTGGCGGTAATGCGATCGCCCAGAAAATGTATATTCGCGGCATGGAAGAGTCCCTGCTGAACCTGAGCATTGATGGTGCGCAGATCAACAACAAAATCTACCACCACCAGACGGCCCTGATCCTTGATCCCCAACTGATCAGGCAGGTTGAAGTCGAAAAAGGCACACCGTCGGCGAGTGCCGGCCCGGGGGCACTCGGTGGCGCAATCCGCTACGAAACGGTTTCCGCTCGCGATCTGCTGCGCGAGGGACAGACCCTGGGAGGGTCGGTAACCGGCAGCGCATTCAGCAACGATGGCTGGCGCAGCAGCGCCAGTGTATACGGCCTGCTAGGCGACAAGGTCGACACCCTGGTCAGCGCCAGCAGCATGGACACACACGACTACAAGGATGGACGCGGCCAGACGGTCGCTGACAGCGGGACCCGGCAACGCAACTATCTGGCCAAGATCGGCATGCAACTGACCGAGACCCAACGCGTCACCGCGGCCTTCCAGCGCAGCAGTGATGAAGGGGTACGCAACACCCGCGCCAATATGGTTGGCTTTGCCCACCCGGTGGTACCGAATGATCCGATCCCGCAGAGCCTGTCCCGCGACACCGCCACCGTGAACTACCAGGGTCGCCAGCTGGGGTGGATCGATGGAGTGGACTCCACCGTATACCGTTCGGAAGTCGAGAGTGAACGCACCAGCAAAAAGGGCCGCAGCTGGGGGGAAACCCTGACTACCTCCGGCGCGGATCTGACCTTGAAAAAAGCCGTCGGAGAGCATCTCGTCAAAGTCGGCCTTAACTGGCGGGAAGAGAAGTCCGCCGCCAACCGGATTGCCAATCCCTTTGGCCTGACCGGTACCGGCAAGGAAGACATGCAAGTCAAGGGTGGCTTTGTTGAAAGCCAGTTGAATATCGGTAACGTGACGGTGACCGGTGGTCTGCGCTTCGATGATTACCGCTATACCGACAACCATCAACAGACGTTTACCAGCCATGGCTTCAGTCCCAGTGCCGGTATCAGCTGGCAAGCCACCGAAGCACTGCAATTGCGGACGGGCTATGCAGAAGCATTGCGCGGTGTCGGCCTGAAGGAAGCCTTCATGCTCGATATTGCACAATGGAAAAACAATCCGTCGATCAACCCGGAAAAAGCTCACAACATCGAGGCCGGCTTCACCTACCGTACCGGAGGCCTGGAGCTGAACGGCACGCTGTACCGCCAGGTGATCGACAACTTCATCACGTCCTTCGGCGCCAGCGCGGCCACTCCGTGCGCAAACGGGATGCGCTCATGCCGCGGCAATCTCGGCCAGGCCACGATCAACGGTTACGAACTGGCCACCCGCTATCGCATCGGCAATCTGACGCTCGGTCTCAGCGTGGCGGACAGTCGTCCAGAACTGGAAGGCCGCAAGTTCAATGATCAGGATCTGGGTCTCGGCACCCGCACCGGCCGCACCTGGGTCGGCACAGTGGCCTACGCCCTGCCGTCCCGTGCGATCGAACTGGGCTGGCTGGGCCGATTCGTCGAGTCCATGGATTACCTGCCACCGTATAGCACCGCCTCGGGCACCAAGGCCGGATATGGCATAAACGATGTGTTCGTCAGCTGGATGCCGCTGAAAAAAGATACGCTGCGCCTTAACCTGACCGTGAAAAACCTGTTCAACCAGCACTACTACGATCAGGCCACGTATGGTTATCAGGGCGTACAGGGCAAAGTATTGGGCTACCCGGAACCCGGCCGCGACGTTCGTCTGGAAGCCAACTGGAAGTTCTGACTTTTCGTAACTCGGCCAAAGCCGCCTCGTTGCAGGCGGCTTTGGCTATGTGCCTCAATCATGACACGTGTGACAACATGGATTTCCGACGCATACTGGCATTGCCACTGAGTATTTTGTTTTCACTCTCTCACGCCGCAAGCGTTACCGATCTTGCCGGCAGGACCGTTCAACTCCCCTCTAAAACGGAACGTATCATTCTGGGCGAAGGCCGCATGTTGACCAGTCTGGCGATTCTCGACCGCGACGTTCCGCGCCAGCGCGTGGTTGGCATGCTCGGCGATTTCGAACAACTGGATCCGGGTAGCTATGCGCAATACCGCAAGGTCTACCCGAATCTCGACAAGATTGCCAGACTTGGCCGTAGTAGCCAGAGTTTCAGCGTCGAGGAGGCTATCCGGCTCAAGCCACAACTAGCCATATTCAGCCTGGGGGGGCATGGTCCGGACGTCAACGATACTGCAACCCTGCAACGCCTCAGCCGGGCCGGCGTCACCGTGGTCTATGTCGACTTCAATAAAGACCCGCTCAAGAATACAGAAACCAGCATCCGGGTACTGGGGGAGGTCCTGGGCAAACCTCAGGCTGCCACCCGGTATCTGGCGTTTTATCGCAGCGAGATGGCTAAAGTGAAGCAAGGCCTGTCCGGTGTCACGCGCAAACCAAGTGTTTTTCTGGAAAGCCGGGTAGGTCTCTCCGGGGGGTGCTGTGAAACCATTACCCACGGCATGCTTGGACGCTTCGTCGAAGCGGCCGGGGGACGTAACATCGCCGATGCTCTGGTACCGGGCAGCCATGGAACAGTGAGTCTCGAGTTCTTGCTGAACACTCAGCCCGACGTCTACATCGGTACCGCCATTGGCAACCCACTGACTGCGGCACACGCCAACTCTCCTCGCATCGCGCTGAGTGCCGGTATCGATACTCAGACTGCGCGCACCTCGTTTCAACGCACACTATCGCGTAGCGGCATCGCCCGGCTCACGGCCGTGAAACAAGGCCGTGCCTATGCCATTTCCCATCAGTTCAATTACAGCGCAGCCAATGTCGTTGCCGTGCAAGCCATGGCCAAATGGTTACATCCAGAACGCTTCCGCCAGCTCGACCCGCATGCCACGCTACAGCGCTTTTACCAGGACTTCCAGCCCGTTCCCCTGAATGGCACCTTCTGGATCGAGGCGCGATGATGAGCTCGCCCCATAAGCTGGCAAGCCGCTATCGCCGCCAGAACCGCTGGAGACTGATCTGTCTGGCTGGACTCGCCGGCCTGCTGCTGATATCGCTTGGTATGGATATGGCAACCGGCACGGCCAATTATCCCTTCCTTGAGGTACTGGCTGGTTTGATTAATCCCGGTGCGCTGGAAGACAGTATGCGGGTGATCGTATGGGATGTCCGCCTGCCTTATGCCTTGATGGCACTGGCGGTGGGCGGGTCGTTGGGCCTGGGAGGGGCACAGCTGCAAACCGTATTGAACAACCCGCTGGCCAGCCCCTTCACTCTGGGCGTCGCCGCCGCATCCACGCTGGGGGCTTCGCTGGCCATCGTTTTCGAACAGCGCATGCCGGCCTTGCCTCATGATGTTCTGGTTCCGGCCGGCGCGTTTATCTGTGCCTTACTGGTCACAAGCCTGATTGTCCTGCTCAGCCGCGCCCACGGCGGGGGGAGCGATACGCTGGTGCTGTTCGGCATTGCCCTGCTGTTTGCGCTAGAAGCACTGGTGTGGCTACTGCAATTCCTGGCCGACGCCAACGCACTCGAACAAATCGTATTCTGGTCGATGGGTAATCTTGGGCGTGCCACCCTGAGCCAGGTGGCCCTTGTCGGGGGCATGCTCTCGGTCTGCTTTGTGTTGGCAATGCGCCGGGCCTGGGCACTGACCTTGCTACGAGGCGGCGCTGCCCATGCGGCTAGTCTGGGCATTCAGGTCGAACGCCTGAGTTGGCGGGTGCTGATCGAAGTCAGTCTGCTGACGGCCTGTGCCCTGGCCTTTGTCGGCACCATCGGGTTTGTCGGACTGGTCGGACCGCACATCGCCCGCCTGCTGGTGGGTGAACAGCACCGCTACTTCCTGCCGGCCAGTGTGCTGTGCGGTGCCTTGATGCTGTCCATGGCCTCGATTGCCAGCAAGAGTCTGATTCCGGGTTTGTTGATGCCGATCGGTATCGTGACGGCACTGGTTGGCGTCCCTGTGCTGATCGCGCTGATCCTGCGCCGCAGGAGTCCGGCATGAGTCTTCGCATTCAGCAGCTTGTCATTCGTCGCGGCAAGGCACTCATCGTGCCGGGACTGGATCTGGCGCCCTTGCCCTCTGGAACGGTCACGGCCTTGATCGGACCGAACGGCGCCGGCAAATCCACCTTGATTCATGCGCTGGCCGGGAGTCTGCCAGCGCATGGCAGCGTCACACTGGACGGCATCGACCTCGCTTCGCTGTCGCATGACCGCCGCTGTCAAGAAGTGGGCTTGCTGCCACAAACCTTGCCGCAGGCTGCCGGCCTCACCGTGTACGAACTACTGCTGGGGGGCTTGCTGACGCTTGGCGTCTCGCAGGAGAGTGCCGAACACCGTATCGAGCACCGTCTGGCAGAGCTGGGGCTGAGTCATCTGGCAATGCGCAGCATGGCCACGCTGTCTGGCGGACAGCGCCAGATGGTGGCACTGGCTCAACTACTGGCCCGTCAACCACGCTTACTGCTATTGGACGAACCGAGCAGCGCACTGGATCTGCACTGGCAACTGGCCATGGTCGAAGCCATCACCCGCGATGTCCGCGAACGCAACAGCATCGCCTTGCTGGCCTTGCATGACCTGAATCTGGCACTGCGCTGCTGCGAGAGGATCATCGTACTTTCTGACGGTCAATGTGCCGCGGACGGCGCTCCCCTTGACGTTCTCGACCCGGCCTTGCTGGCACGGGTCTATGGCATTGAAGGACGCATCGAACCGTGTTCGCAGGGACGGCCGGTCTTTGTCCTCGACCGCTTGGTCCATCACTCAACCCCTTGAAGAGAAAGCCCGACATGCAACACACTTCTGCACAGGTCGACACCGAACTTGCCCGGCAGTACCTGTTCAAGCTTTGCAAGCACTTTGCCCGGAAGATTACCGTGGACTTCGACAGGGATCACGGCATGGCACATTTTCCGGTTGGAACCTGTGAGTTCACTGCCGACGACAAGCAACTGACGTTTATGCTGTCGGCCATGGAGTCCGGCCAGCTTGCCCAATTACAAAGCGTGATCGAACATCACCTGCAGCTGATGCGCCGGGCTCCCGATCCGGCACTGACATGGACGGTCCGATAAGGCATACGAAGGCCGGGAGACCTTACACCCGGCCCTTCCCCAGCCACACGGCAATCCCGGTGGCGGCCACCTTGCCGCTGGCAAGGCAGGCAGTCAGCAGATAACCACCGGTCGGAGCTTCCCAATCCACCATTTCTCCGGCACAGAACACCCCGGGCAAGGCTTTCAGCATCAGCGCCTCGTCCATTGCGGCAAAGCGCACGCCGCCGGCAGAACTGATCGCTTCATTGATCGGCCGAGGCGCTATCAAACGGACCGGCAAGGCCTTGATGGCACGCGCCAGTGTTTCCGGATCATCGAAAACGGCTTTATCGGTGCATTCGCGCAATAGCCCTGCCTTGACACCGTCAAGACCGGCGACCCGGCGCAAGTGGTTGGCCATCGACGCAGCCCCTCGCGGGCGGGCGATATCGCGCGACAACCGTTCAAGGTCACGATCCGGCAGCAAGTCCAGCACCAGAGTCGCGGTTTCCCCCGCCAGCAAACGGTCGCGCAACGGGGATGACACGGCATATACCAACGACCCCTCTATGCCGGTGGCAGTGACCACGCATTCGCCTTTGCGCATTGCTTCGCTGCCATCGTCAAACGTCATGCGTGCGGCAACGGTTTTGAGTGGATGACCGGCAAAGCGGCTGGAAAAGTGCTCGCTCCAGCCACAGTCGAAGCCACAATTGGCCGGCACCAGCGGCGCAATATCCACGCCTTCGGCCTGCAGAGGTTCCACCCAGCGGCCATCGGAACCGAGCTTCGCCCAACTGGCTCCCCCCAAGGCCAATAGCACCGCATCGGCACGCACTTCGCACTCACCTTCCGGCGTCGCAAAGCGCAGAACCCGGTCTCCGGCAAAACCGAGAAAACGATGACGAACGTGGATGGACAAACCCTGCTCGCGCAGGCGGACCAGCCAGGCACGCAGCAAAGGGGCGGCTTTCATCTCGCGCGGAAACACCCGCCCCGAAGTCCCGACAAAGGTCTCGATGCCCAAGCCATGCACCCAGTTGCGTACCGCCGTGCCATCCATGGCCGCCATCCAGGGAGCCAGTTCGCGACAACGCCCGGTGTAGCGCGACAGAAACGCCTCGGCATCTTCGGAATGGGTAATGTTCATCCCGCCAATGCCGGCCAGCAGAAACTTGCGTCCCACCGACGGCATGGCGTCATAGAGATCAACGGCAATCCCGGCTCCAAGCAGGACTTCGGCCGCCATGAGGCCAGCAGGACCGCCGCCAATAATAGCGACACGCTGCGGAACAGAGGATGAGGGACGGGACATGGAACTTCCTGACAACAAGCAAGAAAACCCCGCAGTATAACAAACTGCGGGGGTTCACCGTA
>JAGLBD010000034.1 GCA_018260425.1 Pseudogulbenkiania sp. | reverse complement strand
CCTCGGCCATCATGCTTTCCGGACTGTCGTAGTCGGCAGGCATCAGCGGTTTGCCGATCACCACCGTGATCAGGCCAGGGTGCTTGAGAAAGGCATTGCGCGCCCAGAATTCACCGGCATTGTGCGCCACCGGAACCAGCGGCATGCCCAGGGTCTTGGCAATCCGCGAAGCCCCCAGTTTGTATTTGCCCGGCACCCCGGGGCGCACCCGGGTACCTTCCGGAAATACCGTGATCCAGAAACCGTGCGACAAACGCTCGCGTCCTTGTTCCAGAATCTGCTGGTTGGACTTGGCACGGTCACTGCGGTTAATGGTAATCGGGTTCATGGCCGCCAACCCCCAGCCAAACAGCGGGATCCACAGCAACTCGCGCTTGGCGACATAAATCTGGTAGGGGAAGATCTTTTGCAGGGCAAAGGTTTCCCAGCCTGATTGATGCTTGGAACAAATCACCGATGGTTCGGCCGGTATGTTTTCCGTGCCGATGACACGCCACTTCAGCCCCACCACATGTTCAAGCGTCCAGAGCAGCACCAGCGCCCAGCTCACGCCAAACACGTGACGGGTACGGCGCGGCAATGGCAAAGCCAGCGCCAGCAGCAAAAAAAACACCGGGGTAATGATTAGCACCACCAGCCAATACACCACATTGCGGATAAACAGCATTCGGGATTCCGTCAGATCAGGATTGTCGGGATTCGATCAGGTATTCAGCCGCATCGAACAAGTCGTTGAACACCAGCGTTCCCTCTGGCAGTCCGCCCTTGGCCAGCGTGGCCTCCCCCTTGCCGGTTTTCACCAGAATGGGTTGGCCGCCGGCAGCATAGACCGACTGCAGGTCGCGCAGACTGTCACCGACCATCGGCAGTCCTTCCAGCCGGGCATTGAAGCGCTCGGCCAGCTCGATGACCATACCGGGCTCCGGCTTGCGACATTCGCACTTGTCGTCGGCAAGGTGGGGGCAAAACACCACGGCATCGATGCGACCGCCAGCCTGATTGACCAGACGGTGCATCTTTTCATGCATGGCATTCAGGGCATGCACATCAAACAGGCCGCGCGCGATGCCGGACTGATTGGTCGCCACCACGATGCGCCATCCCGACTGCGTCAGATTGGCGATCGCTTCGAGACTGTGCTCGATGGGAACCCATTCCAAGGTGTTTTTGACGAAGTCGTCGCGATCTTCATTGATCACACCGTCACGGTCGAGGATGACAAGCTTCATGGTGACTCCCGGATCAATCGGTCAACAAGGAAATGTCGGCCACGCGGTTGAATAGCCCCGCGAGACGCGCCAGCAAGGCGATACGGTTGGCACGGATCGCCGCGTCTTCCGCCATCACCATCACACCGTCGAAGAAGGCGTCAACCGGTGCTTTCAGGCCCGCCAGCAACGACAAGGCTCCGGCAAAGTCACGGGCGGCAAAACGCGCTTCCACCTCAGGCGCCACGGCATCGATCGCCTCGGCCAAGGCCTTTTCAGCCACTTCGACCAGACGGCTGGCATCCACTTGGCCCGGCACCGTTTCGGCCTTGCGCAGAATGTTCTGCACACGCTTGTTCGCCGCCGCCAGCGCAGCCGCTTCGGGCAGTGCCTTGAAGGCCGCAACGGCCGACAGCACCGCATCGATTTCATCGAGACGACGCGGTGACAATGCCAGCACCGCATCGATTTCATCGCTACGATAGTCGGTGGTCAGGTAGTTCTTCAGACGTTCCAGACAGAACGCAAAGACTTCGTCAGCCACGTTTGCCGACAACTTGCCTTCCGGGAAGGCTGCCGCGGTTTGCTCCAGCAGGTTCTTCAGATCCAGCGGCAGGCCCAATACCATACGCAGCACGCCAAGAGCGGCACGACGCAGTGCAAACGGGTCTTTGTCGCCAGTCGGGATCAGGCCGATGCCCCAGATGCCCACCAGCGTTTCCAGCTTGTCGGCCAGCGAAACCGCCATCGCAATCGGGCCTTCCGGCAGGCTGTCGCCGGCAAAGCGCGGATGGTAATGACCCTCGATCGCCTCGGCCACTACCGCATCCTCGCCATCCAGACGCGCATAGTACATCCCCATCACACCTTGCAGCTCGGGGAATTCGCCGACCATATCGGAGACCAGATCGGCCTTGGCCAGACGTGCGGCACGACGGGCTTGCGCCTGATCCGCGCCCAGCAGGGAAGCAATCGAACCGGCCACGACTTCCAGACGGGCAACGCGCTCCAGCTGCGAACCGATCTTGTTGTGGTAGACCACGTCGCCCAGACGGGCCAGACGGTCTTCCAGACGGGTTTTCTGGTCTTGCTCGAAGAAGAACCGCGCATCGGACAGACGGGCGCGCAACACACGCTCGTTACCCTGGATGATGTGGGACGGGTCGGTGGCTTCGAGGTTGGACACCAACAGGAAACGGTTCATCAACCGTCCCTGCTTATCCAGCAGCGGGAAATATTTCTGGTTCTGCTGCATGGTCAGGATCAGGCACTCTTGCGGCACCTTGAGGAAGTCTTCCTCAAAACCGGCCTCAAGCACTACGGGCCATTCCACCAGAGCGGTCACTTCATCGAACAAGGCATCATCGGCGGCGATGGTTGCCCCCAAGGCGGCGGCCGCATCGGTGAGGCGCTTGCCGATCAACTCCCGGCGCGCGGTAAAGCTGGCGACCACCTTGCCGGTTTCAAAAAGCACGCGGGCATAACTTTCGGCATCGCTGACCACCACCGGGCCCGAGGACAGGAAACGGTGACCCAGTGTCGCATTGCCGCTGGAGAGACCCAGCACGCTGCCGTCGACCACGGCGGCGCCATGCAGCATCATCAGTCCATGTACCGGACGGACGAACTGATGCTCGGAGTCGCCCCACCGCATCATCTTCGGTGCAGGCAACTTCTTCAACGCCGTCGCGACGATACCGGACAGCACGGCAGACAATGCCTCGCCCGCCTTGACCGACTCATAGGCATACACATCCTGTTTGCCGTCATGCAGCGTAGTCAGCGCACTGACCTCGACTCCGCAGGAACGGGCAAAGCCGGCCAGCGCCGGGGTCGGCTGGCCATCTTTCAGGCCAGAGGCAACAGCCGGTCCTTTGCGGACAATGTGCTGTTCCGGTTGCACGGCCAGCACGCCCGGCAATGACACGGCGAGACGGCGCGGGCTGGCAAAGATCACCGGCTCGGCATCGGCCGCAACAAATTGCAGCTTTTTCAGCTCATCGCTGATGGTGGTGGCAAAACTGTCTGCCAGTCGCGGCAGGGCCTTCGGCGGCAGCTCCTCGGTGAGGAGCTCAATCAGCAAAGTGGCGTTCATGTTCATTAGGTTCGTGTTTTGGGAGCGTTTCGGGCAAACAGACACACCTGATAGAGCATGGCATGGGCGACAGAGCCCTGCTCAACGCTATTCCATTGCCAGGAATGGCGTTGTACAGGGAACATCTGCGACCAGACATGCCGGTTGTTCTTGTTGTAGTAGGACACGCTGACAAAGGCGTAACTCGCTTTGGTGCAGTCAGCAAATCCTTCAATGCGGCGTATGTAGAATTCGACATCATTGGCTTTGTCGAATTGGCGTTTGTCGAACCGCTCCTGGTTGACGAAACGGACCAGACCGTCCTTGTCGACCGTAATGGCATTGCGGTCAACCGCCAGCTCGAGGGCCGAGCCGCGCTGGTAGACCACCCAGTCGGACATGGGAGCTGCTGCCGATGCCGCGTTGGCGGCCAGCAGCAGAGACACGGCGATCCGTGACTTCATGGTATTAGTCCTTGCGGCACATCGGGAATCCGAGCGCCTCGCGAGAATCATAGTAGGCCTGAGCCACCTGGCGCGCCAACGCCCGGATACGGCCGATATAGGCGGCACGTTCGGTGACCGAGATGGCGCCGCGGGCATCGAGCATATTGAAAGCGTGGGCCGCTTTCAGGATCATCTCGTAGCCCGGCAAAGCCAGACCGGCATCCAGCAAACGCTTGGACTCACTCTCGAAGTGGGCAAACTGTTCGAACAGGAAGGGCACATTGGAGTGCTCGAAGTTATAGCGCGACTGTTCGACTTCGTTCTGATGGAAGACATCGCCGTAGCTGACCTTCTGGCCATTCGGGTAAACGGTCCAGGTCAGATCGTAAACGTTCTCCACACCTTGCAGATACATAGCCAGGCGTTCCAGACCATAGGTGATTTCACCCAGTACCGGCTTGCAATCGAGGCCGCCTACCTGCTGGAAATAGGTGAACTGGGTCACTTCCATGCCGTTCAGCCACACTTCCCAACCAAGGCCCCAGGCACCGAGAGTCGGGTTTTCCCAGTCATCTTCGACAAAGCGGATATCGTGCACGGTCGGATCGATGCCCAGCTCTTTCAGGGAGCCCAGATAGAGTTCCTGAATATTGTCCGGGGACGGTTTGAGCACGACCTGAAACTGATAGTAATGCTGCAGACGATTGGGGTTTTCGCCATAGCGACCATCCTTGGGACGGCGCGAGGGTTGCACATAGGCCGCATTCCACGGCTCCGGTCCGATGGAACGCAGGAAGGTAGCGGTATGCGACGTACCAGCACCCATTTCCATGTCGTAAGGTTGCAGCAAGGCGCAACCCTGACGGTTCCAATAATTCTGCAGCGTAAGGATGATTTCCTGGAAAGTAAGCATGACCGCTGATCGATAGAAAGAAATAAAGGTCAATTCTACCGGTTAGCGCGATGCGGGAAAAGCCGAGGGACGATTCAGGCGTGCAAAGGGCGTCGCAACAGACGGCTGGCCAGCGCTTCTCCCTTGGCCAGACAGTCGGAAACCGAGACACCGTCCAGCCAGTTGGCGCAGACGTGCAAGCCGGTTCCGTCAAGCGCTGCAAGGTGTTTGCGGACATCGACCATCGCGGCGGTGCCTTGCGGCAAGGCGCGCTGATGACGCACCAGCCATTGGCGACGCACCGGCCGGGTGAGACCAAACACGTCGCGCAATTCCTCATTGGTGCCTTCCAGTAATTCCCGATCCGGCAAGTCATGGTGCTGACGGAACAGACTGCCACCGACATAGCTGACAATCAGGTAGTCATCATCGTCGCATCGATCGGGGAACATATCACCGCCCATCAGGTGTCCGGCGGCAAACGGGGTTTCGCATACCGGGTTCAATCCCCCGAAACCGCGCAAGGGACGCGTCATGTCGTCCCGGGCGCCCAACGACACCACCAGCGACATCGGCGAATACGGAATCTGCGCCAGCGCCGACGACAATTCCGGCCAGTGCTCTCCGAGCAAACGGGCGGCTTCATCGGCCGGCACCGACAACACCACTTCATCGGCATAGTAACTGGCCGAAGCACACTGGAGCCGCCACCCGCTCCCCTCACGTTCCAGACGTTCGACCGGGCTGTTTCGCTGCAGCGACAAACCACTGGCCAGCGCCGTCGGCAGGGAAATCAAGCCGCCAGCCAGACTGTACGGCGTTTTACGGGCCAGCTTGCCTGCCAGCACATGCCGCATCATGCCTTTCACCAAGGACCCACTGCGCCGTTCGACTTTCAGCATCAGCGGCAGGCACTCCTCCATCAACAGTGTTTCCGGATCGCCGGCAAACACCCCGGCGACAAACGGCGCCACCAACATATCCAGCCACTCTTGTCCGAGCCTGCGCCGAAAGAAGGCCGCAACGGTTTCATGGGGTTCAAGGGGGGCATTGCGTAACCAGGGCTCGACCAACACGGCACGCTTGGCCGAGGCCGACAACAAGGAGGAAAACAGAAAAGAGAGGGGATCCGACGGTAATGAGCGGTAGCGGCCACCTTGCAAGACAAACCGTTGCCGGGACAGGCGGGTCGCCGGCACTAGCGTCAGTCCCATGGAACTGAGCCACTCGGACTGCGCATCATTGAGCAACAGGGTATTGGGACCGGTTTCGAACTGGACCCCCTCTTCCGAGACGGTATCCACTTTGCCGCCGACATGCGACGTCGCCTCGAATAGTTCAACCTGCTGCCCGGCGCGGTGTAACCACCACGCGCAGGATAATCCGGAAATACCTGCACCAATTACGGCAATCATACTACGCTCTCCTGCTCGAGTTCCCAGTATGCGATGCCTGTGGTTTCTTGCGTTGATACGGGTCAACGCCCCCAATGAAAACGCGGCAGAGCTCACCAGGAGGTCTGCCGCGCCGGGTATTCTGCGATGCGGTAAATCAGGCCGGAACAGTGCTCCAGTCAAGAATCACCTTGCCCGAGTGACCGGACAACATCGTCTCGAAGCCTTCCTGGAACTGTGCAACCGGGAAGTGGTGGGTGATGATCGGGCTGATATCCAGACCGGACTGCAACAGGGCCACCATCTTGTACCAGGTCTCGAACATCTCGCGACCATAGATGCCCTTGATCTCCAGACCCTTGAAAATCACATTGTTCCAATCGATCGAGGTGTCCGCCGGCGGGATCCCCAGCAGCGCCACTTTGCCGCCGTGGTTCATGGTGTCCAGCATCTGGCGGAATGCCTGCGGATTGCCGGACATTTCCAGTCCGACATCGAAGCCCTCGGTCATGCCCAACTCAGACATGACCTGCTTGAGATCGTCCTTGGCGACATTCACGGCACGGGTCGCGCCCATCTTGCGCGCCAACTCCAGCCGGTATTCGTTCACGTCGGTGATAACGACATGGCGGGCACCCACGTGGCGGGCAATCGCCACCGCCATGATGCCGATCGGACCCGCGCCGGTGATCAGCACGTCTTCACCGACCAGATTGAACGACAGGGCGGTGTGCACCGCATTGCCGAACGGATCGAAAATCGCCGCCAGATCATCGGAGATATCGGCCGGAATCGGGAAGGCATTGAAGGCCGGAATCACCAGATACTCGGCAAAGGCCCCTTCGCGGTTCACCCCGACGCCAACCGTGTTGCGGCAGAGGTGACGACGACCGGCACGGCAGTTGCGGCAGTGACCGCAGGTGATGTGTCCTTCACCGGACACGCGATCGCCAAGGGCAAATCCTTTCACTTCCGAGCCCATGCCAGCCACCACGCCGACATACTCGTGACCGACATGCATCGGAACCGGAATGGTCTTGCGTGCCCATTCGTCCCAGCTATAGATATGGATATCGGTACCGCAAATAGCCGTTTTGCTGATTTTGATCAGCAGGTCATTGGGACCCACTTCCGGATGGGGCGCGTCGCTCATCCACAGGCCGCGTTCGGCTTTCAGTTTCGACAAGACTTTCATGCAAGGTCTCCTGCCGGCACCCCGCAAGGTGCCGGTCGTTATACGGGGTTTCAGGGTCAGCTACGCGGGATCACGCCCAGGTCACGGCCGACACGAATGAACGCCACCACGGTACGATCGATCTGCTCCGGAGTATGCGCTGCCGACATCTGGGTGCGAATCCGCGCCTTGCCCTTGGGCACCACCGGGAACGAGAAGCCCACCACGTAAACGCCTTCGGCCAGCAAGGCTGCCGCCATTTCACTGGCCAGACGGGCATCGCCCAGCATGACCGGAATGATGGGATGCTGCCCCGGAACCAAAGAAAACCCGGCGGCGCTCATGTCACGACGGAAATGCTCGGCATTACGCTTGAGGCGCGCGCGCAACTCATGGCCTTCGCGAGCCAGAATCGAGAACACTTCCAGACTTGCTGCCGTAATCGCCGGCGCCAGGCTGTTGGAGAACAAATAGGGACGGGAGCGCTGGCGCAGCAGATCGACAATCTGGCGACGACCGGACACATAGCCACCGGAGGCGCCGCCCAGAGCCTTGCCCAGCGTGCCGGTGTAGATATCCACCCGCTCCGAGACACCGCACAGCTCCGGCGTGCCCGCACCGTTTTCCCCCATGAACCCCACCGCATGCGAGTCATCGACCATCACCAGCGCACCATAGCGGTCAGCGACATCGCAGAGTGACTTCAGGTCGGCGATGATGCCGTCCATCGAGAACACCCCGTCAGTGACGATCAGCTTGAAGCGCGCACCGGCTGCATCGGCGGCCTTGAGTTGGGACTCAAGATCGGCCATGTCATTGTTTTTGTAACGGAAGCGCTTGGCCTTGCACAAACGCACCCCGTCAATGATCGACGCATGATTCAACTCGTCCGAGATCACGGCATCTTCTTCGCCGAGCAAGGTTTCGAACACCCCGCCATTGGCATCGAAGCAGCTCGAGTAAAGGATGGTGTCGTCGGTACCGAGGAAGGAGGAAATCGCCCCCTCCAGCTGCTTGTGCACCGACTGGGTGCCGCAGATGAAACGCACCGAGGCGCAACCATAACCATACTGGTCGAGGCCGTGTTTGGCTGCCGCCAACAGTCGCGGGTCATCCGCGAGCCCCAGATAGTTGTTGGCGCAGAAGTTCAGCACGTGCTTGCCACCTTCCAGAGCGACATCGGCGCGCTGCGGGCTGGCGATGACCCGTTCGGGTTTCTCGAAACCGTCGGCACGAATCTGCGCCAGAGTGGCATCCAGGTGGGCAAGGTAGGTGTGGTTCATGGGGTATCCTGTTATTGTCAGTAGTAACCGCGGCCCTGCTTCATCAGACGGGAGGCCGCCAGGGCAAAGTAGGTGAGAATACCATCGGCGCCGGCGCGTTTGAAGGCGACCAGACTCTCCAGCGTACAGGCATCTTCCTTGAGCCAGCCATTCTTGAAGGCGGCCTGCAGCATGGCGTATTCGCCGGACACCTGGTAGGCATAGGTCGGCACCTTGAAGGTATCTTTCACGCGGCGGATCACGTCGAGGTAAGGCATACCCGGCTTGATCATCACGATATCGGCGCCCTCTTCCAGATCCATGGCGACTTCCTGCAGCGCTTCGTCGCTATTGGCAGGGTCCATCTGGTAGGTGTACTTGTCAGCCTTGCCGAGGTTGGCGGCCGAACCCACCGCATCGCGGAACGGGCCGTAGAAACTGGAGGCGTACTTGGCGGAATAGGCAAAGATCTTGGTGTGAATAAAGCCTTCTTCTTCCAGCGCGTTGCGAATCGCTCCGATACGACCATCCATCATGTCCGACGGCCCGAGCATGTCAACGCCGGCTTCGGCGTGACACAAGCCCTGCTTGACCAGAATCTCCGTGGTTTCGTCATTCAGCACGTAACCGTTTTCATCGAGGATGCCGTCCTGACCATGGGTGGTATACGGGTCCAGCGCCAGATCGGTCATCACGCCCAGTTCCGGAAAACGCGACTTCAGCGCACGGACGGTACGCGGTACCAAGCCGTCCGGATCGTAGGCGGCTTCGGCCATCAGGCTCTTGCCGGTTTCGATATAGGGGAACAGCGAGATCATCGGCACGCCCAGTTCCAGCATTTCTTCAGCGGTACGGAACAGATGATCCAGACTCTGGCGATCCACGCCCGGCATGGAAAGCACCGGTTCGCGACGGTTGTCGCCGTCCAGCACGAATACCGGATAGATCAGGTCATTCGGGGTCAGAATGTTTTCTCGCATCAGACGACGGGAAAAGTCATCCTTGCGCATGCGACGGGGACGGGCGGCAGGGAAATAGCGATTGGCAAAAATCATGATGTCCAGACTCGGTTTCAAGTGTTGTCGGGGGGCGTGTCGGTGCTCTCGTCGCGAGGCGACGGGCGCGTGGTACCGGGAGCGACGCCGGGCGGAAGGACAGGAGGTGGCTCCTTCTTCAGCAACCGGGCGAAAATTCCGAGCACGGTACCCAGCGGCCCGAGAATGATCACGACCCAAAACCCGGTCGAGTGAACCAGATCCATGTTTCAGTCCAAGGTAAAACGAAGGGTTTCATTGTACGCCGGTTGATCGAGTCAGGACATAGGCAGGCTACGTCTGTCTTCGCGATAAACAGATGTAAAACAGCCCGGCAGATGTCGGACATCTACCGGGCTGTGTGGACGGGTCATCGCCGGGACGTGAGTCAGGCGAAGAAGTCCTTCAACTTGTCCATGAAGGACTTGGCACGCGGATTGTGCTTGGCGCTGTCGCCCTGACTGATCGCCTCGAACTCCTGCAGCAGTTCACGCTGGCGTTCGGTCAGGTTGACCGGCGTTTCCACCACGATATGGCACATCAGGTCGCCATACTCGCTGCCACGAATCGCCTTGATCCCCTTGCCGCGAACACGGTACTTGCGTCCGGTCTGGGTTTCCGGGGCGATTTTGACTTTGACCACGCCATCCAGCGTCGGAATCTCGACCTCGCCACCCAGCGCCGCGGTGGTGAAGCTGACCGGCATTTCGCAGTGCAAGTCGCGACCATCACGCTGGAATACCGCATGGGGCTTGATATGGGTCACCACATACAAGTCGCCCGCCGGCCCGCCGTTCTGACCCGGCTCGCCTTCGCCCGACAAGCGGATACGATCGCCCTCGTCGACACCGGCCGGAATCTTCACGTTCAGGGTCTTGGAGGTCTTCACCTGACCTGCGCCGCGACACTTGACGCACGGATCGGAGATTTCCTTGCCGCTGCCATGACACGTCGGGCAGGTTTGCTGAATCGAGAAGAACCCCTGGCTCATGCGTACCTGGCCATGCCCGCCGCAGGTGCTGCAGGTTTTCGGCTGGGTGCCCGGCTTGGCGCCGGTGCCATTGCAGACGTCGCAGTTGTCATGGGACGGGATACGGATCTGACGCTCGCAGCCACGCGCCGCCTCTTCCAGGGAAATTTCCAGGTTGTAACGCAGGTCGGCACCGCGATAGACGTTGGAACGTCCACCGCCACCGCCGCCACGACCACCGCCGAAAATGTCACCGAAGATGTCGGAGAAGGCATCGGAAAAGTCTCCAAAACCGGCTCCACCGCCGCGTGCACCCGCATTGGGATCGACGCCAGCATGACCGAACTGGTCATAGGCCGAGCGTTTTTGCGCGTCGGAGAGCATCTCGTAGGCCTCTTTGACCTCCTTGAATTTCTCTTCGGCATCCTTACTATCCGGATTGCGGTCCGGATGGTACTTCATCGCCAGTTTGCGGTAGGCCTTTTTGATGTCATCTTCCGATGCATCGCGGTTGACCCCCAGCACATCGTAGTAATCTCGTTTGGACATACGCTTCCGTTTCTTTCATCCGCAAAAAGGCAGGCACGACTTGCGTCGTGCCTGCCCCGGTCCGGAAATTACTTCTTGTCTTTGACTTCTTCGAACTCGGCATCCACGACGTTGCCGTCGTCCTTGCGGGCTTCGGCACCAGCGCCTTGCTGAGCGCCTTCAGCGGCTTGCTGGTCGGCGTACATCTTCTCGGCCAGCTTGTGGGAAGCCTGCATCAGCACTTCAACCTTGGCTTCGATGACTTCCTTATCGTCGCTCTTGGCCACTTCTTCGGCTTCTTTCAAAGCGGCTTCGATGGCGCTCTTCTCTTCAGCGGAGATCTTGTCGCCGTAGTCGGCCAACGATTTCTTCACCGAGTGGATCAAGGTATCCGCCTGATTGCGGGCCTGTACCAGTTCCAGCAGTTTCTTGTCTTCTTCCGCGTTGGCTTCGGCATCCTTCACCATCTGCTGGATTTCTTCTTCGGACAAGCCGGAAGAAGCCTGAATGGTGATATTGGCCTGCTTGCCGGTCGCCTTGTCCTTGGCGCTGACGTGCAGAATACCGTTGGCGTCGATATCGAAGGTCACTTCGATCTGCGGCATGCCACGCGGTGCAGCCGGAATATCCGCCAGATTGAACTGACCCAGGCTCTTGTTGGCTGTCGCACGCTCGCGCTCACCCTGCAGCACGTGAATGGTCACGGCCGTCTGGTTGTCTTCGGCGGTCGAGAAGGTCTGGGTCGCCTTGGTCGGGATGGTGGTGTTCTTCTGGATCAGCTTGGTCATCACGCCGCCCATGGTTTCGATACCCAGCGACAGCGGGGTAACGTCCAGCAGCAGTACGTCCTTGCGCTCGCCGGAGAGTACCGAACCCTGAATGGCGGCACCGACGGCCACGGCTTCATCCGGGTTAACGTCGCGGCGCGGTTCCTTGCCGAAGAACTCTTTAACCTTGTCCAGCACTTTCGGCATACGGGTCTGGCCACCGACCAGAATCACGTCGCTGATGTCGTTGATCGACAGACCGGCATCCTTCAGGGCAACACGGCACGGCTCGATGGAACGCTCGACCAGTTCGTCGACCAGCGACTCGAACTTGGCACGGGTGATCTTCATCGACAAGTGTTTCGGGCCGGTGGCATCCATGGTGATGTACGGCAGGGTCACTTCGGTCTGCTGGCTGGAAGACAGTTCGATCTTGGCTTTTTCTGCCGCTTCTTTCAGGCGTTGCAGGGCCATTACGTCGTTCTTCAGGTCAACGCCTTGCTCGCGCTTGAATTCGCTGATGATGTAGTCGATCAGGCGTTGGTCGAAGTCTTCGCCGCCCAGGAAGGTGTCGCCGTTGGTGGACAACACTTCGAACTGGTGTTCGCCATCAACGTCGGCGATTTCGATAATCGAGATATCGAAAGTACCGCCACCCAGGTCATACACGGCAATCTTGCGATCGCCTTCCTGTTTGGCCAGACCGAATGCCAGAGCGGCGGCGGTCGGTTCGTTGATGATGCGTTTTACATCGAGACCCGCGATACGGCCGGCATCCTTGGTCGCCTGACGCTGGCTGTCGTTGAAGTAGGCCGGTACGGTGATGACCGCTTCAGTCACTTCTTCGCCGAGGTAGTCTTCGGCGGCTTTCTTCATTTTGCGCAGCACTTCTGCGGAAATTTGCGGCGGAGCCAGTTCCTGTTCGCGAACCTTGACCCACGCATCGCCGTTGCCGGCTTTCTTGATTTCGAAAGGCATCAGGTCGATGTCTTTCTGAACTTCCTTGTCTTCGAAACGACGGCCGATCAGGCGCTTGATCGCGTACAGGGTGTTACGCGGATTGGTCACGGCCTGACGTTTGGCCGGAGCACCGATCAGAATCTCGCCATCTTCCATGTAGGCAATGATCGACGGGGTGGTGCGAGCGCCTTCGGCGTTCTCGATTACCTTCGGGTTGCCATTCTCGATGACAGCCACGCACGAGTTGGTGGTGCCCAGGTCGATACCAATAATTTTACCCATAATTTCAATTCCTTATTCAAATCTTCCGGGAGAGCCGGGCAGTGCCGGCCTTCACTCTCATGTCTGGAAAATCGTGGCGACCTGCTCGTTTTCAAGAGGGGCTATCGCCATGATAGTCATTCTTTATTTTGCCTTGGCGACCACGACCATCGCCGGGCGTACCACACGTTCGGCAAGGGTGTAACCCTTTTGCATGACGCGGATCACGGTATTCGGCTCGGCATCGGACTCTTCCATGCTGATTGCCTGATGACGATGCGGATCCAGCGCCTCGCCCATCGGGTTGATTTCCTTGATCTGCACCTTCTCGAAAGCGGCCAGCAATTGCTTGAGCGTCAGGTCAACACCGAACTTGAGGTTGTCGAACTGACCGCTCTGGTCGGCCAAGGCCATTTCGAGACTGTCTTTGACCGGCAGCAACTCCAGTACCAGTTTGTTGATGGCAAACTTGTGGGCATTAGCCACGTCTTCTGCGGCACGGCGGCGCTGATTCTCCATCTCGGCACGGCTACGCAGGAACTGGTCTTTGCTCTCTGACAATTCGGCTTCCAAGGCAGCAATGCGCGCCTCGGGGCTTTGTTCGCTTGCACTTGCCTCGGCGGCAACCGCCTCGTCCAGTTGTTCTTCGGAAAGGGGGTTCTGGTTATCCTGCATGGCGACTCCTAGTGACCAATCTGCAAAAACAAAAAACATATCCTGACGCTAGGTAGGGGCTTTTTGCCCGAATTCAAGCGCTGGAGACAAATGTGCGCTTTATGTGCGTTTTGTGACTTTTTGTTCATTTGTGCACAGCAAAAAACCCGCCGCCATATTCGAAGTCGAACCGCTTTGTTAGCTTTTGAAAATCAACAACTTTTTTTGTGCTGCACTGCACACAAGCCGATTTCTTTATGCTTAAATGCTGCAACAGAACAAGGAAAAACGACACAAGGGATGATCTCCCAGACGTAGTTTTTCCGCGGTGTCTGGCACAGCCAGAGCCGTCGATAACGAGATTCCGGAACCACCGGATCAACACGGTCGGGAGCGCATGCACCTGATCTGGGCGAACCTGCACCGGCAGGTCGGGTTCGAGACCGAGGAGGGCCAGGCACGGCGTCGTGCCCGGCGACGAGAAAACGTATCGAGAAGGGTATAAAGCATGACTACTCGCGAACAGCGTATTGCCGCCATCCAGAAAGACTGGGACGAAAACCCGCGCTGGAAAGGCATCACCCGTGGTTACACTGCAGCCGATGTTGACCGCCTGCGTGGTACCGTTCATATCGAATATTCCCTGGCCCGCCGCGGCGCCGAGAAGTTGTGGACCCTGCTGAACGAAGAACCGTTCATCAATGCCCTGGGCGCCCTGACCGGCAATCAGGCCATGCAACAAGTCAAGGCCGGCCTCAAGGCCATCTACCTGTCCGGCTGGCAAGTTGCCGCCGATGCCAACCTTGGCGCCGAAATGTACCCGGACCAGTCCCTGTATCCGGCCAACTCGGTTCCGGCCGTGGTCAAACGCATCAACAACACCTTCCAGCGCGCCGACCAGCTGCACCATGCCGAAGGCAATGACGATACCGACTTCTTCGCGCCGATCGTTGCCGACGCAGAAGCCGGGTTTGGCGGTGTGCTCAACGCCCACGAACTGATGAAGGGCATGATCGAAGCCGGCGCCGCCGGTGTGCACTTCGAAGACCAGCTCGCTTCGGTGAAGAAGTGTGGCCACATGGGCGGCAAAGTTCTGGTGCCGACCCGCGAAGCCGTTGAAAAACTGGTTGCGGCCCGTCTGGCTGCCGACATCTACGGCGTTCCGACCCTGCTGGTTGCCCGTACCGATGCCGAAGCCGCCGACCTGCTGACCTCCGATGTTGACGAGCGCGACAAGCCGTTCTGCACCGGCGAGCGCACCGTAGAAGGTTTCTACCGCACCAAGCCGGGCCTTGAACAAGCCATTTCCCGTGGCCTGGCTTACGCGCCGTACGCCGATCTGATCTGGTGTGAAACCGGCAAGCCGGATCTGGAGTACGCCCGCAAGTTTGCCGAAGCCATCCACGCCAAGTTCCCGGGCAAGATGCTGGCCTACAACTGCTCGCCGTCCTTCAACTGGAAAAAGAACCTGGACGATGCCACCATCGCCAAATTCCAGCGCGAACTCGGCGCGATGGGCTACAAGTTCCAGTTCATCACCCTGGCCGGCTTCCACAGCCTGAACTACTCCATGTTCAACCTGGCGTATGGCTACGCCCGTGAAAACATGACGGCCTTCGTTGAACTGCAGCAAAACGAATTTGCCGCCGCCGAGAAGGGCTTCACCGCCGTGAAACACCAGCGTGAAGTCGGTACCGGTTACTTCGATGCCGTGACCCAAGCCATTCAGGGTGGCCAGTCTTCGACGACCGCACTGAAAGGGTCGACCGAAGAAGAACAGTTCCACTAAGACCCGCCCGCGGACGGTTTGCCGTCCCGACCTAAACCCCGTTTTCCGCAAGGAATGGCGGGGTTTTTTGTCGCGTAAGCATTCCCGCGATGGCCCATCCCCAAGTCATTAACAATCCCACGCGGTCCATGCCAGATATTTATCATCAATATCACTTAGGTGAGATAGAATATGAATACAAATCACTATCATTAGCATTTATTTCATGTCATCCACCCGATTCCTGAGCATCCTGCCCATTGCAGCATTGCTTACCGCCTGCAGCGGCGGAGGCGGCAATTCCTCGCCTTCCCTTATGACCGGCGTATTCGTCGACAGCCCGGTGGCCGGACTGGCCTACGACACCCCCACCCAACACGGACTGACCACCGCCTCCGGAGAATTCCACTATCTGCCCGGAGAACAGGTCACCTTCCGTATCGGACAACTGACCTTGGGCACAAGCCCCGGCACGGCCGTTGTCACGCCGCTAAGCCTGACGGGCGGCAGCACGGCAGATGATCCTGCGGCACTGGCCATGGTGCGCCTGCTTTTGAGCCTCGATGCCGATGATGCCCCGGAAAACGGGATTCAACTCGATGCCGCCGACAGTGCCCGCTTCACCCGGAAACAGCTCTTCTCGGCGACGACCGATGTGGCAGCGTTGATCAATGAAGCCGGCGTCAGCTACAGCCTGGTGGATAGCGACTATGCCCGACGCCATTTCGCACTCAGCCTGGCCGCCTTGAAAGGCAGAGTACCGACGGCGCGCTACGCGCTGGTCAGCGAGACCGGAAGCACCACGGCAGAGAATCAACAGCACGCCTGCGCGACCGACAAGGAAACCGCTCTGACCTGGGAGGTCAAAACCCGCGAGGGATTGCGTTCCGCCAGCTATCGTTACAAACCGGCGATGGAACGCGGCCTGGTCAATGGCGGGCAGTGCGACCCGTCCCTCGAGATGTGCACCGCCAGCGACTACGCAGAAAAGGTCAATGAAACCCGGCTGTGCGGTTTTACTGATTGGCGTGTTCCCACTGAAAAAGAACTCAAAACACTGTGGGACCCCTCTCAATACACGGTGAAGAAAGCCGCCATCGACCGGCATGCTTTCCCTGATGCAGAACCGACCTTTTACTGGACCGACACCCTCCGTGGCGTAGAAGGCTTCCTCGCGGTCTGGTTTGACGACACCCATAAAACCTTGCCGTCCACCACGCTGGCCAAGAGCCGCTATGGTGCGGTGCGTCTGGTGCGCGGCCCGATTCTGCCCGACGCCCCCAGTCGCGACGACCAGCCCGATCCGTCCTTTATTCCGCTGAACCGAAGCAAAAAACCGGTGACAAGCGGTGACGCCACCGAATGCATGGATATCAACCTGCGCAGCATCGCTGGCGATCTGCAGAAAAACGAACTGTTTGTTCTGGCACCGTCCCTCAGTACCGATCCGGCCAACCAGGCACAGGCCAGCACAGCTCTCGCGTCACTGATCAGCACCAGTAATAGTCAGTCCCGGTGCCAGATGGCTAGCTGGCGTGCCCCTACCGTGAGTGAAATGGCCACATTGCTGAGCACGGCGATCGACAGCGACAACGCCAGACAGACCGAGCCACAGTTCGCCCAGGCCTTTCCGGCCTTCTCTCCCGATATGGAGTGGTGGGCCAACAGCAATGGAAGCTGGGTGATTCTTGGCAAGAACGGCTCGTCCCGTGAACCCGCCAGCGGTGAGCGAGCCCGTGTCATGTTGGTCTCGAAGCTGGCCCGACCGGTGTTTGTCCGCAAAAAAGCCGGGGAGGAAATCCGTCCGGCTGCCAGCCAGTTCGAACAGTGGCGCAACAGCTATGCCGCCTTCCAGGCGGGACAAACCCGCCAGCCCGCCTGGCCGGCACCGGATCTGGATGATACGGTGAAGGCCGGGTTTGAAGACCTCGGACTGCTCCCGGCCGTGCCCTTCCCGGCCGACAATCCGTATTCGAAAGAAAAAGTTGCCCTGGGTCAGGCACTGTTTTCCGAGGTCAAACTGTCGCGCAACAACACGATTGCCTGCATTAGCTGCCATGACCCGAAGACTGGCTGGAGCGACAGCAAGGAGCTCTCCGAAGGCCACGTTGGCCAATTGGGATCGCGCAATGCCATGACCATTCTGAACACCGCCTACGTCAAGGAGTTGTTCTGGGATGGACGGGCAAAGTCATTGGAAGATCAGGCGGCCGGCCCGATTGCCAACCCGTTGGAGATGCACCAGTCGCTGGGACATGCCGTCAACAAGATCGCCGGTGATCCGAATTATGCGGAGCTGTTCCGTGCGGCCTTTGGCGATGCGACGGTCACCGCCGAGCGCATGACCCGTGCCATTGCGACCTTCGAACGCACCATCATCAGCAAGGAGAGCGCCTTTGACCGTTTCCTCAAGGGCGACCGCACCGCGCTGTCCGATGACGCACTGTGGGGCATGCACCTGTTCCGCACCAAAGCGCGCTGCATCAACTGCCATAACGGCGCGCTGTTCTCGGACAACCGCTTCCACAGCAACGGCTTGCATTACTACGGCCGCGAACTGGAGGATCTGGGACGCTACCGGATTACCGGCAAAGCCGAGGACGTGGGTTTCTTCCGGACGCCGACGCTGCGCGACATCCTCTACAGCGGCAACTATATGCATAACGGACTGTTCCCGATGAGCAACGGGCTGGGGGTAATCGCCATGTACAACGCCGGCATGGTGCAGACCCTGCCAACCGGTCTGTTCAAATACGACCCGCTCTATCCAAAAACCTCGCCGGAGATTCGGTCACTGGGGCTTAACCGGCTGGAAACCAATGCACTGATGGAATTCATGAAAGCGATTTCGACCGAGCCGCGCACCACGCCGGCCAGCGAAGCAGAACTATTCAGAAGATAGCGCTGGTTGCCTGTGGCATGACCAACCATGATAATGAGCGGATCTGCCACAGACCTTGCACACCATGCCCGTCATCCGCCCCTTTACCGAGCAGGACCGCCCGATACTGAACCGGCTGTATCAGCAGATTCGGGCGGTAACCTTCCACTGGCTGGATAAAGAGCGACTAAGGCAGGACTCGTTTGATGAGGCAACCCGCGATGAAACCGTGTTCGTTGCCGAGCTGGACGGCAAGGTGGCCGGGTTTGCCGCACTGTATGCACCAGAACGCTTTGTGCATCATCTCTATGTGTTGCCGGAGCATCACGGGAAAGGCATAGGCAAGGCGTTGCTGGCCGCCTGTGCCAGACATGGCGAAGGTACGCTGACACTCAAGTGCCTGTGCAAAAATACCCCGGCAGTGGAGTTTTATCGCTCCCAAGGCTGGGTCTGCCGCTCCCGGGGCACCGATGGCGACGGCGACTACTGGACGATGGTCGCTCCGGATAACCGCATTGCAAAGTAACTCATGACGTCAACCACACCTCTTGCCGCAACAGGCAACACGCTACCCGGTGCCAACGGCACGACCACCCGGATCGCCGCGCTGGAGCAGCAGCTTCAGTCGATCCAGCAACAGATGGCCAAGGTTACCGCCGACAAGCAGCTCTCGGACAAAGACCGGACCACACGTCTCAAAGCACTTGAGCAGCAACGACAGGCCATCGAGGCACAGCTGGCCGAGGCCCGGGCACAGGAACGGAAGAAACCGGCCCGCAGCACGGGTACCGCGCCGGACCCGAGCGCCAATGTCGCCAAACCCGGGCAAAACCCGGGCGGCATTATCGACCTGAAAGCCTAGCCGGCCCGTTCAGGCGCCGAACAGTCCTTTGGCGCGAGCTTCGTCAAGCCGTTCTTCCATATAGGCCCACAAGGCAGGACAGCCGGCTTCGATCGGGGCACGCAAGCGTCCGGTCACCCGTTCGTAGCTGATGCCGTTTTCACGCCAGCTTTGTCCGTTATTGGCCAGATTGAGCAAGGCCGGCATGGCACGGTCGGCGGCATTGGCAAAGCGGGCCTCGGCGGTTTCACCGGCTTCGAACTCCTCCCACAACGCCAACAGCTTTGCTGCCTCATCATCAGGCAACAGACCGAAAATACGTTTCACGGCCACCCGTTCATCCGCCTTGCGTTCCGCCCAGCCCCCTTCGGCAAAGACGATGGTGTCGCCGGTGTCGATCTCGCCGATGTCGTGTACCAGCAGCATCCGGATCACGTGATTGATATCGATGGGTTCAACGGCGAACCGTTCGAGCGACAGGGCCAGCAGACAAATCTGCCAGCTGTGCTCGGCAGAGTTTTCCTGGCGATCCAGTCCCAAGGGCCGCGTTTTGCGCGTAACGCCCTTGAGCTTGTCCAGTTCCAGAATGAAATCGATGATGTGCTGCATGACGCGTAATCCAGAGAGGGGCAATGCCCGGCATTTTATCCTGCGCACGGCAAAACCACACCATTCCTGGCGAAGCGACTTCCGTCAGTCCCAGTAGCCGGGCTGCGCATAAACCATCTTGAGGTGATCAATGAAACTACGCACCCGCAACGGGAGAAATTTGCGTTGTGGCACGACGGCACAGACCGGATAGTCCGGAGACGCATAGTCTTCCAGAACCGTTACCAGCCGCCCTTCGGCCAGATCGTCCTTGACCTCCCACCACGACCGCCAGGTCAGTCCCAGCCCCTGCAAGGCCCAGTCATGCAATACCGCGCCATCATTGCACTCCAGCGGACCGGCAACGCGTAGATTGACCAACGTCCCGTCCTGCTGAAAACTCCAGCCACGGCTTTGGCTTTCCCCCAGCGACAAGCAACTATGCTGCGCCAGATCCTCCAGCTTGCGCGGAATGCCGGCGCGGCTCAGGTACGCCGGCGCGGCCACCACCACGCGACGGTTTTCTGCCAGTCGTACGGCAACCAGACCCGAATCGGCCAGATCGCTGATACGAATCGCGCAATCCACCTTATCGCGCACCAGATCCACCAGCCGGTCGGACAGCTCCAGCGTGACCCGGATATCCGGATGCACCTGCCTGAAACTGGCAAGGTGCGGGGCGACATGGCGCCGGCCAAAACCAGCGGGTGCACTCAAACGCAGATGCCCCCGCGCCCGGCCGGTGCCGGACGCCACTGCGGTCTCGGCCTCGGCCAGTTCGGCCAGAATGCGCTGACAATCCTCGTAGAACGCACTACCCTCGGCGGTGAGTGACAGTCGCCGGGTGGTACGAACCAGCAGCTTCACGGCAAGACGCTCTTCCAGCGCATCGAGGCGGCGTCCAATCACCGCCGCCACCACCCCTTCGCGGCGGGCGGCCTCACTCTGGCTGCCGCATTCGACCACCGCAACAAACGTTTCCAGCTGTTTGAAGATATCCACGCCATTACCTACTAAAAAGTAAATTATGTAATGGCATTTTACGCCTTTTTCCTGCCTGTGAAGGTCACTAAACTAGCCACATAGCCCAATTCCAATCACCCTGACGGGTACTTTGTCTACAGGAGAACGACACATGGCCATCACCCTGCCCCAAGGCGTTGAAATCCTCGCCCCGCTGTCCCCCGAATACGAAACCATTCTGACCTCCGAGGCGCTGGATTTCGTTGCCGGCCTGCACCGCCGTTTCGAAGGTCGCCGTCAGGAACTGATGGCCGCACGCGGCTTGCGCCAACAGGAACTCGACGCCGGCCGTCTGCCGGACTTCCTGCCGGAAACCGCGGCAATCCGTCAGGGCGACTGGCATATCGCGCCGTTGCCCGCCGACTTGCTCGACCGACGTGTCGAAATTACCGGCCCGGTGGAACGCAAGATGATGATCAACGCACTGAACTCCGGTGCGAAAAGCTTCATGGCCGATTTCGAAGATTCCAACTGCCCGAGCTGGGACAATCAACTGACCGGTCAGATCAACGTCCGCGACGCCTATCGCAAGACCATCAGTTACACCAGCCCGGAAGGCAAGTCCTACCGCCTGAACGACAGTATCGCCACCTTGCTGCTGCGTCCGCGCGGCTGGCACCTGATGGAAAAACACCTCAAGGTGGATGGCCAGATCGTTTCCGGCGCCATTTTCGACTTTGCCCTGTCTTTCTTCCACAACATCCACTATCTGGTTGGCCAGGGCACGGCGACCTACTACTATCTGCCGAAGATGGAAAGCCATCTGGAAGCCCGGCTGTGGAACGATATTTTCCTGAGCGCCCAGGAACAACTCGGCATCCCGAGCGGCACGATCAAGGCCACGGTCCTGATCGAAACCATTCTGGCCGCCTTCGAAATGGATGAAATCCTCTACGAATTGCGCGAGCACAGCGCGGGTCTCAATGCCGGTCGCTGGGACTACATTTTCAGCTGCATCAAGAAATTCAAAAACAACCGCAACTTCTGTTTGGCCAACCGCGGCATGATCACCATGACCGTACCGTTCATGCGTTCCTACGCACTGCTGTTGCTGAAAACCTGCCACCAGCGTCAGGCTCCGGCCATTGGCGGCATGGCGGCACTGATCCCGATCAAGAACGACCCGGTGGCCAACGAAAAGGCGCTGGGCGGCGTCAAGGCCGACAAGGACCGCGATGCAACCGACGGTTACGATGGCGGCTGGGTTGCCCACCCCGGACTGGTACCGATCGCCATGGAGTCCTTCAACACTGTACTGGGTGATCGCCCCAACCAGATCGACAAGCAACGCGACGACGTGCATGTCAGCGCCACGGACCTGATCAACTTCCAGCCGGAAGCCCCGATCACCGAAGTTGGCTTGCGCATGAACATCAATGTCGGCATTCAGTATCTTGGCGCCTGGATCTCGGGCAATGGCTGCGTTCCCATCCACAACCTGATGGAAGATGCCGCCACCGCGGAAATCTCCCGCTCGCAGATCTGGCAGTGGATCCGTTCGCCCAAGGGCGTGCTGGAGGATGGCCGCAAGGTGACCGTCGAGTTGTTCCGGTCGCTGGCCGCCGACGAAGTGGCAAAACTCAAGCAGGAAGCCGGCTCGCGCTGGACACGGCAATATGAGGATGCCGCCACTATGTTTGACTTGCTGACCACCTCGGATGATTTCGTCGAATTCCTGACGCTGCCGGGTTACGAGTACCTCGACTGATCATTGCCCGTCCGCAACAGCCCGCCCTTCGAACTGACCGTGTACAGCGGGTCAGCTCGATGGCGGGCTGTTTCCCTTTACACTATGCTGCTTACACGTAAATACTCTGTGTTGTGCCCCGGATAGCGCGATCGTCGGGAACCCGGACCGCCAAATCAGGTCTTACCTTTTTACACTTTCAAGGATTCGTCACGATGCTGAAGAAATTCGCTCTGCCCTGCCTGCTGATTGTTTGCGCATCCACCGCGGTTCACGCCGCAGACAACGATACCGAACTGCGCCTCTCCGCCACGGCACAACGCCAGATTGCCAATGACCAGCTGAGTGCCACTCTCTACCTGCAGGACAAAAGCGCCCAACCGGCGCAACTGGCCGACCGTCTCAACAAGGCGATCAACCGGGCCGTCGCTGAAGCACGCCCCTATAGCAAGGTAGAAACCACCACCGGCTCCTACAACACCTGGCCTGACTACGACAAGAATGGCAAGATTCAAGGATGGCAAGGTCGTGCCGAAATCCGCCTGAAAAGCCGCGATATCAAGGAAGCCAGCGAACTGGTTGCCAAACTGCAACAGACGTTGGCCTTGGGTAATCTGCAGTTCGAGGTCTCCGACGATGCACGGCGCGCGGCTGAGAAAGCCATGATTCCCGAAGCCATCGGCAATCTGAAGGAACAAGGCCGCATCGCGGCACAGGCACTGGGCAAATCCACGGTTCAGGTTCGTGAACTGGAAATCGGCAACACCCTGTCGCAGGTGCGTCCGGTAATGTTCCGTGCCAAGGGCCTGACCATGGCCTCGATGGAAGCCGATGTCGCCCAGCCGAACTGGCAACCGGGTCAAAGCGAAGTGCAACTGCAGGTCAGCGGCAAGCTCGAGCTGAAATAAGCGACTTCCTGTGGCGATTCGCTTGCGTTACAGTTAGTACTGGAACACGTCACCACCTTACGGGGTGGTGACCTGCCGATGAATCGACAGACGACGATGCCATACCATCATGAAACTGATTGCCTCACTTACCAGTCCCTATGCGCGCAAAGTGCGAATTGTGCTTGCCGAAAAGAAGATCGACTGTCCTCTGGAGGAAGAGAACCCGTGGGCCGCTGACACCCAGGTCCCGGAGTATAATCCGCTGGGCAAAGTGCCGGTTCTCGAACTGGATGACGGCATGACGCTGTTCGACTCCCGGGTCATTGTCGAGTATCTCGACAATATCTCGCCGGTGTCGCGGCTGTTTCCCGATGGCAACCGCCAGTCCATTCTGGTGCGCCGCTGGGAGGCGCTGGCCGATGGCATTATCGATGCCGCCGTCTCCATCGTACTGGAAAATCGTCGCCCGGAAGGGCAGGTCAATAGCGACATCATTGCCCGGCAGATGACCAAGATCGAACGCGGTCTGGCGGCGCTGTCTCATGACCTCGGCGAAGGTCTGTGGTGCCATGGCGAAGGCTACAGCCTCGCCGACATTGCCACCGGTTGCTGCCTCGCCTACCTCGACTTCCGTTTTCCTCAGATTGTCTGGCGCGACAATTATCCGAACCTTGCCACCTTGCTGGCCAAGCTGGAAACCCGCCAGTCCTTCATGGACACCAAGCCTCCCCAAGCCTGATCCAGGCAAAGATCGCAAGCCGTCACCCGCAAAGGTGGCGGCTTTTTTGCATTCCCACATCGACGCACGCACCGAGTTAAGAACCCTCCGATAGGAAAACCATCCCTTGCCCGCTAACGTGGCATCACAGAATTCATTTACTCAGGCAAAAAGCCTGATGCTCAGGACAACGTGATGCCCATTCCCCCCATTTCAGGAGCACCCCAAACAGGACTCCGCCGTACCGATGTAATACCCCAGAGCGGACTCCGCCGTACCGATGTAATACCCCAGAGCGGACTCCGCCGTACCGGGCATTCATACCCCACCCCTACTCAGGTGAGTGTTTCCCCGCAGGTTCCTTCGCCCTCTCTCGCCAAGCGTCATCCCCCGACTCTATCTATGCCAACACACCTGACGGGAGTCCGCTCGGCAAACACGGCACCACCGCCACTGTCATCGTCATTCTGGCAGCAAGTACGCTTGGCAGCCGCTAGCCAGAATCGCGAAAGCCAGTGGGAGAGCCTCGCTGCCACTTCAGGGTTCGATCCCAATAAACATGGCGGGGAATTGCTCGATCAAGCCATCCAGGCCAACGATACCGAGGTCTGCCGTTTTCTGTTGACCCATGGCGCAAAGCCCGGTCTCCTTGGTGAGTCGATGCTCAAGGCCTTTCAGCCAGGGTGCCCGCTGGCTACGCTCAAGAACGAGCTGGCCTTTGCCCGGCAACGGGAATGGCTGTGCAGCAAAGGCGACATCCGCTCGGCCGGTTCATTGCTCGAAAACGCCTTGCAGCGCGGCTCTCCGCGCCAGATTAGCCGGGCGCTCGAACAGTCAGCCCGGCGCGACGGGATCGATTTGGCGCAGATGAAGCAACCCTTCAAGGCGTATCCGGTGCTGGCCAAGGCTCTCGCCTTGCAAGGCATCAACACCACCGAGAATTCCCATTGGCAGCGCCGCATGGCGCAACGAGACGAAGGTTTGCGGCTCTGGCTGAAGAACACCGAGCAACGCTACTTCTCCAGAACCGGAGAATCCGACCGCAACCACAATGGCACAGTGACAGAGGTCGATGGCATTGAGCAGCCGATTCTCTGTCGTCACATGGTCATGGCCTACAATGGCCGTCCGCGGCCTGATGGTCGTGCCCTGCTCGCCTCGAGATCACGGATGGCCAAATTGAGCTGGAACCAGCTCGAATCCTGCTTTGATAAGCTCTACCAATCCTCAGAACAGCACCTGGTACCTTGCAACCAGTTCGATCGCTTCCTGCGCGATCAATTCGACAAGATGCATGATGGCCAGGAACTGCGCAGACAATTTGTCATCACCTCCTTGAACCATGCCATGCACCTGACCCTTGAACGCAAATACGGTCAGTATGCACTCAGCTTTTACGACCCCAATTCGGAAGTCGACTGCCACCTGCGCCTCAATCACTCAGCGGATTTGCCCAAACACATCAGCTCATTGATTTGGAAAGACTATTCATCGTACTTCCCCGGTCTACCAGACGATTCTCTGATGGCACGTCGTAGCGATGCCAACACCCCATCGGCCGCTCCACGCTTGACCGTACATCAATCTGACGCCACGACACCGCTGCCAGCCGGAGCGCTGATACACCTTGCCAACCGACATCTTCCCCCGACAATTCAACAGCAGCGCGGTCCGGAAACCCCGGCAGCTAGCGCTGCAATGCGTCGGTGGTTCAGGGAGCTTGCCACCCGTAACGGGGCCCGGATCATTAGCGACTATGTGTACTTCACGGAAACCGAGGTGCTTCATTCGCTGGATTTGGATGCACTGCTTCATGGTACCGGTCCCGGTGGAATCAGCCTTCTTGATGAACTGCTTGCCAAACATGGCAAAAATGATCTGACTGAACTGTTCCACGTATTGACCAGAGCAGAGCAGACACTGACTGTCTCTCCAACTCAAGCACGTCTCTTGGCCCAACTGGGCATTGAACACTCAGCCTATCGCGTGAAATAACATTCCGACATCACACGCAAAACAGCCCGACCGGCATCGCTCCGGTCGGGCTGTGTAGAATGTTTGCTTTAAGGAAGCCGAATCATCCAGCTTGCCGTCTTCGGCCCGCCCTACCCTGACCGAAACGTACCGCGTCCGACCACGTCGCCGCCCACTTAATTCGGAATACGCCGACAGGAAAACCATCCATTAGCCGCTAACGTGGCATCACAGAATTCATTTACTCAGGCAAAAAGCCTGATGCTCAGGACAACGTGATGCACACTTCCCCCATTTCAGGAGCACCCCACGCCGGACTCCGCCGTATCGATGTCACGCCGCCGACCGGGCTTCGCCGTACCGAGCATTCACATCTCAGCCCCACTCTGGTGAGTGTTTCCCCGCAGGTTCCTTCGCGGCCTCTCACCGTGCGTCAGCCTCCCACGCAATCTATGGCCACACACCTGACGAGCGCCGGACCGGCAAACACGGCACCGCCACCCTTGTCATCCTTTTTCTGGCGACAGGTACGCTCGGCAGCCTGTAGCATAAGTCGTGAAAGCCAGTGGGAAAACCTCGCTGCCACACCGGGGTTCGATCCCAATAAACATGGCGGGGAACTGCTCAATCAAGCCATCCAGGCCAACGATGCCGAGGTGTGCCGTTTTCTGTTGGCCCATGGTGCAAAGCCTGGCCTCCTTGCTGCCTCGCAGCTCAAGGCCTTTCAACCGGGGTATCCATTGGCCGCTCTCCGGCATGAGTTGACCTTTGCCCGGCAACGGGAATGGCTGTGCAGCAAAGGCGACATCCGCTCGGCCGGTTCATTGCTCGAAAACGCCTTGCAGCGCGGCTCTCCGCGCCAGATTAGCCGGGCGCTCGAACAGTCAGCCCGGCGCGACGGGATCGATTTGGCGCAGATGAAGCAACCCTTCAAGGCGTATCCGGTGCTGGCCAAGGCTCTCGCCTTGCAAGGCATCAACACCACCGAGAATTCCCATTGGCAGCGCCGCATGGCGCAACGAGACGAAGGTTTGCGGCTCTGGCTGAAGAACACCGAGCAACGCTACTTCTCCAGAACCGGCAAATCCGACCGTGACCACAATGGCAAGGTCACCACGGCTGATAACAAAAAGCAACCACTGTACTGCCGCCATCTGATCATGGTCTACAATCGTGAAACCAAACGAAGCAATGCGCTTAAGCTGCTCTCCTCTGAACCACTGATGGCCAAATTGAGCTGGAACCAGCTCGAGTCCAGCTTTGATAAGGCTTACCAATCGGCAGAACAGCACCTGGTACCCTGCAACCAGTTCGATCGCTTCCTGCGCGATCAATTCGGCAAAATGCGTGACCGCCAGGAGTTGCGCAGACAATTTGTCATCACCTCTTTGAACCATGCCATGCACCTGACCCTTGAACGCAAATACGGTCAGTATGCACTTAGCTTTTACGACCCCAATTCGGAAGTCGACTGCCACCTGCGCCTCAATCACCCTGCGGAGTTGCCCAAACACATCAGCTCATTGATTTGGAAAAACTATTCATTGTACTTCCCAGGTCTACCAGACGATTCTCTGATGGCACTTCGTAGCGATGCCAACACCCCATCGGCCGCTCCACGCTTGACCGTACTTCAATCTGACGCCACGACACCGCTGCCACCCGGAGCGCGGATACACCTTGCCAACCAGCTACTTCCCCCGACAATTCAACAGCAGCGCGGTCCGGAAACCCCGGCAGCTAGCGCTGCAATGCGTCGGTGGTTCAGCGAGCTTGCCACCCGTAACGGGGCCCGGATCATTAGCGACTATGTGTGCTTCACGGAAACCGAGGTTCTTCATTCGCTGGATTTGGATGCACTGCTTCATGGTACCGGTCCCGGAGGAATCAGCCTTCTTGATGAACTGCTTGCCAGGCACGACACAAAGGGACTGACCGATATGGTCAACGCGTTTACCAGAACACAACAGACACTGACGGTCTCGCTAGCTCAAGCACGTACCTTGGGTCAACGGGGCGTTCCACTCTCCGCCTATCGCGTGGGATAACGTTCCGCCAACTCAAGCAAAACAGCCCGGCCGGCATCACACCGGTCGGGCTGTGTCTTACGTCAGTTTGGCGGCAGGGCTTAGGCTGACAACTCCAGCATCAGCCGGTTGATGCGCTTGACGAAGGAAGCCGGATCGTCCAGCTTGCCGCCTTCTGCCAACAGGGCCTGATCGTACAGCACCTGGGCCAGGTCCGACGCACGCTCCTCATCCTGTTCATCCGCCAGTCGTTTGACCAGCACATGCTCCGGGTTGATTTCCAGGGTCGGTTTGCTGCCTTCCACCTTTTGTCCTGCCGATTTCAGCAAACGTTCCAGGTTGGCGCTCATGTCATGCTCGCCGACCACCAGACACGCAGGGCTGTCGGTCAGGCGCGCCGTGGCACGTACGGCACTGACGCGTTCGTCCAGCGCCTTGCGGATGCGCTCAACCACCGGACGAGCGGCTTCTTCAGCGGCTTCCTGAGCCTTCTTGTCCTCTTCATCCTCCAGAGCACCCAGATCCAGCGCCCCTTTGGCCACCGACTGCAGCGGCTTGCCTTCGAACTCGGTCAGGCTGCCGCTAACCCACTCGTCAATACGGTCAGCCAGCAACAGGACTTCGACCCCCTTCTTCTTGAAGATTTCCAGATGGGGGCTATTGCGGGCCGCAGGCAAGGACTCGGCAGTAATGTAGTAAATCTTCTCCTGACCTTCTTTCATGCGGGACACGTAGTCGGCCAAAGAAACGGTCTGTTCGTCGCTGTCGCCGTGCGTGGAGGTGAAGCGCAGCAATTTGGCGATACGGGCCTGATTGGAGAAGTCCTCGCCAACCCCCTCTTTCAGCACCTGACCAAACGCCTTCCAGAAGGTGGCATATTTTTCAGCATCGTTGCCAGCCATATCCTCCAGCAGCGACAAGACCTTCTTCACGCAACCGGCACGGATCGTGTCGATGTCGCGGGATTGTTGCAGGATCTCGCGCGACACGTTGAGCGGCAGATCGTTGGAATCGATCACCCCGCGCACGAAGCGCAGATACTGCGGCATCAGCTTCTGGGTATCTTCCATGATGAAGACGCGACGGACGTACAACTTGACGCCCTGCTTGCGCTCACGCTCATACAGGTCGAACGGGGCCCGTGACGGGATATACAGCAACTCGGTGTATTCCTGACGACCTTCAACCCGCGCATGGCTCCAGGCCAGCGGGTCGGTAAAATCATGCGCCACGTGTTTGTAGAACTCGCGATATTGCTCGTCGCTGATGTCATTCTTGCTGCGCGACCACAACGCCGAAGCCTGATTGACGGCTTCCATGGCATCGCTGTCGATTTCCTTGCCTTCTTCATCACGCTCGGCCGGAGCCTTCATCATGATCGGCAGGGAAATATGGTCGGAATAGGTACGAATGATGTGACGCAGACGCCAGCCATCGAGGAACTCGTCTTCACCGTCTTTCAGGTGCAGGACGATATCGGTACCGCGAGAAGCCTTCTCGATGGGCTCGAGCGTGTACTCGCCTGCGCCTTCGGACTCCCAGCGCACGGCATCCGCTGCCGCGGCTCCTGCGCGACGGGTGCTGACCGTCACCTTGTCGGCAACGATGAAAGCCGAATAGAACCCCACCCCGAACTGGCCGATCAGGTTGGCATCCTTGCGGTCATCGCCGGTCAGCGAGTCAAGGAAAGCACGGGTACCGGACTTGGCGATGGTGCCGAGATGGTCGATAACCTCTTCGCGGGACATGCCGATACCGTTGTCGCTGATGGTCAGGGTGCGGGCATCCTTGTCGAAGGTGACACGGATGGACAGTTCAGGATCGTTTTCCAGCAAGGCCGGGTGGGCGATGGCTTCAAAACGCAATTTATCTGCGGCATCCGATGCATTGGACACCAGCTCCCTCAAGAAAATCTCCTTGTTGGAGTACAGGGAGTGGATCATCAGGTGAAGCAGCTGCTTGACTTCGGTCTGAAAGCCCAGGGTTTCTTTCTGTGCGCTCATGATTGATGTATCTATCTGAAGGGTTGACGACAATACCCAGCAGATAGGGGCGTCCAACGCCTTTTCAAGCCCCCCTGTCCGGTCAGGAGGCGCACTCCACCGGTCGTTGCATGATCAGATAGTGACGACCGGTCCAGCGATAACGCCCCAGCCGTTCCTGCAGAAACACCGGAGCGTCCTGTTCGCCTACCGGCACAAAACCGGCGCGTCGGTAAAATCCTTCCAGAGAGGCATAGGGAATGCACCAGCAAGGCTCGTCCAGTCCCTCGGTGACGTGCCTGAGCAGACGCGAGGCAATGCCGTTGCCGCGCCACTGCGCCGTCACGAACATGCCGCGCAGGATCAACAGTTCCTGCTCGTTGACCAACCGGACTACGCCGACGGTCTCCGATCCGGCATCGGCGAGCCAGATCCGGTCGTCAGGCGAGTAGCTGCCACCATAACCCCATTCTTCGTAGAGACGGATTACCGAAGAAAAATCTTCCACCGACGCCTGGTGCAGGACGACATTAGGAATCGTCTTATGCCCAAGAAACGTTGCGCGGTCCATCATTGCATCATCCACTTTCAGTTACGGTTGCCAGTTCGATCCATCATGCCCAAAGCGTGCTCTTCAGGCAATATGCCGCGAAAAGGCGCATGGCTTGCAATTACACGGCAACCGGCCAATAACACAGACACCCTCCGGAAATGTAAAGGAACCACCATGTCGCACTCTGACACCCTGTTACTTACGATCGATTACATCAATGAAATCTGTCATCCGGACGGTAAAATCCCCAGCTGTGCCGACATGGTGGTACGTCACAATGTCGTAGAGCAAGCCAATAGCGCCATTCGCCACGCCCGCGCCAACGACATTCCGGTTGCCCACGTCAAGGTTGGCTTCCAGCCTAACTATGCCAACTGTCCGGCCAGTTCACCGATTTTCGGCAAGGCCCGGGATTTCGAGGCCCTGCGTCTGGGCAGTTGGGGCACCGAATTCCTCGACGGGCTTGATGTCCGTGCGGAAGATTTCATTATCATCAAATCCCGCATCGGCACCTTCTACAACACACAACTGGAAACGATTCTGCGTGCCAAAGGCATTCGCCGACTGATTGTCGCCGGGGTGTCGACCAACCATGCGGTCGAGTCCACGGTGCGCGATGCCCATGACCGTGACTATCTGGTCACCGTGCTTGGCGATGCCTGCGCCACTGCCAATGACCAGTTGCACGCGGCAACCCTCGCCGGCGTGATGTCGCATATGGCGACCATCACCACCGTTAACCAGTGGGTTCAGGGACACTAAGCGTCCATGCCTCCCGGGCTCGATCCGCACATCAACTGGCGCAATCTCGGACTCACCCTGATCGCGATGCTGCCGGCGCTCGTGTTGTTTGGCCAACACCATGACAGCAGCTATCTGAGCGAGGCACTCGTCACGGTTTACCTGATGGTTGTGGTCAATCGCATTGCGCTGTCGCCCGGGCTACTGCTGGCACATGCGACACTGGTCGGAGCCTCGATAGCGGCGTTCATCGCAGCCGAACAGTACGCGCTGCTCTTTATCCTGCTGTGCGCAGGCTATGCGGCTCTGGCGGCCGGGGTCGGCCAGTGGGGAGAGAACTGGAAAACGTTCGCCACGTTTTCTTTCCTCCCTGCCCTGTACTTGGGGTGCGAACTGAGTTCGGTCTCCATCGAGGAACAATGGCACTTTGCCCGCCTCTACCCGGTTGCCGTCCTGCCTCCCTGTCTTTTGTTGCTCGTACTCAAGCTGTTGAAGGTCTCCCAGCCCAGCCAGCCGTGGTGGCGCTACTTTCAGATCGAAGCACGACCGGAACAGGGCAGGCAAAAGGACCGCGATGCCGCCGTGATTCGCCTGTTTTCCGTAATGATTGCCGCGACATGGGTGGTGGTTGCCCATATCGAACCACAGAAGTGGGTCATCTGGTCTTCTGCCAGCGTGGTGACGGGAGAACGGGACTCCTCCATCGCCAAAAACAAGGATAGGCTCTGCGGCGTCGTAATCGGCGTGCCACTGGGTATCGTGCTATCGCTGCTTCTGCCGCATGGTCCGCTGCTCTACAGCCTGTCCATCCTGCTGGTGGGACTGTCCATCGATGCCATCAAGAACTACCGTATGGCATTCGGCCTGCGCGGCGCCTTGTGCGTGCTGGCCGCCAGCTCGGCAGCCCAAGGCATCACCCTTGGCATCACCCGTGTGGAGAACGTCATTCTCGGCGGACTGATCGGTGTCGCCGCCTCACTGCTCTGGCATCAGTGGGCAAGGAGACCGCGCACACCACCCCGGTCATAGGGCAGTTCATCGCGATTGTCCGGGGAAGGCAAGCCCCACCTGATGTCTGACTTCACCGCGCTCTCTCAACCTATCGATCCCGATTGGATCACCAACGCACGACGGCTAACGGGAACCACCGGTGTACGGCCTCGCCAACTCCCCGCCGAACACCTCGCCTGGACGATCATTATTTCCCGATCGGTAAATAAATAGCCCCTTCATGCCCTGGCCACACCAAACATTCCCGATCGGGAAATTTTGCTTGCACTTAGTCTGTTTGTGGCTAATAATTTCCCGAACGGGAAACTGGACACGCCATGACACCCATTCGATCACCTCAACAACTCGGCGATGCACTGCGTGCCGCTCGCAAGCAGCTCCGGCTGACACAGCCCCAGTTGGCGCTGGCGGCTGGGGTGGGGGTGCGCTTCATTGTCGACCTTGAAGCAGGCAAGCCCACCTTGCGACTGGAAAACGTGCTGCGGGTCATTGATGCCTTGGGTGGTGAGATTCACTTGAACGGATTGCCCGCGGTTGCTTCCAACGATCAACGAGTGGGTGACGACCATGGCGCATGAACTGGAAGTCTGGCTTTTCGCCGATCGTGTCGGCACGTTATCTCTGATCGATGGACGACTAAACTTTTGCTACGCACCCGATTGGCTGTCAAACACGGACGCCGTTTCCTTGTCCGCCTCGCTGCCCATGCAAGCAGAGCCGTTCGATGATCGCAAAACACGCCCCTTCTTTGCAGGTCTTCTACCCGAAGGACAGATGCGCCGCCTGATTGCACAGCAATTCCAGATTTCTGGCCAGAACGACTTTGCGCTGCTGGACCACATTGGCGGCGAGTGCGCAGGAGCCGTCACGTTCCTTGAGTCTGGGCAAACTCTGCCTGTGCCAACCCACCAGGATGATGTTCAATGGCTGAACGATGACGAAGTCGTTGCCATCCTGGATGAATTGCCGCGCCGCCCCATGCTGGCAGGCAAAGACGGTTTGCGACTGTCCTTGGCAGGAGCTCAGGACAAACTGCCGGTGGTGTTTGATGGTACCCGCCTTGGGCTCCCACTGAATGGCACGCCCAGCTCTCACATCTTGAAGCCCGCTATCCACGCGGTTGAAGACAGTGTGATTAACGAAGGATTTTGCATGGCGCTGGCGGAGGCCATGCAGCTCAAGCCAGCGAAGACAAAAGTTCACCTTGTCTTGGATCGCTCGTTCTTGCTAGTTGAGCGCTACGACAGACTGATTGATGCACGAGGGCTTCGGCAACGGCTTCATCAAGAGGATTTCTGTCAGGCACTTGGCGTGGTACCCGAAATGAAGTACCAGAATGAAGGTGGTCCGGATCTGGCGCAGTGCTTTGATCTGGTGCGCAGTGCGATACGCCCCAGTGCTCCACAAGTCCTGCGACTACTCGATTACGTGGTCTTCAATGCGCTAATCGGTAACCATGATGCACACGCCAAGAATTTCTCCCTACTGTACTCAGGCAAGGCCCCCGTTCTGGCACCGTTCTACGACACGCTGTCGACAGCAGTGTATCCCACACTGACACCGAAGATGGCGATGAAAATCGGCAGCAAGTATAAGTTCAGCGAAGTCCAGATGCGGCACTGGGAGCAGTTCGCCGAAGACGCTGGCGTTTCCAAGGCGCAGGCCAAACGGCGTATTCTGGAATTGGCAAAGTTACTGCCAACGGCGGCACGCAAACTCCAGTCTGACCCCGAACATGGTTTTGGCGGCATTCCAGTGGTTGAACAAATCAATAGCTTGATTGAACAACGCTGCGCCCTGACAATTCGGAGGCTCACTGATCCTGCGGCCGAAAATGACGCCGCCGCCAAACCCTCAAGCTGAACCTTCAGCTGTACGAGTTTGGTAGCCATTCCCGGCAACCAACATAGCTGAAACAGCTGCTGGCAGGCCTCCCCCCTCTCCCGCCGTCAATCCTGATTTCCTCCAGATTCCGCGAAAAGTAAAAAAAACGGCGTCTCGAGGACGCCGCTTTGTCGCTGCAGGTGCTGTAGTTCACTGGCGCTCTTCACGCAATCCCGGAGGTAGGGCAAACACGGTGTTTTCCACCACGCCCGGCAATTCGGTGATGTCATCCGCGCCCATGGCACGGATCCGGTCGATCACCGCCTTGACCAACACTTCCGGCGCCGAGGCTCCAGCCGTGACGCCGATGGTCCGCTTGCCTTCGAACCAGGCGTTTTCCAGCAGATCGGCATTGTCGACCATATAGGCATCCACGCCCTTCAGCGCCGCCACCTCGCGCAAGCGGTTGGAGTTGGAGCTGTTCGGCGAACCGACTACCACAACCACATCGCACTTTACCGCGAGTTCCTTCACCGCATCCTGACGGTTCTGCGTCGCATAGCAGATATCATCTTTCTTCGGGCTGGAGATGGCAGGGAAACGTGTCTTGAGTGCCTCGATAATGTCGCGGGTCTCATCGACCGACAAGGTCGTCTGGGACACATAAGCCAACTGCCCCGGATGCTCCACCTCGAGTGTCGCCACGTCGGCGACCGACTCGACAAGGTAGATGCCCGAGTCGACCTGCCCCATGGTCCCTTCCACCTCGGGATGTCCGGCGTGACCGATCATGATGATATCCATGCCGGCCTTGTGCATGCGCTTGACTTCGACATGCACCTTGGTCACCAGCGGACAGGTGGCATCGTAAACGGTCAGGCCCAATGCTTCCGCCTCGGCACGGACCGACAGCGGCACGCCATGCGCCGAATAGATCAGCGTCGCCCCACGGGGAACATCTTTCAGTTCCTCGATGAAGATCGCCCCCTTGTTGCGCAGGTCATCCACCACAAAACGGTTATGCACCACTTCGTGACGCACGTAGATCGGTGCGCCATAGCGTTCCAGCGCACGTTCGACAATGGCAATGGCACGATCGACACCGGCGCAGAAACCGCGTGGATTAGCCAGCATGATGGTCTTGCTCATCGTGTTTCCTTGTCCTTCTTCAAGCTGTCCAGCACCATCAGGGCGGCGCCGACACAAATGAAGGAATCCGCGACATTGAAGGCCGGGTAATACCAGCTGTGGTAGAAAACCTGGATGAAATCAATCACGTGGCCATGCACCTGCCGATCGATCAGGTTACCCAGTGCGCCCCCCATGATGAATGCCGCGGCACAGTTCATCAGCCGCCCAAACCCGCCACGCAGGATCTGCCAGCCAAGCCAGCCCGATACCGCCAGCGCGAACAGGGTAAAGAAGTGCTTTTGCCAGCCGCCGGCATCCGCTAGGAAGCTGAACGCCGCCCCACGGTTGTAGGCCAGCGTCAGGTTAAAGAAACCGTCGATAACCGGTTGCACTTCGCCATACTGGAAACGGCTATTGACCAGAATCTTGGTCAACTGGTCGGCCGCGATAATGGCCAGCGCCAGGACAAACCAGCCGAGCCGGCCGGAATGTCCTCGCAGGGAACGAACCTCAGGCATGCTCCCGCACCTCGCCAGCACCATCCAGATTGTCGACGCAACGGCCGCACACTGCGCCATGGCCGGCATGCGTGCCGACATCGGCACGATAATGCCAGCAGCGGTCGCACTTGGCGTGAGACGACGGCACCACACTGATACGGGTCGCTTCACCGGCATTCAGCGTAACGGCCGATACGATCAGCACAAACTTGAGGTCGGACCCGAGCGATTGCAACCAGGACAACAGTTCGCCAGATGCTTCGATAGTCACTTCGGCCTGCAGCGACGAACCGAGCTTGTCGGCAGAGCGCAGCACTTCGACCTCGCGGTTCACTTCGGCACGCAGTTCACGGATGGCAGTCCATTTTGCCACCAGAGCCGCTTCACTGGCCGCCGGCAACGACGGGAACTCGTGCATGGTGTGGAACAGCGTCGAGTCGTCCTCGCTGCCGGTCAACACCTCCCATGCCTCGTCGGCCGTGAAGCACAGTACCGGTCCCAGCAGCAACAGCAGGCTACGGGTGATGTGATACAGCGCAGTCTGGGCCGAACGACGCGCACGGGAGTCAGCCTTGGTGGTGTACAGACGGTCTTTGAGCACGTCCAGGTAGAAGGCGCCGAGATCTTCCGAGCAGTACAGCACGATTTCCTGCATCGCATGGTGGAAGGCATACCGCGCATAGTGCTCGCCGGCAACGCTTTCCTGCAGGGAACGGGCACGCAGGGTGGCGTAGCGATCCATTTCCAGCATCTCGTTGAACGGTACGGCGTGTTCGATCGGGTCGAAATCCGACAGGTTGGCGAGCAGGAAACGCAAGGTATTACGCAGGCGACGATAGCTCTCGGTGGTGCGCTTGAGAATTTCCTGCGACAGCGACATGTCGCCGGAGTAGTCCGCACTGGCGACCCACAGACGCAGGATGTCAGCCCCCAGCGTGCCGCAGATTTCCTCCGGGGCAATCCCGTTGCCACGCGACTTGGACATCTTGTAACCCTGACTGTCCACGGTAAAACCATGGGTCAGCAGTTGCTTGTACGGCGCACGGCCAATCGTGGCGCAACCGGTCAGCAAGGAGGACTGGAACCAGCCACGGTGCTGGTCGGAACCTTCCAGATACAGGTCGGCAGGCCAGGCCAGCTCGGCACGCTCCTTGAGTACGGCAAAGTGGGTGGAACCCGAGTCGAACCAGACATCCAGCGTATCCGACAGCTTGCGGTACTGGCTGGCTTCTTCGCCCAGCAATTCAGCCGGGTCCAGACTGAACCAGGCCTCGATACCGCGTTGTTCGATACGCAGCGCCACTTCTTCGAGCAGCTCCGACGAACGCGGATGCAATTCACCGCTTTCACGGTGCACAAAGAAGGTCATCGGCACACCCCAGTTACGCTGACGCGATACGCACCAGTCGGGGCGATTGCCGATCATGGACTCAAGACGCGAACGCCCCCAGGCCGGGAAGAACTCGGTGGCATCCACGGCACGGCCGGCACGGGCGCGCAGTGTATCGCCATCGCGGCCTTCCTTGTCCATGCCGATGAACCACTGTGCCGTCGCCCGGAAAATGATCGGGGTCTTGTGGCGCCAGCAATGTGGATAGCTGTGCGACAGCTTGGCCTTGTGGACCAGGGCCCCCTGCTGTTCCAGCAATTCGATGACCAGCGGATTGGCATCCCAGACCGAGATCCCGGCAAATACCGGCGCGTTGGACTTGTAGCGACCATCATCGGCCACCGGATTATCCACCGGCAAACGATAGGCCAGCCCTGCCTGGAAGTCTTCCAGACCATGCGCCGGAGCGGTATGAACCAGACCGGTACCGGCATCGGTCGTGACATGGTCACCCAGAATCACCGGCACCACACGGTCGATGAACGGATGCTTGAGCTGCAGATGTTCCAGCGTCGCACCCTTCGCCTCGCCGAGGACCTTCGCCCCCTCTTCCAGACCATAGCGTTTCAGCGTGGCTTCGACGAGGTCGGCGGCGAGAATCAGCACGCCACGCCCTGTCTTCAGCAACTGGTAGCTTAATGCACCATTCACCGCCACAGCCTGGTTGGCCGGCAGGGTCCACGGAGTGGTCGTCCAGATCACCGCACGGGCTCCGGCCAGCGGAGCGGCCAGACCGAACAGCGTGGCAAGGCGCGCGCCGTCCACCACCTCAAAACCCACGTCGATGGCCGGCGAGACCTTGTCTTCGTATTCGACTTCAGCCTCGGCAAGCGCCGAACCGCACTCGATACACCAGTGCACCGGCTTTTCGCCCTTGAACATAAAGCCGTTATCATGAATTTTGCCGAGCGTACGCACGATGTCCGCTTCGGTCTTGAAGTCCATGGTCAGGTAAGGATTGTTCCAGTCGCCCAGCACGCCGAGACGGATAAACCCTTTTTTCTGGCGGGCAACCTGTTCAAGGGCATATTCACGGCACAGCTCGCGGAAGCGCGCCGCCGGAATAGCCTTGCCATGCAGCTTCTCCACCATCAGCTCGATCGGCAAGCCGTGGCAATCCCAGCCCGGGACATAGGGCGCATCGAAACCCGCCAGCGTCTTCGAGCGGACGATGATGTCCTTGAGCACTTTGTTGACCGCGTGACCAAGGTGAATGTCATTGTTGGCGTAGGGAGGGCCGTCGTGCAGGATGAACTTGGGACGTCCGGCAGAGAGTTTGCGCAGCTTCTCGTAGCGCTTATTGTCTTGCCAGGACTTGACCCATGCCGGCTCGCGACGAGCCAGATCACCCCGCATGGGAAACGGAGTGTCCAAAAGGTTCACTGTTTTTCGATAGTCGATACTCATGCCTGCTCTCGCTGCAATTGGGTCAAATAGGTTCGGGCATCGGCGGCATCCTGATGGATCTGCGCCACCAATGCAGACAAGTCTTCATAGCGTGCTTCATCACGCAGCTTTTTCAGGAAGCGGACCGTGATCCGTCGTCCATAGAGGTCGCCGGCAAAATCAAACAGATGGACTTCCAGCTTGTAATTCCGGGTATCGGTCACGGTCGGGTTCACCCCCAGACTGGCGACACCTCCGATCCGGCCGAACGGGGTATCGGCTTCGACCACGAAAACCCCCGCCAGTGCTGGCTGTCGATGCGGCAGGTAGACATTGGCTGTCGGAAACCCCAGGGTACGGCCAAGTTTTCTGCCATGCATGACCCGCCCGGAAATCTGGTAATCCCGTCCGAGCAAGGTCGCTGCACGCGACAAATCTCCGCTCCAAAGGGCCTCCCGAACCAGCGTACTCGAGGCGCGTTCGCCCTCGACCAGCACTGAAGGCATCGCATCGGTCTCGAAAGCCGGATGGGCCGACAGCAGGGAAAAATCACCACGCCGGTCTGCGCCGAACTGAAAATCGTCGCCAATCAACAAATAGCGGGTAGTCAGTTGGCTCACCAACACGTCATCGACGAAGCGCTGCGCCGGCATTCTGGAGAAGCCATGATTGAAGCGGAAAACAAAAACATAATCCAGCCAGCTCAATCCGGCAAGAAAACTCAGCTTGTCACGGAGCGAAGACAATCGGGCGGGAGCGCCGTCGCGGGCAAAAAACTCTCTGGGATGGGGTTCGAACGTCAGCAAGGCCGCCGGCAAACCACGCGCAGTCGCTTCCGATCGCAACCTCGCCAGCATGTTCTGGTGCCCCATGTGAACGCCATCGAAATTACCGATGGTCAGCGCACAGGGCGGCAGTCCGAAACGGGTCGGATCTCCGAAATAAACTCGCATCGTGCGCCTATCTGTCAACATCCTGAAACGGTTGATTTTAGCTGCGCCACACCATGCCAGTCCAGCGACGCGGCAAAAAGAAAA
>JAGLBD010000033.1 GCA_018260425.1 Pseudogulbenkiania sp. | reverse complement strand
GAATACCGGCCTGTCACGCCGGGGGTCGCGGGTTCGAGTCCCGTCCACTCCGCCAGATATTCCACGAAAGGTGAACGACATCGGCGTTCACCTTTTTTTTCGAGGTGGCATTCGCCGTTACGTCATGTTCGAGTTTGTTCAGAACAACAAGATCGTCATTCAGGTAATCCTCGGAGCCGTAGCCCTGACCTTTGTCGCTGTGGGCGTCAGCAGCTATGAATCCGCCGTTAATGACCCCTATCTTGCCAAGGTAGGTGACAGCAAAATCTACAAGCAGGATCTTGATCGCGCCCTTGAGGGTCAGCCGGCAGATGCCGCGACCCGCCAGCAGGCGCTCAACGGCCTGATCCGTCGCGAGCTGTTGCTGGAAGAAGCCCGGAGCGCCGGCATGGCCGTGTCGCCGGTTGCCTTGCAGCAAGCCATCCTGGCCATCCCCGAGTTTCAGGTGAACGGCACGTTCAGCAAAGAGCGTTACGCCGAGTTCCTGAAAGAGCGCTCGATGACTGCCGAGGCCTTCGAGAAGCGCCTGTCGCGCGATATCCTGCTGCAGCAGCAGATGGCGCCGTTCATGGCCGGCCAGATCGTACCGAAAACCCTGGTGGAACGTGCCGGCGCCTTGCTGGGCGAGGTGCGTACGGTACGCGCCATCACCCTCAAGCCGGAGATGTTCGTTGCCGAGATCAACACCGGCGATGCGGCCCTGAAAACCTACTATGACGCGCATCTGGCGAGCTACAAGGCACCAGAGCAGGTCAAGCTGGACTATACCGTGCTGTCGCAAGCGGTCGTCGCCCAGACCATGGCGATCTCCGATGCCGACGTGCAGAAGTACTTCGATCAGCACAAGGCTGATCTGGCCAAGAATGAAGAACGCCGTGCCTCGCACATCCTGCTGTCGGTGGCGCCTGATGCCAAGCCGGAAGAGAAGGCCCGGGTGAAGGCCGAAGCGGAAACGCTGCTCAAGCAAGTGCGTGCCAACCCGGCCAGCTTTGCCGCGGTGGCCAAGGCCCATTCCCAGGATACGGGCTCTGCCGTCAAGGGTGGCGATCTGGGCTTCTTCGGCCAAGGCGCCATGGTCAAGCCGTTCAATGACACGGTATTTGCCATGAAGGCTGGCCAGATCAGCGATCTGGTCGAGACGCAGTTTGGTTACCACATCATCCGTCTGGATGCGGTCAAGACACCTGACTTCGCCGATATGAAGCCGCGTATTCTCGAGCAGTTGCGTGCACAGCAGGCTGGCGCGAAATTCCGTCAGATTGCCGATCGCCTGAGTGAACTGGCTTACCAGCAAGGTGACTCGCTGGACGCGATCGTCAAGGAGCTGAAGCTGGAGGTACGTCACTCCGACTGGATGTCCAAAGCCGTGCCGGGCCCGGATGCCTTGCTGGCCAATCCGAAGGTGCTGGAAGCGGCATTCAGCGATGACGTCCTCAAGAAAAAGCATAACAGCGAAGCGATCGATGTCGGCAACGGCACGCTGGTGGTGGTTCGCGTAGCGGCCCATCAAGCGGCTCACCAGTTGAGCCTGGATGAGGTGAAGGCCCGCATCCGTACCGAAATCATTGCCCGTGAAGGCGCACGTCTGGCCGAGAAGAAGGGTGGCGAGTTGTTGGCGCAGCTGAAGGCCGGTAAAGAGCCTGTCGGCTTTGCCTACGGTGCACCGGTTGCCGTGTCGCGTACCGAGACCAAAGGCTTGCCGCTGTCCGACCTGAAAGCCATTTTTGGTCTGGCCGGCGCCAAGGTGCCTGCCTTTGCCGGTGCCAAGCATGATGCCGGTGACTATGTGGTGTATCGCCTCGACAAGGTGGATGCCGCTCCGGCGCTGAGCGACGGGCCGCGCAACCAGTTGAACGCGCTGCTGGGCGAAATGACGGCCAATAGCCAGGCCGACAGCTATCTGAAATCACTGTTGGCGAAATACAAGCCGGTGGTAAACCAGAAGTTGCTCACCGAGCAGTAAGCCGCATTGCCTGGCAAGGGATCCGCAAGGGTCCCTTTTCTTATGGGCAAGACATGAAAAAAGCCCGTGCAGCGTGCACGGGCTTGTTGCTGTCGCCGTAGCGGGATCAGGCCGCGAAACGCTTGCCGATTTCAGCCCAGTTAACCAGCTTCCAGAAGGCGTCCAGATAGTTCGGACGGCTGTTGCGGAAGTCGATGTAGTAAGCGTGTTCCCACACGTCACAGGTCAGCAGCGGGGTTTTGTCGGTGGTCAGCGGAGTGGCGGCGTTGCTGGTGGAAACCAGATCCAGCGAACCATCGGCGGTTTTGACCAGCCATGCCCAACCGGAACCGAAGGTGCCGATGGAGGTTTGGGTGAAGGCCTTCTTGAACTCTTCGAAGGAACCCCACTTGGCGTTGATGGCGTCAGCCAGTGCGCCGGTCGGTTCGCCGCCGGCGTTCGGGGCGAAGCCCAGCCAGTAGAAGGTGTGGTTCCAGACTTGGGCGGCGTTGTTGAAAATGCCGCCGGACGATTTGCGGACGATTTCTTCCAGCGAGGCGTTCTCGAACTCGGTACCCTTGATCAGGTTGTTCAGGTTGGTGATGTAGGTCTGATGATGCTTGCCGTAATGGAACTCGAGGGTCTCCTTGGAGATGTGCGGTTCGAGGGCATCCAGGGCATAGGGCAGGTCGGGAAGTTTGTGTTCCATCAGGCTCTCCTTGTTGAGAAAATTAACCACTTGGTAAGTTTAATCCCAAGTGTACTGGAATTGGCGCCATGCTGCCAATAGTTGAGTAATTCAGTAGAGTAAACTGCGTATGTCGCAATTTGATGTCATCGTTTTGGGTGCCGGGGCGGCTGGTTTGATGTGTGCCGCCACCGCCGGGCAGCGCGGTCGCAAGGTGCTGTTGCTCGATCACGCCGCCAAACTGGCCGAGAAGATTCGTATCTCTGGCGGGGGGCGTTGCAATTTTACCAATCTGGACGTGCGGGCCGAGTGCTACCTTTCGCAAAACCCGCATTTCTGTCGCTCTGCCTTGTCACAGTATACGGCACAGGACTTCATTGCGCTGGTCGGGCGGTATGGCCTGCAATGGCATGAAAAGACCCTTGGCCAGTTGTTCTGCGATGATGGCAGTCAGGCCATCATCGACATGCTGGACAGTGAGTGCCGGGCCGGCAATGTCGAGCGACGCATGGAAGTGACGATCGGTGAGATCAGTCGCGGCGAGCGCTATCGGGTGGAAACCAGTGCCGGGGTGTTCGAGAGCGAGTCGCTGGTGGTGGCGACTGGCGGCCTGTCCATTCCGCAAATCGGTGCGACCGGACTGGGGTACCGCATTGCCGGGCAGTTCGGTTTGAGACTGGTGGAGCGCGCGCCGGCGTTGGTGCCGCTGACCTTTCATGTCGATGATGCCAGTGCCTTTGCCCCGTTGGCCGGCGTATCGCTGGAGGTGAGTGCCGAAGCCAATGGCCCGGCCTTCCGGGAAAACGTGTTGTTTACCCACAAAGGTGTCTCGGGTCCCGCTATCCTGCAGGTGTCGAGCTACTGGGAGCCGGGCACGTCGATTACTCTGGATCTGATGCCGTCGCTCTCTGCGCAGGACTTCCTGGAGGCACGTGCCGACAGTGAGCAGCGTCTGGTCAATGCCTTGGCCGAGTGCGGCATGCCGAAACGGTTTTTGCAAACCTGGCTTGAAACCCGGGGGCTGGATTGCCGGGTGCGCGACCTGTCGGCGGCGCAGCGAGGCGAGTTGGCCAGTCTGTTGCATGGCTGGCGCATACTCCCCAACGGCACTCAGGGCTATAAAAAAGCCGAAGTGACCCGGGGCGGTGTCGACACCCGTGACCTGAGTTCCAAGACCCTGATGGCCACCCGGACGCCGGGCTTGTTTTTCATTGGTGAAGTGGTGGATGTGACTGGCTGGCTGGGAGGGTACAATTTCCAGTGGGCATGGTCTTCGGGCTTCGTTGCCGGCAAAAACTGTTAGAATTTCCTTTTGATGTGTATCGGGAGGTTGCCGCCATGGCCACCCCCTGTTTCGATAAGTGCAGGTCTGATGAACGACTCCATTGAATCACTGGATAGCGCCACACTGGCTATCCGAACACCACCGCAGTCCGTCGAGGCCGAACAGTCGGTGCTCGGCGGTTTGCTGCTGGACAACTCCGCCTGGGACAAGATCGCCGATGTGGTGGCGGAGGCGGACTTCTATCGCCATGACCACAAGCTGATCTACAAGCACATTGCACGGCTGGTAGAGCTGTCGCGGCCGGCCGACGTGGTGACGGTCGCCGAGAGTATGGACAAGAGCAGTGAGCTTGCCGATGTCGGCGGACTGGCCTATCTGGCCACGCTGGCGCAGAACACCCCGTCGGCAGCCAACATCCGCCGCTATGCGGAAATCGTCCGGGAACGCTCCATCATGCGCCAGCTGGCGCAGGTGGGGGCGGATATCACCGAATCGGCCTATGCTCCGCAAGGCCGGGACGCCGCGCAGCTGCTGGACGAAGCCGAAGGCAAAGTGTTCCAGATCGCCGAGAGCACGGCCAAGTCCAAGCAGGGCTTTCTGGAAATGCCGGGCTTGCTGAAGGAAGTCGTCGACCGTATCGATATGCTTTACAGCCGCGACAACCCTGACGAAGTTACCGGGGTGCCGACCGGCTTTACCGATCTGGATGCCAAGACCTCCGGCATGCAAGCCGGTGACCTGATCATCGTGGCGGGCCGTCCTTCCATGGGTAAAACCGCATTCTCCATGAACATTGCCGAGCATGTCGCCGTGGAGGCGCACTTGCCGGTGGCGGTGTTCTCGATGGAAATGGGCGGTACCCAGCTGGTGATGCGGATGCTGGGTTCGGTGGGGCGGCTGGACCAGCACGTCCTGCGTACCGGCAAGCTGGGCGACGATGACTGGGAAAAGCTGACCTTCGCCATCGGCAAGCTGTCCGAGGCGCCGATGTATATCGACGAAACCCCGGCATTGACGGCGCTGGAACTGCGCGCGCGTGCCCGGCGACTGGCACGGCAGCATGGCGGGAAACTCGGTCTGATCGTGATCGACTACCTGCAGCTGATGAGCGGCTCGGGTCGTGGCGACAACCGTTCTGCCGAATTGGGCGAGATCTCGCGGGGCCTGAAAGGTTTGGCCAAAGAGTTGCAGGTGCCGGTGATTGCCCTGTCGCAGTTGTCACGGAGCGTCGAGCAACGGCCCAATAAACGCCCGATGATGTCCGACTTGCGTGAATCCGGTGCCATCGAGCAGGATGCCGACTTGATCGTGTTCATGTATCGCGACGAGTACTACAACCCCGACTCCCCGGACAAAGGTCTGGCCGAGGCGATTATCGGCAAGCACCGTAACGGTCCGACCGGTACCGTGCGGCTGGCCTTTGTCGGCATGTACGCCAAGTTTGAAAACGCTGCCCTGCATGGTCATGCGGGTTGGGCGGATAACGACGGTTAAGTTTGCCAACAGAGCAACAAGAGAGAGAATGATGAGCTTTTTCGAGAATCACGTTTTTGTGTGCTGTAATCAGCGTGCCGAAGGCGAGATCAGTTGCAACAGCGCAGGCGCCAGCGACCTGCTGGCCTATATGAAAGATCGCGTCAAGGCGCTGGGACTGGCCGGCGAAGGCCGGGTGCGGGTCAACAAGGCCGGTTGCCTGGGGCGTTGCACCGAGGGGCCGGTGATCGTGGTCTACCCGCAGGAGACTTGGTATACCTTCGTCGATCGTGAGGATATCGACGAAATCGTCGATGAGCATCTGGTGGCCGGCAGAGTGGTGGAAAGGTTGAAGCTCTGATGTTGAAACAACCCGAACATATTGTCATTGCCGGCCCGGCGGGGACGCTGGATACGATCCGGGTCCCGGCGCAGGGCGAGTGCCGCGGCATTGCGGTGATCTGCCATCCCAATCCCTTGCAGGGCGGTACCCATACCAACAAGGTGGTACAGACCGCCGCACGTGCGCTGGCGCAGCTGGGTTACACCAGTTACTGCCCGAACTTGCGTGGCGTGGGCAACAGCGAGGGGCAGCACGATTTCGGTCATGGTGAAGTGGATGACGTGCTGGCGGTGGTAGAGGCCTTGCGTGCCCGCGAGGGTGACTTGCCCCTGGCGCTGGCCGGGTTTTCCTTTGGCGGTTTTGTTGCCGCCCGGGTGAGCGAGCGCATCGCGTGTGAGCGCGTGCTGTTGATGGGCGTGGCGGTCGGCAAGTATGACACACCGACCCCGCCGGTGCCGGCGACGGCACTGGTGATTCATGGCGAGGAAGACGAGGTTATCCCGCTGCAGGCCGTGCTGGACTGGGCGCGGCCGCAGGGCTTGCCGGTGGTGGTGGTGCCGGGCAGCGGGCACTTCTTCCACGGCAAGCTGGTGCTGTTGGCAAACTGGATCAAGCGCTGCTGGAATCCGGTTTAGCCTTTCAGTAAGGACAAGACATTGCTGCGGCTCAGATTGGCCTGCGCCAGCGAGGCGGTGCCGGTCTGGGCCAGAATGTTTTGCTGGGTCAAATTGGCGGCAGTCGCGGCAAAGTCGGTGTCGGTTTGACGGCTGCGCGAGGCTTGCTCGTTGATCGAGGTGTTCGACAGGTTGTCATACACTGCGCTGAAACGGTTTTGCGCCGCGCCCAGCTGGGACTGGGCCTGCGTCAGCGTGGCTTGATCTTGACGGGTCTGGTTCAGGGCGTTCAAGGCGCTGGCTTGCGAGGTGACGTCGATGGTGCCGGTGGCAGCCAGGTTGGCATTGTAACCATTCAGTCCGCCGCTGGCCGGGGCGGCGGAAAGGTTTGACGTCGACACGGTCACCTGATTGTCGGTCTTGCCGTCGGCGCCGACCTGGAAGGTCAGCGCATTGCTGCCGGACAAGAGTGGTGTGCCGTTGAAATTGGTGGTCTGGATGATCTGCGAGTTGGTTTGGGTCAGTTGATCGACCTGAGTCTGCAGAGCCTGACGATTGCTGGCATTGAGGATCGGATTGGTCGCCTGCAGCGCAATGTCCTGAATGGTCTGATTATTCTGTTGCAGCTGCCCCAGTGCGCCATCCGCGGTTTGCACCAGCGAAATGCCGTCATTGGCATTGGCCATGGCCCGGTTGTTACCGTTGATCTGGCTGGTGAAGGACTGGGCAATCGCCAGCGCGGCCGCATTGTCGGCGGCGTTGTTTACCGACTTTCCGGAAGACAACTGTGCCAGGGTCTTGCGACGTGTCTGATCGGTCTGGCTCAGCGTGTTCTGTGCCGACAGGGACGACAGATCGGTATTGACGGTAAGTGACATGGCCTTGGCTCCGCAAACAATGACTCTTTTTGCAGTCTAGGGGCAGGTGTCGGGTTTCTCAAGTTCGATAGCCCACTCCCGTGTCGACTGTCTCCTGTCTGGTCTTCAAGGCATGGGGCCGGCTTGTTTCAGTTTTTAGTTGCTGTTTATTCCTCCCCGCGTCGCCCGTCGGCAAGATTCATGCGGATTGCCGCCAGATCGGCCAGTTCGTGCAACACACGGGCGTGTTGGGCAAAATTCTCTACACAATCCAGCATCTGGGCATAGATTTCCGGCTCCTGAATGCTGAGGTTGCCGAGTGTCTCCATATCACGGGCACAGACCAATAGCGCCAGTCTCCGGTTCAATGCCACGGTTTCGCCTTGTGCGGTCAGCTCTAGCTGGCGGCGGGTTTCATCGGTGAAGCATTCCTCGAATTGAGCCATATCTTCCAGAGTCGACTCAAGGGAAAAGGGACGGGGCATGATGATCTCCTGTATGGGGGGTGGCGGTTTGCGCTTGGAACCATTACAGACGGGAGAGCAAGGAGGGGCAATCGGTACGGCGGCAGAGCTGCGTCAGTCGTGTGGCCGACCAGAGAGCGAATCAAGTGAGGCCAGAGGGAATTACCCCCGCCGCGGGACTGGCGGGCAGGGGGCGGCGGTTTAGCGCAGTTGCGGCTTGGGCGGGGTGCCGGCCGATTGGGTCAGGATCTCGTAGCCGGTGTCGGTGACCAGTACGGTATGTTCCCATTGCGCCGACAAGGAACGGTCTTTGGTGACCACGGTCCAGCCGTCGGCCATCATGCGCAGGTGGCGCTTGCCCTGATTGATCATCGGCTCGATGGTGAAGATCATGCCGGCTTCCAGCTGTGCGCCGGTGCCGGGGCGGCCGTAGTGCAGCACCTGAGGCTCTTCGTGGAACTTGGTGCCGATGCCGTGACCGCAGAATTCCTGTACCACGCTATAGCCTGACTTTTCTGCATACTGCTCGATGACATAGCCGATGTCGCCCAGATAAGCACCGGGTTTGACCTTCTCGATACCCAGCCACATGCACTCATAGGTGATCTTGGCCAGACGGCGTGCGTGCGGGCTGACATCGCCGGCAAAGAACATCCGGCTGGTATCGCCGTGGTAACCATCCTTGATGACGGTAACGTCGATGTTCAGCATGTCACCATTCTTCAGCGGCTTGTCGTTGGGGATGCCGTGGCAAATGACGTTGTTGATCGAGGTGCAGATCGACTTGGGATAGGGAGTGTGACCGTCCGGCGCATAGTTAAGCGGGGCGGGAATGGTGCCCTGCACGTTGACCATGTAGTCGTGGCACAGACGATCCAGCTCTTCGGTCGTGACGCCGGGCTTGATGAACGGGGTGATGTAGTCGAGCACTTCGGAGGCTAGACGACCGGCAATGCGCATCTTTTCGATGTCTTCCGGGGTTTTGAGCTGGATGGCCATACGGATGAGTATTATTTCGTGTGCAAACCGCTAGTTTAGCAAATCTGGCGGCAAATAAAAAACGGGCAGTCCCGAAAGACTGCCCGTGCTTCATGCTACGTCGATCAGAGTGATCAGAACGCGATCTTCAGGCCGGCGCCGATGGCGGTCAGCTTGTTGCCAGCGTCCAGCTTGGCATCTTTGGTGCCAATGTTGGAGCTGTAGATCGGGTTATTGGCGAAGTTGACGGCTGCACCGGCATTGTTCTTGATCTGGGTGTAGTAGCCGTACAGCGAGGTGGCTTTGGACAGGCTGTAACGAGCGCCCAGAACCCACTGCTTGGCGGCGTAGTCGTTCGGATCACCCGCGACGTTGGACAGCTTGCCCAGTTTGTTGTAGGACAGGCCCACGGTGGTGGCGCCGATTTCCTGGCTAACGGCCAGGGTGTAACCGGCTTGCTTCAGATTGGAGCCGGTAGCGATGCCGTAGGAAGCTTTTTCATACGAAGCGGCGATGGTGGTGCCAAAGTCGAACTTGTAGGAAGAAGCCAGCTGCCAGAACGAGGTGGTTTTGCCGGAGACTACTTTGCCGGTGCTCGCGCCAACTGCGCCGGTGTCGGCTTGACGGTCGTAACCCACGCCAGTTACCCAGCTGCCCAGAGTGTAGGCGGCGCCCAGCGACCAGCGGTCACGCTTGGTTTTTTGGGTACCATCCAGATCACGGTTTTCATCGACACCGTAGGATACGCCAGCCTGGAAACCGCTCCATACCGGGGAGGTGTAGTGGATGGAGTTGGTCAGACGGGCTTCGCCACGGCCGGCGATCGAGCTGGAACCATGGGTATCGGCAGTGGTGTCGCCCATGAAGTTGTCAGCCGGCTTGCTGGTGAATACTTTGTAGGCGGAGTCAAATTGGCCGAGGCGCAGGGTACCGACTTGGGCATTGTCCAGGCCAACGAAGGTGTTGCGGGTTCCGAGCGAAGCGGTACGGCCTTTGTCATCGGTGCCGCCATTGTCGAAGTTACGCAGGCTGGATTCGATTTGCCAGATGGCCTTGGTGCCGTTGCCCAGATCTTCAACACCCTTGAAGCCCAGACGGGAGTTCTGGTCGGAGACCTTGGTGCGGGAGTCATAGGTGACTTTGCCGCCAGTGGCTTTTACGGACTCGACGCCACCTTGCAGGAAACCGTACAGGGTTACATCGGCCATGGCTGCCGGAGCAGCGAAACCAGCGGCGAGGGCTACAGCGATCAGTTTTTTCTTCATCATAACTCCAGGGTCGACTTTGTCAGTTGGACGGTGCCTAGCAGGAACCCCGCCAGGGCTTTGGCGAGAGTATCCCGAAATCGTGTTACTGTAATATTACTTATGGCGGATAAATTAACCCAATGCGCATTTTCCGCTGTTGTTTTTTTGATTTTCAGCTCTAAAGTGTTGCATTTGTGCTGAAAGAATCAAGAGGTAGCGGTTCGGCAGGCGGTTTTTGTGGGGGAAGATACAACAGTGGGGGCGGCGGTGTTGCCTATTTCACGCGTGCCCTGAACGCCGGAGGCGTCAGGCAGGCGCGAGAGGGAGGGTCAGGCGAGGAATTTGTTGGGATACACTTCGTCGAGCAGGGTACGGCAATCCACGACACGGAGGTCGTTGTCACGGGCAAAGTCGATCAGGAACTGGAAGACGGCGGGATTGATCTTTTCCAGTTTTTTGTCGACGGCGACGCAGCGAACACCTTCCAGCAGCATGGGCCGGACGAACTCGTGATAGGCGAGTTTCTGGTCGCAGCCGAATGAAGACAGGATGCCGGACAGGCGCTCCGCCCAGTCGCTGGGGCGGAAGGTGCGGCCTTCACTGGTCAGGCCTTGAATTACAATTTCATACGGGTTGCAGATCATGATGGTCTAACCGGGCGTTTTATTGATGCAGTCTCTGGTTATTTTTATGACCCGGTAAGCGTGCTTGACCAGAGGCTGACCTCCAGCCGGCAGTGCGCTTCCACCGGGTCCGTGTTTGCTATTTTAGCATCATTTTCAAATTCGCTTGAATGGTGGAAGCGATGCGAGCAATTTTTTTCCGTAGCTTTGCCGGGTAATACGGTTGTCGAGAATAGTGACGCGACCGTAATCACTCTCGGTGCGAATCAACCGTCCTACCGCCTGAATCAGCTTGATGGAGGCTTCCGGTACGGTCAGCTCGATAAACGGATTGCCGCCACGTTTCTCGATCCAGCGCGACAGCGTGCGGTCTACCGGATCATCCGGCATGGCAAAGGGCAGTTTGGCGATGATCACGTGGACGCAGCTCTCGCCGGGCAGGTCCAGCCCTTCGGCAAACGAGTCCAGCCCGAAAATCACGCTGGCGGTGCCGGCCGCCAGTCGTTCCCGATGTTTTTCCAGTAGCAGGCTCTTGGGGATTTCTCCCTGAATCAACAGAATGTCCTGCAAGGTCGGCGGCAGTAGTGCGGCGACGTCCTGCATCTGCTTGCGCGAAGAGAACAGCACCAGCGAGCCGACCGCCTCGTTCTCGTGCACCAGCCGCGGCAGCCATTCTGCGATTTCCCGGGTGTGCGCCGGCGGGTCCTTGGGGCTGGCCAGCAAGGGCGGCAGGTAGAGCTCGCCCTGTTCGGTGAAATTGAACGGCGAATCCAGCGCCAGACAGGTGACGTCCGGCAGCCATTTCAGTCCGGTTTGCCCCAGCAGCAAGTCAAACGTACCCAGTGAGCGCAGGGTCGCGGAGGTGAGTAGCGCACCGGACACCCGTCGCCATAGCGTGGCGGCCAGACTGGCGGCGGCACTGACCGGCGACGCACAGAACAGGTAATCACCCTTGCCATCGGTCTTGCGGGCAATCCACTTGGCAATCGGCGGGCTGTTTTCTTCGGTGGTCTGTTCGAACAGATCCCAGACCGCATTCATTTGTTCGGCGCGTGCTGCCAGAAAACCGATGTCGGCCGACAACTTGTCGATGACCAGTGCTTCGCTGTTCTTTTCCTTGCGGCTTTCCAGCAGGGCTTCGCTGATCGAGGAGAGGTGTTTGAGCACCATGCGTGCCGCCAGCGCCATATTGGCAGCCGGTAGCAGCAGGCGCTCCGGCAGGACGCCGTCTTCGATCAGCCATACCGGTTCCAGATTGTCGCTGGAGGCGGCCAGAGCGGCTTCGCCTTCCAGTAGCCATAGCCATTCGGTCAGCGACTCCATCGCGGCACCCGCCGCGTCGATGGCATCGGTAGTGAGCTGGGTTTTGCCGTGGTAGGTCTCGGCCCGGCCGGCGACCCCGGCAACCTTGTCCAGCCAGAACATGGCCTGACTCGCCGAGTGTTCGGCGGCGAATTGATTGATGGCCTTTTTGGCCAGATGGTGCGCCTCATCGATGCAATAGAAGCTCTTGGCCGGCTCCGGCAGGATGACGCCGCCGCCCATGGAAATGTCGGCCAGCAGCAGGTCGTGGTTGGCCACCACCACGTCCACGGTCTCGAGAGTTTCGCGGGCGAGGAAGAACGGGCATTCCGGACGGTTGGGGCAGCCGGCTTTCAGGCAGCCGTGCCGGTCATTGGTGACCCGCGACCACAAACCGTCTTCGATGATCTCGCCCCAGGTATCCCGGTCGCCATTCCAGTTGCGGTAGTGGAAGGCATCGGCCATTTGCCGCAAGGCGTCCAGCTCGGCGGCTTCCGGTTTGCGGTCCCACATGGCCAGCGACGGGTCCATGGCGATCAATTCGCCCTGCGCGGTATCGGCGGTGAGTTGATAGAGACGGTAGGGGCACAGGTAGCGGCCCCGGCCCTTGGCCAGGGCAAAGGTCAGTGGCAGGCCACTGTTTTCCACGACGAAGGGCAGGTCGCGGTTGACCAGTTGCTCCTGCAGCGCCACGGTGGCACTGGTCACCACCAGCTTGCGGTTGCGCGCGCGTGCCATCACGCCGCCTGCCAGCAGGTAGGCAAGACTTTTCCCGACCCCGGTCGGGCCTTCGATCACGACGATACTCTCGCCGGTGCGTTCGACGTCCTCGCCTTCGCTGCTCTCCAGACTGCGCGAAAAGGCATTGGCCACTTCGGCCAGCATGCGGCGTTGCGGGGGGCGGGGGCGGAAGCCGGGCAGGTTATCGGCTATGGCACGGTAGTGATCGCGTATCGCGTCTTTTTCAGCATCGGTCAACATGGGCGCCATTCTACCGCAAGGCGCAGGTCGCGTCCTGCGGTGCGTGACGCCGATCTAGTTCAAACGAGCCTCTTGTCAGGCAGCGCCAAAAGGAGTAAAAGTAAATTTATGTCGCATTTATATAAATTCAGGCCGCGTGTTGGCCACTTCCCCCCGTCAGAGACGGGATTAACTCAAGCAAGACCGAAAGCCAGGTAGACCATGATGAAGGACGTGAAACATTACTTGCAGTTCAGTGACCTTACCCGTGAAGAGTACAACTACATCTTCGAGCGCGCGCAGGTACTGAAGCGACGACATGTTTCAGGCGAGTTGTACCGGCCCTTGCCCGGCAAGGTCATGGCGATGATCTTCGAAAAGAACTCGACCCGTACCCGGGTTTCTTTCGAGGCATTGATGACGCACCTCGGGGGGCATGCGATGTTCCTCGACAGCAAGACGTCGCAACTGGGCCGCGGCGAACCGCCGGAAGACACCGCCCGGGTGCTGTCGCGCATGTGCGATATCATCATGATTCGTACCTTTGACCAATCGCTGGTGGAAACGCTGGCCGCCTACTCGCGCGTTCCGGTCATCAATGGACTGACCAATGAATATCACCCGTGCCAGATCCTTGCCGATATCCTGACCTATATAGAGCATCGCGGGTCGATTCAAGGCAAGACCGTGGCCTGGGTGGGCGACGGCAATAATATGAGTCGCACCTGGGTGCAGGCGGCCGACATCCTCGGGTTCAAACTGAAGGTGGCCACGCCGGCCGGGTATGAATTGACCCTGCTGGACGGCAAGCAGTATGGTAGCGACTGTCTGGAAGTCGGCCATGATCCGGCCTGGGCAGTGCGCGATGCCGATCTGGTGACCACCGATGTCTTCACCAGTATGGGCTACGAAGATGAAAGCGCCGTGCGTCTCAAGGCCTTTGCCGGCTACGAAGTAAACGAAGCCCTGATGGCGCTGGCCCGGCCTGACGCTCTGTTCATGCATTGCCTGCCGGCGCACCGTGGCGAAGAAGTCTCCGCCGGGGTGATCGATGGCCCGCAAAGCGTGGTATGGGATGAAGCCGAGAACCGTCTGCATGCCCAGAAGGCGCTGGTAGAGTATTTGCTGCTGGGCAAGGTGAACCACTGATTTTTGAAAAAGTGGCACCCCGGCAGGAGAAATCGATTTTTTGGAGCAGAGAAACACATGTCTGATATCAACAAGGTAGTGCTGGCCTATTCAGGCGGGCTGGATACATCGGTCATCCTCAAATGGCTGCAGGATACCTATCAGTGCGAAGTTGTCACCTTCACCGCCGATATCGGCCAGGGTGAGGAAGTGGAACCGGCCCGTAAAAAGGCCGTTGCGCTGGGCATCAAGCCGGAAAATATTTTCATTGATGATTTGCGCGAAGAGTTCGTCAGGGATTTCGTGTTCCCGATGTTCCGCGCCAATGCCGTCTATGAAGGTGAATACCTGTTGGGCACCTCCATTGCCCGACCGCTGATCGCCAAGCGCCAGATCGAGATCGCCCGCCAGGTGGGTGCCGATGCGGTGTCGCACGGCGCGACCGGCAAGGGCAATGACCAGGTGCGTTTCGAGCTGGGCTACTACGCACTGAAACCGGATGTCAAAGTGATTGCCCCGTGGCGCGAGTGGGATCTGCTGTCGCGTGAAAAGTTGCTGGCCTACGCCGAAGCCAACGGCATCGACATCTCCAAAAAGAAAAATGGTGGCAGTCCGTATTCGATGGATGCCAACTTGCTGCATATCTCCTATGAAGGCACGGTGCTGGAAGATCCCGCCCGCGAGCCGGAAGACGATATGTGGCTGTGGACCACCAGTCCGGAAAACGCCCCCGACGCCCCGGAATATGTCGAACTGACCTACCGTCATGGCGATATCGTCGCGATCAATGGCCAGCAAATGACCCCGGCAACCGTCCTCACCGAACTGAATCGTCTGGGTGGCAAGCACGGTATCGGTCGTCTGGACATCGTCGAAAACCGCTATGTCGGCATGAAGTCGCGCGGCTGCTATGAAACCCCGGGTGGGACGATCATGCTCAAGGCGCACCGTGCCATCGAGTCGATTACCCTGGACCGCGAAGTCGCCCACCTCAAGGACGAACTGATGCCGAAGTACGCCAGCCTGGTGTACACCGGCTACTGGTGGGCTCCAGAGCGGCTGATGATGCAGCAAATGATCGATGCGTCGCAGGCGACAGTGAATGGCTGGGTACGACTGAAGCTGTACAAGGGCGGTGTGTACGTGGTGGGTCGCGATTCGGATGATTCGCTGTTCGATCCGGCCATTGCCACCTTCGACGAAGATGGCGGCGCCTATAACCATGCCGATGCTGCCGGCTTTATCCGCCTCAATGCCTTGCGCATGCGCATTGCCTCACGCCTGAAAGAGCGTCAGGGCTGAGTCTCCCGACGGCGCTGACCGGTGATACCCCCGCCCTTATGGCCGGGGGTATTTTATTTATGCGGTGCGCGTTTTGCCGGCAAGCCACCGCCATTCATGCCGTGTACCCGGAACGGAGTCAGGTGCCGGCCAAGGTCACGGCATTTCTGGCGCAGCTGGAAGCCAGCTTTGGCGGAGAGGTCCCGTACTGGGATATGCCGCCTGCAAGCGCTACCTGACAGATGCCGGAAATTTTGCTTAAATAGCGGATTCCCGACCCATCCACTCAGGAATTATTTTCAAAATGAGCGAAGAGCAGTTCACCAATATCTCTATGGTCGTATGCCTGACCGGCCTGATTGTTTTCATGGGATTTATCGTGTGGGACCTTGGCAAGAAATCCGGCGCCGGCAAGTTCGGGACCTTTGTGCTGTTTCTGGTACTGGGCTTTGGCGTGTTCGGCTTCGTGTTCAAGGAAGTGCTGGTCAATTTCCTGATGCACAAATAAACCGTGACTCCACTGTTCATTCAGGGCGTGCCTGACGCGTTGCGCTGGTTCGCCGTGGCGCTGCCGGTCTCGGTGTTGCTGGTGCTGGCCGGCGTGGTGTGCTTTCGCGGACTCTATGTCCGGCAGTTGCTGTCCAAGGGGGCAGAGCCGCGCCAGGCCGAACGTCTGGCGACCCGGGCGACCAAGGTGCTGGCCATCGGTTTGATGGTGATGCTCTCGGTTGCCGCCGCGGTGGTGCTCAGACGTCTGCTGGGCTGACGATTAACGCAGCGCGAGGGCGTTGGCCACAGCCTCTTCCAGGGCCGGGAGCGGGGTGTGTCCCGGAAACTCCCTGCGTTCCCGTTGTCCGGCCACGGCAAGATCGATTCCCCACGGGTCGATGCCCAGCAGCCGGGTCGCCGCCGTATCCGCAAATATCGTCAACAGGTTTTCTTCATCGTCGTGAGTTAAATGGCTGTCGATGCCCGTGTCGCGCGGGCCGGTCCAGCCCATGCGGCCAAAGCCGGCAATCAAACGGATATCCCGGGTTTCCATGCGGTAGAACCGAAAATCACCCAGTTCCAGATAGCGTTCGGCATCCGGCAGGTAGCGCAGATAGCGGCGCACCAGCCCGGGCTCGGCGTCGAACGGGCGGGTATCGCCCACCAGTGTCATGCGTGCTCCGGTTTGCGGGTCCACGCCCGGCGGCGGGCCGACCAGCAGGCTGGCGCGCGGGTCGCCTTGCAGGTTGCGGGTATGTTCGGCCAGCCCGCTGATCAGGATGACCGGGCGTTGCCAGGGGTCGGCGACAAAGGGCAGGGCCGTGGCGAACGGGTAGCCCGGGTAGTGTGCCGAGTGGGTGGCGAGCGCGCCATGCGCCACGCTGTGCAGTAAATGGATAGCCTGTTGATGGGGAATGAGCATGGCCGACCTTTTTACGGGGTATGCGGTATTGAACCCCAAGCACAGCTGGTCGGCAAGCCATCCGTTAACTACCATGCAGTAAAACAATCGCAAACGGAGGGTCTCTGACTCATGCCGAATTACGGAGAAGTGAATGGCTAGATGGCTCCTGTCCGTTGTGATGCTGGCAAAGTGCGCACTGGCGGCGGCTGCCACGCTGAGCCTCTATACCGAAGAATGGCCGCCGGTCACTTATCTTCGCGATGGCAAGGCGGCCGGCATGGCCGTCGAAGTGGTTCAGGCGCTGCAAAAACGGCTCGGCGATACCACCCGTGTCGAGGTGTTGCCCTGGGCACGTGCCTATTCCTATCTATTGACCCGTCCCAATGTCATGCTGTTTACCGTCGGCCGTACCCCGGAACGAGAAAAGCTCATGACGCTGGTCGGGCCGGTGGCCATGTCCAATATCGACCTGCTGGCGCGGTCTGGCGAAGCCGCCCGTTTTCAGCGCATGGGGTCCGGCATGCTCGACGTGCCGGTGACTGCCTACCGCAGCAGTATTTTTCGGACAACGGCGGCCAACAAGGGGTTTGCCACGATTGTCGAGAGTGTCGATTCCGAGCAATCGGCACGGATGCTGATGGCTGGTCGGGTGGATTTGTGGGTGGAGGGCAGTTTTGTCGCGGGACCGGCTCTGGAGAAAAGCGGCTTTTCAGCGCGCTCCATTGAAAAGGTGGTCACCCTCGAGTCGCTGGCGCTGTATATGGCCTTTTCCCGCGGGACGCCGCGCGAAGTGGTGCTGGCCTGGGAGGAGGGCTTGCGGGCTTTGAAGCGTGACGGAACGTTTCAGCAGATCTACCACCGCTGGCTGCCGCAGGACGTGCCCCCGCCGGAGGTGGTGCGTCTGGGGGTCGATCCCTGAATTTTTCAGCGTGCTGTGATACCTTTGTCTGCTTATGACAAGGGGAAAGCATGTCGTTCTTCAAAGCGTGTTCGCTGTCGGCCGTGGTGGCCGGTTTTGTCACGGTTCTGGTCGGTTTTACCAGTTCTGCCGTGATCGTCTTTCAGGCCGCCCGTGCGGCCGGTGCCGACGACGCCATCGTTGCCTCGTGGATGTGGGCACTGGGCATCGGCATGGGACTGACCTGCATTGTTCCTTCGCTACGCTACCGGATGCCGGTAGTGACAGCCTGGTCCACTCCGGGAGCCGCGGTGCTGGTGACAGCGCTGGCCGGGGTATCGTTGGCCGAAGCCACCGGCGCCTTCATCGTGTCTGCCGTGCTGATCATGATCAGCGGCTATTCGGGGATCTTCGAGAAGGCGATGAAACGTATTCCTCCCGGTATTGCCTCCGGCATGTTGGCCGGGGTATTGCTCAAGTTCGGCATGAATGTGTTTGTGTCGATGCAGGACAGCCTTGTTCTGGTGTTGCCGATGTTCCTGCTTTACCTGTTGATGCGGCGCTATCAGCCACGCTACGCCATTCCGCTGGTGCTGGCCGCCGGCGGGGTGATCGCCGCGCTGCTGGGGCAATTGCATGTCGACGCACTTCACTGGTCGCTGGCCAGACCGGTGTTCACCCGCCCCGAGTTCTCCGTCACCGCCATTGTCGGGGTGGCCTTGCCCTTGTTCATGGTGACGATGGCCTCGCAGAATGTCCCAGGTGTGGCGGTCATCAAGGCCTCGGGCTACTCGGTGCCGGTGTCTCCGGTGATCGGGCTGACCGGTCTGGTGACCCTGCTGTTGGCGCCGTTCGGTGCGTATGCCCTGAACCTGGCGGCCATCACTGCAGCGATTGCCAGTGGCGAGGAAGCGCATCCCGACCGTTCGCGACGCTATGTGGCGGCCGTGATGGCCGGGGTGTTCTATTGCCTGATCGGAATCTTCGGCGCTACGGTCACCACCTTGTTCGCGGCTTTTCCCAAGGCGCTGGTGATGGCGGTGGCCGGGCTTGCGCTGTTGGCGACTATCGGCAATGGTCTGGCCACCGCCTTGCATGAACCGGACGGACGCGAGGCGGCCATGGTGACTTTTCTGGTCACCGCCTCGGGCATGGTGTTGTTCGGTATCGGTTCGGCGTTCTGGGGCTTGGTGGGCGGAGTGCTCACCTTGCTGCTGCTTCCTGCCAAAAAATCCTGATGGTGTCCCGCGGCCCGGTGAACCATGCGCTGGTTTGCCGGGCCGGTCTTGAGTTGTTTCCCGGTTTTTCTCCCGATTTACCCATTACAACTAATGTTGTGTGCATTATTTGCGGCATTGGTAGCTAACTGGTATTGCCAGAAAATTTCCCCTAAGCCCCGGTTTTTATACGCTGTCTCCCATGTTTTCAGCGCTACATGACGTTTTGTCATTGACGTGGTATTTAAGTGGTATTAATGTTGCCTTGATTCATTCGACAAGGCCGCTCATGGACGATCGCTGGCAGTTACTTAAACCCGACGAGACCCGCTCGACACCCTTGTATTTGCAGCTGGCCCAAAAGCTCGCGACCGCGATCAATGCCGGCTGGTGGCGTGCCGACGAAGCGCTGCCTTCCGAGCGCACGGTGTCGGACGAGTTGTGTATTTCCCGTGTGACGGCACGCAAGGCCTTCGATGTCTTGATCGATCAGGGTCTGGTGCGGCGTCGCCACGGGTCGGGCACCTTCATTACCCCGCGTACCGAGCAGCCGATGTCGCGTCTGACCGGCTTCACCGAGCTGCTGCGCCAGCGCGGCTTCGAGCCCAGTTCGGTATGGCTTGAGCGTCTTATCGACCAACCGACTCACGAAGAGCAGATCCAGCTGGGCTTGTCGCCGGCCGCCAAGGTGACGCGACTGAAACGCCAGCGTCTGGCCGACGGCGTGGTGATGGCCATTGAACAGTCCACCTTGCCCAATAGTTACTTGCCGGACCCGCAGGCAATCGGCTCCTCCCTGTATGCCCACCTGGACCAATTGGGGTATTCCGTGGTGCGCGCCTTGCAGCATATCCGGGCGGTGAATGCCAACGAGGAAATCGCGGCGCTGTCCGGGGTGAGGGTGGGCGAAGCCTTGTTGCTGATCACCCGTCTTGGCTACACCGCCGACAATGTTCTGATCGAGTTGACCGACACCTGGTGCCGTAATGATTATTACGATTTTGTCGCGGAGCTGAAGCGATGGACATGACATTGAAGGGTCGCATACTGACCAGCTCGGGCTGGCTGGATGGCCGGCTCGAAACGGGGCGTGATGGCCGTATCGCACACCTGGAAGGAGCCCCGCCCGAAGGTGGCCGCGTCGAGCGCTACCTGTTGCCGGGTTTCATTGACCTGCATGTGCACGGCGGAGCGGGTGCGGACATCATGGAGGGCGGGCTGGCGGTTGAAACCGTGGCGCGTCTGCATGCCCGCCATGGCACCACCTCGCTGCTGGCCACCACCATGACGGCACCGCGTGCCGAGATTTCGACCGTGCTGGCGGCGCTGGGCGAGCGTTGTCGCGAGCGGGTGCCCGGTTCCGCACGCCTGCTGGGTGTGCATCTGGAGGGGCCGTATATCAATCCGGGCAAGCTGGGCGCCCAGCCCTCCAATGCCTGTCAGGCGCTGTGGGAAGAAATCGAAGAGTACCGCGCCCTTGCCCCGATCCGCCTGATTACCCTTGCCCCGGAAGTCACCGGCCATATGGAGATCATTCAGCGGCTGGCCGCGGCCGGCGTGCGGGTGCAGATGGGCCATTCGCTGGGTTCCTACGAAGATGCCGTCTGTGCGCTGAATCATGGCGCGAGCGGGTTTACCCATCTGTTCAATGCGATGACCGGTTTGCACCATCGTAAACCGGGCATGGTGGGCGCGGCGCTGGCGCATGCCGAGTACGCCGAGTTGATTCCCGACTTGCTGCACGTGCATCCGGGCGCCATGCGTGCCGCACTGCGCGCCATTCCGCGGTTGTTCTGCGTGACCGACTCCACCGCGGCGGCAGGCATGCCGGATGGCCAGTACAAATTAGGCTCGCACACCGTCACCAAATGTCTGGGCGGTGTGCGACTTGCCGACGGCACGATTGCCGGCAGTACCCTGACCATGGATCAGGCCCTGAAAAACCTGGTGTCCATCGGTTTGTCGCTGGAAGACGCTTCTCACCGGCTGTCGCTTTATCCGGCGGACTATCTCGGCATTGCCGAACGGGGCCGTTTGGCGGTCGGAGCCTATGCCGACATTGTGGTGCTCGATGCCGAACTCAATCTGATCGATGTTTACGTGGAAGGAGAACGCCTTGGCCTCTCTGATGCTTGAAGAAGCGCTCGCTGCGCCCGATGCCGTTGCCGCACAACAGATGTACGCCGATGAAGGGCTTGGCGTGCTGGCCCATGCGCTGGCCGAACGGCAATTGCGCTTTGCCCTGACCGTGGCGCGCGGTAGTTCCGATCATGCCGCCAACTACTTCGCCTATCTGGCCATGCAACGCTGTGGTGTGCCGGTGGTGTCGTTGCCGATGTCGCTGGTGACCCTGCACAAGGCACCGCTGCAGGTGGAAGGGCAATTGGCCGTGGCCTTGTCGCAGTCCGGCCAAAGCCCGGATCTGGTCGACACCATGAAAGCACTGGGAGAGGCCGGGGCGATGACGGTTGCCTTGGTCAATCGCACCCAGTCACCCCTGGCTGAATGTTGCGACTGGGTGGTACCGCTGGGGGCCGGCCCGGAAAAGAGTGTCGCGGCGACCAAGAGCTATATCACCTCGCTGTCGGCCGTGGCGCGGCTGGTGGCGCACTGGCAGCTGGATGCCGGACTGCTGGAAGCGCTGGACCGTTTGCCGGAAGACCTGGCCCGGGCGACGCGCGAGGACTGGAGTCATGGCGTTGAAACCCTGGCCGGTGCCGAGCAGATCATGGTGGTCGGTCGCGGGCTGGGCTTCGCGGTGGCGCTGGAAGCGGCATTGAAATTCAAGGAAACCTGCGCGCTGCAGGCGGAAGCCTTCAGTAGTGCCGAGATTCGTCATGGCCCGATGGCCCTGATCGATGAAGGCTACCCCTTGTTGATCTTTGCGCCGCGTGGTCCGGAACAGGCCGGTTCGCTGGCGCTGGCTGCCGATATGCGCGCCCGGGGTGCCCGGGTGTTGCTGGCAGCTCCGGCCGATATCGCCGAACGCAATCTCACGCTGGCCACGGCGGCTGATCCGGCATTGGACCCCTTGTTGGCGATCCAGAGCTTTTATTTAATGGCGGCGGCCTTGTCCGAGGCGCGCGGCTTGAACCCCGATGAACCGCGGCACTTGTCCAAAGTGACGTGTACCCGCTGAACGGGATCGTGCAGGAGACATCATAATGACAATATCATCCACTGCGTTGCTGGCCCCGGTGTCCGGCGTTATCGTGCCCTTGTCCGGGGTGCCGGATGCCGTATTCGCGGAAGGCATGATGGGCGAGGGCATGGCCATCGAGCCCGTATCCGGACAGGTGCTGGCGCCGGCTGACGGCGTGATTCATACCGTGGCGCGCACCGCGCATGCCTTGACCCTGACCACGACGGATGGCATCGAGGTGCTGATCCATCTGGGCATCGATACCGTCAAACTGGGTGGCGAAGGGTTCTCCTTGAGGGTGGCGGCCGGAGACATCGTGCATGCCGGGCAGTGCCTGATCGAGATGGATCTGGACCGGGTGGCGCAAGGCGCCACCTCGCTGGTGACACTGGTGCTGTTGCCGGATGGCGGCAGCATGGTGCCGCTGGCCAGCGGACCGGTGGTGGCCGGTCGCGATCGCCTGTGTAGCGTTGCGTTGGCTGGCAGCGTGGCCACGGCCGAGACCACGGCCGAGGCGGAGGAAGCCCGGGCCGGCGCGCGGGTACTGCATGAGGGGGGCTTGCATGCTCGTCCCGCCGCCATGGTTCAGGCCGCGGCGCGGGACTATGCCTCTGATGTTCAGGTCGAATTTCGCGGGCAACGTGCCAATGCGCGCAGCGTGGTCGCCTTGATGGGGCTGGGTGTTGCCGAAGAGGATGAAGTGACCGTGCTGGCACGGGGGGTGGATGCCCGGGCGGCGGCCGAGGCGGTGATTGCCGCCTTGCAAGTGCGAAGCCGCAGTGCCGCCCTGGCACCGGAGCTGCCGGTGGTCGCCGCGGTAGAAGGCGTTGCCGGCATCGCCGGGACCTGTGCGGCGCCGGGTCTGGCGATTGGCCGGATTCACCGGCTGGATACCCAGCCCTTGCCGGTCAGGGAGCAGGCCGGCGCCGGCGCTGACGAACTCGGCTGTCTGGAGGATGCGCTGGCCGATGTACGCGCGGCGCTGCGTCTGGCGATCGATGCGGCCGTGGCACGCAAAACTCAGGCCGAACACACCATTCTCGTCGCGCACCTGGCGCTGGCCGATGACCCCGAACTGATCAATGCCGCGCAGCACGCGATCCAGAGTGGCGTGAGCGCCAGTGTCGCGGTGCGTGATGCGATCGAAGCACAATGCCGAATCCTGTTGGGACTGGGTAATCCGATGCTGGCAGAACGTGTCGGAGACTTGCGCGATCTGGGTCGGCGCATTCTGGTGGCGATGGGCATGCCCGAAGTGCCTGCCGTCGAGCTGTCACCGGAAAGCATTGTGGTGGCCGACGACCTGTTGCCGTCCGATCTGGGACGCTTCCCCCGCGAAGCACTGGCGGGTCTGGTCTTGGTGCGTGGCGGGGCAACCAGCCATCTGGCCATTATCGCCCGTTCGCTGGGGGTGCCGATGCTGGTGGCGGTGGGCGATGCCTGCCAGACCCTGCAGCCCGGCCAGCAGGTGGTGCTGGATGCCAGTGCCGGACGACTGGATGCGATGCCTGATGCTGCCCGTCTGCTGGCGGCCCGGGAACGGATCAATGCCCGGCAAGATGCGCAGCAGCGCATGCTGGCCGAAGCGATGAGCCCGGTGGCGACGCGCGACGGCGTGGCGATCGATGTGGCGGCCAATGTCGCCAATGAGCGCGATGCCAAAGAAGCGGTGCAGATGGGGGCGGACAGTGTCGGTTTGCTGCGTACCGAATTGCTGTTCATCGAACGCGACAGCATGCCGGATCGTGCCGAGCAACAGCGTGCCTGTCAGGCGGTGGTGGATGCGATGGCGGGCCGCCCGGTCATTATCCGTACGCTTGATGTCGGGGGCGATAAGGATATGCCGTATCTGCCAATGCCGCCCGAAGACAATCCGGCGTTGGGCTTGCGCGGGATTCGCACCGGCTTTGCGCGTCCGGACGTACTGGATGTGCAGCTGCGTGCCTTGCTGGCGCTGCAGCCCTTGGACTCGGTGCGTATTCTGCTGCCGATGATTGCCGATGTCGGCGAGTTGCGCCGGGTACGTGGCCTGATTGATCAGTTGTGTGCGGAGTTGGGCATCACCGCCCGTCCGCAGCTGGGGGTGATGATCGAAGTGCCGTCGGCCGCCGTGTTGGCGGATCAATTGGCCGCCGAGGCGGATTTCCTGTCGATCGGTACCAATGACCTGACCCAGTACACGCTGGCGATGGACCGTTGCCATGCGGGGCTGGCCGACCGGCTGGATCCCTTTCATCCGGCCTTGCTGCGCCTGATCGCCATGACCGTGGAAGGGGCGGCGCGTCATGGCAAGTGGGTCGGGGTGTGTGGTGCGATGGCCTCGGACCCGCTGGCGGTACCGGTGTTGTTGGGACTGGGCGTGACCGAGTTGTCGGTGGCGCCGGTGTTGGTGCCGACCATCAAGGCGCGGGTCCGCGAGATGACGGTGGCAGAATGCCGTAGCGAAACGGCAAAGCTGTTGATGCTGGGAAGTGCTCGGGAAGTCAGAGAGGCGGCCAGTGCACGCTGGCCGCTGGAATAAGTCAACCGAAGGAGGAGACAGGATATGAATTTCAGCAAATTTGCCGGAATCCAGCAGCTCGGGCGCGCCCTGATGCTGCCGATTGCGGTGCTCCCTGTGGCCGGGCTGTTGCTTCGTCTGGGTCAGGAGGACCTGCTTAACATCAGTGTGATGGCTCAGGCCGGGAACACGATTTTTCAGAATCTGGCATTGATCTTTGCCATCGGTGTTGCGGTGGGGTTTGCCAAAGACAATAACGGTACGGCCGGCCTTGCCGGTGCGATCGGCTATCTGGTGCTCACCGCTGTGCTGAAAGCCTCGCCGGACTGGCAGCTGTTGATGGCCAAACATTTGCAGGATGGCGGTTACGAGCTCGCTTCCTCGAGCATCAAGTGGTTTGTGCAGATGAAGGATGGCAAACCTGTGGCGCCGGACATGTCGGTGCTGGCCGGTATTCTGTCCGGGGTGGTGGCGGGCCTGCTGTACAACCGCTACAAGGACATCAAGCTGCCTTCCTATCTGGCCTTCTTCGGCGGCAAGCGTTTTGTGCCGATCGTGACCGGCTTTTCCTTGCTGCTGGCCGGTGTGGTGCTGGGCTTCATCTGGTCGCCGGTGCAACAGGCGATTGATGTACTGGGCCATTGGCTGCTGGGCGCCGGTTCGCTGGGCTTGTTCCTCTACGGGGTGCTGAACCGCTTGCTGATCGTGACCGGCTTGCACCATATCCTGAACTCACTGGTGTGGTTCGTGTTTGGTTCCTTTACCGATCCGACCGGCAAGGTGGCGGCCGGCGATTTGTGGCGTTTCTTTGCCGGTGACCCGACAGCGGGCCGCTTCATGGCCGGTTTCTTCCCGGTGATGATGTTCGGTCTGCCGGCGGCGTGTCTGGCGATGTATCGCAATGCACTGCCGGGTAACCGCAAGGCCGTGGCCGGTATTCTGCTGTCGATGGCATTGACCGCCTTCCTGACCGGAGTGACCGAGCCTGTCGAGTTTGCCTTCATGTTCCTGGCCCCGGCGCTGTATGCCATTCATGCCGTGTTGACCGGGGTGTCGATGGCGGTGATGCACTTGCTGGACGTGCGTCTCGGCTTTACCTTTTCGGCCGGGCTGTTCGACTACGTGCTGTCGTTCCAGAAAGGCCACAATGGCTGGTGGTTGCTGCCGGTGGGCGCCGTGTACTTTGCGCTGTACTACGTGGTGTTTGATTTCTTCATTCGTCACTTTGACCTTAAAACCCTGGGCCGTGAAGAGGGTGAAGTGGTGGCCGCGGTCAGTACCGACAAAGGTAGCGATCGGGCACGTGGCTTTGTGACGGCACTGGGCGGTGCGGCCAATCTGACCTCGGTCGATGCCTGCACGACCCGTTTGCGTCTGACTGTTGTCAATGATGCCTTGCTGGACAGTGCGGCACTCAAGGCGTTGGGCTCGCGTGGCATGATCAAGCCGGCCACCGGTGTGGTTCAGATTGTGCTTGGGCCGGAAGCCGACAGCGTCGCCGATGAAATCCGCGGGGTGCTGGGTGGGCTCGCGGGCGCGACGGCGGGCGTGGCCGAGAGCCGCGCGACAGACGCGTCAGAGCAGGTGGATGTGGCAGGGTGGTATGCGGCATTGGGCGGTGAAGCCAATGTCCGGACCGTGGAAGCGGTGGCGCACTCGCGTTTGAGAGTCGAGCTGAACGACCCGGCCAGTGTCAATGAACCGGCGTTGCGTACCCTGGGAGCGTTGGCGGTTCAGCCGCTGCCGGCAGGGCTGGTGCATGTGGTATTGCCCGGGGACGCCAGTGGTGTGGTGGCGGCGCTGAAACACCACTAAGTCGCGCCAGTCAGTCGTGTCATAACACAACGACGCCCGGACAGAGAGGTCCGGGCGTCGTTGTTTTTGGCCAGTCAACATTCAGTATTTGCCGCGCTTGTCGCGATAGAACGCCTGGATCTCGCGCATATCGGTTTCGATGTCGCCGGTCGGGGTGAACATGGGGCCAAAGCCACAGGTGCGACTCGGATAGTCGAGGTAGGCCAGCGCAATCGGTACGCCTGCACCGTGGGCAATGTAGTAAAAGCCGGTTTTCCATTCCTTGACGGCTTTACGGGTGCCTTCCGGAGGAATAGTCACCACCAGACTGTCTGCTGCGCGGTAGGCGTCGACCATCTGGTCGACCAGCGAGTTCTTCTTGCTGCGGTCAACGGAAATGCCGCCCAGCCAGCGCATCACCGGTCCGGCGGGGCCTTTGAACAAGGAGGCCTTGCCCATCCAGTAGATGCGGGCCTGACTGGCGAAACAGAACGCCAGCGTCAGCGGAAAATCCCAATTGGTGGTGTGCGGCGCCGCGATCAGAACATATTTCTTCTCGAGCGGAAACCGGTTCTCCATTTTCCAGCCGGCCAGTTTCAGGCCGACAATGGACACAAAGCGCAAGATGGGGCGAATGATTGGCGTATCGAAAACGGTAAAGTGCATGATTGTCCCGGGTTGTGGCCGGCTGCACTCTAACAGAAAATTCCTATTCGCGCAGAACCGATTGCGGAGTGCGGATTAATGGTGCCAGATCATAGCCTTGGGTGCGCGCGATGGACAACGCCAGGGTGACGGTGTCTTCCGGCAACGTCGGGGTGCGCGACAGTAGCCAGAGGTATTTGTGGTTGGGGGTTCCGACCAGTGCCCAACGGTAATCCGGGTCGAGTCCGATGATCCAGTAGTCGGCCTTGAACGGCCAGAAGAAACTGACTTTGAGACGGGCGTTGTGGCTGCCTTCCACCACGGTGGCCTTGCCGCGTGCCTCGTCCATGCTGCCGCCCTCGAGGCGACAGCGGTTGACGACCTTGATGGTACCGTCGGCTTCCCGGGTGTAATCGGCGGTGGTATCGGTTTTGCACTGGCGTTGCCAGAACATCGGCAGGCGGGCAATTTCGTACCAGTGGCCGACATAGCGGGCCAGATCGACCTGATTGACGGCACTGACCGGGGTGTCGGCAAAACCCAGTGCAGGAAGCAACACGAGCAGCCACGCCATGCGGCGCAGGAAAGTCAGTTTCATGAGCGGTATCCTGAAGCGCCAGACGGGAGCTGGCCAATGCGGCAAAGGGATGAGTATAAAGTATCGCGCCGTGCGCTGGGTAGCGCTTGCCAATGTCACGGAAGCGGTTTTGTTTGATGTCAGTCAGATAAACTGCTGCGGGATGCCGCTATGCTTGAGTCATAGCTTTGCATTTCTCTCTCTATCTTGTTTGCAGCCACCGACCTCCCGGTCCGTGGCTGGTTTCTTTTTAGCGGGGCGGCAGCGTGGCGAGTGCCGCGGCAATGGTGTCACCCAGCTGGCCAAGCAGGGCCTCCTGAGCCCTTAGCAACGCGGGGATGGCCGGGTCGTTCAAGGCCGTCTGTTGCTCGAAATGTCCCGCCGCGAGCCGTGTCCCTTCCTTGCTGTCCATAATGCGCCAGTCCACCGTCAGGGCCACACCCGAGCCCGGCATCAAGTCAAAACGTCGTACATCCACCAGCAGTCGCAACGGTAGCGTATCCGGGCCGGGTTGCGGCCAGGCATGTGTGTTTCCCTGACCGGTACGTTGGGTCAGATTGGCGGCCAGCACTTCGTCCAGAGTGTGCGCCAGATCGCCCAGCCAGCGTTGCTGGTCGAGGGGGCGGGGCGTGCCGCTTGCCGGACTGATCACGATGGCCGGACGGTCCAGTGCCGCCGGTAGCGTGGCGGGGCCGACCAGCAGGTCGCGCTGGAGCGGCAGGGCGAACAGCACCCCGGGACGAGGCTGCAGGGTATGAAACGACGGCTGAGGCGAGGCGCAGCCGGCCAGCACGCTGCATGACACGATCAGGCGGAAGAGGGTGCGTTTCATGGTGCGTCCTTGTCTTTGCCGCGGATCAGGGCTTCCGGGTGTTGTTCCAGATAATCGGACAGGGCTTTGACGCTGCGAGCCGAGTCACGAACTTCCTGCATGGCACTGCGCATGTCTTCCTGCAAGGGCGAGTCGGCGCGCAGGGCACCGCGGGCGCTTTCCAGGGTTTTTTGCAGTGATTCCAGCGTGCGGAGGGTTTCCGGCAGCACTTTGCCGTCCAGCTGCTGCACCATGGCGTCGGAGTGACCCAGTGTGCTGTTCAGGGTCTTGAGCGTGGTGTCGAGCGACTGGCCGATACGGTCCAGCGGCATCTTGTCGATACGGCGGGCAATACGTTGCAAGGTGCGTTGCAGTTCCTCGATGTCGCCATCCACGGTGGGCAGCTCGACAATGCCGTTGTGGCTCTTGACCCGTGCCGGCGGTGCGTCGGGGAAGAAGTCCAGTGCAACGTATTGCTGGCCGGTCAGCAGGTTGCCCGGGCGCAGCTGGGCACGCAGACCGTGGCTGACCAGTGAGCCCGGGCTCAGTGATTGATTGAGTGACGGGGTACGTTGCCGTTGCTCGAACAATTCCTTCACCCGGCTCGGGTAGGTGCGGATGTCGACCGGCATGCTGAAGTCGCGGCGTGCCTTGTCGTATTCGATGCCGATATTGGTGACTTCGCCGATCACGATGCCGCGAAACTCGACAGGGGCACCGATGGACAGTCCGCGCAGCGATTGATGGAACACCAGTCGCATTGGCATGACTTCGCGGTCGGGGTTTTGCATGGCTTGTTCGCGGGTGGCCGCCAGCAGGAAGGTGCTGCCGACCGGGGCAGGCGCTGCGTCGGCACCGTTTTCGGGCGGCGATTCAAAGGCTACGCCGCCCAGCGCGACGGCAGATAGCGACTGGGTGCTTACCTTCAGTCCGTTGGCGCCGAGGCTGATATCCAGACCGCTGGCATGCCAGAAACGGCTGGAGCCGGTCACGAAACGGTCATAGGGGGCATTGATGAAGAAGGTCAGGTTGACGCCTTTGCCCGAGGGGTCCAGTGCATAGGCCTCCACCTGTCCCACCGGCACCCGCCGGAAGTAGACCGGGGTACCGACCGTGATCGAGCCCAGATCCTCGGCACGCAAGGTGAATTGTCGACCCGGCAGGTCGCCGGCCACGATAGGCGGGGTGTCCAGTCCGCTGAAGCTGTGGGTCATCTCGCGGGATTTACCGACATCCATGCCGATATAGGCGCCACTGAGCAAGGTGCCGAGGCCGGAGACGCTGCCGCCGGCGATGCGTGGTCTGACCACCCAGAAGCGACTGTCGCGGGCCAGATAGTCGTCGGCTTCCTTGACGAGGCTGGCGGTGACCAGCACCGACTTGCGGTCGGGACTGACCTGAATGCGGGTGACCTCGCCGATATCGACATCTTTATATTTGATGCGGGTTTTACCGGCTTCCAGTCCTTCGGCACTTTTGAAGGTGAGGGTGATGACCGGCCCGCGCGACAGCACGGCGCTGACCGCCAGCCACAGCCCGATGAGGGCGGCGATGGCTGGAATCAGCCAGACCAGTTGCGGCGACCAGCGGCTTGCCGGGCGTTCGATGGCGGCGGGCAAGTCGTGTTCGGGGGGCAAGGGTTCGTTCATGGTTTAGGAGGTTCCGTATCCCAAAAGAGTCTGGGGTCAAGTTTCATGGCCGAGAGCATGGTCAGTACGACGACGGCGCCAAAGGCCACGGCACCGGGTCCGGCATGGATGGTGGCCAGCGATTTGAGTTGCACCAGAGCGACCAGCAAGGCCACCACGTAAATGTCCAGCATTGACCACGGGCCGATGGTCTCCAGTACGCGGTAAAGGCGGGTGCGTTGCAAGGGCGCCCAGCGGTGTTGCCGGGAGGTGGTGGCCAGCAAGAAGGCCATGGCCAGCATTTTAAGCAGTGGCACCAGCACGCTGGCGACGAACACCACCAGTGCCAGCGGCCAGGAGCCACTGCCCCAGAGGTAAACCACGCCGCTGAGGATGGTGTCGCGCTGTGTGCCGGTCAGGGTTTCGGTGAGCATGATCGGCATCAGGTTGGCCGGCAGATAGAGCAGCATGGCGGCGATCAGATAGGCCCAGGACTTGACGAGGCTGGCGGGTTTGCGAGCATGCACCGGCGCTCCGCAGCGTGGACACACCGCATGGCTGCCGCCGGCCCGGCAAAGTTGTCCGCAACCATGGCACAGCCATATACCACGGCTGGCGGCACTGATCATCGTAACGGGCGGCATGCGGCGTAGCGCTCCCAGAGCAGCACCGGATCGAAGCGGCTGGCATTGGCGGCCATCAGCAGGATCAGGGCAAAGAATGACCACAGCCCGATGCCGGGTTCCACCCGGGCAAGGTGGGCCAGTTTAACCAGCGCCACCAGGGTGCCGAGCAGGAAGACTTCCACCATGCCCCACGGGTGCACGGTGCGGATCAGTCGCATGAGCAGCGCAAAGCCCGGCGGACGGTAGCCCAGATTCAGCGGCAGTAATAGATAGAGCTGGGTGCACAACTCGAAGGTCGGCACCGCAATGGCGGTAAACAACACCAGCAGCCCGATCAGGGTCATGTCCTGATGCATCAGCGTGGTTGCACAGCCCACCAGCGTGGTGGCCGAGCGCACCCCGTTGGCGTCGAGTCCGACCACCGGATAGAGGTTGGCGATGCACAGCACGATCAGGCCCGCCACCACCAGTGCCAGCGATGCCTCGGGCGAATGGCGCGAGCCACTGTCCAGCCGGGCCTCGCAGCGCGGGCAGCACAGCCGTGCGGTGTGTGCGGGGCGAACCAGCAGCAAGTCGCAGTCGTGGCAGGCGATCATGCCGGCCGGCGGAGCAGCGTCCCCGGGCAGGGTGGTCCTTGGTGGTGTCATGGATGAATGATGGCGGGATGGGGTAGGGTTTGTAAAGTCTGGCAAGGGTCTATGGCAGTACTGCCAGCAAAGCCGTGGTGACAGAAGCCACCCGGTGATGAGTCGTGCGAGTGGAAGACTATGCCCGGCATGACTTCGGAGCCGTTGATCCGGAAACACCCCCACGTGCGTGGGGAAGACCATGGCCGTACTGGAGGGGTGACATGATCGAAAGAAACACCCCCACGTGCGTGGGGAAGACACCGATATCGTCACGATAACTGTAATAGTACGAGAAACACCCCCACGCACGTGGGGAAGACACCAGTATATTGTGCTCGAGTGTCACTCATGATACCTGATGATGGGGTTTTGTCGATTGCAGGATTTTGCTTGTGTGCGTCCCTGTCCTTCTTGCCACCCTGACACGTACTTTCACGTAAAGAATTGTTAAGTCTGCTGTGGCATAATGGTGTGATTGCAATTTAAAGAAAATCTATCAAATGATCCGATTTTTCCTGCGCGTTACCGTGCTGCTGTCCTTGTGCGCTTCGGCCAGCGCCTTGGTGATCACGACTCCGGTGAATGCCCGCAATTCGTATCAAAGCTATGGCCAGTCCAACCAGCATTTCTTCCTGGATCAGGATATGCAGGCCGTGGCCCGTTTTACCCTGACGCCGGTCAATGCCCGTCAAGCCGACCTGTCGTTCATCACCCATGGCATCTGGAGCGTGAGTCAGAGCAAGTGGATGGAGCTGGCTGTCATCAATAAGCCGAATAGTAATTCCTATGACGCTTCGTATACGCTGAACCTGCCGAAGGGGAAGTACACCTTCGGTCTGGATCTGTATGGCACTAGCGCATGGCGCGGCAAGTACAGCTTCAGCCTGGCGGCGGCACCGGCGGTTCCCGAGCCGGAAACCTGGGCCTTGGCCGGTATCGGCCTCGTCGGCGTGTTGCTGCGTCGCCGTTTCGCCAAGCGCTAAACGTCTCTGACCGGTCTGACAGACCGGTAAAAAACCTTCCAATGATTTTGGAATAAGGTAAATTGCCATGATGTCCCATTTTCGAGGTCATCATGGCATACCGGTTTCCTTCCCGTCCCCTGAGTGTTTCCTGCTGCGTTCTACCGCTAGTGTGCACATCGGCCTTTGCCGCGTGTTCACTGGATCCTGCCGTTCCGCCCCATTACGAAGAACAACGTCTGGTCAATCGCTTGCCGGGCAATGACGCGCCGTTTGCCCGTCGTATCCTGCAAGCGTCCGGATTTGACAGCACGGTTGCCGCCTTCACCGACCAGCTGTGCCACGATGGCGTCAGTGCCGTGGCATCGCAGGACGAGGCAATGGCGCTGGTGCACAACAGTGGTACGGCCTTGTGGCGCGCCGCGGTAGCGCGTGCGCAGGGACAGCAGGTGATCGGTGCCTTGCCGGCCGGCGATGACCGACCGTTGTACTGGGCGCGGCTGACCATGCTGCGGCGGCTGGATGAATGGAAAACCCCTTGGCTGAGTACGCAGGGCCGTGACGCCTTGCGCGCCGAGCTGGAACGGGTGTCGCGTGGCCAGCAGGATATCGCGTTGCCTCCTGGGCGCAAGGTGCGCCGCATGATCGTCAGCGGCTTTGATCCCTTCACGCTGGGGGAGCCGGGTTCCTCCACCGATACCCATGTGCGCATCGGCAATCCCTCTGGCGCATTGGCACTGGCACTGGACGGCACCGAGTACCCCTTGCCCGACGGCACCACCCTGCATATCGAAGCCTATCTGTTGCCGGTCAGCTATGGTCCGTTCCAGGCCGGCATGCAGGAAGAGACGCTGGGCCCCTGGTTCCGGCGTGGTCCGTCGCGCGTCGATGCGTCCTTGACGGTCAGTCAGGGCAGGGGGTCGCAGTTCGATCTGGAACACTGGAATGGCCGCTACCATGGCGTGCAGTTTCCGGGCAATGACGGTCAGATCATCTGCGCACCGGCATCGGACCGCTTGCCCGGCACCGGCGAGTGCGACATTTTTCCGCCCGAAAGCTGGTATGGCAAAAGCACTCGCCCGTGGCGGGCTGATACCCCTGCGCAATTCACCGTGTCGAGCTTGCCGTTCAAGGCCATGATTGCCGCCAATACCGGCGCCGGCATTCACCGTCCGTCAGGGTCCGAGGCCAAGGCTGCCGAGGGCTTCGATGTGACCTGGAATGTCGCTTACCGGGTCTTCCCGGAGTGCTCGGCAGCGAAGGTCGAAGTCCGCAACGAGGGCATGGCGGTGATGAATGCCTTGCCCGACAAAACGCTGCAGGCGCCACGGGCCGGCGAGTGCGCCGAGTCGGGCGGCGGGGGAAACTACCTGTCCAATGAAAGCGCTTACCGCAATACCCTGTTACGCGATGTGATGGGCTTGAGCATTCCTGCCGGCCATATTCATACGCCGGTGATGCAGCATTTTGCGGCAGGCAATAACGGCAAGATCTCCGATGAGGTGTTCGAAAGCTGGCGTGACGCAATTGTCGCACAGGGCAAGCGGCTGGTGCTGGTGGTCGGTCAAGGTCTGACCGACCACAAAGGCTGGTTCTAGTGGCTGACCGCCATACGGTCGAACAGGCCTAACAGGCGGCTGCTTTCTTCCTCCAGCTGGCTCATGCTGGCCACGATGCGCTCCTCGTCGAGCACATCGCTGTTGGCGGCGTCCAGAGCGTTGACCATGCGTGCCGAGATCCGTTCGATGCTGGCTGACAACTCGTCATAGGCGGGAGAGCGGCGCAGGGAATCCTGATCCGCCTCCTGGAACCAGTTTTTCAGGCTGGCTTGCAGGCGGGTGTCGTCATTGCCATCCTCGACGGCATGATAGACCTGCTGTTTGTGCATCACATGGTCGACTTTGAGCAGCGAGGCGCGGGACAAGTCGCGGACGTGCTCCACCCGTGCCAGCACCTGATCCGACTGTTGCGCCAGAGACTCGAAACGGACCCTGAACGAGTCGACCGATTCCCGCACCTGATTGGCCACACCGCCCGCTTCCTCGGAACGTTGTTCGATGGCCTGAATGCGTGTGGACAGGCTGGTGAGCACCGAGCGTACCCGCTGCGCCATCTCCTTGCTGCGTTCGGCCAGTTTGCGCACTTCGTCGGCGACCACGGCGAAACCACGCCCTTGCTCGCCCGCCCGGGCCGCTTCGATAGCCGCATTCAACGCCAGCAGATTGGTTTGGTCGGCGATGTCGGAAATGGTGGTCAGGGAGACTTCGATGCCTTGCCATTCTTTGGCCAGTGCACTGCCGGCCTCGTGCATGCTCACCACGGTGCCGGCAATGGTGTCCAGATGCCCCGACAACTGTTGGGCGCCGTGCAGGCTTTCCCGCGCGCCGCTGGCATTGTCGCGGGTAATCTCGGCCACCGCCTCCATGGCATCGCGGATACTGCCCAGATCGGCTTGGTTGCCGGCCAGATTCTGCCGCAGGTTGGGGTTGTTCAAGGAGGCCAGTTGCGAGGACAGCCGGTTGCGCCGCATGAATCCGTCATTGTCGGCCATGGCCTGAATGGCCGTGTCCAGATTGCGCATCGAGTTGGCCAGTACGCCGGGTAGTCCGGCACTCATCGGACGGCGCTGGTAGTTGCCATGGGTGACCTGCTCGAAACAGGTGTTCACTTCCTTGAAATAGGTCTCGATCAGATCCAGAAAATCGTTCAGCTGCCAGGCCACCAGACCGACTTCCCCCATATTGCGGGTGCGGGTGGCGCGGTGGTGCAGATCGCCCTGACAGGCGTAGCCCAGCTGCTCGTGCAAGGTGCCGAGAACCGTGAAGGTGCGGCGGCTGTTACGCCAGACATACAGCGACAGACTGATGCTGGTGCCCACCAGCAAGATTTTTATCCAGATCTGCAGTGACTCCGGAATCACGAAGGTATCGAGGGCGGTGAGCAGCACCAGTACATTGAAGGCGATCAGCATATAACCCAGTCGATCGCGCAGGAAGGGAGAGCGTTTACGGGAAGTCATGCGCGGGCCCCGGCAGAAGCGTTGATCAATGCATGGATGAAATCATCGTAATTTTGTTTGCGTGCCGCGAGGGTGTCGACCAGCCAGGTGACCGAGGCGTCCGGTGCCGACGCCTTGCCGCAACGGGCTTCAACGGCGCGCATTTCGGCATAAATAGCCGTGACGGTGTCGACTGCCTCGCGGGAGGGTTTGCGGCGTACCGAGTAGTAACCCTGCAATTGGCCGCGATGGTCATAGTCCGGGGTAATGTTCGCCAGCACCCAGTAGTAATCACCGTTCTTGGTATAGTTTTTCACCACGCCGAAAAACTCCTTGCCGTCCTGCAAGGTTTTCCACATCAGGCGGAACACGCCGCGCGGCATGTCGGGGTGGCGGATCAGATTGTGGGGCATGCCCAGCAGCTCGTGTTCGGCAAAGCCGGCCAGTTTCATGAAAACACGGTTGGCATAGGTGATATGCCCGCTGGCATCGGTTTTGGAGACGATCAACTCATTGGCCTGCAGCTGTATTTCCCGCCCCGTTTGGCGGAGAGTATCCAACGTCATCGATAAGCTCACAGTGTGTGGCAGAATCGATCATGATAAAAGAATGTCAGGAAACCACAATCTTTCATGCCCGTTGTATATTTGATCTAAATCCAATGACTGTCAGATTGTGCCGTGGCAGGGCATCATTAAGTCATTTTGACTACAAAATGGTATGGTGCATGACGATATCGGCGGGGCGCGGGGCAGCCACTCATCCCGGCAATGCCCCGTTTCATCCCTCTCGTTCTGCCATTCGTCGCAACGACGTTGGCAGGGTCCGGCAGGGATCTCTACAGTACGAGTCATCATGCACAGGGAGAAACCCAATGAAACAACAGTATCGTGATCCTCGTCTCGTCGAATTCGGGGAAGGTGTTTCCCGCTATTGGTGGCTGCTGGTGGACTGGGTAGCGCAGATCAGCTGGATGCGTTTGGGGATCGTCTGGTTTATGGCAATGATAGTCGGCGGCATCCTCAATGTTCCCTTGCTGGTGCTGGTGGTGACCCTGGTGCTGGCGATCATCAAGGTGCTGGCCGGCAGCAAGCTGGATGCCGAAATCGAAGCGGATGTGGAACGCCGCCGTGCCGATGTGGAAAGTCTAGAACGCCGGCTGGCCGAAGCCCGGATCGCCGCCTTGCAGGCGCAGATCGAACCGCACTTTCTGTTCAATACCTTGTCGTCCATTGCGCAACTGATCGAATCGGACCCGGTCAAGGCCGCGTCCATGCAGCGTAATCTGATTGATTACCTGCGCTCGGCACTGCCACATATGCGCGAGTCACGGGAATCGACACTGGGCAGCCAACTGGCCATGTCTCAAGCCTACCTCGATATCATGAAAGAGCGCATGGAGGAGCGGCTGACGGTGTCCGTAGAGGTGGAAGAGGGGCTGGAGCAGGCGGTTTTCCCGCCGATGATGCTGCAGACCTTGGTGGAGAATGCCATTCAGCACGGTTTGGAACCCCGCGAGCAGGGCGGCTGCATCACGCTGGAAGCTAGCCGGAACAAGGGTGAGCTGCGGGTGTCCGTGTCGGATGACGGGGTCGGCTTCAGTCCGTCGGCCGGGCGAGGGGTCGGATTGGCCAATATTCGTGACCGGCTGGAATTGCTCTACGGCGAACGTGCCGAGTTGATCATAGAAATGCGTGAGCCGACCGGGACGCGGGTCACGATTCGCCTACCCTCTAGCGTGGTGTCGGCCGAGTCCGCCGAACAGGAGACGGCGGCATGAGAGCGGTAATTGCCGACGACGAGCGCCTGATGCGCGAACAATTGCAGCAGGCGCTGGCGCAGGTATGGCCCGACTTGCAGATCGTGGCCGAAGCGGTGAATGGCCAGGCGGCGCTGGCCGAGATTGAACGCTGCCGTCCGGATGTCGCGTTTCTGGATATCCGCATGCCGGGCATGAGCGGGATGGAAGTGGCGGCGGCACTGGATGGGCGTTGTCAGGTGGTGTTTGTCACCGCCTACGATCAATTCGCCATCGAAGCCTTCGAGCGGGATGCGGTGGATTATCTGCTCAAGCCGGTCAGTCTCGAACGGCTGGTGCTGACGCGGCAGCGTCTGGAGCAACGGCAGGGGCGGGGCAGCGATGTGGCGGTATTGCAGCGGCTGGCGGCCGAGTTGGCCGCGGCGGCCCGCCCGGGCTATCTGCGCTGGCTGCAGGCCAGTGCCGGTAATAGCCTGCGCTTGATCTCCACCGAGGAAGTCTATTCGATCGAGGCCGATGAAAAGTATACCGTGGTTCGCTCCCGGCAAGGCGAGTCGCTATTGCGACTGCCGCTCAAACAGTTGCTGGAACAGTTGGACCCGGAGGTGTTCTGGCAGATTCATCGCTCTACCTTGGTGCGAGTGGACGCCATTGACCGGGTCGAGCGGGCCGATGACGGGCGTCTGCATGTGGTGTTGAAGGTGGACGGGCGTCGTCTGGAGGTCAGCCGCAGCTACGCCCACCGTTTTCGGAAGATGTAACTCAGGGCGCGTCGTTCCAGGGCTTCAAGCCGCGGTACAGCGCATCGCTGTCTTTGTATTGGCGCTTCCAGGAGCCGTACACCGGATTGGGCAGCACAAACCAGCGGGTGCCGAAGTACCCAGCGTAAAGCTCCGGCTGGTAACGGCTGCGACTGATGAAGTCCTCGAGATCGTCGCCCACCAGCAGGGCGATGCGGTAGTTGCGCGACACCTCGCGGCGGCGCTCGCTCTTGTCGTGGTCGTCCCGGCCGGCCAGCTCGTTGCGCATCAGCAGCTCGTCGTCGGCAGGGCGGCGTCCCAAGGCGGCTTCCAGATTCTTGAGCGTGGCCGCGCGCTGCGGGCAGAGCAGGGCACGGCCACGTTGATCGTAGCCCCCGTGTTTGTCGCACTCGCGGTTGGTAATGAAAATGACCTTCATGCCGTGTTGCTCCGCGGCGTCCAGAAACGCTTTGGCGCCCTCGATGGCCGGCGCCTGGGTAGCGGCAACCCAACGCGCCCAGCTAGCCGCCTCGAAGCCTTTTCCCTGCAGGGCCTGACGGGCGTTGTAGGCGACATTGTTCAACACCGTTTCATCGATATCCAGTACCACGGCCGGCGGCTTGTTCGCGGTGTCTCCTGCGGCTTCGGTCGCCGCCGGGATGGTCGAGGCCAATGCGGCGGGGATGGCCAGTGTCGCGGCGTGATAGACCGAGCGGGTGACGCCCGTCATTTCCACCGAACTTTGCATCCAGACCGTGGCGGCAAGGGTTTCGCGCTCGGCGAGCGGGTAGCCGGCACGGGCCGGCAAGGGCAGCAAGGCAGCGGCGGTCAGGGCGGCAATCAGAACAGGTTTCATGGCAAAGCTCGCTGGCGTGATGGAAAGCCGCGATTCTGCCCTGAATTTACCGGCCATGCCACTGCCATTTATGTCGCCGCGCGGGGGAGCTTGAAATAGGCAATATTGGCGTTCAGCGATTCGCTGACCGTATCCAGTTCCCGCACCATTTCGCCCAGGCAGTCGGTGGTATCGGCATTGGCCACGGTCATCTCGACCACCTGTGTCACACGATTGGCAATTTCATGGGCATGGCTACGCACGTCCTGCAAGGCCGTGACAATGTGGCTCAAGTCGCTGCGCGCCTGTGCGGCGTCCGAGCGTATTTCCCCCATGGTCTGCAGGGCTTCATTGGCGATGTCGACGCAGGACTCGACCCGGGTGACGCCGGCATTGATGATGCTGACCACGCCATGGGTGGCATCGCCCATCTGCTTGATGACCGAGGCGATGGACAGCGTTGACTGACTGGTCCGTTCGGCCAGTTTGCGCACCTCGTCGGCAACCACGGCAAACCCCCGTCCGGTTTCGCCGGCACGAGCCGCTTCGATGGCGGCATTGAGGGCCAGTAGATTGGTCTGGTCGGCGATTTCGTGAATGATCGAGACGGTGCTGGCGATTTGCGCGGCCTTGCCATCCAGTTCGGTCACTTGGAGGGCGGATTGCCGTACCGACTCTGCGGCGACCCGGATATCGTCGACCAGCTTGCCGATCAGCTCTTCGCCAGCCATCGCATTGCGGTTGCTGTCTTCGACGCGGTTGGCCGCCTCGGCCATGGTATCCAGACTGACCGACAGCTCTTCAATGCTCGCGCTCATGTCGCCGCTGGCCTGTTTTTGGTGTTCGCCGTTGGCAAGCAAGGTGCGGGATTGTTCGTTGATATGGTTGGATACCGTGCCAAGATGGAATGAGAACCCGCTGATCATGCTCAGAATTTCAACCCACTTCTTTTGCATGTTCGACAGTTGTGCAACCAGACTGTCGGGGTGCGCGCCGCCCAGCGCGACCTGTCGGGTCATATCGCCCTCGGCCATGCGTTGCGCCAACTCGCGGGTATGAATGGGCTCGCCGCCCAATTGCCCGAATACCCCCCCCGGTAGAGTAACCATGACGTCAGCATAATCAAGCCCAGGGTCAGACCGGACATGCTCCACAGCAGTAGCCGGGTGGTGGCTTGTGCGGTCACGATGGCCGCATTGCTGGCGCTGGAACTGTCATTGATTTGTTTGTCCAGCTGATCCAGTGTCCCGGCCGCTTTGTCGGTTTGGCTGTCGAAGCCCCCGGGGGCCTGCATGATCTCGTTACCTTTTTCCCGGCCGATCTTGTAGGCCTTGGTCATCT
>JAGLBD010000032.1 GCA_018260425.1 Pseudogulbenkiania sp. | reverse complement strand
GGAAACATCAACCAGATATCGATAAGGCCCCTCACGGTGGCGTGATACACATTGGCGGCATGACGAACCTCGATACCGGGCAACAGGTCGCCTTCGTCGCGGGCACAGGCAAAGGTCTTTTCCAGAATATCGAACCGTTCGATCATCGCAGTCCGGTCCATCACCCCCACATCGGACATTTCCCCCACATACTCACAGCGCAGGTTAAGGATACCGATCGTGCAGCGCATGTGCGGATGGCTGGCCAGAATGCTCAACACATCACAGGCGTTTTCCCACAATCGACAGGCTGCCGGCGCCCTCTGAGGCTGGTCAAGCCGTTGGGTCAGTGCTTTGAATACCGGCAGAATGCGCTCGCACATGGCGTTGAACAAGGCGGTCTTGTCGGCGAAGTGCCAATAGATCGCGCCACGGGTCACGCCGGCGGCTTCGGCGATGTCCGCCAGAGAGGTACGGCTGACCCCCTTCTCCCAAAACAATTGCTGGGCGGTATCGATCAGTCTTTGCCGCGTCAGTTCGGCTTCTTCCTTGGTTTTGCGTGCCATATGCGTGCTGCTGCCTTTCCGTGAGTGCTCCCGCTAAAAAAACATCCCCCGGCAGGTACCGGGGGACGGTTTCTCACGAACCCTGCGAGTTTCGGTCGCCAGGCTCGGGTTGCCACCCTCCGCCCAGCACCTTGTACAAGGTGACACGGGCCGCCAGGCGAGCCTGACGGGTGGCAATCAGCGATTGCTCGGCACTGTACAGCGAGCGCTGGGCATCCATCAAGTTCAGATAGCTGTCGATGCCCGCTTTGTAGCGTGCTTCGGACAAGCGGTAGCTGACCCGGCTATCTTCGGCAAGCCGCAACTGGGCCTGCCATTGATCTTCGATGGTACTGCGCACTGCCAGGGCATCGGCAACTTCACGGAACGCGGTTTGCACGGTTTTTTCATACTGGGCAACCGCAATATCACGCTGAAGCTTGGACACCTTCAGGTTGGCGATATTCAGGCCGCCATCGAAAATCGGCAAGGTAATGCCCGGAGAGAACGACCAGGTCCGCGAACCACTATCAAACAGTCCCGACAAGGTCGGACTGCTGCTGCCCAGACTACCGGTCAGGGTAATGCGCGGGAAGAAGTTGGCTCGTGCCGCGCCGATATTGGCATTGGCCGCCTGCAAAAGATGCTCGGCAGACAGCACGTCCGGCCGCTTGAGCAGGGCCTCGGAAGGCAGGCCCGTCGGCACATCCGGCAACTCCTTCTGCGCCGACAGCGAGGCACCGTTCAAGGCTTCCGGCGGCAACGCCTTGCCGACCAGCAAGGTCAGCGCGTTTTCATCACGTGCCACCTGACTGGTCAAGGTCGCCAGATCGGCCCGGGCCGACTGGACCAGCGAATCGGCCTGCGACAGGTCCAGTGCCGAGGTCGAGCCGAGATCGAAGCGTCGTTTGGCCAGCGCCAGCGACTCTTCGCGAGTGCGCAGGGTTTCTTTCACGAACGCCAGCCGCTCCCGGTCACCCAGCAAGGTGTACCAGCCATTGGCCACTTCGGCCACCAGGGAGATATGCGTCGCCTTGCGGGTTTCGTCCTTGGCCAGATAGCTTTCCAGCGCCACATCCTTGAGGCTGCGCACCCGGCCGAACAGATCCAGCTCATAGGCACTGATGCCCACGCCGCCGGTAAACGTCCTCTTGACCGCAGGCCCGTTGCTCGACGTCAGCTGGTTATCGGTGGTCCGCACCGCCGACTGCCCGCCATTGGCCGACACCGACGGGATCAGCGCGGTATTGGAGATCTGGTACTGGGCACGTGCCACCTCGATATTCAGGGCAGCGACGCGCAGGTCGCGGTTGTTCTGCAGGGCCAGGTTAATCAGGGATGCCAGTTTGTCATCCTTGAAAAACTCCGGCCATGCCAGATCGGCCGCCGCCTTGCCGGCAGGGGTCACCCCCGCCGGGGTGGCTGTCGCCGGATAGCTATCGGCCACCGGCAGTGCCGGCCGGTGATAGTCCGGCGCCATGGTGCAGCCCGCCAGCAAAGCCAAAACCAGCGGAGTACCAATAATCAGGGAAGTTCGTTTCAACATGTCATTGCTCCCCTTCGGATGCAGTTACCGGTGTCTCGTGGCGCACCTTCGGCGGGAAGCGCCTGCGCACTACGACAAAGAACACCGGAACCCAGAAAATCGCCAGCACGGTTGCCGAGATCATCCCGCCCATCACACCGGTACCGATGGCATTCTGGCTACCCGAACCGGCACCATTACTGGTCACCAGCGGCATGACACCAAGAATGAAGGCCAGCGAGGTCATCAAGATCGGACGCAAACGCATGCGCACCGCTTCCAGTGTCGCCTCGATCAGATCTTTGCCGTGCTCCTGCTGCTCTTTGGCAAACTCCACGATAAGAATGGCGTTCTTCGCCGACAAGCCGATGGTGGTCAACAAACCGACCTGGAAGTAAACGTCATTGGTCAGCCCGCGCAAGCCGGCAGCTGCCAGTGCACCAATCACCCCCAAGGGGACGACCAGCATCACCGAGAACGGAATCGACCAACTCTCGTACAAGGCGGCCAGCGACAGGAACACGATCAAAATGGAGATCGCGAACAAGGCCGGTGCCTGCGAACCGGACAGTCGTTCCTCATAGGAGAGACCGGTCCATTCGTAGCCGATACCCGGCGGCAGTTGCTTGATGAGGTTTTCTACCGACGCCATGGCCTCACCGGTACTGCGTCCCGGAGCCGGAGCACCGAGAATTTCCACCGAGGAAACCCCGTTGTAGCGTTCCAGACGCGGCGAACCGAATGTCCAGTGCGCGGAGGCGAAGGCCGAGAACGGCACCATCTGACCGGTGGCATTACGTACATACCACTTGTTCAGGTCTTCCGGCGTCATGCGGTGCGCGGCATCGGACTGGATGTAAACCTTCTTCACACGACCACGGTCGAGGAAGTCGTTCACATAGCTCGAGCCCCAGGCGGCCACCAGTGTCTGGTTGATATCCGCCAGCGAAATGCCCATCGCACTGGCTTTTTCCTGATCGATATCCAGACGGTACTGCGGCGTATCGTTCAAGCCGTTGGGACGGACACCGGCAAGTACCGGATCCTTGGCCGCCAGCATCAGGAACTGGTTACGGGCTTCCATGAGCTTTTCATGGCCCAGACCGTTACGGTCCTGCAGCTGCAAGTCAAAACCGGTAGCGTTACCCAGTTCCATCACCGCCGGCGGCGCAAAGGCCAGCACCAAACCATCGCGCACCTGCGAGAAGGCACCCATGAAGCGTCCGGCCACCGCCTGCACGCTCAGCGACTTGTCGTGACGCACACTCCAGTCCTTGAGGCGGATAAACAGCAGACCGGAGTTCTGGCCATTACCGGCAAAGCTGAAGCCGGCCACGGCAAACACCGATTCAACCGCATCCTTTTCTTTCGTCAGCAAATGCTCCTCGGCACGATGCAACACCTCAAGGGTCTTCTCTTGCGGCGTGCCCGGCGGCAACATCACCTGACCGAACAGAATGCCCTGATCTTCATCCGGCAGGAAGGAAGTCGGCATGCGCACGAACAACGCCGCCATCAAGCCGACAATCGCCAGATAAATGATCATGTAGCGACCGGTCTTGCCCAGGATTTTGCCTACGGTCTTTTCATAGCGGCTGGTCGCGGCTTCGAACATGACATTGAAGCGACCGAAGAAACCACTATGGTCATGACCGATCGAATGGCCCTTTTCCACCGGCTTGAGCAAGGTGGCGCACAATGCCGGGGTCAGGATCAAGGCAACAATCACCGACAGCACCATCGAGGACACCACCGTGATGGAGAACTGACGGTAGATCACCCCCACCGAACCACCGAAGAACGCCATCGGAATGAATACCGCTGCCAGCACCAGTGCAATACCAATCAGGGCGCCGGTAATCTGGTCCATCGACTTGCGGGTGGCTTCCAGCGGGTGGAGCCCCTCCTCGCCCATGATCCGTTCGACGTTTTCCACGACGACGATCGCATCATCCACCAGCAAACCGATCGCCAGCACCATCCCGAACATGGTCAGGGTGTTGATCGAGAAGCCAAACGCCGCCAGCACACCGAAGGTCCCCAACAGCACCACCGGAACGGCAATGGTCGGAATCAGCGTGGCGCGGAAGTTCTGCATGAACAGATACATCACCAGGAACACCAGCACGATGGCTTCGCCCAGTGTCTTCACTACGTCTTCGATGGACAGCTTGACGAACGGCGTGGTGTCGTACGGGTAGACCACGGTCAAACCGGTCGGGAAGTTCTTTTCCAGTTCGGCGACTTTGGCACGAATCAGCTTGGCGGTATCCAGGGCATTCGCGCCGGTGGCCAGCTTCAAGGCAATCCCCGAGGCCGGTTTACCGTTGTAGTAGGTATCGATGGAATAGCTCTCGCCACCCAATTCGATACGCGCCACATCGGACAACAGCACGTGGGAACCATTCTGGTTGACCCGCAACAGGATACGCCCGAACTCTTCCGCCGTGGTCAGACGCGTCTGCGCCACGATGGTTGCATTGAGCGCGACGCCCTTGCTGGCCGGCAAGCCACCCAATTGCCCTGCCGAGACCTGGGCATTCTGCGCCTTGATCGCGTTGGCAATATCGCTGGCCGTGACGTTGTAGTTGTTCATTTTGGTCGGATCAAGCCAAATACGCATGGCGTATTGGGCACCGAACAACTGGAAGTCACCGACACCCGGTACGCGGCTGAGCGGATCCTGCAGGTTGGCCGCTACGTAGTCGGAAATATCGTTCTTGGTCATCGAGCCGTCGGACGACACGAAACCGATCACCATCAGGAAGTTCTTGGACGACTTGGCAACACGGATACCTTGTTGCTGAACTTCCTGCGGCAAGAGCGGCATCGCCAGTTGCAGCTTGTTCTGCACCTGAACCTGGGCGATATCCGGATTGGTACCGGCATCGAAAGTGACCGTGATGGTCACGCCGCCCGAGTCGTCACTGGTCGAGGCCATATAGCGCAGATGATCGATACCGTTCATCTTTTGCTCGATAACCTGCGTCACCGTGTCTTCTACGGTTTTGGCTGACGCACCGGGGTAAACCGCCGAAATGGCGACTTGCGGCGGTGCGATCGCCGGGTATTGAGCCACCGGCAAGCCGACGATGGCCAACAGGCCCGTCAGCATGATGATGATGGCTATCACCCATGCAAAAATGGGACGATCAATAAAGAATCGTGACATGAAGCCTGCTCCTGATTATTTCTGTGCAGCCGGTGCAGCCTGTTCGGCAGGTTTGAATGGCACAGCCTTGACCGGCATACCCGGGCGGACTTTCATCAAGTTGTCCACGATGACCTGATCACCCGGCTTGAGCCCGTCCGTCACCAGCCAGTTCGGTCCCGAGGTGCGCGATACTTTGATGATGCGCACGGCAACCTTGCCTTCGCTGTCCGGCACCAGCACCATGGCGTCGCCCTTCGGCGTCCGGGTCACGGCCTGCTGCGGCACTTCGATGGCATTTTCAGCGACGCCTTGCTCCAGGCGGGCGCGAACGAACATGCCCGGCAGCAACTCATGGCGCGGGTTGGGGAACAGCGCACGCAACAGCACCGAGCCGGTCGCCGGATCCACCGTAATATCGGAGAACGACAAGGTACCGGTTTCGCTATACGCGCTGCCATCTTCCAGAATCAGTTTCACTTTGGCCTGACCACCACCATTCTTGACCCGGCCCGTCTCGAATTCGCGACGCAGCTTGATCAATTCGGTGCTCGCCTGAGTCAGGTCGACATACATTTTGTCGATCGACTGGACGGTGGCCAGTGCGGTCGCCTGATTGGCCGTCACCAGCGCGCCCTCGGTAATCGAGGACTTGCCGATACGACCGGCGATCGGCGAGGTCACCGTGGAGTAGCCGAGGTTGATCCTGGCGGTTTTGAGGGCGGCCGTGGTGGCAACCAGATCCGCTTCGGCCTGTTGCATGGCGGCGCGGGCATCGTCGTAGTCCTGATTGCTGACCGCCTTGATTTCCACCAGTTCGGCGTAACGGCGTGCTTTCAGCCGGGTCGTTTGCACCAGCGCCTCGGCTTTTGCCTGAGTGGCGCGGGCCTGCTCGTAGGCCGCCTGATAGGTTTCCGGAGCGATCTGGTACAGCGGCTGACCCGCCTTCACTTCAGCGCCTTCCTGGAACAAGCGCTTGACCACCACCCCGCCGACTTGCGGGCGAACCTCGGCAACCCGCAGAGCGGAAGTACGAGCCGGCAACTCCCGAATCATAGGAACCGAACCGGCTTTCAGAGTCAAAACCCCGACCTCGAGTGGGCCCTGCTGGGGTCCTTGCTGAGCGTTTTTTTGTCCGCAGGCGCTCAGGGCAAGAACAGTGGCCAGTGCAAGAACCGACACTCGAGGGGATACGCGTAGCTTGGTGTGCATGAAACTCCCCAAAGGCTTATGTGTTACGTTATGAATTACTTAATTTGATACAAAGTATACATACATGCTCGCATGTATGTATACGAACGAATTATTAATAACTTTATGTATAGTGCCAGAAGCGAAATGACAAAACATCGCGTTTGGGCCAAGAAAAAAAACACCCCTCATACCGAGGGGCGCCAGATAGGACAAGACTGACAGCGACAGGTTCCAATAGTCCGCCATCAGCCGCCAATTTCCGGAACTCGCCAAGAGATACTCCTTCTCAACGGCGCATTTTCAATCAAAATCTTTACTCAGTTTTTCGGCATTTGCGCAACACCTGGCGCGAATTGCAAGGCGCCGGACAAGTCCCCCATGCGGGCAAAGCCGTTTCTGACCAGTGCGTCATCGCGCTCGACGAGTCCGGGCAAGGGCTCGAGCGAAAAGCGATGTGTGATCAAGCGCAGGATCGAACCGGTATCGTACTGTGTGTGGTCGACCACGCCCTTGCGGGAGAACGGTGAAATGACCAAGGCCGGAATCCGGGTACCCGGTCCCCAGCGATCGCCTTTAGGTGGCGCAACGTGGTCCCAGAACCCGCCGTTCTCGTCATAGGTGATCACCACGACCATCGACTTCCATTGTGGGCTTTTTCTCAGCCGGGCCACGATATCGGCAAGATGTCGGTCACCCTCCATCACGCTGGCATAGCCGGCATGTTCATTCAGATTCCCCTGCGGTTTATAGAACGACACCGCCGGCAGCCGGCCGGTATCGATGGCTTTCATGAAATCGGCCTCGTCCTTCAGGCGCCGGCTGCGCTCCGGCTTGCCCGGCGCCAGATTGGCGTAGTAATTGAAGGGCTGATGATGCGCCTGAAAATTCGGTTCGGGATCCTTGTACACCTGCTCACGGTCCGCTACCGCTCGCTGCCATGCCCCGCTATACCATGCCCAGTCGATGCCTCTGGCGTTGAGGCGGTCGCCAATCGACGCCATGGTCTGTGGCGGCAAGGTGGTCGGATTGGCCGGATCGGCATAGCGGGAATCACCGCCGGCTGCCGGCGCGTTGCCACTGGGCTGGAAGGCCGGCTGCAGGGTATTTACCGCATGAAAATCGGGCGTCAGATTGCCGTCATTGACGAACTTGGGCGTCCCGGTCAACGCCGACCGTGGTGAGTTGGCCGCCAGTTTCAGCGAAACCCCGTCTTCGTTGACGACGGCAATACTGCCTTTGGCCGGACTGGCATCGGCCTTGGAATAGTAGGGAGCGCAGGCACACGACAAATACATGTGGTTGAAAAAAGATCCCCCAAAGCCGCCCATGAAAAAATGATCGGCCAAGGTGAATTCCCGGGCCAGAGCCCACAATGGCAATCGGGTACCATCATAGTGGCCCATGACCAGCGCACCCGAATTCCCCCAGGCAACAAAGCGGTCATTGCGGCCACCGTTGATCTGCATCTGGTTCTGATAAAAACGGTGCACCAGATCGCGCGTGATCACGCCAAGGCCGGTGGCGAATCCTTTCGGATCGTCAATGGCGAATGGCGCATTCGGCAAATCGGTGGTCATTTGCTGGGTAATGGCCGGCAGCTGCCCGGCGGCGGTCAAACCGCCCCATACCGGCGGGAGATGAGCAAGCGGCTGGCCGTCACGGTCACGCTGTTCCGCAAACGGCGCAACGGGATTCGCCACGCCGTCCGCTCCGGGGAAGGCGCCATAGAGATTGTCGAAACTGCGGTTTTCACCATAGAGCACCACGATGGTCTGGATCGGGTCCAGCGACAGGTGGTTGTTCAGCACGTCGTGCAGCGGACGCCGGGTCGCCTCGGCATCGGCCAGTGCCGCGGCAATGCGATTGGCCGCCAGACGATGTTCGTTGGCCAGTCGCTCGCGCGTCTGCGAGTCAGCCATGCCGGCAAGCGGTCGCAGCAAATCAGCCTCCGCGACACCGATACGTGCCGCCAGCCGGCGACGGGCTTCCGGGTAACTCAAGCCGGACTGCTCCATCAGTGCCACCAGTTCCGTGGTGATACCGCTGATTACCCCACCGGCTTCGGCCGGGGCACGCAACACCAACCGCCGCGAGCCGACCACATCGCCTACCGTCACATCGGCAAGCCAGCCCGCCTCACCCTTCACCACCGCCCTGCCGTCAGCACCGGGCAGGATAGTGGCCGGCGCCGCACAGGAGGCCTGCCGGTCGACACATACGCTACCCGAAATCAGTCCGGGAACCTCCACACGCACCGTGGCCGCCCAGCTACAGGCGGGCAGACCGGCCAGCAGCGCCAGCGACATCCGGGACAAGGTCATTGCAACGTTCATCTATCGTCTCGCTTTAACACCATCATGGGTCAATGCCAGCATTTTCCTCCGCCATTGATGACGTTGCACTAAATTTATGCGTAAAAATCTGCAAAACGATAAGATTTACCAATGAAATATTGCCTCATGTATTGCACTGTCTTGCTGGCTGTCCTGTGGCAGGACAGCCATGCTGCTGAAACCTTTGCCGAAAAACGCGCTCGCGTCGAGGCGATGGCCAAACTGGGTGAACAGTTGTTTGCCGACCCGCGTTTGTCGGCCTCCGGCAAACTCTCGTGTGCCAGTTGCCATGATCCTGCCCATGCCTTCACCCCGGCCAATCGTCTGGCGGTTCAAGCAGGCGGCACGCAGCTGGACCGTCAGGGCCGTCGCGCGGTGCCGACCCTGATGTACCTGCAGAAATTGCCACCCTTCTCCGATCATTTTCATGACGATGACGGCAACGACAGCACTGACGCCGGCCCGACCGGCGGTCTCACCTGGGACGGCCGGGTAGACAGTCTGGCGAAGCAGGCGGCGATTCCGCTGCTCGATCCGGCGGAAATGGCCAACCCGGACGAGGCCAGTGTGGTGCAGGCGGTACGCGCCGCCGCTTATGCGCCGGCCTTTGACGCGCTGTTCGGTGCGTCAACCTTGAATGACACGGCAAGCGGCTTTGCCGCCATTACCCGCAGCTTGCAGGCCTATCAAGAAAACCCCGCCGTATTCGCGCCCTATCGCAGTCGCTACGATGCGTGGCTGAAAGGCCGCAATACACTCAACCAAGCCGAACTACGCGGGCTGAAACTGTTCAATGATCCGGCAAAAGGCAATTGCGCGAGCTGTCACCCAAGCTCGATGAAAAATGGCAGCCCGCCACTCTTCACCGATTTTGGTCTGATCGCCTTGGGCATCCCGCGCAACCGGGAGATTCTGGCCAACCGTGACCCGGCCTACGCCGACCTGGGGGTGTGCGGTCCCTTGCGCACCGATCTGCCGCAGGCACGCTATTGCGGACTGTTTCGTACCCCGACACTGCGCAATGTCGCGCTCAAACAGCGCTTCATGCACAACGGCATCTTCACCAGTCTGCGTGCCGTGGTGGAATTTTACGCGGCGCGTGAAACCAATCCGGCGAAGTTCTATCCAACCCGCAAGGGTCGGGTGCAGCGCTACAACGATTTGCCCGTGGCGTATCGCGGCAACCTGAACCGTGAGGCACCGTTTGACCGCCATCCCGGCGACCGGCCGGCCCTGACGCGTCGCGAGATCGACGATCTGGTGGCGTTTCTGGGCAGTCTGACCGACCGGCCGACAAAAAATGACAAATAAGATCGTGTACGTTATCGTTTATTGATTAATTTCGGGAAGGACAGCGATGGCAACGTATGTTTTTTGGTGGCTGCTCGGGCTAATCGCGATGATTATCGAGTTTCTTACCGGCACTTTTTACCTTTTGGTACTGGCTCTGGCTTTCGCGGTCGGCGGGCTGCTCGCCTATGCCGGATTCGACACCAGTACGCAAGCGCTGTTCGCCAGTGCCAGCGGCCTTGTCGCCCTGCTGGTGGTGCGCCGCATCAAAAAGCGCCTGAGCCCCCCGCCCGACAGCATGGGCGACCCGGACATCGGGCAAAGCGTCACCCTGCTGAATGAACATCAGGGCATCTGGCGGGTCAGCTACCGTGGCAGCCAGTGGGATGCCCGCATCACCGATGGTTCCATTCCCGACAGCGACCACGCCACCATCACCGGTCGCGAAGGCAATTGCCTGATCATTTCCACCCAACCCACAGGACACCACTGATGGAAATCGCCATTATCCTGCTCATTGCAGTCATTGTTTTCATCATCAAATCGATCAAGGTCGTGCCGCAGCAACATGCCTGGGTCGTCGAACGGCTGGGCCGCTACCATACCACCCTCACCCCGGGCCTGAGCATCATCATTCCGTTTGTCGACCGTATTGCCTACCGGCACATGCTCAAGGAAGTCCCGCTGGATGTCCCGAGTCAGGTGTGCATCACCCGCGACAACACCCAACTGACCGTCGACGGCATTCTGTACTTTCTGGTGACCGATCCGAAACTCGCCTCCTATGGCACCAGCAACTACATCATTGCCATTTCCCAGCTGGCACAAACCACCTTGCGTTCGGTTATCGGCCGTATGGAACTGGACAAAACCTTCGAGGAACGTGACGACATCAATCGCTCGGTGGTGGCGGCGCTGGACGAAGCGGCCATCAGCTGGGGGGTCAAGGTATTGCGTTACGAGATCAAGGATCTGGTGCCGCCGCAAGACATCCTGCACGCCATGCAGCGCCAGATCACGGCCGAGCGCGAAAAGCGTGCCCGCATTGCCGAGTCCGAAGGCCGCAAGACCGAACAAATCAATCTGGCCAGCGGTGCCCGCGAAGCCGCCATCCAGCAGTCGCAGGGGCAGATGCAGGCCTTGATCAACCAGTCGGAAGGCGAGCGTCAGGCCTCGATGAACCGGGCGCAGGGTCAGGCCGAAGCCATGCGCTTGATGGCGGATGCGACTGCCAATGCCCTCGGCACCGTGGCTCTGTCTCTCAACCGGGAGGGTGGCATGGAAGCGGCAGGGCTGAAGGTGGCCGAGCAGTATGTCGAGGCCTTCGGTCGTCTGGCCAAAGAGAACAACACCCTGATTCTGCCGGCCAATGTGGCCGATATTGGCGGTCTGGTTGCGTCGGCGATGAGTGTCGTGAAAAGCACCGGCCCCCGGCCGAAATGACACTCAACTTCACATGAAGTGCACTATAAATCATCATGTTAGTTGATGACATACGGTGCACTTCATGCCCGCCCACGCAGTAAACCCCGGCTTTCTCGATGATACCGAACTGGTACACGCACTGGCAGGTGCATTGGATACCGGGGTTTGCCTGTTCGACCGGGAGTTGCGGTTTCGTTTCATTACACCGCTGGCCGCCAGTCTGAACGGGATGACCGTCGAACAACACCTCGGGCGCACGCTCAAGGATCTTCTCCCCGATATCGCCACCGCCCTGACCCCCTCGCTAAGGTCGATCCTGCAGGGTGGCAATCCCGTCATCAATCTGGAATTTACTGGAGAAACACCGGCCAATCCGGGTGAGAGCCGCAGCTGGCTCGGCACCTACCGCCCCCTGCACCGGAACGGGCAGATCATTGGAGTGATCTGCACCTTTCGCGACATCACCGCACAACGCATGGCCGAACAGGCCATCCGGGCCAGCGAGCAGCGCGTACGCCACGTGCTGGACAGTTTGTTTGCCTTTGTCGGTGTTTTGTTGCCCGACGGCACCTTGATCGAAGCCAACCGTGCACCACTGGAGGCGGCCGGAATTCACTTCGAGGATGTTGCAGGCCACAAGTTCTGGGACTGCTTCTGGTGGAATTTCGACCCCGACGTGCAGCAACGTATCCGGTTTGCCGTCGAACAGGCCTGCCTGGGCGAGGTGTCGCGCTTTGATATCGAAGCACGCATGGTCGACAACAGCCGGATGACCCTCGACTTCATGATGGCCCCCATGCGCAACGAGCAAGGTGACATCACCTTGCTGATTCCCTCGGCGATCGATATCAGCCGCCGCAAAGAAGGTGAAGAAGCCTTGAAGCTGTCCGAACAGCGTTTCCGGCAAGTGGTGGAGTCCGTTCCGGAAGGATTGCTGGTGGTCAATCCGGAGGGGCGGATCGAACTGGTTAACCACCGCATGGAATTCCTGTTCGGCTACTCTCGCGACGAACTGATCGGCCAGCCTCTGACCATGCTGATTCCGGAGCAGCACCGATCGCAGCATCACGGCTACTTTTCTGGCTACATGACGTCGCCGCACAACCGCGAGATGAGCCAGCGCAGCGACATCGAGGGGCAACGCAAGGATGGCAGCCGCTTCCCGGTAGAGGTCGGGCTGAACGCCCTGAACACCGAAGAAGGCACCATGGCGCTGGCCACCGTGACCGACATGACCCGCCGTCGCGCCGATCAGGCCATTATCGAGCGCGCACTGGAAGAAAAGACCGTGCTGCTCAATGAAGTCCACCACCGTGTCAAAAACAATCTGCAAGTCGTCTCCAGCCTGCTCAGACTGCAGTCCGATATCGCCGCGCCGGACGTGCGAATCTTGCTTGAGCAAAGCCAGAACCGGGTGCGGGCCATGGCACTGATTCATCAACTGCTGTACGAGCGCAACAACTTTGCCGAACTGGACTTTGGTGACTACTGCCAAAACTTGTGTCGGCTGCTGACCGACAGTGTCGCCCCCGACCAGCATATCGCCATCCTGACCCATAACGCAGACGAGCCGGTGCTGCTGTCGCTGTCGCGGGCCGTGCCCTGCGGATTGCTGATCAACGAATTGGTCACCAATGCGGTGAAACACGCCTATCCCGACGGGCGCTCCGGAACGATATCCGTCACCGTGCTGCGTGCGGACGACACGATCCGCATCACCATCGACGATGACGGCATAGGCCTCCCGGAAGGACTGCTGCCCGGTCAGGGCGAAACACTCGGGTTTCAGCTACTCCCGTTGCTGGCCGAACAAGCGCGCGGACGCTTGCAGGTCGAGAGTGGTCATGGCGTACATTTCACCCTGACCCTGCCGCTGGGATGAGGACGATATCGTGACCCGCACCACTGTGTTCATCGTCGAAGACGAACTGATCGTCGCTCTCGACCTGAAACGCAACCTGGAAAAGCTCGGCTATCAGGTGGCGGCCCTGTGCGCGTCCGGTGAAGACGCGGTCAGCCGGGTCAATGCCGAATTACCCGACATCGTGCTGATGGATATCAATCTGGGCCGGGACGCCATGCCGGGTACCGAGGCGGCCCAGCAGATCATGGACACCAGCCGGGTCCCGGTGATTTTTCTCACCGCCTATGCCGAAGAAAACGTACTGGCCTGTGCCGAAGCCAGCATGCCTTACGGCTACCTGCTCAAACCCTTCGAATTGCGCGAGCTGGATGCCACCTTGCGCATGGCATTGGCGCGCCATCGTACCGAGCAACGCCTGCAACTCAGCGAAGAACGACTGCGGCTGGCCATCGACACGGCCGAACTCGGGGTCTGGGAGTGGCAGGAACGCACCCGCAGCTTCGTCACCGAAGGCCACTTCAATGACATTCTCGGCACGGGGGTCCACTTTTTCGAGCAGGGCCGCGAATCGTTTCTGGACATGATTCATGTCGCCGACCGGCCCCAGTTCCTCGACAGCCTGAACTATAGCGGGCACTTCCGCGGTGTCGTACGTATTTTCGTGGCCAATGGCGAGATGCGCTGGATTTCGCTGCACGCCCGTCACTTCAAGGACCAACAACGCCTGATCGGGGTGATCAATGACATCAGTCATATTCATCATGCCGAAGAGCGCATCAGCTACCTTGCCTATCACGATGCCTTGACGGGTCTCGCCAATCGCCACCTGTTTCAAGACCATATCGAACAGGCCATCGATGCGGCCCGCTTGCGCAAGGGCCGGGTAGGACTGCTATTTATCGATCTGGACGGGTTCAAGACCATCAACGACTCACTGGGGCACAATGCCGGTGATGAGTTGCTGATCACCACGGCAAGACGTTTGGAACGAACCTTGCGCATGACCGACATTCCGATCCGGCTGGGAGGCGACGAGTTTCTGGTGATCATTCCCGATTTGATCCATCTGGAAGATTGCGCCGTCATTGCCAACCACCTGCTCGGTACCCTGTGTGTTCCGGTCCGGCTGGAGGCCTGCGAAGACCCGGTCACCGTCACCGCCAGCATCGGCATTGCCGTCTATCCCGACCATGCCCATGACGGCACCACGTTGTTCAAGGCCTGCGATACGGCCATGTACTCGGCAAAAGCCGCTGGCCGAAACGGGTTTTGCTGGTTTTCCAATGAAATGGCCCAGCGCGCCCGTCATCGGCTGATTCTCGAACAAGGGCTGGTGCAAGCCCGTCTGGACAAATCGATCACCCTGCTCTATCAACCCCAGATCGATCTGGCCGATGGACGCGTAGTGGGGGTCGAGGCGCTGGCACGCTGGAACCACCCTGAACTCGGCGCAATTCCTCCCGCCCAGTTCATTCCGGTCGCCGAGGAAACCGGCAGTATCGAGTCACTGGGCGCGATGCTGCTGGAAGAGGCCTGCCGTCAGGGACAGCGCTGGAGCGAACTGGGACTGGACCTGCGGGTCTCGGTCAATGTATCGGTACGACAACTCGCCAGCAGCCGCTTTATCGATCAACTGGACGCCATTGTGGAGCGGACCGGCTTCCCCGCCAGACGGCTGGAACTGGAGATCACCGAATCGGTGATGATTTCGCTGGACCGAATTCTGCCGACACTGTCGCGGATCCGCGAGCGTGGTATCAGTTTGTCAATTGACGATTTCGGCACCGGCTTCTCATGCCTGAGCATGCTGCAACACTTGCCCATCGAACGCCTTAAAATCGACAAGAGCTTTGTGGAAGGTCTGCCGCACAATGGCAACTCGCTGGCGTTGACACTGGCCATTCTTTCGGTGGCCAATAGTCTGGGGCTGGACACCATCGCCGAAGGCGTGGAAACCGAACTGCAATGGCAGCAATTGGCCGCACTGGGGTGCAATGGCGGACAAGGCTGGCTATTTGCCCCGGCCCTGCCCGCCGATGAAATACCGCTGCTACTGGCCCGAACGCCATTCAAATTACCGTGAGACATCACGGCATTGCCACGAATAAGAAAACAGCCGGTAGTGTACCGGCTGTTCATTTCAACACCATAACGCTGACAGTGACTACCCCTTCAGGGAGTCCAGCAAGCCCTGGCAAACCGGTTTCTGGACATCACCGGCCGGCAGTTTGTCGCACACCGTCTCGAGCCCCTGACTGATGCGCTTAACCGAGGCCTGATGCGCATTACCTTTATTCCAGCCTTTCAGCTTGCCAACCAGACGCTCCAAAGAACGGCGGCTGCGTTCATAGAACGCATTTTGCGTGTTCGCGACCTCGGCAACGACCTGAGTGGCGGCTTTCTCGATACGGGCTTCTTCGCCAGGCACCAGGTCAATGGCACTGCTGACGTAGCCAACTCCCCATTGCAAGCGGGTGGCCGGACCTTCCGAGCTATTCCAGGCCTTTTCCGACCAGTCGACAGCGGTCGCCTTGTCGCCGCGTTTGCGGGCATTCGAGGCCAGCGACAACATATGGTAGTAGGACGAATGAGAGCGCTTGAGCTCTGCCGTCAACAAGGCATCGGACTCCTTGTCCAGTCCCGCTTCGCCCAACAGCCAGGCGGCCGAGCTGATCACCGACTGACGCTCGTAGCCATTGGTGGTGCGGGTGTCGGCGTCCGCCACCTCGCGGCGGACATCGGCGACCAATGCGGTGGGCAACACCCCTTTGGGATCAGCCAGACGGGCCAACGCCAACCGTGACCCCAGCGCGGACAGGCGATCGGCGGTCGAGAGGGTTTTATCGGATTGCAGGCGCAACAATGCCTCGTTCCAGTGACTGACAAAAGTCAGGCGATCCGCGCCCGGCACGGTCAGATAGCTGGCGATGTCGGCGGCAGAATTGACCAGAATATCAAAATTGGCCCGTGACAAGGCCGGATCGGCCAAGACCGCGAGCAAGGCCTTGCGTGCGGCGTCCTTGTCCAGAACCGGCGCTTTTTCATCACCGGCCGTGGCAGCCAGCGCCTTCAGTTGCAGACGCAAGGCGGTGGCCGTTTCAGCGGCGGGTACCGCTCGCGCCAGACCTTGCAACGTCACGGCCACTTTGTCTTCGGCAATGATCTGGCCCTGATCGCTGTCCCATGAGTAGTCAGCCAGCAGTTGCCAGTCGGCCCCCGACAGCTTATCGCCTGCCAGCGCGGCGGCCAGCAAGGCTTTCACCGGCCGTGCAGCGGCAAGCCCCAGTTGCAGGGTGCGCAAATAACGCTCGCCATCCACTTCGCCGGGCAGACGGGTGATTTCCGTGCCGTCGGGTTTGAACAGAATCATGGTCGGATAGCCGCGAACCTTAAACTGGGCACCCAGTTTCTGTGCGCCCGGGCTATCCCCGTCCAGATACACCGGAATGAACTGGCGGGTACGCTCGATGAAGTCCTGCCGATTGAAAATGGTGGCCTTGACCTGATTGCAGGGTGGGCACCAGACCGCCCCCCAATAGAGGAACACCGGCTTGTTGCTGGCACGAGCCTGGGCAAAAGCGGCATCGACATCGCCGTGCTGCCAGGCGATGCCCGGCGGCAAGGCGTGAGATTCAGCCGGCGCAGCGGGCGCCGCCACAGCCAGCTGGGTGGACAACAGCAGAGCCGCCAGCACGGTCAGACGCGTCTTCATGGTTTTCCCTATCTTCTTTGTTTAGTGCTGGTATCGTATACCAGCTATACCCATGGAATAAAGAGCACAGAAGAATAAGCAAAACACTATAAAAACTATGCCGGAAGGAAGCGGTCCAGACGGTCGGTGCACAGGGCATCGACACCCCACGACAGTAGCCGTTGTGCCACGTCGACCTCGTTCACCGTGTAGCACATCAGCGGGTAGCCCGCCGCTTTGATCGCCCGCGCAGTGGCCTCGTCCAGGCGGGAGTGATCGGTGTGCAGACCCACCGCATCCAGTGCGACCAGGCAGGCAAGCCAATCCTCCGGAACCTCCTCGAACAACATGGCACGCGGCAAGGTGGGAGCAGCCTGCATCGCGGCATCCAGTGCGTCATAGTCGAAGGACGACAACAAAGGAGGCACCGCAGCACCTTGCCATAGCCGCAACGCTTCACGTGCCACCGCCACCCCGGTTTCACGCTCGCGCCCTGGGCACGGTTTGATTTCGATATTGAGGGCGATGCCGTGAGTCCGGCAGCAGGCCGCGATGGTCGCCAGTGTCGGAAAGGCTTCCCCGGCAAACGCGGCCCCGCGCCAACTGCCGGCATCCAGTTGCGACAACTGCGCCATGCTCATCGATGCAGCCAGACCACGGCCGCTGCTGGTGCGATCGACACTGTCGTCATGCAGCAAGAAACACACCCCGTCTGCCGACAATTTCACATCGCATTCGGCGGCGCGGAATCCATAACGCAGCCCTTCACGAAACCCGGCCAAGGTGTTTTCCGGGGCAAGCACCCCGCCTCCCCGGTGAGCAACGTACGCAGGATACGGCCAACGCTTAGGCGGTGACTGAACCATCGGCGATTCTCCTTCGTGTCTGAGGGTCGAACAGATGCAGTTTGCTGGTATCGACCTCCAGAGGCAAGCGACTCCCCGGTGGCGGACAGACGTCATGCGGAACCCGTACCGTAAAGGGCGAGCTACCCAGCCGGCCATGCACCTGATTATCGGCCCCCAGCCGTTCGGTGGCGGTCACCTCGAGGGACAGCCTGCCGCTGCCCGTCGAGAGCGCGCAGTGTTCCGGACGAATCCCCAGCACCACCTCGCCTCCGCCAAGCCGGCTCAGCGGCTGCACCAGCGCCAGCGACTGCTCCCCGAACCGCAGATTCACGCCATCGGCATCGAAGCGGGCCGGCAGCAGGTTCATCGATGGCGAGCCAATGAATCCGGCCACAAACAGGGTTTCCGGGCGATCATAGATCTCGGCCGGCGTACCGATCTGTTCGATACGGCCCTGATCCAGCAGGATGACCCGATCGGCCAGCGTCATGGCTTCGACTTGATCATGCGTCACATACAGGCTGGTGGTGGCAAGCCGGCGATGCAGACTCTGAATCTCCAGCCGCATCTGGGTACGCAAACGCGCATCGAGATTCGACAAGGGTTCATCAAACAGGAACACCGCCGGTTCACGCACGATGGCGCGTCCCATCGCCACCCGCTGGCGTTGTCCGCCCGACAACTCTCGCGGGCGCCGGGACAGCAAGGGTGCCAATTCGAGAATGGCCGCGACCCGGCTGACCCGTTCCTCGATTTCGGCGCGAGCCAGACCCTTGATCTTGAGGGCATAGCCAAGATTTTCCGCCACGGTCATGTGGGGATAGAGCGCATAGTTCTGGAACACCATGGCAATATCCCGATCCTTCGGCTCCAGCTCATTGACACGCTTGCCGGCGATCTGTACCTCGCCGCAGCTGATGCTCTCAAGACCCGCCACCATGCGCAGCAAGGTCGACTTGCCGCAACCGGACGCCCCCACGATCACCACGAATTCGCCATCGGCAATATCGACCGTAATGTCCTGCAATACCGGGCGCTCACTGCCCGCATACCGTTTGCCGATGCCGGCAAGACTCAACGATGCCATGCTCAATCTCTCCCGCTCTCTGCCCGAGAGCGTGTTATTTCTCGCTATCGACCAGGCCTTTGACGAACCAGCGCTGCATGCCCAGCACCACCAGCAAAGGCGGCAGCAAGGTCAGGGTGGCTCCGGCCATGACCAGCGGCCATTTCACGGCGCCCTCGCCCATCATGCTTTTGATGGCCATCAGCGTGGTGGAGAGCGAGGCGTCGCGCAACACCAGCAGCGGCCACAAATACTGGTTCCAGCCGTAGACAAAATTGATGACGAACAAGGCTGCCAGCGTGGTACGGATCACCGGCAGGACAATGTCCCAGAGAAAGCGCAAGGGACCTGCGCCATCCACCCGTGCGGCCTCGGCAAGCTCGCGCGGCAAGGACAGCAGGCTTTGTCGCAGCAAAAAGGTCGAGGTCGCCGACGCGATCAGCGGCAAGGTCAAACCGGCAAAGGAGTTGATCATGCCAAGATCGGTGATCACCGCCACCGTCGGAAAAATTCTCACCTCCACCGGCAACATCAAGGTCGCGAAAATCAGCACGAATCCGGCATTACGCAATGGAAAACGGAAGTAGACGATGGCAAAGGCGGACAACAGGGAAATGAGCATCTTGCCCAGGGCAATCGACACGGCCATGGCCAGACTGTTGCCAAGAATTTTCCAGAACGGCCAGCTCACGGCACCACCCTCCCCGGTCAGCACCTGACCGAGATTGGCAAAAAAATGTCCGCCCGGCAGCAATGGCACCGGTGTCGGCAACGCGCTGTTGGCGTCATAGGAGGCGGTAATCAGCATCAGATAGAGCGGAAAAGCCACCAACACCATGCCGGCGATCAGCACCAGATGGCTGAGGCCATCCAGCCCCTTGCGATTCTCGATCATCAGTACTGCACCTTTCTTTCCACATAGCGGAACTGCACCAGTGTCAACGCGCCGACCAACAGCATCAAGATGACCGATTGCGCCGCAGAGCTGCCCAGATCCAGTCCTTTGAACCCTTCGCTGTACACCTTGAAGATCAGGGTTTCGGTGGACTTGCCGGGGCCCCCGCCGGTCGCGGCGTCGATGACGGCAAAGGTATCGAAGAAGGCGTACACCAGATTGACCACCAGCAAGAAAAAGCTGGTCGGCGACAGCAAGGGGAACACGATATCCCTGAAGCGGCGCAAGGGACTGGCACCGTCGATGGCCGCCGCCTCGAGCAAGGAAGTCGGGATGGCCTGCAGCGCAGCCAGAAAGAACAGGAAGTTGTAACTGATCTGCTTCCAGGTCGAGGCCAGCACCACCAGCGTCAGGGCCTGCCCGCCATTCAGGACATGATTCCAGTCGATGCCGCACTGCGCCAGCAGATAACTGATCCAGCCCAGCCCGGGACTGAACAGAAACAACCACAACACCGCGGCGATGGACGGCGCCACCGCATAGGGCAAGATCAGGATGGTGCGGTAGAACGCACTGGCCCGGACCACCCGGTTGGCCATCACCGCCAGCAGCAATGCCACCAGCAAGCCCAGGCTTGCCACCAGCACACTGAACAGCAGCGTGGTGCGTACCGTCTGCAAATACAGCGGGTCACGAAACAGGGATGCAAAGTTGTCCAGACCGACAAAGGTGCTACTCAGCCCGAAGGCATCCTGCAGGCGGGTAGACTCCCAGAGCGCCTGCCCTGCCGGCCAGACGAAGAAGATCACGGTGATCAACAGCTGGGGCAACATCAACAGCAAGCCCAGTCCGCGTTCCGGAAAATGAAAGCGATGCGACATCATTCATACCGCAAGGGAGAAACGCCCTTTGCCACGACCGCGGCAAAGGGCGTGATGGATCAATGTGCGGTCTTTTCAAAACGACGCAGCAGCTCGTTGCCGCGTGACACGGCCGTATCGAGTGCCGCACGCGGCGTTTGCTTGCCGGCCCAGACGCTTTCCAGCTCCTCGTCGACCACGGTGCGAATCTGAGGCATATAGCCCAGACGCAGGCCCCGGGTGTAGGACTTGGGCGGCTTGTTGAGCATCTGGCGGGCCGCCACGTCGGAGCCAGGGTTCTTCTCGTAGAAACCCTGCTTCCGGCTCAGGTCAAATGCGGCAACCGTAACCGGCAAGTAGCCGGTGTTCTGATGCCACTCGGCGGCAACGGCCGGCGTGGCGACCCGTTTCAGGAAACGGGCCACACCTTTGTATTCAGCCTGACTCTTGCCACCCATCACCCACAGGCTTGCGCCACCAATAATGGCGTTTTGCGGCGCACCCTTCACGTCGGGGTAATACGGCATCATGCCGATACCGTAGTCGAAGCGCGCATTCTTGCGGATGTTGGCCAGGGAGCCCGAGCTGCCGGTCATGATGCCGCACTCTCCGGAATAAAAGCGCGGCGTTGCTTCATCTTTGCGGCCGGCATAGGTAAATGTGCCGTCCTTGGCCATTTTGGCCAGGAATTCGATGTGCTTCACATGCAGCGGGCTATTGAATTGCAACACGGCACCCGTTCCACCAAAGCCGTTATCCAGGCTGGCATAAGGCAGGTTATGCCAGGTGCTGAAGTTTTCCAGCAGCACCCAGCCTTGCCAACCGGTGGTATAGCCACAGCTCATGCCGGATGCCTTGAGTTTGGCGGCGGCAGCGGCGAGTTCCTGCCACGAACGCGGCGGTTGATCGGGATTCAGGCCGGCCTTTTTAAAGGCGTCCTTGTTGTAGTACAGCACCGGTGTGGAGCTATTGAAGGGCATCGAGACCAGATGGCCGGTCTTGCTGTCCGAGTAGTAGCCGGCGATGGCAGGAATGAACATCTTTTCATCCAGCACTTCCCCCGCCTCTTTCATTACCTGACTAACCGGCTTGATCGCCTTGCCCGCTTGCATCATCGTGGCGGTGCCGACTTCGAACACCTGAACAATATGCGGTGCGGTGCCGCTACGTGATGCCGCAATCGCTGCCGAGAGCGACTCGTCGTAGTTGCCTTTATAGACCGGGATGATCTTGTACTCTTTCTGCGACGCATTGAACTGATTGGCGATGGCATTCACCCGCTCCCCGAGGGACCCGTCCATGGAATGCCAGAATTGCAAATCAGTCGTAGCTCCGGCCAGCGGGGCCAGTGCAGTCAGGGCCACAGCGGTGACCAGACGACGAGTAGCGAAGGTAAAAAGCATGCAAAACTCCCGGTTGCGTAGAAAGGCAGAGACATTGGCATTACCTGCAAGCGGTGGATTGTGACACCAGTGCGTTGCAAAAACATTGCACTGATATGACATTGACACAAAGCGGTTTTTTACTTTCGCCCCTTCTCCGGGGGAATGCCATTGACGGTGATTCACGCTACGCTCACCGAAACCTTCACCATTTGGTAAAGGGGGCATTTGGTGAATCAACTATCAGAAAATTCATTACAATCAATGATAATATGTTTACAATAGTTAACACGTTAATTCTGCATGCATAAGTTATAAGAATTTATTTACTTTCATGTCAGTTTTTTATTAAAAACAACTAAAAACACTTTATTGCGCTTTCAGGTCAATGTCTCTGTTACGTTTTTCTGTACAGCAATGGTGCCACTGGAGTGTGGATTCCTCGAGTGGAAACGGGCTGACAGAACCGCCCCTCCCCCAAGTCCCCGCCATGCAGCGCCGTCGCATGACATCACTCGGCAAAGCGGCCATGCACGTCGCTTTCGGCATTGAGCATGCGCACCCGGATATTCCGCTGGTTTTTGCGTCGCGCCATGGCGACCTGTCGCGATCCATCTCGCTACTGGAGGAGTTGGCCTCCGGCACCCCGGTCTCCCCAACCCAATTCGGTCTTTCGGTCCACAATTCGATCGGGGCACTGCACGGCATTCTCACCGGTCATACCGGACCCTACACCGCCATCGCGGCAGGAGAGGAAACCGCCGAGCAAGCTTTTCATGAAGCGTGCGGCTTGCTCGACGACGGAGCCAAGGCCGTGCGTGTGGTGTATTACGATGCCCCCCCACCCTCGCCCTATGACTGTTTCGGACTCTCACCGACCACATTGCATGCCTGGGCGTGTCTGGTTCAACAGGCGGACAAGGGGCCAGCCATCCACCTGACGCACGGCCCCCTGGAAGAACCACCTTCCCCGGACTCTCTGGCCGGCTTCTTTGCGGGAAACACCTCGCGTCTGATACGTCACGCAGGCCATCGTGCCTGGATCTGGCAGCGCCATGCGTGAGCGACTGAATCATCTCTGGCGCATTGTCGCCACGGGTCTGGCCTTTACGGCTTTCGGGCTGGGAGGGGTGCTTTTCGCCCTGACGGTCTTTCCCATCCTGACCCTGTCGATTCGCGACACGGTCCGGCGCCGGCGGATCGCCCGCCGCATCGTCCAAACCAGTTTCGCCGCTTTCGTGCAACTGATGTTCCGGCTGGGGCTGTTGAACTACACGATTTCCGGACACGAAAAGCTGGCTCGCCCGGGCCTGCTGGTACTGGCCAATCACCCGACACTCATCGATGTCGTGTTTCTGATTTCATTGCTGCCCAATGCCGACTGCGTGGTCAAGTCCAGTCTGGCACGCAACCCCTTCACTCGCGGGCCCGTGCGGGCCGCCGGTTACATCTGCAACGACACCAGCGAAGGCATGATCGAGGATTGCATCGTTTCACTGAAGTCCGGCAGCTCGCTGGTGATCTTTCCCGAAGGCACCCGAACAGCGCTCGACGGCAGCATGAAGTTGCAACGCGGTGCGGCAAACATCGCTATCCGGGGACGCATTCCGGTCACGCCGGTACTGATTCGTTGCGCCCCCCGCAGCCTGGCCAAGGGTACGCCGTGGTGGAAAGTTCCGGCGCGCCCCATGAGCTTCACCATCGAAGTTCTCGACGACATGCCGGTAGACCCCTTTATCTCAGCCGGCAGCGACGCTTTGGCGGCGCGCAAACTGACCCGTTTTCTGCACGACCTATTTCTTTCTCCATCGAGCTCTCATGCAAACTCTGCAACTTGAAATCAAACAACTGCTGATCAACGCCCTCAATCTGGAAGACATCACGCCGGACGAGATCGACCCGCAAACCCCGCTGTTCGGCGAAGGACTGGGGCTCGACTCCATTGACGCACTGGAACTGGGGCTGGCACTGCAAAAACGTTACGGCGTCAGTCTGTCTCCGGATGCCGCCGAGACCCGGGACCATTTCTCCAGCATTGCCAAGCTGGCGGAATTCGTGTCCCACGCCAGAAAAATCTGAACCATTAATCATTTTCGAGAATTGGCATGACCAAAGAAGAACTGTTCCATCGCCTGAGCACCGTGCTGCAGGACACCTTTGAAATCGACCCGGAACTCATTCGCCCGGAAGCCCGTCTGCGTGAAGATCTCGACATCGACAGCATCGACGCCGTTGACCTGATCGTGCAATTCCGCCCCTATGTCGGCAAGCGCCTGCAACCCGATGTCTTCAAGTCGGTACGCACGCTGCAAGACGTGGTGGATGCACTGCATGGACTGATGCAGGAATCGGTCGAGGCCTGATGCGCAAACTGCTGCTCCCCACCCTGCTGACGCTCGCCTACCCCTTTCTGATCTACTTCGGGCAGGGGCACCTGTCACCGCGTTGGCTGGCGCTAGTGCTGATCGCCATCGCCCTGACCCGGGTCGCAAGCTCGGGACAGCGTTTGTGGTATTTCGCAGGCGCCGGTGCCGTAGTGCTGGGTGCAGCAAGTGTCATCGGCAATGGCGTACTGCCCCTGAAGCTATACCCTTTGCTGATCAATGCCACCTTGCTGGCGGTGTTTGCTGCCAGCCTGCGCTTCGGTCCGCCTGTCATAGAACGACTGGCCCGTTTACACGAACCCGCACTCCCTCCCGAGGGGGTCAGCTACACCCGAAAAGTCACCTGGCTGTGGTGCGGATTCTTTGTCTTCAACGGCAGTGTTTCCCTTGCAACAACGTTGTGGGGAAGCGAGGCGCAATGGGCCCTGTACAACGGCCTGCTGTCCTACCTGCTGATGGGACTGCTGTTTGCGGGTGAATTTCTCTATCGCCGCCGTGTTAAAACCCGAAATTCCATCCATGCCTGATTTCCTGCTGCCACGGCACCTATTGAAGAGCGGACGCTCCGCTACGCATTCTGTCGCCGTACAGAATGACGAGACGTCCCTGACCTTCGCCGATTTCGCCCGCGACACCGCACGGTGGCAACAGACCTTCGCCACCCTAGCGGGACAACGCATCAGTCTCTACGACGAGGATGCCTACCAGCTGGCCTGCATGCTGTTCGGCGCCTGGCACGCCGGTAAAACGCCCTGCCTGCCCGCCGACAATCTTCCGGCCACCCGTGCCGCCTTGCGCGACATCGTCGATGCGTTTGCCGACGAGCTGTCCCCCGGCGCCACGCCAGCCGGTGCACCGTCTTTCTCCGAGCTCTGCGACAACACAGCCCGGCTGGTGCTGTTTACCTCGGGCTCTACCGGCACCCCGCAGGCCATCGACAAGAAGCTGGGGCAGTTGGGGGAAGAAGTGGCGACGCTGGCACGCCAGTGGGAAGCGGTGTTGCAGGGCGACCCGGTCGTCGTCCTTGGCACCGTGTCGCATCAGCACATTTACGGTCTGTTGTTCCGGGTACTCTGGCCTTTGAGTGCAGGACGTCCGTTCGAACGTCTGCGCAGCACCTTCCCGGAAACCCTGCTGCACCGGCTCCGCGACACCCCGGCCATTTTGGTGAGCAGCCCGGCGCACCTCAAACGTCTGCCGGACACGCTGGACTGGGCTTCGGCAAGCACGCAAATTGCCGCGGTATTTTCTTCCGGAGGCCCCTTGGACAAGGAGGCCTTGCAACGCTGCAAGTCCCTGCTTGGTCAGGCGCCCCACGAGCTATATGGCAGTACCGAAACCGGCGGCATTGCCACGCGTTGCCGCCAGCACGATGACGAGGCGCCCTGGCAGGTCTTGCCGGGACTCGAGCTGCGCGTCGAGGGCGAGCAATTGAGCTTGCGCTCCCCTCATCTGCCTGACGCACACTGGCATACGACCGCCGATCGCATTCGTCTGGAAGAGAGTGGGTTCGTGCTACTGGGACGCAACGACCGCATTGTCAAACTGGAAGAGAAACGTATCTCGCTAGACGCCATCGAATCCGCCCTGATGGCCTGCGGGGCGTTCTCGGCCGTCAAGGCGGTCGTCCTCCCCGGCGCGCGGGAAGTCATCGGGATTGCCGCCCTTCCCACGCCGCAAGGCTGGAGTGAACTGGCACGATGGGGACGACGCGAGTTTGCGGCCCGTCACCTCGAGGCACTCAAATCTTCCATCATCGCCGAAGGCCTGCCGCGCCACTGGCGATATGGTGCCCGTTTTCCGGCCGACGCGCAGGGCAAGGTGACCGTCGCCCGCTTGCTCGCATGGTTCGATCCACGCCGCCCCGTCTGGCATCAAGCATCCCGCAGCACCACGGAAGCACAGATCATCATCGACGTCGATGCCGCGCTACCCGACTTTGCCGGCCATTTTCCCGGAGCCCCCCTCTTGCCCGGAGTGACCCAGCTTGACTGGGCCATCCGTCTGGGACGCGAATTATTCGATCTACCCGAGCACTTCATCGGAGTCGACAACCTGAAGTTTCAAAGCATCATCTCTCCGGACAGTCAGGTTACCCTGTCATTCACCCATGACACGGACCGCCACACGCTGACCTTCGCGTACACGAGCGGCACGCTGCAGCATGCCAGCGGTCGCCTTTGCTTTGGAGCCGTGCCATGCTGACCTGTGCCGTCGTTCCCGTGTATAACCATGGCGATGCCGTCGGGCAGGTGGTTGCGGCGCTTCGGGCCCGACAGCTGCCCTGCATCCTGGTCGATGACGGCAGCGCAGCGGAGTGCGCCCGCGTACTGGATCGTCTTGCCGCGAGCGAGCCGGATATCCATCTGGTGCGGCTGCCCTCCAATCAGGGCAAAGGTGGCGCCATGATCGCCGGCCTGCAGGCCGCCCACCGGCATGGCTTTACCCATGCCTTGCAGATTGATGCCGATGGCCAGCACGATACGCGGGATCTCGCACAGTTTCTTGCGCTGGCACAGGCCCATCCCGACGCGCTGATCTACGGCTGCCCCCGCTATGACGCCAGTGCGCCGAAGAGCCGTCGTTATGGCCGCTACGCTTCCCACCTCTGGGTGTGGATCAACACGCTGTCGCTGGACATCCGGGATGCCATGTGCGGTTTTCGTGTCTACCCGCTCCCTCCCGTCATCGAGTTGTTCAACTCGGTCAAGCTCGGCCGGCGCATGGACTTTGATGTCGAGGTGTTGGTCAGACTTCACTGGCGCGGGGTGCGCATGATTGGCCACCCTACTCAGGTTCACTACCCGCTGGATGGTGTGTCGCATTTCCAGATCTGGCATGACAATGTCCGGATCAGCCGCATGCATACCCGGTTGTTCTTCGGCATGCTGGCACGCCTGCCATGGTTACTCTGGCGCAAGGTCAGCACCTCATGAGTCCGACAATGCACTGGGCCCGGATGACGGAAAACACCTTTGCGTTCGGCATTACGTTTCTGTACATGCTCCACAAGGTGTTCGGACGCACCGTATTCCGGCTGGTCCTGCTGCCGGTCGTCGCTTTCTACTGGATCTGCCGGCCCGATGCCCGCCACGCCTCGCGCACCTACCTTGCGCGTTTGCAAACGGCCACCGGCGCACCGGGGCACGTACCCGGTCATAGCGACACGTTCCGGCATCTATTCCGGTTCGCGGATACCCTGTTGGACAAGCTGCTGGCCACCGCCGGCCACTACCCTGACGACCGCATCCGGCTCCACGGCGCGGAAACCGTTCGCGCGGCACTGCGCGAAGGCCGTGGCGGTGTGATTGTCACGGCTCACGTCGGTTGCCTTGAATTGTGCCGGGCACTGGCCAACCACACCCCCGGAATCGTCGTCAATGTTCTGGTCCACACCCGTCATGCCCGTCGCTTCAATGATCTGCTGGACAGACTGGACCCGGCCCAATCCATTCGCTTGCTGGAAGTCACGGATATCAGCCCCGCCACCGCCGCCGATCTGTCGGCCCGGGTCATGGCGGGAGAATTGATCGCCATCGCCGGAGACCGTGTTCCCTTGCAGAGTGAACGAACCGTCAGTGTTCCCTTTCTGGGGCACCCCGCCTCGTTCCCGATCGGCCCTTACCTGCTGGGGCATTTACTGCAGTGTCCGGTGTACCTGATGTGTTGCCTGCGTGAAAACGCCGGCTACGCACTGTATTTCGAACGCCTTGCCGAGCGCATCAGGCTCCCGCGCCAAAACCGCGAGGAAGCGATCAAGATGCACGCCGGACAATTTGCCACGTCGCTGACCGGGCTGCTGGGCAAATCCCCCTACGACTGGTTTAACTTTTTCCCGTTTTGGGATGATGAAAAGACGCATGAACACCCCTGATATCCTGTATTTCGACGGTAGCTGGCTGACACTGGAAGACATCAATGCCGTGACCCGCCGCGAGAAAACCGTCCGCCTCTCCGACGACCCGGCCTTTCGTGAACGCATTGCACGTGGCAGCCAACTGATTGACCAGATTCTGGCCGAAGATGGTGTCATTTACGGTGTCACCACCGGTTACGGCGACTCCTGCACGGTGGTCATTCCCCCCGACCTGATCGGCGAACTCCCGCACCATCTGTACACTTACCACGGTTGCGGCGCCGGGCGATTCCTCACCCCGGAGGAAACACGGGCGGTTCTGGCCACCCGGCTGGCCTCGTTGTGCCGCGGGGTTTCGGGGGTCAGCCTTGGCCTGCTGGAACAACTCGCTGCCCTGCTGGAACATGATATTCTCCCGCGCATTCCGGCCGAGGGCTCCGTCGGCGCCAGTGGTGATCTGACCCCCTTGTCGTATGTCGCGGCAGCCCTCTGCGGTGAGCGCACCGTGCTGTTCCGGGGCGAACTCTGCAACGCCGCGGACGCCTTGCAGGCCATCGGCCGCGCCCCGCTGCGGCTGCGCCCCAAGGAAGGACTCGCCATCATGAACGGCACGGCGGTGATGACCGCGCTGGCCTGCCTTGCCTGGCAACGCGCCGACTACGCCTCACGCCTGTCGACCCGCCTGACGGCACTGAATGTCGTTGCCGCGGCGGGCAATGCCCACCATTTCGACAAAGCCCTGTTTGATGTCAAACCGCATCCGGGCCAGCAACGCATCGCGGCACGCCTGCGGCAGGACCTCGCCACGGAAACCCCCTCGCGCAACGATAGCCGTCTTCAGGATCGCTACTCGTTTCGCTGTGCACCGCATGTGATCGGCGTTCTGGAAGATGCCTTGCCCTTTCTGCGCAGCCTGATTGAAAACGAGCTCAACAGCGCCAATGACAACCCGATTGTCGATGCCGAGCGCGAACAGATTCTTCATGGTGGCCACTTTTATGGCGGCCATATCGCCTTTGCCATGGACAGCCTGAAAAATGCTGTTGCCAATCTGGCCGACTTGCTGGACCGACAGATGGCCCAACTGGTCGATACCCGCTTCAATAATGGACTGCCGCGCAACCTTTCCGGAGCGGAAGGTCACCGCGCGGCCATCAATCACGGCCTCAAGGCACTACAGATCAGCGTGTCGGCCTGGACGGCCGAGGCCTTGAAACTGACCATGCCGGCCTCGGTGTTTTCCCGGTCAACCGAGTGCCACAATCAGGACAAGGTCAGCATGGGCACCATTGCCGCCCGCGATGCGCTGCGCGTGCTCGAATTGACCGAGCAGGTACTGGCGGCCGTGTTGATCACCGCCCGTCAGGCCGCCGGCTTGCGCATGGCCGTGCAAGGCAGCTTGCCGATGGCTCCGGGCTTGACGGCAATGCTCGAGGACCTGGCACGCCGTATCCCGCTCGTCGTCGAGGACCGGGCACTGGATCACGAGCTGCAACACTTGATCACCGCGATCCGGCAACGTGACTGGACCCTGTATGCAGCCTGACCTGTCCTGCAGCTACGAGCTGTCGCCAGCCTTTCATGACCTTGACCCGATGGATATCGTCTGGCATGGCAACTACGTCAAGTATCTGGAACTGGCTCGATGCGAGTTGCTGGAGCGGTTCGACTACAACTATCCGCAAATGAAAGCATCGGGCTATGCCTGGCCCGTGGTGGACATGCACCTCAAGTTTATCCAGCCGATCCGCTTCGGTCAGCGCATCCGTATCGACGCCCGCATCGTCGAATGGGAGTGCCGGCTGAAGATCGAGTACCTGATTTTCGATGCCGAAACCGGCCACAAGATCAACAAGGCCTACACCACGCAGGTGGCCGTCGATATGAAAACGATGGAAATGCAGTATGTCACCCCGCCCGTGCTGCACGAAAAACTGGGAGTTTTTGTCTGATGAAACACGTTTTTTGCAGTGTGGCCCTGCTGGCACTCTCCCAGAGTGTGCCCGCGGCAGAGCCGCTGGACAGCATTGCGGCCCGCATGGCGCGCCCCGCGGTGATCCGCGGTGGTTTCGAGCAAACCAAGGACGTCAGCGGCTTCGCCAAACCCCTGCGTTCCCAGGGGCGCTTTCTGGTGGCCCAGGACAAAGGGGTGCTGTGGGACACCCAGCGACCTTTTGCCAGCCAGCTCAAACTGACGCGCAACGATATCGTCGCCACCCAGAACGGCAACGTTTCCTTTCAATTGAATGCCGGTAAAGAGCCGACCGTCAGGGTCATCACCGAATTGATGTTTTCCCTGCTGAACGGCAATCTGGATACGCTAGCCAATCACTTCCGTGTCGAAGGCAAGCTCAGCGGCCGGACATGGACCCTGCAATTGACTCCGAAACAGACGGCACTGATGCGGGTGATGCAGCATGTCGAACTGTCCGGGGATCAATTCGTCCGCAGTATCCGCATCGACGAAAGCAATGGCGACCGTACCCGTATCACCTTTTCGCCACAGGACGGCACGGCCCCGCGCCTGAGCCGCGAAGAAGAGAAGCGCTTTGACTGATTCCCGACTCCATGGCGCACGGCACGCCTGGCTGGCCGCACTCTGGTTTTGCCTGATGATCGCGGTAACGGTCTTCAATGGCTGGTACTGGCTGGGCGGACACTATCGACTGGAAACCGACATTCTGGCCATGCTGCCGCAGGACTCCCGCGACACGCAGGTCCGTGACGCAACCCGCAAACTGGCCGACTCGGCCGCCCGGCGTATCGTGGTCTTGGTCGGTGCGCCGCGCTGGAGCGAGGCCCGGGACGCTGGCGACCGTTATGCCGCGGCGCTGGCGCGCAGTGGTGCCCCGGTCACGCTGCGCTACACCGTCACCGATCAGGAAAGTGCCGGCTGGATTGATTTCTACTCACCCTATCGGCAGCAGTTACTGACCAGCGCGCAAGTCGACATGCTTGGCCGCGAAAGCACCCCGGCCCTGGCGCAACGTGCCTTGGCCGGACTGTATCAGCCGATGGGCATGCCCCGACTCGGTCGCTGGCAAGAGGACCCGCTCAATCTGTTTGGTCAGTGGCTGGGAGAGCGAGCCGGGCAAAGCCGTATCCGGGTCGTGGACGAGCGACTCAGCCTGAGTACACCGACCCGCAGCTACGCACTGATCATGCTTGAACAGAACAGCCCGGCATTTTCTGTCAGCGGCAACCTGTCCCCGCTACTGGACCAGACGGCCCGGGAGGTGCGCCGCCACGCGCCGGATGTCGACATCGTCACGGCCGGCATTCCCTTGTTTGCCGCCGCTGCCGCCAGTCAGGCCCAACATGAAGTCCATACCATTGGTGCCGGTTCATTGCTCGGCATCATCCTGCTCACCGTACTGGCCTTCAATGGCCTGCGACCGCGGCTGCTGGTGACAGTGTCGCTGTTTGCCGGTCTTGGCACGGCCATCACTGTAACGGCGCTGCTGTTCGGCAAACTGCACTTGATTACGCTGGTATTCGGGGCCAGTCTGATCGGTGTCGCCGAGAACTACGGCAACAACTATTACGCCTACCGGCTGGGTCGCCCCGCCTCCGAGCGCTGGGCCATGCTACGCCAGCAACGGGGCGTCATGTGTCTTGCCTTCATGACCACGGCCATTGGCTATGCCTTGCTGGCCCTGACGCCTTTCCCGGGCTTGATGCAAATGGCGGTCTTTTCGGTCAGCGGTTTGCTGGCCGCGTTCCTGACCGTTTTGCTGTGCCTGCCGTATGTCGATGCCGGCACACTGCCGTTCAATCGCTTCGCGCACCGCATCGGCGGGCTTTACACGCTATGGCCGGACATGACCCGGCGACGCAACGCCCTGCTGGCCGGAGCGGCTTGTCTCCTCATACTGCTTGCCGGGCTGTTCTCGATCAAGACCAATGACGACATTCGTCTGCTGCAGAACGCCTCCCCCCGGCTCATACAGGAACAGCGGCAAGTCGGGCAATTACTGGATATGCCGAGCCCTGGGCAGTTTTTTCTGATAGAAGGGGCCAGTCCCGAACTCGTCCTGCAACGCGAAGAAGCACTCAAGTCGCGGCTGGCACCCTTGCTGGTGGCCGGTGAGATCAAAGGGGTGCAATCCGTGTCGGACTGGGTACCGTCTGCCCGCCGCCAATGCGCCAATTTCGCGAAACTCGAACAGACGATCTACGCCCCGGGCGGGGTTGTGGATCAGGTCAACCGGCAGCTTGGCGAGACGGAACAACCCCGGGTCACCCGGACCTGCCAACCGCTGTCCATCGACTCGTGGCTGGCGTCACCGGTCTCCGAACCGCTACGGGCGCAGTGGCTGGGCAAATTGGGCAAGCAGTACGCCAGCATCGTCATGCTGCGCGGTCTGGACAACCCGGCCAAGCTTCCAGCCCTGCATACGCTGGCTCAGGAGCCTGGGGTGCGCTTCATTGACAAAGTCGCCGAGATTTCAGCGTTGCTGGCGCATTACCGCCAGTTGATGAGCGGGGTGATTGTCCTGAGTTATGCCCTGGTATTCGGCATGCTCTGGTGGCACTTTGGCCGTCAGGCCTGGCGCGCCCTGCTACCGACCGCGCTGGCCAGTCTGCTGACCATTGCACTGCTGGCCGTGACCGGCCATCCGATACAGCTCTTCAACATCCTGGCGCTGTTGCTGATTCTGGGCATGGGGGTCGACTACGGGGTATTTCTGTTGGCAGAAACCGGAGAGAACAAGCACCGGGCCTTTTTGTCGGTGACCCTGGCGGCTGCCGGCACCCTGCTGGCCTTCGGCCTGCTGGCGCTGTCCGCAACGCCAGCGCTCTCGGCGTTCGGTTTGACCATGTTGCTGGGCATCAGCCTTGCCTGGTGGCTCAACCCGTTTTTTATGCCACCCCCTCCTTCCAATCACTCGCGATAACAATGGAATACGGCATCATGCAAGACAAAAGCTTTGCCCCCTCACGCCAGACAGCGATGGACGCACGCTTCGACGTCCAGAAAATCGCCTTTGGCCCCATTGTGTTCCAATGCGTTCGCTACGCCTGGAAACGTGGCATGTTGCAAGAGCTTGCCGACGCGGGCGAAACCGGCCGGCCTATCGATGAACTCGCGGCGACGGGGCGCTGGACACGCTATGCCCTGACCGTCGTGCTGGAGACCTGCCTGTCTGCCGGCGTCATCGACTTGCACAATGACCATTATGTGTTGAACAAGGCGGGTTACATTCTGCTGACGGACTCCATCAGTCAGATCAATATGGACTTCATGCATGACGTTTGCTACCAGGGCCTGTTTGACCTGGATCGTTCACTGGACGAACAGGCACCGCATGGACTGGCTGCGATCGGACCATGGGAAACCCTCTATCAGGGTTTGGCACATTTCCCCGAGCCGGCACGCAGCAGCTGGCTACGCTTCGATCACCATTATTCCGACACGTCCTTCCCGGAAGTGCTTCCCGAGGTTTTTTCCAGTCGCCCCCGGCGGTTGATGGACATTGGCGCCAATACCGGCAAGTTCTGCCTCGCCGCACTGGAATTCGACCCGCACGTGGAACTGCATCTGGTCGACCTTCCCGGGCAGCTTGCAGTGATCGACACCACCCTCGAAGAGCGGGGACTGCGCTCCCGGGCAACGCTGCATCCGGTGGACATGCTTGATCCGGCCCAGCCGTTTCCTGCTGACATGGACGTGATCTGGATGAGCCAATTCCTCTCCTGCTTCAGCGAAGCGGTTATCGCCAGCATTCTGGAACGGGCGACCAAGGCGCTGCGTTCCGGTGGCCGACTCATCATCATGGACACCTTCTGGGACCGGCAAAAGTACGATATTGCCGCCTATTGCCTGATCAATACCTCGCCTTACTTTACGGCGATCGCCAGCGGCAATAGCAAGGTATACCGTGCCGATGACTACATCCGGCTGTGCCGGGAAGCGGGTTTGACAGTGACGGCACAACGCGACGGAATCGGTTACTGCCATTCCCTGCTCGAATTTACCCGCTGCGAGGTCTGACCCGGATGCGCACGACGGCACTTCCCGCCATGATGATCGCCTTGCTGCTAACCGCGTGTAGCGCACCCGGGGACAACACTCTCCCGCTGCGCCCTCTGCCGCCAGACAGCTTCGCCGGGACGCTCACCCTTGCCCAACAGCTACGGGCCGGCCCACTGGATCCAGCACGTGGCGAGATGTCGCCAGCACTGGATATCCTGCTGGAACTGGATACGACCAGTGTCAGGCTCGCCGGCATGGCCATGGGCCAGCGGCTGTTGACCCTGAACTGGGATGGTAAAACGCTGCAAAGCCAACGAAGTGCCCTGCTGCCATCCTCGGTCAAGGAAGACCGCATTCTGCGCGATATCCAGTTTACCTATTGGCCCCGGGAAGCGCTGGTCCGCTCCTTGCCGGTGCCCTGGACACTGGAAGAGGCCCAAGGCGTGCGAACCTTGCGCTGGAAGGATCAGGCGATGATCCAGCGCACCTGCACGTCTCCGGTACTCTGGGATGGACATTGCGAGTTGCGTAATTTGCGCGAGGGTTACCGATTGCAGATCGACTCTGTCGTGCAACCCTGACGTAAGGCAAGGCTAAATGACGACTGAAATCTATCTTAACCATCTGGGCATCATCTGCAGCGCCGGGCGCGGCCATGCGGCCGTGCGACATGCCCTCTTTGCTCCGCACTACCACAGCCACCGCCAGTTAATGCGCCTGCCATCCGGGGCCTCATGGCCCGTCGCACCGGTCGATGAGCCCTTGCCCGACCTGTCCGGCCTGCCCCTGCCACTGCGCAGCCGCAACAATGCCTTGCTGCTTGCCGCACTTGCCGACATACGACCGGCCGTCGATGAAGTCATTGCCCGTTTTGGCGCTGACCGTATCGGCATCATCCTCGGCACCAGCACCTCCGGCATCGGCGAGAGCGAAAAGGCCTTTCTGCACCGGCAACAGACCGGAGAACTCCCCGACACCTTCCACCCCGCACAACAGGAACTGGGCTCCCCGGCCGCCTTGCTGGCCCGCGAGCTTGGCACACGCGGCCCTGCCATGGTGATTTCCACGGCGTGCTCGTCCAGCGCCAAGTCGTTGGCCAGTGCCGCGCGCTTCTTGCTTGGCGGGCAGTGCGACGCCGTTATCACCGGCGGCGTGGATTCGCTGTGCCGTTTTACCGTTGCCGGTTTTGCCGCACTGGACTCGGTCAGCGCCACCGGCTGCAATCCGTTGAGCCGCAACCGCGACGGCATTCACATCGGCGAAGCTGCAGCACTGTTCGTGATGACGCGCGAACCCGGCCCGGTTCGTCTGAGCGGATGGGGAGAAACGGCCGATGCCCATCATATCTCGGCACCGGACCCCACCGGTGACGGTGCCGTGCGCGCCATGCAACTCGCACTGGACCGTGCAAACCTGCTCGCGTATCAGATTGATTACATCAACCTTCACGGCACGGCAACGCCGCAGAACGATGCCATGGAAAGCCGTGCCGTCCACCGGATTTTCGGCGGGCAAATCCCGGCCAGTTCCACCAAGGGACTGACCGGGCATACGCTGGGCGCGGCCGGTGCGCTGGAAGCCGCCATCGGCTGGCTAACCCTGCACGGCAACCCTGACAACCTGCTGCCGGTGCACCGGTGGGATGGACACGCCGACGACACGTTGCCGGCCTTGAACCTGGTGAAAGAAGGCGATGTTGCCCTCCGGCCGATCCGGCGCGTGCTGAGCAATTCGTTCGCATTCGGCGGCAGTAATGCCACTCTGATTCTGGAGAAAGCGTAATGACAGTGTTGACGGTAGCGTCACTGGTGCCGCATGCAGGCGATATGTCCCTGCTTGATCACATCATTTCGGTCGATGACACCCATCTCGTCGCGGAGGTCACGCCCAAAACCGATGACCTTTTTTACCGGGAAGACAGTGTCGGCAGCTGGGTGGGAATTGAATACATGGCCCAGGCCATTGCGGCCTGGGCCGGCTGGCAAGGCAAAAAAAACCACCGGCCGCCCCGCATCGGTTTTTTGCTGGGCACCCGTCAGTATGTGGCACACGTTCCGGTCTTTGTGACCGACACGACCCTGACCGTGCACGTCGAAGCCCAATTCATCGCCGACAATGGCCTGGGACAATTTGCCTGCCGCATCGAGCAGGACGGCCAGTGCCTGGCGACCGCTCAACTCAAGGTCTTCGAACCTTCCGATACCCATCAATTCATCAAGGATTCAGCCCAATGAACGACAAGACTATTCTGGTGACAGGATCCAGTCGAGGCATCGGTCGTGCCATCGCCCTGCGTCTTGCAAGAGATGGCTACGATGTGGTGCTGCACTGCCGGCAGCGCATCGAACTTGCCGAAGCCGTAGCCAGCGAGATTCACGCGCTTGGCGCCAATGCCCGTGTACTTCAATTCGATGTCAATGACCGCGAGACGACGTCACACGTCCTGCTCGACGATATCGAACGTCACGGCTGCTACTACGGTGTAGTGTGCAATGCCGGAATCGCCCGGGATAACGCATTTGTGGCGATGCCCGGCGAAGACTGGGATCTGGTGGTCGGTACCGATCTCAACAGTTTCTACAATGTGCTCCACCCCCTGACCATGCCGATGGTCCGCCGGCGCAAACCGGGACGGATCGTGACGCTGTCCTCGGTCTCCGGGCTAATGGGCAACCGTGGACAGGTCAACTACAGTGCGGCCAAAGCCGGCGTTATCGGCGCCAGCAAAGCCCTGGCCGTCGAACTGGCCAGCCGCGCCATCACGGTCAACTGCGTGGCTCCCGGTCTGATCGATACCGAGATGATGGACGAGCACATTGTCGAAGAAGCTCTGAAAATCATCCCGGCCAAACGTGTCGGTACGCCGCAGGAAGTGGCCGCTACGGTAAGTTTTCTGATGAGCCCGGATGCAGGCTATATCACGAGACAAGTGATTTCCGTCAATGGAGGCATGGTCGGATGAAACGAGTCGTTATCACCGGGGCGAGCGCCATCAGCCCCCTGGGACATGACTGGACAACGGTGCTGGCCCGTTTGCGCGCCGGTCGCAATGCCGTACAGATCATGCCCGCCTGGGCCGACTACGAAGGTCTGGGAACGCAGGTGGGTGCACCGGCTGCCCCGTTCGAGCTGCCCGCCCATTACAATCGCAAGACCACCCGCAGCATGGGACGGGTCGCTCTCATGGCGGTACGAGCGACCGAATTGGCGCTGGAAGATGCCGGACTCGCCGGTCATCCACTGGTCACCAGCGGCAAGCTCGGCATCTCGTATGGCTCGTCCTCCGGCTGCCCGGCCAATATCGGCGATTTTGGCCGCATGCTGATGTGCAAGAGTATCGAGGGCATCAATGCCAACACCTATATCCGCATGATGTCGCATACGGCTCCGGTGAACATCGGGGTATTTTTCGGCATTACCGGAAGAGTGATTACCACCTCCAGCGCCTGCACCTCAGGCAGCCAGGGCATCGGCTACGCCTTCGAAGCCATTCAAAGCGGCCGTCAAATCGCCATGGTGGCCGGTGGCGCAGAAGAACTCGACCCGACTCAGGCCGCCATCTTCGATACCTTGTTTGCCACCAGTGTCGAGCACAACACCACCCCCGAGCTGACTCCCCGCCCGTTCGACAAGCAGCGCGATGGTCTGGTGCTGGGCGAAGGCGCCTGCACCCTGGTACTCGAAGAACTCGAACACGCTCTTGCGCGCAACGCCACGATTCTTGCCGAGGTCGTTGCCTTCGGCACCAACAGCGACGGACAACACGTCACACACCCCAACGCCGCCACCATGGCCGAGGCCATGCGACTGGCCCTCGACAATGCAAAGCTGGATCCGGCACAGATCGGTTACGTCAATGCCCACGGAACCGCAACCGACCAGGGCGACATTGCCGAGTCCCATGCCACGCACGCCATCTTCGGCAACGCCACCCCGCTTTCTTCACTGAAAAGCTATATGGGACACACGCTGGGCGCGTGCGGAGCATTGGAGGCGTGGATGACCATCGAGATGATGCGTGAAGGCTGGTTTGCCCCGACACTCAATCTGACCGGGCTGGACCCTCGCTGCGCCGAACTGGATTACCTGACCGGAGCGGGAAGAAACATCGAAACCGATCTGGTGATGAGCAACAACTTTGCCTTCGGCGGAATCAATACCTCATTGATTTTCCGCCGTTGGCGCCACTGATCACACGCTGTATGACCGTGTTTGAATTCACCCAAGGAAGATAAAGATGAAATACGCAGCCCCTCTGCTCGCTCTGGCTTTGCTTGCCAGCCCTGCCATCGCCAGAGACACGATCTTGCAGATCCCGCTACAGGATGTTCTGTCCATGCCGGAAGCCAAAGACAAACTGGATGGCTCGGTAAAATTCTATCTGGCCGGCCAGAAAACACCGAAGATCCTCAAGGAGCTGGATACCGATGTTTCCAATCAAAAAACCAACGGCTTCAACAAGAGTGATGAATTTGGCTGCCGCTGGTCGATTTTGAGCGCCCTGATCGCTTTTCAGAACTCGGCCAAGAAACGGGGAGCCAATGCCGTGATCCACCTGGCGAGCTATTACAAGAAAAATGAGGTCAAGAACGACACCACGATCGAGTGTCATGCCGGTGCATTCATTACCGGCGCGGCGCTCAAAGGCACTTACGCCACTATCAATTCGTGAGCGATGCTGCTGATTGACGCCGTCCCCCTCGCATCGTTATCCGGGGAGGACATGGCTCAGGCAGAGGCCTGGCTGGGGGAAGAAGAGCGCAACCGGCTATCTTCCATCAGCCGGCCTCGCCGTCGGACACAGTTTCTGGCCGCCCGTTGGCTGGCCAGAAAGCGCTTGTCCATGCTCATGAATGAACATCCCGGGACGATAACGATAGGCTCTCAGCCGGGGTCACCACCGTCGCTGTCGGTCGACCACCTGTTTCTTTCCCTCAGCCACAGCCCTGACTGGGCCGCCTGTGCGATTGCCACCCACCCGGTGGGTGTCGATATAGAACAATACGCTCAAGGGCGTGCGATCCGCGCGATGGCTCAGTGGGTATGCAACGAACAGCAGCAGGCGCTCCTTGATACCCTGAATGATGAGGCGGCAGAACGATGCTTCAGAGCATGGTGGACCATCAAGGAAAGCTGGCTCAAGTTCCATGCAGCCGGTTTCGACCCGGCCCTCATGGCGAAAATAGCGGTCCTGCCAAGTACCGCCGACCTTGCCACGACGCTCTCCCTGTCCCTGAATACGTCGACCACGCTGAGCGTCTGCTCGGTGCCGGGCGGACTTGTCGATGCCACCCTGCCGTGCCATGACGGCGATGAACAATATGGGCTGTGGCAGCTTAGCGAAGAAAGGTAACAATAACGGATTCAGGCCATCGCGACGAATTTGCAATGCATTTCCGTCAAGTCATGGTTTCGGAAAAGTGATGGAGAGATAACGACTGAAGGAAAATTCATCCGCACAAACGAAATGACCCGTGAACACTGTGGTGTTCACGGGTCTAAATCTTGGCTCCCCGAGCAGGGCTCGAACCTGCGACCTGCGGATTAACAGTCCGTCGCTCTACCAACTGAGCTATCAGGGAATTGCCGAAAGAGAAAGCTATTTTAGGGGAGTAATCAGCGGTTGTCAACCACCTGCACGATTTTTTTGCAGATGGTCGACCACCTTAACCGCTTACTCGCCGCGACGCGTTTCCACTTGCTGCAGCGGAGCCGCTTCAACAGCGACGTCACCCGCCTGGCGAGTCACGTCACGACGACGCGGGCCAGCCGGAACAACCGGCTCAACCACCGGAGCAGCCTCGACAACCGCCTTGGTGTTGACCATGACCAGACCACCCAGATCAACCGGGGCAGCAACCACCGGAGCAAC